>JAPOKC010000009.1 GCA_029977845.1 Mycobacteriaceae bacterium | reverse complement strand
CTCGGCGTCGACCCGCGCCTTGATCCGGCGGATCTCGCGCACCGCATCGGCGGGCAACCCGCCGTCGGGGTACCGGGTGCGGTCGGCGACCTCCATGAACCGCCGGCCCAGATCCACATCGCCGGCCACCGGGGCGGCCCGCAGCAGCGCCTGGATCTCCCAGGGCTGGGCCCACTGTTCGTAATAGGCGGCGTAGGAGGCAAGCGTGCGCACCAGTGGCCCGTTTCGCCCCTCCGGACGCAGGTTGGCGTCGACCTCCAACGGCGGGTCGTCGCTGGGCGCCCCGAGCAGGCTGCGCACCTGTTCGGCAACCGACACCGACCATTTGACGGCCCGCGTCTCATCGGCTCCGGGAGCCGGATCGCAGACGAACATCACGTCCGCATCGGAGCCGTAGCCCAGTTCCCCGCCACCGAGGCGTCCCATGCCGATCACCGCGATGGCGGCCGGCGGCGTCTCGCCCTCGTCGGTGTCGGCCCGGATCACCGCATCCAGAGCGCACTGCAGCACCGCCACCCAGACCGATGTCAGCGCGGTACACACCTGCCCGACGTCGAGCAGGCCCAGCAGATCCGCCGAGGCCACCCTGGCCAGTTCGCGCCGGCGAAGGGTCCGGGCGGCGGCGATCGCACGCACCGGGTCCCGATGGCGTCCGGATGAGGCGATCAGTGCCCTGGCCACCCCGTCGGGGTCGACGTCGAGAAGCTTCGGGCCTCCCGGCCCGTCGGCGTAGGACTGGATGACCTCCGGGGCGCGCATCAGCAACTCCGGCACGAAGGCCGATGTGCCGAGCACTCGCATCAGTCGTTTGGCCACCGCGCTCTCGTCGCGCAGCGTGGCCAGATACCAGCGCTGCTCGGCCAGCGCCTCGCTGATCCGCCGGTAAGCCAGCAGTCCGCTGTCCGGGTCGGGGGTGTCGGACAGCCAGTCCAGCAGCCGGGGCAGCAGCACCGCCTGCACCTGCCCCCGACGGCCGCTCTGATTGACCAGAGCGCTCAGATGCGTCAGGGCGCTCTGCGGACCCTCGTAGCCGAGCGCGGCCAGCTGCCGTTCGGCTGATTCCGAAGACATCCCGTGCGCGTAACCGACTGCGCGGCCGACGGATTCGAGCAGCGGCGCGTAGAACAGCTTGGCATGCAGTCGCGAGACCCGCACGTTCTGCCGTTTGATCTCCTCGCGCAGCACACCGAGAGCGTCGCGGGTGCCGTCTGGTCGCACGTGCGCGGCGCGGGCCAGCCAGCGCAGCGCCTCATCGTCATCCGGAGCGGGAAGCATGTGGGTGCGCTTGAGCCGTTGCAGTTGCAGGCGGTGCTCGAGCAGGCGCAGGAACTCATATGACGCGGTGAGGTTGGCGGCGTCGTCGCGTCCGACGTAGCCGCGGGCCCCCAGAGCCGCCAGTGCGTCCACCGTCGAGGCGACGTGCAGCGAGTCATCGGTCCGGCCGTGAACCAGTTGGAGCAGTTGGACGGCGAACTCGACGTCGCGCAACCCCCCGGTGCCGAGTTTGATCTCCCGGTCGCGAACCCCCGCGGGAACCAGCGACTCGACCCGGCGGCGCATCGCCTGCACGTCGGCGACGAAATCCTCACGCTGGCACGCGGTCCAGACCATCGGCATCAGCGCGTCCATGTACTGCCGGCCCAGTTCGGCGTCCCCGACGGCCGGCCTGGCCTTCAGCAACGCCTGGAACTCCCAGGTCTTGGCCCACTTCTGGTAGTAGGCGATATGGGAATCCAGGGTTCTCACCAGCGCCCCGGCCTTGCCCTCCGGGCGCAGTGCGGCGTCGACTTCGAAGAACGCCTCGGTGCCCAGTCGCATCATCTCGCCGGCGACCCGGGTGGTGATCGGGTCGGCGAACTCGGCGACGAAGATCACGTCGACATCGCTGACGTAGTTGAGTTCACGGGCTCCGCACTTGCCCATCGCGATGACGGCCAGCCGCGGTACCGGGGTGTCCCCGGTGCACACCGTGGCGATCGCGACATCGAGTGCGGCCGCCAAGGCGGCGTCAGCGAGATCGGCCAGATGCGCGCCGATCGTGGGGAACGACAGCACCGGCTCGTTCTCGACGGTCGGCGCCAGATCGAGAGCGGCCAGGATCATCAGCTGATCGCGGTAGACGGTACGCAGCCGTGGCGCGATTCCGGTTGGGGCCGAAACGTTCTCGGCGATGCAGGCTGCGAACGCCGCCCGCAGATCCGCTGGGCTCGGCAGATTCAGCCGCCCTTCGAGCAGCCGCCACGAGTACGGATTGGCGACCAGGTGATCACCGAGTGCCAGCGAGGCGCCCAGTACCGCGAACAGCCGGCCGCGCAGGGAACTGTCCTTGAGCAACGCTGCGTCGAGCTGGTGCCAGTCCTCGCCGAGGGCCTCGGCGATCCGGACCACGGTGCGCAGAGCGGAATCGGCATCGGCCGCCCGCGACAGCGACCAGAGCAGTTCGACGTGCGCGTCGGTGTCCCAGCCGAGTCGGGCCAGGTCTTGCGGAGCCGACGGTCCGACCAGCCCCAGCCGGCCCACGCTCGGCAGGCGCGGACGTTCGGTCGCGGGTTTGGCCACGACCGTAAAGCTACAGCGACAGGTAGTGCTTGAGTTCGAACGGAGTCACGTTGCTGCGGTACTCCTCCCACTCCGCGCGCTTGTTGCGCAGGAAGTAGTCGAAGACGTGCTCGCCGAGCGCCTCGGCGACGAGTTCGGAGTTCTCCATCTCGGTCAGCGCCATGCCGAGGCTGGAGGGCAGCTCGCGATAACCCATCGCCCGCCGCTCCTCGGGCGTCAGCATCCAGACGTTGTCCTCGGCCTGGGGGGCGAGCTGGTA
Organism: Mycobacteriaceae bacterium; assembly: GCA_029977845.1. GTDB lineage: Bacteria > Actinomycetota > Actinomycetes > Mycobacteriales > Mycobacteriaceae > Mycobacterium. The sequence goes on along the minus strand of JAPOKC010000009.1, from coordinate 75,615 downwards.
GTTCTTCTCGATACCGCGCAGTCCGGCCGCCAGCAGCACCGCGAAGGCCAGGTACGGGTTGCAGGCCGAGTCGGGGCTGCGCACCTCGATGCGGCGCGAGGCCGCCTTACGCGGGGTGTACATCGGTACCCTGACCAGCGCAGACCGGTTGGCCGCTCCCCAGGACGCCGCGGTCGGGGCCTCGCCGCCGTGCACCAGCCGCTTGTAGGAGTTCACCCACTGGTTGGTGACGGCGCTGATCTCGGTGGCGTGCTCGAGGATGCCGGCGATGAAGGACTTGGCGACCGGGGACAGCTGCAGCGGATCCTCCGGGCTGTGGAAGGCGTTGGTCTCGCCCTCGAACAGGCTCATGTGGGTGTGCATCGCCGAGCCCGGGTACTCGGCGAAAGGCTTGGGCATGAACGTCGCCCGCACCCCCTCGGCCAGCGCTACCTCCTTGACCAGGTAGCGGAAGGTCATCACGTTGTCGGCCATCGAGAGCGCGTCGGCATAGCGCAGGTCGATCTCCTGCTGGCCCGGAGCGCCCTCGTGATGGCTGAACTCCACCGAGATGCCCATCTGCTCGAGGGCGTCGATGGCGTGCCGGCGGAAGTTGGGCGCCGAGTCGTGCACGGCCTGGTCGAAGTAGCCGCCGTTGTCGGCGGGCACGGGCACGCTTCCGTCATAGGGACCCGCCTCGAGCAGGAAGAACTCGATCTCGGGATGTACGTAGCAGGTGAAACCCAGATCGCCGGCCTTGGCCAGCTGCCGGCGCAGCACGTGGCGGCTGTCCGCCCAGGACGGCGACCCGTCCGGCATGGTGATATCGCAGAACATCCGCGCGGAGTGGTGCTGGCCGGCGCTGGTCGTCCAGGGCAGCACCTGGAAGGTCGACGGATCCGGACGGGCGACGGTGTCGGACTCGAAGACCCGGGCGAAGCCCTCGATCGACGAACCGTCGAACCCGATGCCCTCCTCGAATGCGCCTTCCAGTTCGGCCGGTGCGATCGCCACCGACTTGAGGTAGCCCAGCACGTCGGTGAACCACAGCCGGACGAATCGGATGTCCCGTTCCTCCAGCGTGCGCAGCACGAATTCCTTCTGCCGGTCCATGACGCGAGCGTAGGCAGCCGCTGTTAACTCCGTGTTACATCGGCGCCATCCGACAGCCCCTGGCGGCTGAGGCTTTACGTGGGAGGATGAAAGTGCACACGGGAGGAGAACAACCATGAAGACAGCCCATACCCGCCGCTTCAGCCTGCTGCTGGGCGGCCTCGCCGTCGTCGGATTGACAGCCCTGACGGGATGTACGTCCACCACCGAGAAGCCGACCCCGACGACCGGCGGCAGCACGGCGTCGACCCCGCCGCCGTCGTCGTCGGCCAATCCTTCCCCCACCGAGAAGGCGCCGACCCTGACCCCGGGCGGACCGAATTCGTTCACGCCGAGCATCAAGGCGCCGGCGGCCCCGACCGCGCTGCCGGGCAACGTCATCACCGGCAACTAGCAGCTAGCAGCTAGCAACGCAGGTTGCCCGGCACCACCCGGTCGACCAGGAACCGCTCCACCGCGTCGTCGACGCACGCGTCGCCGTCGAACACCGCGGTGTGCTGGGTGGCGTCGAAGGTGATCAGCGGCGCGGCGAGCTGGCGGGCGAGGTCCACTCCGGCCTGATACGGCGTCGCCGGGTCATGAGTCGTCGACACCACCACGACGGTGCCCGGCGGGGCCGGTGCCACCTGATGCGGCGCCGAGGTCGCCGGCACCGGCCAGAACGCGCACAGATCGCGCGGGGCGAAGCCGGTGAAGGATCCGTAGGACAGGAACGGAGCGCGTTCGCGGGTGCGCTTGTCCACCTCGGCCCACACCGCGGGATCGCTCGGGGTCGGCTCGTCCACGCAGCGGATCGCGTTGAACGCATCCTGTCCGTTGCTGTAGTGACCGTCCTCGTCCCGATCCTGGTACTCGTCGGCCAGTATCAGCAGGTCGTCGGCCTCGGTTCCGCGACGCAGACCGATCAGCCCGCTGGTGAGGTACTTCCAGTACTGCGGGGCATACAGCGCGTTGACCGTTCCGGTGATGGCGTCGGCGTAGCTCAATCCGCGCGGGTCCGCGGTCGGCCCTGGCTTGAAGACCAACGGATTGACCAACTGGTGAAACCGGTTCACCGACTGGGCCGGGTCGGTTCCCAGCGGGCAGGACGGTGACTTGGCACAGTCGGCGGCATAGTCGTTGAACGCCACCTGGAACCCGGCCATCTGCTCGACCAGCGAGTCGATCGGATTCTGCGCAGGGTCGATGGCGCCGTCGAGAACCATGGTGCGCACCCGGTTCGGGAACTGCTCGATGTAGGAAGACCCCAACTGTGTGCCGTAGCTGAAGCCGAGATAGTTGATCTGTTCTTCGCCGAGAGCCTGGCGAACGGCATCCATATCCCTTGCGGTGGTGACGGTTCCGACACCGGCGAGGAACGACTTGCCCATCCGCGCAAGGCAGTTCTGCGCCAGGTTGCGATAGAGCTGTTCGATGACGGCCACCCCGGCCTGGCTGAAGTCCACCATCGGCTCACGCCGCCACGCGTCGAACTCGGCATCGGTGCGACAGCGGATCTCCGGCGTGGAATGTCCCACACCGCGCGGGTCGAAGCCGACGAGGTCGAAATGCTCACTGACCGTACTGCCCGAGATCGCGTCGGACAGTCCGACGACCGCGTCGACCGCCGATGCGCCGGGGCCGCCGGGATTCATCAGCAGTGAGCCGATCCGCTTGCCGGTCGCGGGAATCTTGATGACGGCCAATTGCGCCTGTGGCCCAGCGGGATTCGCCGGATCGATCGGAACAGGAACGGAGGTGCACACGGCGGTCGGCAGATAGGCGTCGGAGACGACGTCCTCGCACCCCTTCCAGGTGGTCTTGGGCGCAGCCTGTCCGGGAGTCGCGGCCGCCGGTCCGGTCGCGACGATGACCGCCATAGCGGTACAGAACAACCCGTGGACCAGCGATGCCGAGCCGACTCGACTCGTGCGTGTCATGGCGGCCATCGTGACACGCGAAGTCAACGGTCAGCGGCGCCGAACGGTCACACGTCGGTCTCGGAAGCGCAGCATTTTCAGCAGGCGGCGCCTTCGGGCGGCAGCTTCAAATCGATCAGGTAGGCCGCGACGAAGTCGTCGACGCACTGCTGCCCCTGAAAGGCCACCGTGTGCTGAGTCCCGTTGAACGTCAACAACCCTCCGCCGAGTTGCCTGGCCAAGTCGACGCCGGCCTGATACGGGGTCGCCGGGTCACCGGTGGTCGAGATCACCATGATCGGCGGCAGCCCGGGTGCTGAGGCAAGATGCGGCGTGCTCGTCGGCGGCACCGGCCAGAACGCACACGTGCTCAGCGGAGCGTGTCCGGTGAACTCGCCGTAGCTCATGAACGGAGCGACCTCACGCAACCGGCGATCCTCCTCGATCACCTTGTCGCGGTCGGTGACCGCTGGTTGATCGACGCAGTTGACCGCAACTCGCGCGTCGGTGGCGTTGGAGTAGTGGCCCTGCTGATCGCGGCGCATGTACATATCCGCCAGCGCGAGCATGGTGTCGCCGTGGCCGTCGGTCATCTCGGTCAGGCCACGGGTCAGATGCCGCCACAGGTTCGGCGAATACAGCGCCATGATGGTGCCGACGATCGCATCGGGATAACTCAGACCGCGGGGGTCACGCGTCTGCATCGGATTGTCCACGAGCGGATCGACCAAGCTGCGGTAGACCTCGACCGCCTTGTCCGGATCGTCACCGAGTGGGCATTCGGAATCATTGGCGCAATCCTTGGCGTAATCGTTGAACGCCTTCTGGAAAGCCTCGGCCTGATCGATATCAGCCTGGATCGGATCGGCGTTGGGGTCCACCGCGCCGTCGAGGATCATCGCCCGCACCTTCTCCGGGAACATCTCGGCGTAGGCCGCACCGATCCTGGTGCCGTAGGAGAACCCGAGATAGTTCAGCTTCTCGTCTCCCACCGCCGCGCGCAGCGCGTCGAGATCCTTGGCGACACTGGTGGTTCCGACGTTCGACAGGAAGGCGGTGCCCATCTTGTCCACGCAGCGCTGGACGAATTCCTTGGTCAGGCCCTCGATGTGCGCCACTCCCTCGGGGCTGTAGTCGACCTGCGGGTCGGCGCGCAGCCGGTCGTTGTCGGCATCGGAGTTGCACCACAGCGCCGGGGTCGATGCCCCGACCCCGCGCGGGTCGAAGCCGACCAGATCGAAACGCTTGCGCACACTCGACGGCATGGTCTCGATCAGGCTCGCCGCCGCCTCGATACCCGACTCCCCCGGGCCGCCCGGGTTGATCAGCAGCGAACCGATCTTCTCCCCGGTGGCCGGGAAACGGATCATCGCCAGCTCGGCGGGCGGGCCGTCAGGGTTGGCGTAGTCGATCGGAACGGCGATGCTGCCGCACTGCGCCCCAGCCGGGACAGGCAGCGACTCGCCCCCGCCACCGGCGTGCCGGCACGATCCCCACGCCACCGGCTGTCCGATCTTGGGTTCCGCCAGCACCGCCTTGCCGCCGACGACGGTGCTGCACCCGGCGGCTGCCAGCAGGGCCGCGACAGCGGGAAGCACCACGGCAGTGCGGACCGCGCGCGGTCGCCAGGAAGACACGGGGTGCAGCCTCATGGCGATCATGGTGCCATGAGCGCGGCGGCAGGCCCCGTCACGCCTGCTCACGTGGGGTGTGCTCAGCGGGAGGCGTCCACCAGTTCGGCAAGCCCGGCGGCGAAACCGTCGGCCATCTCCCACAGATCCGGCATCAGTTGCGGGCACGAGATCAGCCCCACGTAGAGCTTGCCGTTGAGCGACATCACGGTGATGTTCAGGCCCGCGCCGTGGAAGATCGGGCCGAGCGGATACATCGCCTGCACTTCGGCGCCCAGGAAGTACAGCGGCACCTGCGGGCCCGGCACATTGGACACCACCAGGTTGTGCACCGGGCGGGTCTCGGTCAGATTGCTGCTGGCATAGAGACGCATCGCCACGCCGAACAACGCCGGGCCGGCGAACTGACTCCAGTCCTGCAGCAGCGTCGCGCCGATCGCCGAACTGTGCTCCTTGGCGGCGCTGTTGTCCTCCGCGATCGCCGCCAGCCGCTGCGCCGGATCCGCGATCTGGGTCTCCAGGCTGGAGAACATGCCCGACACCTGATTGCGGCCCGGGCGGTCGGAGCGCTCGTGCACCGAGACCGGGATCATCGCCACCAGTGGGGTCTGCGGCAGTGCGCCGCGCTCGAGCAGGTAGTTGCGCAGCACACCGGACACCATCGCCATCACCACGTCGTTGACCTTCACCCCGAAGTGGTTCTTGACGGTCTTGATGTCCTCGAGGTCGAGTTCGGCGAAGGCCACGTTGCGCTGCGCGGTGATGCTGGCGTTGAACGGGGTCGGAGGTGCGGCGAACGGCGCGGCCATCGACGGGCCGCCGCCGGTCACCCGTTTGACGGTGTCGATGACGGTGTTCACCGTCTCGGGCAGCACGCTGGTGGCCAGGGCGATCGGGCGGGTGATGAAGTGGGCCAGACCGCCGACGGCGATCCGTAGCGGGTTGGTGTTGCGACTGGCCGCAACCGGCTCGGGCGCCGGGGGATCCGGTTCGGTGCTGCACAGCTGTGACATCAGATCGGCACCGGTGACTCCGTCGACGGCGGCGTGATGGATCTTCGTCATGACCGCCAGCCGGCCGCCCTGGCGGGCGTCGGTGCCGTCCAGCCCCTCGATGACCCACATCTCCCAGAGCGGGTGGCGGCGGTCCAGGGGCAGGGAGGCCAGGTGGGCGCAGATCTCGGCCAGTTCGGCGCGCCCGCCCGGCGCGGGCAGTCCCACCCGGTGGACGTGGCGTTCCAGGTCGAACTCCTCGTCCTCCACCCACACCGGATGGTCGAGGTTGAGGAAGCTGTTGGCCAGTTTCTCCCGGAAGCTGGGGATCGCGGCCAGCCGGCGGGACAGTTCCTCACGCATGGAAACGAAGCTGTAGCCACCGGGAATGGTGGAGGCGTCCAGTTCCAGCACCGAACACACGTGCAACGGCTGGGTGGAGGTTTCCAGGTACAGGAAACTCGCGTCGAGGCCGCTGAGCCGCTGAAGTTGGTCCATCAGGCGATGCTAGGGGCGCCACGGTGTGAGAAACCGCACTTTGACCGACGTTCCCCCGGGCTCTCCGCGGTGGCACACTTGAAGGGTCTTACGAACCCGGGGACCCGGCACAAGGGCCACGAGGATCGATCCGACGAATGGAAACAGCTATGTCCGAGCAGACGCTCTACGGCACGAACCCACAAACCGCACCGCGCACCAAGATACGCACCCACCACCTTCAGAAGTGGAAGACCGAGGGGCACAGGTGGGCCATGCTCACCGCCTACGACTTCTCCACCGCGCGACTCTTCGACGAGGCCGGCATCCCGGTGCTGCTCGTCGGCGACTCGGCCGCCAACGTCGTCTACGGCTACGACACCACCGTGCCGGTCACCGTGGACGAACTCATCCCGCTGGTGCGCGGCGTCGTCCGCGGCGCCGAGCACGCGCTGGTGATCGCAGATCTTCCGTTCGGGACCTACGAGGGCGGCCCGGCCCAGGCGCTGGCCACCGCGACCCGGTTCCTCAAGGAGTCCGGCGCGCACGCCGTCAAGCTCGAGGGCGGCGAGCGGGTGACCGATCAGATCGCCACCCTGACCGCCGCCGGCATCCCGGTGATGGCCCATGTCGGCTTCACCCCGCAGAGCGTCAACAGTCTGGGCGGGTTCAAGGTCCAGGGTCGCGGCGACGCCGCCGAGCAGACCATCCACGACGCGATCGCCGTTCAGGAGGCAGGTGCTTTCGCGGTGGTGATGGAGATGGTTCCGGCCGAACTGGCCACCCAGATCACCGGCAAGCTGACCATCCCGACGGTCGGCATCGGCGCCGGGCCGCATTGCGACGCACAGGTGCTGGTGTGGCAGGACATGGCCGGTCTCACCGGCGGCAAGACCGCCAAATTCGTCAAGCGCTTCGGCGATGTCGGCGCTGAATTACGCCGTGCGGTAACGCAATACGCCGACGAGGTGGCCAGCGGTGCGTTCCCCGCCGAGGAGCACAGCTTCTAGCCGAAGACGGCCGCGCGCTTGGACAGGAAGGCGTCCACGCCTTCCCGGCCGTCAGGACTGTCCGCGCACTGCCCGATCTGCCGCGACTCGTGTTCCAGTTGCTCCTCGAGACCGTTCGCGAACGACATCAGCAACAGTTTCTTCACCGCGCCCGCCGAACCGCGGGCGCCGGCCGCCATCCTGTGCGCCAACTCCTGCGCCGCCTCGTCCAGTGCGCCGTCCGGCACCACCTCGTTGACCAGTCCCCACTCCGCGGCCTCCGCCGCGCTCAGGGTGCGGTTGGTCAGCATGAGTTCCTGCGCCCGCCGCAGCCCGACGATCCGCGGCAGGTAGAAGGTGGCTCCGCCGTCCGGACTGAGCCCGGCCTTGGTGTAGGCCATGGTGAACTTGGCCGACTCGGCCGCCAGCACCAGGTCGCCGGCGATACCCAGGCTGAACCCGGCTCCGGCGGCCATCCCGTTGACCGCCGTGATGAGCACCGCGTCCATCCGGGCGAAGGTCGACAGCGCGCGGTGCAGGTCGTCGGCGATGGATTTCACGAACGGACCGGGCCCCATCGGTGAGGTCGCGACCGCCTTGAGGTCGCCCCCGGCGCAGAAGAACCGGCCCGCACCGGTGATCACCACGGCCTTGGTGGCCGGACCGTCGCACCGGCGGGCCACCGCCGCCAGTTCGCGGGTCATCACGTCGTTCATCCCGTTGGCGGCGTCCGGGCGGTTCAGCGCGATCCGCGCGACGGGGCCGGACTGCTCGAAGATCAGGGTCTGGTAATCGCTCACAACGGGAACCGTAGCCCCGCCGTTCACCTTGGTGTGCAACCCTGTCCGGCATGGGTAAAGGACGCGCACCGTCGCGCCATACCGAGATCGAGCAGAAGTTCGACGTCACCGACACCACGGTGTTCCCGTCCTTCGATGGCCTTGCGGCCGTCGGACGTACCGAGAAGCTGCCGATCCAGCGGCTCGAAGCGATCTACTTCGACACCCCGGGCTATGACCTGTCGGCGAACCTGGTGACCCTGCGCCGGCGGACCGGCGGCGAGGATGCCGGCTGGCATCTCAAACTGCCCGGCAAGCGGGCCCGGACCGAGATCCGAACGCCTCTGGGCCCGGACGGCGACGCCGTACCCGAGGAGCTGCTCGACACCGTCCGCGCCATCGTGCGGGATCGGCCGCTGGTGCCGGTGGCCCGGATCACTACGGCCCGCGAGGTCACGAGGGTCTATGCCCACGGCGGCTCCCCGCTGGCGGAGTTCTGCGATGACCGGGTGACGACATCATCGCTTGACATCACCGACGGCCACGTGCTCACCGAGCAGGGCTGGCGGGAATGGGAACTCGAACTGGTCGACGGCACCCTCGAGGACGGCAGCGCCGTCCTCGAACGGCTTGGCCATCGCTTGCACGATGCCGGCGCCGTACCGGCCGCGCACGGGTCGAAACTGGCCAAGACGTTGGGATTGACCGCCCCGGACCGGGAACCCCCGTCGGATCCGGTGCACCGCGCGGTGGCCGAACAGATCTCCCTGCTGCTGGAGTGGGACCGTGCGGTTCGGGCAGATGCCGACGACGCGGTGCATCAGATGCGCGTCACCATCCGCCAGATCCGCAGCCTGCTGCAGGCCTCGGGGGACGCCTTCGGCCTGACCGACGATTCGACGATCCTGTCCGAGCTTCGCGAACTGGCCGCGGTGCTGGGGGCCGCCCGCGATGCCGAGGTGCTCGCCGACCGTTACGGCGCGGCACTGGACGCGCTGCCCCCGGATCTGGTGCGTGGCCCGGTCCGCGAACGCCTGGTGCGGGGCGCCTGGCAGCGGTATCACACCGGACTGAACCGATCGCTGAAGGCGATGCGCTCACCGCGCTACTTCCGACTGCTCGACGCCCTCGACGAGCTCGTCTACACGCCCGTGCCGGAGCCGGACGACCAGCACCCACCCACCACCATCGCCTCGAGCTATGACCGGCTGCGCAAGGCCGTCAAGAAATCGGTGGCGGCGCGCGACGGCGGGACTCGGGACGAACGCGATGAAGCACTACACCGAATCCGCAAGGCCGCCAAGCGACTTCGCTATGTCGCGGCGGCAACGGGTGCCGCCAGGGTGTCGGAGCGGGCCAAGGCCATACAGACTCTGCTCGGTGAGCACCAGGACAGTGTGGTGAGCCGCAACCATCTGCTGCGCGAAGCCACGCTCGCGCACGCGGCCGGCGAGGACACCTTCACCTACGGCCTGCTCTACCAGCAGGAGGCCGAGCTGGCCCGCGAGTGTCGGCAGCAGCTCGACGCCGCGCTGGCGAAGTTGCGCCGCACCGTCCGTCGCTGACGCCATCCCGAAGAGGGTGGGCGATGGGGCGGGCGAGTTGGCCTGTAAGCCGGATTCTGTCCCGTGCAACACGGGGGCGACCATCCATCTGGGCACACCGTCACCGGGTACCTCGAGCGGCCTACCCGCAGGCTCGGGCGAGCAGCCCTCGAGCGCCTGCGCAGCCGCGCTTGCGCGCGGCCTCTTGGCCTTGCTTCGGGTGGGGTTTACCGAGCCATCCCGGTCACCCGGAATGCTGGTGCGCTCTTACCGCACCGTTTCACCCTTACCGCCGGCTTGCGCCGGTGGCGGTCTGTTTTCTGTGGCACTGTCCCGCGAGTCACCCCGGATTGCCGTTAGCAATCACCCTGCTCTGTGAAGTCCGGACTTTCCTCGACCCCGAGGGGCCGCGGCCGCCCGGCCAACTCGTCCGCACCTGATTCTAACTACGGTTTGCCACTAAGGCGCCTGCCACTCCCTGCGGAACACCAACCAGCGCATGTCGATCGGGCACTGTTCGCGGGGCACGTCGAACACGTCAAGGCCGCTGGTCCAGTTCTCATACCAGCTGGTGGGAGGCCATTTGTCGGCGGGGACGTGCGCCTTCTCGTATTCGTAGACCGAGTCGTCGTCGACCAGTTCCAGCGGCAGGCCGGACAACGCCTGCGTCAGCTCCGCCCGGGTGAAGATCGAGGTGTAGGCCTGCTGGCCGAACTCCCGCCCGGCGTCGTCGACGGTGTGACCGTCCTTGACCAGGAAGATGTTGAACACCAGCCGCCCGCCCGGAGCCAGGCAGTGCGCCGCCAGTTCGAGCAGTCCGCGCAACTGTTCGGTGCTGCGGAAGTCCGACACCACCTCCGAGAGCAGGATCAGCGAGTAATCGGTGCGCAGGTCGTCCAGGGTCGCGAACACATCGCGCTGGATGACCTTGACGTTCAGCGAGTCCTTGGCCGCCTCGGCGCGGATGATGTCGGCGAATCCACCGGTCATCTCCACCGCCTCGACCGGGTGACCGCGGCGGGCCAGCGCCAGGGTGTTGCGGCCGGTTCCGGCGCCGATGTCGAGCACCCGGAACTCGCCCGGGTCGGGCGCCTCGCAGGCCAGGTCCCACACCCGGGCGTCGGGCTCGGTGCCGAACAGCGGGGGTTCGCGGGTGGCGATCCAGTTGTCGTAGGCGCCGGCCACGGTGTACCAGCGCGTGTTGATCGTATAGCTGGCGGTGAGACCGACCGGGGATTCGTAGCTGATGACGATGTCGGATCGCGGTGAGGCCGCATACGCCTCGGTGAGTTGGGCCCGCAGGATGCCGCGCATGTGATCGAAATCGGCCTGGGAGAAATGCACCCCGATCGCCTTGAACGTCTCATCGAGGGTGGTGACGTACTCCTCGACCATGCCCGGCACGGCCGGCAGCACGATCTCGCCCTTGACCACACCGCGGCGGTGCAGGCGCCGGGTGACGGCGTCGCGCAGCCCTGCTTGGTTGGTGTCCACGATTGCTCCCCGTCGAATCCTGATCACGTTATCCGTCAGCACGGCCGGCTGCCCATCCGGTCCCACCACCTCACGTTCCACCGATCCGACCTGGACCGGCGCCCACCCGGCGGGATCGAGGTCCAGTCCGGCGAGTACCTCATCGGCGGACGGGAACACGTGGTCGTGCATCCTGGTGGCCCACGGCGGCGCGGCGGCATGGTCGACGATCAGCAGGGTCCCACCCGGTGCCACCGCCGCGGCGGCCCGGCGCAGGATCGCCACCCGGTCCTTCTCCACCGGGCTGTGCAGGAACTGCGCCGAGATCAGATCGAATTCGCCCGCCGGAAAGCTGCCGTCCAGATCGTGCTCGACGAAGTCGATCCGCTCACCCACCCCACGCTCACGGGCGGCCGCGCGCCCGCGTTCCAGCGCGGTGGCCGAGACGTCGACGGCGGTCACCGTCCAGCCGTGCTCGGCCAGCCAGATCGCGTCGGCCCCCTCCCCGCAACCGAGGTCCAGTGCGCGGCCGCCGGGCAGGTCTGCGGCGATCTCGGCCAGGCGTGCGTTGACCCGTCCGCTCCACACCTGTGGCTTGGCGCCGTAGTGCTCTTCCCAGACTTCCCGTGCCGACTGCGACATTCATCCCCTCAGATACGACGTGTCGTTGACCAGGCGCACCGAGGCGCCGTTGTCCGGATAGAACTCGGCGATGCTCAGCGAGGCGAGGTCCAGATGCAGACGGTGCAGCACGCTGGTGCCCGCACCCAGCGCCAGCCGCAGCAGGGTCTTGATCGGTGTCACGTGCGAGACCACCAGTACGGTCGACGGTCCGTGTTCGGCGATGATCCGGTCCCGGGACCGTTCGATGCGGCTCTGCACCTCCTCGAAACTCTCCCCGCCCGGCGGCCGCAGACCGGTGTCGCGCAGCCAGCGGCCGTGCAGATCCGGGTCACGTTCGGCCGCCTCGGCGAAGGTCAGGCCCTCCCATTCGCCGAAGTCGGTCTCGATGAGATCGTCGTCGACCTGCACCGGCAGTCCCAGTGCGTCGGCGGCGGCTGCGGCGGTGGCGTGGGCCCGCTGCAACGGCGAAGTGATGACAGCCGAGATACCACCCTTGCCACCGAGATAGCGCGCGGCATCCGCGGCTTGACGCAGACCGACGTCGGTCAGCTCGGGATTGCCCCGGCCGGAGTACTTGCGCGCAACCGACAGTTCGGTCTGCCCGTGGCGCAGCAGCAGGAACCGGGTGGGGCCGCCGCGGTTTCCGGTCCACTCAGCAGCAGGAACCGCGACCGCCGACGGTGGCGGATCTGCAACTGAGTCGACAGGATTGCCGGCAGCGGAGTCCATTGCCTCGTTGGCCAGCCGGTCGGCATGTTTGTTGCGCTCCCGCGGAATCCACGAGTACGTCACCGAGGCGAAGGTGGAGGCCAGCGCGCGGGCCTGCTGATGCAACTCCGCCAACCCCGCGTGCTTCACCTTCCAGCGCCCGCTCATCTGCTCGACGACCAGTTTGGAATCCATCGCCACGGCGACCTCGGTGGCACCGAGCCGGCGGGCCTCCTCCAGTCCCGCGATCAGCCCGCGGTATTCGGCGACGTTGTTGGTGGTGATCCCGATTCCCTGGCCGTGTTCGGCCAGCACGGTGGCGTGGTCGGCCGACCAGACCACACAGCCGAATCCGGCCGGCCCGGGGTTGCCGCGCGATCCGCCGTCGGCTTCGATGAGGACTTTCACGAGATGAGAACTCTCACGGGCGCACCAGGATGGCCCGGCACTCCGGGCAGTGCAGCACCTCGTCGGGCTCCGCCGCGGTGATCCGGCCGATCTCACCGCGGTCCAACTCGATGCGGCAGGCGCCGCATCGGCCGGCCTCGAGGCGCCCTGCTCCGACACCCGATGCCGCGCGGCGGTTTTCGTACAGGTCCACCAGTGCGGAGTCGAGGGTCGCGACCAGTCCGGCGCGATGGGCGGCGCGTTCGGTGCGCCCCTCCTCGACACCGACGAGGGCCTCATCGCGGGCCAGGCGCGCAGCGTCGACTTCGGTATCACACTCATCGAGCCGGGCCCGGGCCTGCGCCTGCTCGGCGGCCAGTTGTTCGCGGCGCTCCATCACCTCGAGCAGAGCATCCTCCAGAGAACTCTGCCGACGCTCCAGGGTGCCCAGTTCGTGCTGGAGTTCCTCGAGTTGTTTGGAGTCGCTGACCGACCCGCCGTCGAGCAGACCCCGGTCCCGGTCCTCGCGCTTGCGCACCGCGTCGACCTCACCCTCCAGTTTGGCGATCTCGGCGTCGATGTCCTCCAGTGCGATTCCGAGAACACCGAGCCGGTCGGCCGCCTCGCGCTGCTCGGCCAGCGCCTGGTCGTAGCGCTGCTGCTCGGGAAGATGAGCGGCGCGGTGCGCCAGCCGGCCCAGCTCCGCGTCGACCTCGGCGAGACTCAGCAGTGAACGTTGCTGTGCTACTTCACTTTTCATGTCCGGCTTTCATATCTCGATATTCCAGGGATCAGTTCGCAACGGACACACGGTGACCGGCAGCGCATCACCGAAATGCCGGACCAGCAGCGCGGCGGCCTGTTCGCACCACGGGAACTCGCTGGCCCAGTGCGCCACGTCTACCAGGGCGACGTCACTGCGGCGGCGATGCTCATCGGCGGGATGGTGGCGCAGATCGGAGGTGACGTAGGCCTGCACCCCGGCGCTGGCGGCAGCGCCCAGCAGTGCGTCCCCCGCGCCGCCGCTGACCGCCACCCGGGAGATCAACGCGTCGGGATCACCGGCGCCGCGAACCCCCCAGGTGGTCTCCGGTAGCGCCGCACGCACCCGGGCGACGAAGTCGGCGAAACGTTGCGGGGTGGGCAGCGCGCCGATCCGTCCGATCCCCACCCCGGCCGGCAACGGCGCGAGACTGAACACGTCGAAGGCGGGTTCCTCGTACGGGTGCGCCGCGCGCATCGCCGCCAGCACCCCCGGTCGGATGGCCGCGGGTGCGATCACCTCGATGCGGTCCTCGGTCAGCCGTTCGATCTCCCCGATCGCCCCGATGGCCGGGGCGGCACCCTGCTCGGGCAGGAACTGCCCGGTGCCGGTCGCGGTCCAACTGCAGCACGAGTAGTCACCGATGCGCCCGGCCCCGGCCGCGAACAGGGCGGCCCGAACCGCCTCGGAGTCGGTGGGCGGTGTGAAGACCACCCACTTGTCCAGAGCAGATCCGCCGGAGGCCGGATCGAGCACCGCCTCCACCGTGAGTCCCAACCGCTGCGCAAGTGCGTCGGAGACCCCCGGGCTTGCGGCGTCGGCATTGGTGTGGGCGGTGAACAGTGCCGCGCCCTTGCGGATGAGCTTGTGGATCAGCGCCCCCTTGGGGGTGCTCGCCGCGACGGTGTCGACCCCCCTCAGCAGCAGCGGGTGGTGGGCCAGCAGCAGGCCACGCTGTCCGACGGTGTCGACGACGGCGGCGGTGGGGTCGACGGCGACGGTCACCGATCCGATGACGTCGTCGGGATCGCCGCACACCAGACCGACCGAGTCCCAGTCATGGGCCAGCGCCGGCGGATAGGCGGCGTCCAGCACATCGATGATCTCGGCTAAGCGCACGCCACTCACCCGCGCAACACTAGTGCGCGACAATGGAGCGGTGACGGCGCAGTTGGTGATCTTCGACCTCGACGGCACGCTGACCGATTCCGCCGAGGGCGTCGTGGCCAGCTTCTGCCACGCGCTGGCCGCTGTCGGGGCCGAGGTGCCCACCGGTGACCTCGCCGCACGCGTGGTGGGGCCGCCGATCCAGGACACTCTGGCCACCCTGGGCCTCGACGAGCGTGCCGGCGAGGCGCTGAGCGCCTATCGCGCCGACTACGTCAGCCGGGGCTGGGCGATGAACAGCCTCTATGACGGGATCGCCGAGCTGCTGGCCGATCTTCGCGGCGCCGGCATCCGGCTGGCGGTGGCGACCTCCAAGGTCGAGCAGACCGCGCGGCTGATCCTCGAGCACTTCGGTATCGCCGGGCACTTCGAGGTCATCGCCGGAGCCACCGCGGACGGCAGCCGGGCGACCAAGGCCGAGGTGCTCAGCCATGCGCTGGCTCAGCTCGGAGGACTGCCCGACCGGGTGATCATGGTGGGTGACCGTGAACACGACGTGGTGGGCGCCGCCGAGCACGGCATCGAGACGGTGGTCGTCGAGTGGGGCTACGGCGCCGGCGATTTCACCGGGGCCGGATCGATCCAGCCGCTGACCTCGGTTGCGACGGTCGATGAACTGCGCACGGCGCTGGGAGTGGCCGGTGACTGAGCGGTTGCACATCACATTCGTCTGTTCGGGCAACATCTGTCGGTCCCCGATGGCCGAGAAGATTTTCGCCCATCAGATCGCCGAACGCGGCCTGTCCGAGGTGGTCCGGGTGAGCAGCGCCGGCACCGGCGGCTGGCACATCGGGTCCGAGGCCGACGAACGCGCGGTACGGGTGCTGCGCGAGCGCGGCTATCCCACCGACCACCGGGCAGCGCAGGTGGGCGAGGAGCATCTGGGCGCCGATCTGGTGATCGCGTTGGGCCGCAACCATTTCCGCATTCTGACCGATTGGGGCGTGGAACCCGAACGCCTGCGGATGATGCGCTCGTTCGATCCGCGAGCGGGGGCGCATGTTCCTGACGTCGAGGATCCCTATTACGGCGACCACGCCGACTTCGAAGAGGTCTTCGGCGTCATCGACGCGGCCCTGCCGGGTCTGCATTCCTGGGTGGACGACCGGCTGGCCGGACAAGGTTCGGTGAACTGATGCGGCGCTGGGCGGGCTGGCTCGCACTGAGCCTTGTCGTGGTGGCCTTCGCCTACCTGTGCTTCACCGTGCTGGCGCCGTGGCAGCTGGGCAAGAACACCCGCACCAGTCGGGAGAACAACCAGATTCAGGCGTCACTGTCGGCCGATCTGGTTTCGGTTACAACGGTTCTGCCCCAACAGGATTCGGTCGCGCCAGACGCACAGTGGCGGCGGGTCACCGCGACGGGCCGTTACCTGCCCGCCGCCACCGTTCTGGCCCGGCTGCGTGTCATCGACGGCGCGCCGGCATTCGAGGTGCTCACCCCGTTCGCGGTGCGGAACGGCCCGACGGTTCTGGTGAACCGCGGATATGTGCGGCCGGTTCAGGTGACCGGAGTCCCGGCCATCCCCGACCCCCCAGCCGGAACCGTCACCGTCACGGCGCGGGTACGCGATTCGGAGACGGCCCCGACCGGTGACAAACAACCGTTCCGCGAGGGCGGTGTCCAGCAGGTGTACGCCATCGACACCCGGCAGATCGCAGCGCTCACCAGCACACCGCTGACCGGTTCGTACCTGCAACTGGTCGACGACCAACCGGGAGGACTGGGCGCGCTCGCCCTGCCCCAGCTCGACGCCGGGCCGTTCCTGTCCTACGGCATCCAGTGGATCGCGTTCGGCATACTGGCCCCGATCGGCCTCGGCTACTTCGTGCTCACTGAGGTCCGGACCCGCCGCCGGGAGGCGGCCGTCCGCAAGGACGCCGCCGGCGGTCCCCCGGCGCCGCTCACGACCGAGGAAAAACTCGCCGACCGCTACGGCCGGCGCCCGTGAGCAGTACGGCGACCACGACCGCGCCGGATTGAACCAGCCTGGACAACCGCGCGGTCCGGCGCAGGTCCTCGACCTCCGGCGGGTGACCGTCACCCAGCGTCGGACGGATCTCCAACTGATGGCCGTACTGGGTGGGCCCGCCGAGTCGCAAGCCCAGCGCCCCGGCGAAGGCCGCCTCGGCCACCCCCGCGTTCGGACTCGGATGCCGCCGGGCGTCGCGTCGCCAGGCCCGCAGCGCGCCGCCCGGCGAACCGCCGATCAGCGGCGCGCAGCCGACGGTCAGCGCACCGGTCAGCCGGGCCGCCGGGTAGTTGGCGAGATCGTCGAGTCGCGCCGCTGCCCAGCCGAATCGGGCGTATCGAGGTGAGCGGTGCCCGATCATCGCGTCCAGTGTGTTGATCGCGCGGTAGCCCAGCACCCCGGGCAGCCCGGCGATCGC
Organism: Mycobacteriaceae bacterium; assembly: GCA_029977845.1. Taxonomy (GTDB): domain Bacteria; phylum Actinomycetota; class Actinomycetes; order Mycobacteriales; family Mycobacteriaceae; genus Mycobacterium. The sequence continues at coordinate 58,701 of JAPOKC010000009.1, read as the reverse complement.
CGCCCACAGCAGCGGTGCGACGGTGGCGTCCGAGGTGTTCTCCGCCACCGACTCGCACGCCGCGCGGGCCAGACCGGACCCGTCCAGCGAGTTCGGGTCCCGCCCGCACAGCGAGGGCAACAAGGCGCGGGCCCCCTCCACATCACCGGCGGCGAGCAGGTCGGCCATCGTGTTCGCGGTGCGCACCAGCGTCGTACCGCCCAGCGCTGCCCAGGTGCCCACCGCCAGGACCACGAGCCTGGCGGCACCACCGGTCGCCCGCTGAAGCACGGCTGCGCCGGCCACCACGGCGCCGACCAGAGCGGCGGTGTGCACGACACCCGCGGTTCGGCTGTCCCGGTAGGTGAGCGCTTCCAGTGCGTCGGCCGTTCGCCCGAATCCGGCAACCGGATGCCCCCTTGAGGGATCACCGAAGATCAGATCGCCGAGGTAGGCGGCCACGAGCCCGGCCGCAAGCGATCTCACCACCGCAGCGTCTCACACATGTAACACTGCCCCTCATGGCTGATCGCATTCTCACGGCCGGGACCGTCATCACGATGGATCCGGGCAAGCCCAGGGCCGAAGCCGTCGCCGTGTCGGGGGGCCGGATCCTGGCCGTCGGGACCCTCGACGAGTGCCGCGCGGCGCTGCCCGGCGCCGAGGTCGTCGACACCGGCGCCGCCGCGCTGCTGCCTGGACTGATCGAACCGCACAGCCACCCACTGCTCAGCGGTGTCACACTCAACCCGCCGGTCAACGACATCACCCCGTTCAAGGTGCCCACCTGGGCCGGTGTCGAGCAGGTGTTCACGCAGGCGATCGCACGCACCGACCCCGCACAGCCGCTGCTGTTCTCCGGCTTCGACGCACTGCTGCAGGAGCGCCCCGCCCCGAAGGTCGATGAACTGGACCGCATCTTCGGCGACCGGGTGGCCGTCATCACCGACAACTCCGGTCACGGCATCTACTTCAACACCGCGTTCATGAAGACCCGCGGTTGGGACGTCACACCCCCCGCCGATCCGGTCGGCGGCCACTTCGGCCGCAAGCCCGACGGCAGCCTCGACGGTCAGGGCTTCGAACTGCCGGTCCTGTTCATCGTCACCGGTCCCATCCTGGACAAGATGGGCAATCCGCTTGCAGCCGGGGCGCAGTACTACGCCACGATGTCCCGGGCCGGCTACACCTCCACCTCGGATATGGCGTTCGAGGCGACGATGAAGCCCGGCTACACGGCACTGGCCGCGGCGCCGTCATGCCCGCTGCGGGTCAGCGTGTACGAGGTGTCGACCAACAAGACCTTCGCCGACCCGATCACCTTCGCGGTCGGCAAGGAGATGGTCGTCAAACAGGGCATCAAGCTCTGGACCGACGGCTCACCCTGGGTGGGCAACATCGCCACCTCGTTCCCGTACCTGGACACCGTGGTCACCGAACGGGCCGGCATCAACCCGGCGACGTCCGGTGGGGCGCAGTCGCTGCTCTACAAGCCCGCTCAACTTGCCGCGATCCTGGATCGGGCCGCCGGCGCAGGCTGGCAGATGGCCATCCACGCCAACGGCGACCTGGCCATCGATCAGGCGCTGGACGCCTATGAGGGGGCGCTCAAACGCAACGGACTGCTCGGCACCGATCACCGCTGGCGCATCGAGCATGCCGGCGGGGGGCGGCGGCCGCAGTTCAACCGGGCGGCCGGCCTCGGGGTCTATATGTCGATGTCGCCGTTCCAGTACTACTACTGGGGTGATCTGCTCGACGGGCAGATGTTCGCCCCCGAGTTCGGCGCTCCCTGGCAGGCCTTCGGCGATGCCGCCGCGTCCGGGGCGACGCTGTCCTTCCACAACGACGGCTCGGTCTCGCCGCCGTCGCCGATCCTCAACATCGCCACCGCGGTCACTCGACGCACCAGTTCGGGAGCGGTGCACGCCGGCGATCAGGTGATGGCACTGGATCTGGCGCTGCGCGCCCACACCATCAACGCCGCCCGGACCCTGTTCCGGGACAACCTCGTCGGGTCGATCACGCCGGGCAAGCTGGCCGACTTCACCGAACTGGCCGCCGACCCCTACGCCGTGGACCCGGTCCAGCTTGCCGATATCGCGACGGTCAACGGGACCTGGCTGGGCGGCGAACGCATCGACATCCCCCGCTTCCTCGGCGCGGTCGGCGCCACCGATCCGGGCGAGCACGCCTACTTCGCCAGCCTCAAGAGTCACGCCGGCGGCTGCTGCTGACATAACCGGCCGGGGTTTTTTGTCGGGCCCCCTCTCTATCGTTGTCGGCGGGGAGGGGAAACAAATGGATTATGTGATCGATGGCGCAGTCGTCGGCGCTTCACCGGAGGCAAGGTCAAGCGAGACGTGGCCGGAATATCTGCGCCGCATCGCCGCCGGCCAGACACAGTCGCAGATCGCCGCGCGGATCGGCATCGGGCGGCTGTCGGTGTGCAACTGGCTGCACGGCAAGACCCGGCCGAAGGCCGAGACGGTGATCATGGTGGCGCGGGTGTTCAGCCGCTCACCGATCGAGGCGCTGCTGGCCGCGGCGTACCTTTCGGCCGATGAGGTTCGGCTGCCGATCGAGGTGCGGGTCTCGCCCAGTGAGCTGTCCGCCGAGGACCTGGCCGCCGAGGTGCGCCGCCGGCTGGTGGCGCAGGAGGCTTGAGGAGCCCGGCCTAGAGAACGACGGTCTGGTTGTCGAACCGGACGACCCGGTCCTCGCAGTGCCATTGCACGGCGCGCGAGAGCACCGCGCGTTCGACGTCGGCGCCGAGCCGGACCAGATCCTCGATGCTGTGCCGGTGGTCGACGCGCACCACATCCTGTTCGATGATCGGACCCTCGTCGAGGTCTTCGGTGACGTAATGGGCAGTCGCGCCAACGAGTTTCACGCCGCGCTCCTTGGCCCTGCGGTACGGCGAGGCGCCGATGAAGGCCGGCAGGAACGAGTGGTGGATGTTGATCACCGGGCAGCCGACTTCCTCCAGGAACCTCGGTGTCAGGATCTGCATATAGCGCGCCAGGATCACCAGATCGACGTTGCCGCGCAACAGATCCAACTGGCGCTGCTCGGCCTCGGCGCGGATGTCCTTGGTGGCCGGGATGTGGATGAACGGCACACCGAAGAACCGCACCTGTTCGGCGAGGTCGGGATGGTTGCCGATGACCATCGCGATCGACATCTCCAGTTCACCGCGCCGATCGCGCCACAGCAGGTCCAGCAGGCAGTGGTCCTCCTTGGAGGCCATGATGGCGACACGCTTGGGTTTGGTGGCTTCGGTCAGCCGGAAGTCCATCTCGAACGGGCCGGCGATCTGCTCGACGAACGCCTTCTCGAGATCGTCGCGGGCGGCGGTCAGGCCGGGCAGATGGAAGATCGTGCGCTGCATGAACACTCCGCCGGTCTCCTCGGTGGAATGCTGATCGAGCGAGATGATGTTCGCGCCGGCATCGGCCAGGAACGACGTGATGGCCGCAACCAGCCCCGGGCGGTCGGCGCAGCGAAGCAGCAAACGACCGGTGCAGCAGACCGGCAGGGCTTCCTGCCCCCGCGGAAACTCGCCCCCAACAGGTCCGGCCATAACCACGTCCCTCATCTGATCGAATCGCTTCCTGCACCCGCTGGCAAATCCAGCTGGCCCCCGATCACGATACCGGACGGACTTGAGGTCCCCCGCCCGCGCTAGCGGACGGTGATGTTCAGCGATGCGGAGTTATTGGCCGTATTGGCATCGGTAAGGCTTGCGCCGACCAGCACCGTCGTCGCGGTCAGGGTGTAGGTGCCACGGATCGAGGGCGCCTTCCACTGGATCGTGGTGGTCACCCTGCCGCCGGCCGGAACGGTCACAGTGGTGCCCGCGCCGGCCGCGCCACCGGTGGCCGCCAGCGAAACCGTGGCCTGCGCCGCGGTGTTGCCCAGATTGCCGATGGTGATGGACACGTTCACGTTGCGGCGCGTCACCACATTGGCCGGTGTGGAGATGCCCACCACCGTCGGGTCATAAGTCGCGACGGGGGTCGGGGTGGGCGGCGGCGGTGTGGGCGTGGTCGGCGCACCGAACAGTCCCTCGAGGCTGAGCCTTCCACCGGTCGCAGTCAGCCCCGCCAGCGACGTGGTGGCTTTGGTATTGCCGAGGATCGCCGCACGCAGGCCGGCCGCGTTGGTGCTGGTGTTGTAGGACGCGTACAGCGCGATCGATCCGGTCACGTGCGGAGTCGCCATCGAGGTGCCGCTGTAGTTGGCGTACGAATTGGTGGGAACACTGCTGATGATCCCCGATCCGGGCGCGCCCAGATCCACCGTCGTCGCCCCGTAACTGGAGAATGACGACAGCGATCCGGTGGACGTGATCGAGGCCACCGCGATCACCGATTCGTAACTGGCGGCGGTCTCGTCGGGAGCGGCGACCAGCGAGCTGTAATTGCTCGGCCAGTTTCCGGTGGTGTCGTTGTTGGAGCTCGAGTTGCCCGCTGCTGCGACGAAGAGGATGTCCGCCTTGGCCGCGCGGTTGATGGCGCCCTGCATCGCGCTGCTGTAGCCGCCACCGCCCCAGGAGTTGTTCACCGCGACAAGGTTGATGTTGTAGCGGGACTTCAGGTCCACGAGATAGTTCATCGCCGTGATCGCGTCGGAGATGTAACCACCTTGCGGCCCAAGGAATTTCGCTGGAATGATCGTGACGTTCGAGCACACGCCGGCCACGCCGATGCCGTTATTGCCGATACCGCCGATGGTTCCGGCCACATGCGTGCCGTGCGCATCCTCGCCGGCATCGTAGACGGTGCTGTCGCGGTGGTAGAAGTCCCAGCCGTTGACATCATCGACATAACCGTTGCCGTCATTGTCGAGTCCGTCACCGACCACTTCACCGGGGTTGACCCAGATGTTGGCCGCCAGGTCGGAATGGGTGATCTGCATACCCTCGTCGAGGACGGCGACCACCACATTGCGGGAGCCGGTGTAACCCAGACCCCAGGCCTCCTCGGCGTCGCAACCAAACTGGTTGGTGGTGCCCGACGGCCCGTAGGCGGTGGGGGTGTCATCGCCTTCCATGCCCCATAGCGACCCGTTGATGTAGTACGGGTCATTGGGCGTGCCACCGACCGAGACCAGATAGTTGGGTTCGACGAAGGCCACCGCAGGGTTGTTCGACAGCGCCCGGATCGCGGCCTCGGTGCCGCCCGGCACCTGCAGCCGGTACACACCCTGATCCGCCCTGAGCATCGCCTGGGTGCCGAGGCGGTCGAGGACGTGGGCCTGGATCATCGCCAGCGCCTGGGCGCGTCCGGTGGCGCTGGCTCCCGGCGCCCAGCCGATGAGGACCTCGCCCGCCGCGTAGGGCTGCTGAATGGTGGTCACCGGCGTCGTGGGCGTGGTCGGCGTCGTGGGCGTGGTCGGCGTCGACGGTGTGCTCGGCGTGGTCGGCGTCGACGGGGTGCTCGGCGTCGACGGGGTGCTCGGCGTCGACGGGGTGCTCGGCGTCGACGGCGTAGACGAGGAGTTCCCCGGTGAGGTGCCGGCGCCGCCGTTGCCCTCGCCGACTCCCTGGCCCACCCCCTGACCTGCGCCCTGACCGTTGGTACTGCCCTGACCTTTGCCGTTGCCGTTGCCGTTGGAACCGTTGCCCGGTGTGGCCGGAGTGCTGACTGGCCTGGCCCCGGCCGCCGCGGCGGCACGACTCTTGCGCTGCCGGCCGGTGCCCGCGAACTGCTCACGCGCGGCCGCCAACACCGCCCACATCAGCGGTGAGTCCTGCGGCAGGCCCGGTCCTGATCCCGCCGCACCCTGCGACGCCGCGTCTCCGGTCGAGGTTGCCGTCGATGACGAGATCACCGGCACATCGGCAGGCGCCGCCGAGGGCGCACCATGTGCCTAGGCCTTCGGAGTCGCTTCGGCGACGGCCGTCGACGAGCCGGTCGGCAGTTGCGCACGATCACCGATGTTGTTCTGCCGCAAGGTTGAAGAGGCCGCAACATCCGATGCCGGCGCCGAGACAGGCGAGTCATTTCGGCCCGGTGAGGCCGAGGGCAGACGGCCGACGGCACCGGCGGACCGCGGACGCTGAGCCGGCCGGGACGATCGCGTCGGTGCGCTCACTGCGTCGTCAGCGGCGGCCGTATCCGCCGGGGACGCCGACGCCACTCCGAACCCAACCCCACCGGCGAGCCCGATGCCCAGTGCGATCGCCAAGCCGCCGACGCGACCAACACACGCCGATCCACGCATCCGGGTGACCCCCAATCAAGACACTTACCTGCCGTGATACTAAACCCCTGGAGCACGCGACGGAGAGGACTCGCTGCTACCCAGACGCTCGAGGCGGGAGTAGCCGATGTCCCAGGTCAGCAGGCCCAGGGTGGTGCACGGCGAACCCAGTCCGAACTGGCGCGCCTCGGACTCGCTGCTGGTCCAGGTTTCCTCGCCCGATCCCGGTGCGCTGCACCTGACGACCGTCCCTCCGTCGTGGGAGTTGTCCATCGACGTCAGCCATGGCGACCGGGACCTGGACATGGTCCACGCCGAGGTGTTCGCACTGCCCGGGGCGATGCTGCTCAAGGTGTGCGCCGAGCACTACCGGGGCGCCTCACTACACAACGACGCGGTGTGGGCCATCGCCGCGGACGGACAGGCCTTATGGAGCCGGGACTGGCTGTGCTCGGAGAGCTTTGCCTGCACCGAGGACACCGTCTGGCTGATCAAGCATGTGGGAAACCAGAACAACCCGCCCGGCGTCTATCCGCTGGAACTACACCACCTGGACATCCGGACCGGACAGCCGGTGGAACCCGCACGCCGACTGCGCCTACCTGGCGACCTTGTCGGCCGCTACAACCAGGCGTGGGAGGTCAACGCGAACTTCACCCAGGACGACGGTGACGTCGTGGTGGTGCACTCCGAGTTTCGCGTCGAGTCACCAAGGGCCAGAATCGAACACGTCCTGGCGACCCTGTAGTCAGACTGAGGTATGCCGCGCGCGGCCTCGATCCAGATGTATCGGCCTTCCACCTCCGCCCGAGCAACAGCGGCTCGGGCACCGGCCGGCGAACAGTCCGGACCAGAACTTGAAAACCTCACCCCCCATCCGCTCAGCACTACGCGATGATGGCCGACCAGCAGGGGCTTCCAGGTATCCCGCAGTCCCCATACAGCAACTTTGTATGTTCGCCCGATAGACAGGTGGCATGAAGAAGAGAAACCCCGGTTCGCTTCGCCGATGGGCGGCCGTCAGCGGTCTCGGCGCGGCGGCGATGCTGGCAGCGACGGCCTTCCATACCGGCGTCCCGGCAAGCACTCCCGTCGAGCTGCAGGCTAAGGGCGCTCCGACCGGACTCGCAACCGCGTCAGTGGCTCCCACCATGCGGTTGGGCCAGACCCTGGGCCATTCAGCGCCGACGACCACCACCGCACCCGGACAGTAGGAACTCATGCCTGCCCATCTAGCCCGAAAGATCTCGACGACAACGAGATTCGCAGCAGCCCTGGCCGGCGCGGCGATCTGTCTGAGTGCGACGGGGGTGATCACCAGCCCCAGCGCCAAGGCGGGGACAGCCCCGCCTTCGATGAACACCTCGGTGTCATCCGACGAGAAGGTCGACACCGACGGCACGCAAGGCAGTTTCAAAGCTGCCATGGACGGCATCGTGCGATCCGGCCCGCAGTGCGACGAAATGTCGTCCAAGGTCGTCTGCGAAACCCCATCGCCGGAAGTCGTACCTCAGTACAAGGCCAAATAGCCCCGGACCGCGAAACGAGTGGGCGTGGACGGTATCGAACCGCCGACCGCTGGTGTGTAAAACCAGAGCTCTACCACTGAGCTACACGCCCTGAACCATCGGCAGGGTACCCGTCTCCGAGACGGGTCAGGAAATCCGATCAGCCCTTGACCGCGTCCAGCGCTTCGGTCCAGACCTTCTGGTCGCGGGCCTCGCCGGGCTCCTTGCACTCGGCGAAGCGGACCGTCCCGGTGCGGTCGATGACGAAGGTCCCCCGGTTGGCGAAGCCGGCCTTGGCGTTGAACACGCCGTAGTCCTCGGCGACCGCCCCGTGCGGCCAGAAGTCCGACAGCACCGGGAAGGTGAAGCCGCTCTCGGTGGCCCAGATCTTGTGCGTCGGCGGCGGACCCACCGAGATCGCCAGCGTCGTGGTGTCGTCGTTGTCGTAGTCGGGCAGGTTGTCCCGGATCTCGTCGAGCTCACCCTGACAGATGCCGGTGAAGGCCAGCGGGAAGAACACCAGCAGAACGTTCTTCTTGCCGCGGAAGTCACTGAGTGTGACGGGCTGGCCGTTCTGGTCCTTGAGGGTGAAGTCAGGAGCTTGCGCGCCGACGGCCAGTGTCATCTAACGCCTCCCAGCGGCTTTCGACTTCGGCTGCACGAGCCGGCTTCCGGTCCAGTCCCCCAGGTTGGCCGACGACGTCTGCATCAGCCCGGCGGTCGGGGCGGACTCGGCGATCTCGGCCGGCAGCACGTGGCCGGGCTTGCCGGTCTTGGGTGTCAGCACCCAGATGACGCCGTCCTCGGCCAGCGGGGCGATCGCATCCATCAATCGGTCCACGAGGTCGCCGTCGTCGTCGCGCCACCACAGCAGCACCACGTCGATGACCTCGTCAGCGTCCTCGTCGAGGAGTTCGCCCCCGCAGGCCTCCTCGACGTCGGCCCGGATGTCGTCATCGGAGTCCTCGTCCCAGCCCAACTCCTGAACGACCTGATCCTTCTGGATGCCCAGCCGCTGGGCGTGATTACGCCCGCCGTCACCCGCGGTGACCACCTCTCACACCTCCCTGCTCGCGTGCATTCGCCATATCGTCGCACGCGAGGTCCCATCAATGCCGCGCAGTGGGCCAACTGGTGGCTTATCGGCTTGTGGCTTACCGGTAGGTGGCATCGCAGAGGCTCAGGGCGGTGGACCGGGCATCGTTGAGGGAGTCGATGATCTGGTTGAACTCCGTGGGCGAGGCCTGGCGGCTGATCGCGTCGGCTGCCTCGCGGGCGCCGTCGATCCAGGCCCCGAAGGCGTCCTTGAGTTCTTGGGGTACCACCTCGGTGATGCTGCCCTCTACCGCATCGGCGCTCTGGATGAGCGCATCCGCCGCCGGACCCTCGGTGGTCTTCACGTCGCCGCCCTCTCGGTTGAAGGCGCCCACGTATGCGTTCACCGCGTCGATGGCATCGGCACTGCTGGTGGAGAGGGTCTCACAGGTGGCGTGCACCGCCGAGATGGTCATCGAGGCCTGCCGCTCCGATTCGCGGGCGCTGGCACTGGCCGCCGATTGCGACGAGGACAGCGACACCGACGTTCGGTAGGCGGGGGCGTCGACGGCGTTGACGGTCGCATCGCCTCCGGTGACGCTCGTGCACCCCGCCGCCAACGCGGCGCCGGCCAGCACCAGCCCCCCGATGCGTACCCGGCCCGCGCTTGTGATCTGCACGGACCCAGACGTTACCGGGTGGGCCGCCTTCCGGTGCGAAGCGCCGCATCACCCGCGCGTTCCGCGTCGCAGACCACAATGCCTCGCGAGCGCCCGTCGTGCGGCACGATAGGACCCGATCGGCCACCACAGCGAGGAGTGCGAGTTGACCACCGAGTTCGCGAGCGACGACCGGGCCCGAAGCTCTCTGGGTCCCACCGATTCTGAGCGGGTCCGGGTCATTCGCGAAGGTGTCGCGTCCTATCTGCCCGACATCGACCCCGAAGAGACCTCGGAATGGCTCGAGTCCTTCGACGACATGCTGTCGCGCTCCGGTTCCGCCAGGGCGCGCTACCTGATGCTGCGCCTGCTCGAGCGGGCCGGCGAGCAACGGGTGGCCATCCCGGCGCTGACCTCGACCGACTACGTCAACACCATCCCGACCGAGATGGAGCCGTGGTTCCCAGGCGACGAGGAGGTGGAGCGACGCTACCGCCGCTGGATCCGGTGGAACGCCGCGATCATGGTGCACCGCGCCCAGCGTCCGGGCGTCGGCGTCGGCGGGCACATCTCCACCTACGCCTCCTCGGCCTCGCTCTACGAGGTCGGCTTCAACCACTTCTTCCGTGGCAAGTCCCATCCCGGCGGCGGCGATCAGGTCTTCATCCAGGGCCACGCGTCGCCGGGCATCTATGCGCGCGCATTTCTCGAGGGCCGGCTCAGCGCCGATCAGCTTGACGGCTTCCGCCAGGAGCACAGCCATCCGGGCGGCGGCCTGCCGTCGTATCCGCACCCGCGGCTGATGCCGCATTTCTGGGAGTTCCCGACGGTGTCGATGGGCCTGGGCCCGATGAACGCCATCTTCCAGGCCCGGTTCAACCACTACCTGCACGACCGCGGCATCAAGGACACCTCCGATCAGCATGTGTGGGCGTTCCTCGGCGACGGAGAGATGGACGAGCCGGAGAGCCGCGGACAGATCCAGATCGCCGCCAACGAGGGTCTGGACAACCTGACCTTCGTCGTCAACTGCAACCTGCAGCGCCTCGACGGGCCGGTGCGCGGCAACGGCAAGATCATCCAGGAACTGGAGTCCTTCTTCCGCGGCGCCGGCTGGAACGTCATCAAGGTGGTCTGGGGCCGGGAGTGGGACGCACTGCTGCACGCCGACAAGGACGGCGCGCTGGTGAACCTGATGAACACCACTCCCGACGGCGACTTCCAGACCTACAAGGCCAACGACGGCGCCTACGTCAAGGAACACTTCTTCGGACGCGACCCGCGCACCAAGGCGCTCGTGCAGAACATGAGCGATGCCGAGATCTGGAACCTCAAACGCGGCGGACACGACTACCGCAAGGTCTACGCCGCCTACCGCGCGGCGATGGAACACAAGGGTCAGCCGACGGTCATCCTGGCCAAGACCATCAAGGGCTACACCCTCGGTTCGCACTTCCAGGGCCGCAACGCCACCCACCAGATGAAAAAGCTTGCGCTGCAAGACCTCAAGGACTTCCGCGATTCGATCCGCATCCCGATCACCGACGCGGAGCTCGAGGCCGATCCCTACCTTCCGCCGTACTACCACCCGGGCAAGGAGTCGCCGGAGATCCGGTACCTGCTCGACCGGCGACGCTCGCTGGGCGGATTCCTGCCGGAGCGCCGCACCAAGTCCAAGGCGCTGACCCTGCCGCCCAAGGAGATCTACGCCCCGCTCAAAGGCGGCTCCGGGCCGCAGCAGGTGGCGACCACCATGGCGACCGTGCGGGTGTTCAAGGAGCTGTTGCGCGACGCAGGCATCGGCAAGCGGATCGTGCCGATCATCCCCGACGAGGCCCGCACGTTCGGCATGGACTCGTGGTTCCCGACGCTGAAGATCTACAACCGCCACGGCCAGCTCTACACCGCGGTGGACGCTCAGCTGATGCTCGCCTACAAGGAGAGCGAGACCGGTCAGATCCTGCACGAGGGAATCAACGAGGCCGGCTCGACGTCTTCGTTCACCGCGGTCGGCACGTCGTATTCGACCCACGACGAGCCGATGATCCCGGTCTACATCTTCTATTCGATGTTCGGCTTCCAGCGCACCGGTGACGGGTTCTGGGCGGCCGCCGACCAGATGGCCCGCGGCTTCGTGCTGGGCGCCACGGCCGGGCGCACCACGCTGACCGGCGAGGGTCTGCAGCACGCCGACGGCCACTCGCTGCTGCTCGCCTCGAGCAATCCCGCGGTGGTCGCCTACGACCCGGCGTTCGCCTACGAACTGGCCCATATCGTCGAAAGCGGCCTGTCCCGGATGTACGGGGAGAACTCGGAGAACGTCTACTTCTACATCACCATCTACAACGAGCCCTACCACCAGCCGGCCGAGCCGGAGAACCTCGATGTGGACGGTCTGCTGCGAGGCATCTACCGGTTCCGCACCGCCGCCGAGCCGCGCAGCAACACCGCCCAGATCCTGGCGTCGGGGGTGTCGATGCCCGATGCGCTGCGCGCCGCCGACCTGCTCGCACAGCGGTGGGATGTGGCCGCCGACGTCTGGTCGGTGACGAGTTGGAACGAACTGCGCCGCGACGGCGTCGAGACCGACAAGCAGATCCTGCGCCATCCCGACCGGCCGGCGCCGGTGCCGTTCGTCACCGAGGTGCTCGGCAGCACCGCCGGGCCGGTGGTGGCCGTCAGCGACTGGATGCGCTCGGTGCCCGAGCAGATCCGGCCGTGGGTGCCGGGCAGCTACGTCACCCTCGGCACCGACGGCTTCGGGTTCTCCGACACCCGCCCGGCGGCCCGGCGCTTCTTCAACACCGACGCCGAGTCGGTGGTGGTGGCCGTGCTCGAGGCGCTGGCCCGCGACGGCGCCATCGACCCCTCGGTGGCGGTCGCCGCGGCCCGGGAGTACCGGATCGACGACGTGATGGCCGCGCCCGAGCAGACGTCGGACCCCGGGGTCGCCTGAACATCACCGCCCCCGTCGAGGGAGGAACGTTGCAGACAAACTGCGAGTAATGCCCTGCAAGGTTCCTCACTCGTGGCGGGGAGCCTCGGCCCTACCCACCGTCCTTTGGTGGTTTCGGCCATAAATTGGCGTAAGTTTTAGAGGTGCCCGACAACGCACCGCTGGAATCGGTTCGCTCACCCCTGGAACTGCTCGACGACATCCCGGAGGCGACGCTGCGCCGGCTCAAGGGCCGTTCGGGACGCCTGGCCACCGAGGCAGTCCAGACCATGCAGGACCGGCTGCCGTTCTTCGCCGACCTGGAAGCCTCCCAGCGGGCGAGTGTCCAACTCGTCGTCCAGGCCGCGGTGGTCAACTTCGCCGAATGGGTGCGCGACCCGACCAGCCAGGTCGGCTACACCGCGCAGGCATTCGAACTGCTGCCGCAGAACCTGACCCGCAAGATCGCCCTTGCGCAGACCGTCGACATGGTCCGCGTGACGATGGAGTACCTCGAAGAGGTCGTCCCGACGGTGGCCCGCAATGCCGAGCAGGCCACCGCGCTGACGGTGGGCATCCTGCGCTACAGCCGCGATCTGGCCTTCGCCGCGGCCGGCGCCTACGCCGACGCCGCCGAGGCGCGCGGGGCCTGGGACAGCCGGATGGAGGCCAGCGTGATCGACGCGGTCGTCCGCGGCGACTCCGGCCCGGAACTGCTGTCCCAGGCTTCGGCCCTGAACTGGGACACCACCTCGCCGGCGACCGTCGTGGTGGGCACCCCGCCGGAAGGTCGCGAGGACGCCGCCGGCGAGGACGTCCGAGAGATCGCGGCCCGTCACGACCGGGCCGCACTGGCCGATGTGCACGGCACCTGGCTGATCGTGATCACCTCCGGCCAGTTGTCCCCGACCGACCGGTTCCTGCAGGACCTGCTGGCGGCGTTCTCCCCCGGTCCGGTCGTGGTCGGGCCGACGGCGCCGATGCTCACCGCCGCCTACCGCAGCGCCGCTGAGGCCATCGCCGGGATGAACGCCGTGGCCGGGTGGACCGGGGCGCCCCGGCCGGTGTCGGCCCGCGAACTCCTGCCGGAACGGGCCCTGCTCGGGGACACCTCGGCCGTCGCGGCCCTGCACAACGAGATCACCCGGCCGCTCGCCGACGCGGGTCCGGCGCTCGCGGAAACCCTCGACGCCTTCCTCGACGCCGGCGGCGCGATCGAGGCGTGCGCCCGAAAACTGTTCGTTCATCCAAACACCGTCCGCTACCGGCTCAAGCGGATCGCGGACTTCACCGGCCGTGATCCCCTGGTTCCGCGGGATGCCTACGTGCTTCGGGTGGCCACCACCGTCGGCCGGCTGGCCTATCCGGTCGCTCCGCTGGCGGTGCCCGCGAACAGAGCAAATGGGTCAGTGGCGCAGCTCACACCACCGCTGGTCGGACCCGGTCCGGAGCCCACCGAGGGCGCTCAGGCCGCCGCCGGACAGCGCTGACAGCCCCACACGGGCACATTTTGTATGTTTCCCACAAAAACCTAAGACAAGGTTCATAATGTCTTACATCCTGTAAACGGGCCTTCACAGTGTTCTCTTAGAGATGTGATTTCGCTGCTCGCGCCCGGACAGGGGTCGCAGACTCCCGGCATGCTCGCCGAATGGCTTGAACTGCCCGGCGCCGCCGACCAGATCGCCGTCTGGTCGCAGATCAGCGGCCTGGATCTGGCCACGCTCGGGACCACGGCCACCGCCGAGCAGATCACCGACACCGCGGTGACGCAGCCGCTGGTCGTCGCGACCACGCTGCTGGCCTTCCGAGAGCTGGCCAGGCGCGGAGTTCCCGCCGAGACCGTCGTCGCCGGACATTCGGTCGGCGAGATCGCGGCCTATGCGATCGCCGGCGTCATCTCCCCCGAAGACGCGGTGGGGCTGGCGGCGGTCCGCGGCGCGGAGATGGCCAGGGCCTGTGCGGCCGAACCCACCGGCATGTCGGCGGTGCTCGGCGGCGACGAGGCCGAGGTGCTGGCCCGGCTCGAGGCGCTCGAGCTCGTTCCGGCCAACCGCAACGCCGCCGGACAGATCGTCGCCGCCGGGGCGTTGGCCGCGCTGGAGAAGCTCGCCGAGGATCCGCCGGAGAAGGCCCGGGTCCGTCAGCTGGCCACGGCGGGTGCGTTCCACACCCACTACATGGCCTCGGCGATGGACGGCTACGCCGCCGCCGCCGCGAAGGTCGTGGCTTCCGATCCGAGCACCACGCTGCTGTCCAACGTCGACGGCAAGCCGGTGGCATCGGCCGCCGACGCGATGGAGAAGCTCGTCGCGCAGATGACGCGCCCGGTGCGCTGGGATCTGTGCACCAAGACGATCGGCGAGCTCAACACGAGTGCGATCGTCGAGTTCCCGCCCGCGGGCACTCTGACCGGAATCGCCAAACGAGAACTTCGGGGCGTTGCGACGCACGCCGTCAAGACCCCCGCAGACCTGGACGGAGTGGCCGGGCTTTAAAGCCGGCACCGACCAGACAACCAGCATTACCCCTGTTTCACCACTTACGAAGTAGCACAACCGATTACGAAGGGAGCCACCCAGTGGCCGCCAGCCAGGAAGAAATCATCGCCGGTCTCGCCGAGATCATCGAAGAGGTGACCGGTATCGAGCCGTCCGAAGTCACCCCGGAGAAGTCCTTCGTCGACGACCTCGACATCGACTCGCTGTCGATGGTGGAGATCGCGGTGCAGACCGAGGACAAGTACGGCGTGAAGATCCCCGACGAGGACCTGGCCGGCCTGCGTACCGTCGGAGACGTCGTCGCCTACATCCAGAAGCTCGAGCAAGAGAACCCCGAGGCTGCTGCCGCCCTGCGCGAGAAGTTCGGCGACAAGTGAGCAAGCCTTCCACTGCTAACGGCGGGTTCCCGAACGTCGTGGTGACCGCCGTCGAGGCGACCACGGCGCTCGGTGCTGACATCGACAGCACGTGGAAGGCCCTGCTGGCGGGTGAAAGCGGGATCCGGATCCTCGAGGACGATTTCGTCGAGAAGTGGGATCTGCCGGTGAAGATCGGCGGCCATCTCGTCGATCCGATCGACGACCACATGGGCCGGCTGGACATGCGGCGGATGTCCTATGTCCAGCGGATGTCGAAGTACCTCGGCACCCGGATGTGGGAAGCCGCCGGTAAACCGGAGGTCGATCCGGACCGCTTCGCTGTCGTCGTCGGCACCGGACTCGGCGGCGGCGAGAAGATCGTCGAGACCTACGACCTGATGAATGAGGGCGGCATCCGCAAGGTGTCCCCGCTCGCCGTCCAGATGATCATGCCCAACGGCGCCGCGGCGGTCCTCGGCCTGGAGTTGGGGGCGCGGGCCGGGGTCATCACCCCGGTGTCCGCGTGCTCCTCGGGTTCCGAGGCCATCGCTCACGCGTGGCGGCACATCGTCATGGGTGATGCCGACATCGTGGTGTGCGGCGGCGTCGAGGGCATGATCGAGGCGCTGCCGATCGCGGCGTTCTCGATGATGCGCGCGATGTCGACCCGCAACGACGAGCCGGAGCGTGCCTCGCGTCCGTTCGACAAGGACCGCGACGGTTTCGTGTTCGGCGAGGCCGGTGCGTTCATGATCATCGAGACCGAGGAGCACGCCAAGGCTCGCGGCGCCAAACCGATCGCACGATTGCTGGGTGCGGGCATCACCTCGGATGCGTTCCACATGGTGGCCCCCGCCTCCGACGGTCTGCGGGCCGGCGGCGCCATGAAGCGGGCGATGGAACTGGCGGGCCTGTCCCCGAAGGACATCGACCACGTCAACGCCCACGCCACCTCCACCTCGATCGGCGATATCGCCGAGGCCGAGGCGATCCGGGTGGCCGGTGTGCAGCACGCCCCGGTGTACGCACCGAAGTCCGCACTCGGTCACTCGATCGGCGCGGTCGGCGCACTGGAGTCGATCCTGACGATTCTCTCGCTGCGCGACGGGGTCATCCCGCCGACGCTGAACTACGAGACTCCCGATCCCGAGGTCAACCTCGACGTCGTCGCGGGCGAACCCCGTTACGGCGATTACAAGTACGCGATCAACAACTCGTTCGGATTCGGCGGACACAACGTGGCAATCGCCTTCGGGCGGTACTGACCACGGGAAGGGAAACCACTCGCCGATGCTGACAACGGGTAACGGTTTGCCGAACGTGGTCGTCACTGGCGTCGCCATGTCGACCGCGCTCGCAACCGACGCTGAAAACACCTGGAAGAAGCTGCTCGACGGGCAATCCGGGATCCGCAGGCTCGAGGATCCGTTCATCGAGGAGTACGACCTTCCGGTGCGTATCGGCGGTCATCTGCTGGAGAACTTCGAGGCCGAGCTCAACAAGGTCGAGCTTCGCCGGATGTCGTATCTGCAGAAGATGGCCGCCGTGATCGGCCGCCGGGTCTGGGAGAACGCCGGTTCCCCGGAGGTCGACACCCGCCGGTTGCTGGTCTCGGTCGGCACCGGTCTGGGATCCGCCGAGGAACTGGTGTTCGCCTACGACGGGATGCGCTCCCGTGGCCTGCGCGCGGTCTCGCCGCTGGTGGTCCAGATGTTCATGCCCAACGGCGCGGCGGCGGTGATCGGCCTCGACCGCGAGGCCAAAGCCGGTGTGTGCACGTCGATCTCGGCGTGCGCGTCGGGTTCGGAAGCGATCGCCAACGCCTGGCGCAACATCGTCTACGGCGAGGCTGATATCGCGATCTGCGGCGGCGTCGAGACCAAGATCGAGGCGGTGCCGATCGCCGGTTTCGCCCAGATGCGCATCGTGCTGTCCACCTCCAACGACGACCCGGCCGGCGCGTGCCGTCCGTTCGACCGCGATCGCAACGGTTTCGTCTTCGGTGAGGCCGGCGCGCTGATGGTCATCGAGACCGAGGAGCACGCCAAAGCGCGCGGCGCCAACATCCTCGGGAGGATCATGGGCGCGGGCGTCACCTCCGACGGCCACCACATGGTCGCCCCGGATCCCAACGGCGAGCGGGCCGGCCATGCCATCAGCCGGGCCGTGCAACTTGCCGGGCTGCAACCCGGCGATATCGACCACATCAACGCCCACGCCACCGGCACCAACGTCGGAGACATCGCCGAGGGCAAGGCCATCAACAACGCGATGGGCAGCCACCGTCCCGCGGTCTACGCGCCCAAGGGCGCGCTGGGCCACTCGGTGGGTGCGGTCGGAGCGGTGGAGTCGATCCTCACCGTGCTGGCACTGCGCGACGGGGTCATCCCGCCGACGTTGAACCTGCGCAACCTCGACCCGGAGGTCGACCTCGACGTCGTCGCCGGCGAACCCCGCACCGGCGACTACCGGTACGCGGTGAACAACTCATTCGGATTCGGCGGACACAACGTGGCCCTCGCCTTCGGTAAGTATTAGCCAGAAAGGCCCTTGTATGACCACCTTGGCCCCCGACGCCGTCGGCGAGAAGCTCGATCCGCGTGATCCGCTGCTGCGGTTGCGCACCTTCTTCGACGAGGGCAGCGTCGAGTTGCTGCACGAGCGTGACAAGTCCGGAGTCCTGGCCGCGTCCGGCACCGTCAACGGTGTGCGCACCATCGCGTTCTGCACCGACGGCACCGTGATGGGCGGTGCGATGGGCGTCGACGGCTGCCAGCACATCGTCGACGCCTACGACCTCGCCATCGACGAGGCCAGCCCGATAGTGGGTATCTGGCACTCCGGCGGTGCACGGCTGGCCGAAGGTGTGCGCGCGTTGCACGCCGTCGGCCTCGTCTTCGAGGCGATGATCCGTGCGTCCGGCCATATCCCGCAGATCTCGGTGGTGGTCGGCTTCGCCGCCGGCGGCGCCGCCTACGGGCCGGCCCTGACCGACGTGGTCATCATGGCGCCGGAGGGCCGGGTCTTCGTGACCGGTCCCGACATCGTGCGCAGCGTCACCGGAGAAGACGTCGACATGGAGTCGCTCGGCGGACCGGAGACCCATCACAAGAAGTCCGGAGTGTGCCATATCGTCGCCGACGACGAGGCCGACGCCTATGTCCGCGGACGCCGGTTGGTCGAATACTTCTGCCAGCAAGGTCATTTCGATCGCAGCAAGGCCGAGGCCGGTGACGTCGATCTGCACGCACTGTTGCCGGAGTCGCCTCGGCGCGCCTACGACGTGCACCCCCTCATCGATGCGCTGCTCGATTCGGATGCGCCGTTCGAGGAATTCCAGTCCCGCTGGGCCCCCTCGATGGTGGTCGGCCTTGGTCGGCTGTCCGGCCGCACCGTGGGCGTGCTGGCCAACAACCCGCTGCGTCTGGGCGGTTGCCTTAACTCCGAGAGTGCCGAGAAGGCAGCGCGTTTCGTTCGGCTGTGCAACGCATTCGGTATTCCACTGGTGGTCATCGTCGACGTTCCCGGCTATCTCCCCGGCGTCGACCAGGAGTGGGGCGGCGTTGTCCGCCGCGGCGCCAAACTTCTGCACGCCTTCGGCGAGTCCTCGGTCCCCCGCGTCACGCTGGTGACCCGCAAGATCTACGGCGGCGCCTACATCGCGATGAACTCCCGGTCGCTGGGCGCCACCAAGGTGTTCGCCTGGCCGGACGCCGAGGTCGCGGTGATGGGCGCCAAGGCCGCGGTCGGCATCCTGCACAAGAAGACACTGGCTGCCGCTCCCGATGACGAGCGCGAGGCACTGCACGAGGAACTGGCCGCCGAGCATGAGCGCATCGCCGGCGGGGTGGACAGCGCCATCGACATCGGCGTGGTCGACGAGAAGATCGATCCCGCGCACACCCGCAGCAAGCTGACCCAGGCACTGGCCGAGGCGCCGCACCGGCGCGGCCGCCACAAGAACATCCCGCTGTAACCCCCTCCCCTCGCCCAACCCGACAATTGGGCGCGGAAGTACGAGTGGATTACGCCATTTCGTCGAGTTCGACCTCAGTCGATATAGCCGAGGAACTCCTCGGCGGCCCCGGCGGCGTGCTGACGATCGGCCGCGACCAGTCCGATACGGGTCCGACGGTCGAGGATGTCTCCGGCGTCGAGTGCGCCCTCGTGGGTCACCGCGTACTCGAACTCCGCGCGGGTGACGTCGATCCCCTCGGCCACCGGATCCAGCGGCCGGTCACAGCGGGCGCGGGCAGCAACACTGGTGGCCTCGGTCCCGTAGCGCGCGATCATCGAAGCCGGCAGTTCCCCCGGATAGCGTTTTTGCGCGATCGGACTCGCCGGCGCCCCGACCAGTGGCAGATCGTGCGTCCGGCACGGCTGGGCGCTGATCATGCGGGCCTCGACCGCGCGATCGAGGACATCCTGGGCCATCAGCCGGTACTCGGTGAGCTTGCCGCCCACCACGCTGAACAATCCATTGTCCGACTCCAGCACCGCATGGTCGCGGGACAGATCCGAGGTCCGGCCCTCCCCGGCATCAATAAGAGGTCTCAACCCCGCATACGCGCCGGTGATATCCGCGGTCGTCAGCGCGGTCTGCAGCGCGGTGTTGACGGTGTCGAGCAGGAAGGCGACCTCACCGGCGGTCGGTTCGGGAACATCCGGGATCGGCCCCGGAGCCTCCTCATCGGTCAGACCCAGATACACGCGGCCCAGCTGCTCGGGCATCGCGAACACGAACCGGTTCGTCTCCCCCGGAATCGGAATCGTCAGCGCCGCAGTCGGATTGCCGAACGAGGCGGCGTCGAAGACCAGGTGGGTGCCCCGGCTGGGCCGCAGCCTGATCGCCGGGTCGACATCGGCCGCCCACACCCCGGTCGCGTTGATCACCGCCCTGGCCCGCAACTCGAGGGTCTCGCCGGTCAGCTCGTCGGTCAGCCGCACCGAGTCGCCGGTGGCCACCGAGGCGCTGACCCGGGTGAGAATGCGCGCGCCGTGCAGTGACGCCGTCCGTGCCACCCCGATCACCAGACGGGCGTCGTCGATCAGCTGCCCGTCATAGGCCAGCAGTGCGCCGTCGAGTCCGACCCGGCGCACCGTCGGCGCCATCGCGACGGCCTCGGCGGCCGATATCCGGCGCGGCCGTGGCAGCACCGAGGACTTCGTGCCGGCCAGCGCCCGCAGGACGTCCCCCGCCCGGAAACCGACCCGCACCAGCGCCCGTTGCGAGCGGCTCATCGAGGGCAGCAATGGCACCAGTTGCGCCATCGCGGTGGCCAGATGCGGGGCCGTGCGGGTCATCAGGATGCCGCGTTCGACCGAACTGCGCCGGGCGATACCGATGTTGCCGCTGGCCAGATACCGCAGGCCGCCGTGAACGAGTTTGGAACTCCACCGGCTGGTGCCGAAGGCCAGATCATGCTTGTCCACCAGCACCACCGACAGCCCCCGGGTGGCGGCGTCCAGGGCGACACCCGCCCCGGTGATACCGCCGCCGATCACCACCACATCGACGGCTCCGCCGTCACCGAGCACGGCGAGATCGGCGCGCCGGCGTGCGGCGCTCAAAGCGGTGCCCATCGCCGAACTCATGGCTGCAGGTATCCGTTCAATGCGCGGCACAGTTCCGCGGCCCGCGCCTCGGCATCGAGAATCTCCTCGACGATCTGTCCGGACTGGACCACCGATTGGGTGAACAACAGGACCATCGACGCCAGTTCGCGCGGATCGCCCTTGCGAATACTCCTGTCGCCCTGAGCTTTCCGGATCTCCTCCGCGACCATGTCGATGAGCACCTGCTGGCTGGCGCCCAGCCGGTCGGTGATGTAGACCATCGCCAGTTCCGGAGCCGCGCGCAGCACCGTGAGGATCATGTCATCTCGACGCAACCGGTCGGCCACCTCCACGATCCGGCCGACCAGTGCCTCGCGGCCGGTTCCGCGCGACGGACATTCCCGCCACGCGCCCACCACCCGTTCGGTCAGCAGTGCGGCCAGGATGGTCCGGGTGTCCGGCCATCGCCGGTACACCGTCGGGCGGCTCACCCCCGCGCGCCGGGCGATCTCGGCCAGGGTGACCCGGTCGACGCCGAAGTCGCGCACACAACTGGCGGCTGCGGCGAGGATCCGGTCACCCGTGTCAACGGCTTCGGCGTTACTGATTGACAACATCTGTAATACTGTAACCCATGCCTGCGCCTGATCCCGGCCCGAATTCCGCCCTGTTGCCGCCGATGGCCTGGAACGCCTGGGGCGACCCGGCCCTGGCCAAACCCCTGTCCCCCGCCATTCGCAGCCTGCTCGAGGCGGCCCTCGGGGTGTCCGGCGTCGACAATCCCGCGCCGGCCATCGAGGAGGTCCGGTTGAGCCCCTGCGCCCTGAGCGGTGACCATCACGCCGCACTGGCCGCGATCGTCGGTGCGGATCACCTGCGCGACGGCGATCTGGACCGGATCCTGCACGCCGGCGGGAAGTCGACTCCGGATCTGCTGCGCCGCAGGGAGATTCATCAGGACGCCCCCGACGCCGTGCTTCTTCCCGGCTCGGAGGACGAGGTCGCCGAGATATTGCGGTACTGCTCAGCGCACCGCATCGCGGTGGTGCCGTTCGGCGGCGGCTCCAGCGTCGTCGGCGGTGTCGACCCGATTCACGACGGGTTCGGCTGCGTCATCACCCTGGACCTGCGCCGGTTCAACACGCTGCACCGCCTCGACGAGATCTCCGGGGAGGCCGAACTCGGCGCCGGGATGACCGGGCCGGATGCCGAACGCCTACTCGGTGAGCGCGGGTTCTCGCTGGGCCACTTCCCGCAGAGCTTCCGCTACGCCACCATCGGCGGGTTCGCCGCCACCCGGTCCTCCGGCCAGGACTCGGCCGGCTACGGCCGGTTCAACGACATGGTGCGCGGCATGCACGTGATCACTCCGGCCGGCGCACTCGATCTGGGCCGGGCGCCGGCCTCGGCGGCCGGACCGGATCTGCGCGAACTGTTCATCGGCTCCGAAGGGGTGTTCGGTGTGATCACCCGGGTCCGGGTGCGGGTGCATCCAGTTCCCGAGAGCGTGCGCTACGAGGCGTGGTCGTTCCCCGACTTCGCGACCGGGTCGGCGGCGTTGCGCGTCGTCACCCAGACCGGTGCCGGCCCGACAGTGCTGCGGCTGTCCGACGAAGTGGAGACCGGTATCAACCTGGCCACCACCGGAAGCATCGGCGAGCAGAGCATCACCGGTGGCTGCCTTGCCATCACGGTGTTCGAAGGCAGCCCGGCGCACACCGAGAGCCGGCACGCCGAGACGCACGCGATCATGGCCGCCCACGGCGGAACCTCGCTCGGCGAACAGCCCGCGCGGGCATGGGAACACGGCCGCTTCGATGCGCCGTATCTGCGCGACTCGTTGCTGACCGCCGGCGCGCTGTGCGAGACGCTGGAGACCGCGACCTCGTGGTCGAACATCCCCGCGCTGAAGTCGGCAGTCACCGAAGCGCTGAGCGCCGCGCTGACCGAAAGCGGGACACCGGCTCTGGTGATGTGCCACATTTCGCACGTGTACCCCACCGGTGCCTCGCTGTACTTCACCGTCGTCGCCGGACAACGCGGTGACGTCGCCCGACAGTGGCACGCGGCCAAGGTGGCGGCCTGCGACGCCATCGTCACCGCGGGCGGCACCATCACCCACCATCACGCCGTGGGCGCCGACCACCGGCCGTGGATGACAGCGGAGATCGGCGAACTGGGCGCGCAGGTGCTGCGCGCGGTCAAGCAGACCCTGGACCCGGCCGGCATCCTCAACCCGGGCAAGCTGATTCCGTGAACATCGGCCGGGTCACGCTGCTGACCAATCCGATGGCCGGTCACGGGAACGCCCCGCACGCCGCCGAGCGCGCGGTGGCGCGGTTTCACGAACTCGACATCGACGTCATCGAGGTCGTCGGCCGCGACGCCGCCCACGCCCGCGAACTGGTCGACGAGGCGGTCGCCGCCGGTACCGACGCACTGGTCGTGGTCGGCGGCGACGGTGTGATCCGGCTGGCGTTGCAGTCGTTGGCGCGCAAGAACATTCCGCTCGGGATCATCCCGGCCGGAACCGGTAACGACCATGCCCGTGAGTACGGCATCCCGGTCGGCGATCCGGCCGCGGCCGTCGACGTCATCGCGGCGGGACGTGTCGAGACCGCCGACCTGGGTCACATCCGCAGTGCCGACGGCATCGGCACCTGGTTCGGCACCGTCGCCGCGACCGGGTTCGACTCGCTGGTCAGCGACCGGGTCAACCGGATGCGATGGCCGCACGGCCGGATGCGCTACAACCTGGCGATCGTGGCCGAACTCTCCCAGTTGCGCCCGCTTCCGTTCCGCCTCGTGCTCGACGGCGAACGCGAGGTCGTCGCCGATCTCACCCTCGCCGCGTTCGGCATCACCCGCAGTTACGGGGGCGGTATGCAGATCTGTCCCGGCGCCGATCACTGCGACGGGCTGCTGGACATCACCATGGTGGCCACCGACTCGCGATTCAAACTGATCCGGCTGTTCCCCACCGTCTTCAAGGGCACCCACGTCGACCTCGACGAGGTCAGCACGGCGCGGGCCCGGACCGTCACGGTCGAGGCCCCCGGTATCAACGCCTACGCGGACGGAGACTTCGCCGGACCGCTGCCCGCGGAGATCTCCGCGGTGTCGGGCGCGGTGCGCATCCTGGTCGACACGTAAGCTGTGCGCCGGAAGTTTTCTCACAAGGGGATTCGATGGACTACAACTGGCTCAGCCCTAAGGCCCAGGCGCGGCCTGCCGGCGAGAAGGGCTGGGGCTCGTACGCGGTGGAGCCCATCATGGCGGGCGAGACCGTCGCCGCGTTCGGCGGCGCGGTGGTGTCGCTGGATGTTCTGCACACCTTCAGCGATGACCGCCAAAGCCGATCCATTCAGGTCGACACCGATCTGTACCTGGTCTCCGGCGAGACACCGGACGCCGGAGACATGCTGAATCATTCCTGCGAACCCAACTGCGGCCTGCTCGGCCAGTTGCTGGTGGTCGCGATGCGCGATATCGAGCCCGGCGAGGAGTTGTCGTTCGATTACGCGATGTGCGACGCCAGCGACTACGACGAGTTCCGCTGTCTGTGCGGCGAGCCCACCTGCCGCGAGATCGTCACCGGATCGGACTGGCGCGACCCGGTCCTGCAGGCCAAGTACGCCGGCTGGTTCTCCCCGTACCTGGCGCGCCGGATCGCCGCGCTTCCGTCGAGCTAGTTAACCCACGCCCCGGCTCAGCCAGCTGACCTCACCGGTCTCACCGCCGTCGCGATAGGCCTCAAGAGCCTCGTCCCACGCGGTGCCCAGCACCGTGTCGAGTTCGGAGGCCAGCGTGTCCGCGCCGGCCGACATCAGCGAGCGCAGCCGCATCTCGCCGACCATCACATCGCCGTTGGCGCTCATGGCGCCGCTCCACAGGCCGAGTTGCGGGGTGTGGCAGAACCGCTGCCCGTCCACGCCGGGGCTCGGATCCTCGGTGACCTCGAAGCGCAGCACCGACCAGGACCGCAGGGCATTGGCCAGCCGGGCGCCGGTGCCCACCGGGCCCACCCAGTTGGTGACCGCACGCAACTGACCGGGCATGGCCGGCTGCGGGGTCCACTTGAGATTCGCCCCTGCATTCAGGGTCGACGACAACGCCCACTCGACATGCGGGCACACCGCCGCGGGTGAGGAGTGGACGTAAACCACTCCCGTCGTCGCGTCGGCGAACTGGTTCGACGCACGCATCTCTTACTCCTTCGGCTCCACTAGGGACGTCTTCCCCAACGACCTGGTGTTTACCGAAGATGCAGTTGTGCCGTGCGTGTCTATTGTGCCTTGTGTGGCCTGTGTTGCGCTAGTCCGGGTCGAACTCTCTCAGAACTTCGCCAGAGAGCCCAGGCCACAGCGGTTTGGCCCAGTCGCCGAAGTCCCGGTCGGTGAGCACCACCAGGGCGAGGTCACGGGCCGGATCCACCCAGATGAAGGTGCCGGACTGCCCGAAATGACCGAATGTGGCCACCGAGTTCCCGGTGGCGGTCCAGTGCGGGGATTTACCGTTCCTGACCTCGAACCCCAATCCCCAGTCGTTGGGGCGCTGCATGCCGAAACCGGGCAGCACCCCGTCCAGGCCGGGAAATTGCACGTCAATCGCCTCGGCGTGCATCGGGGCCGACACCGTGGCCGGTCGCAGCAGGTCACCGGCGAACAGTGCCAGGTCGGCCACGGTGGACACCGCCCCGTAGCCGGCCGCCGCAGCGCCCCCCTCCAGGCGGGAGGCCGTCATCCCCAGCGGTTCGAACACCGCCTCGGCGAGGTATCGCCCGGCCTCGATGCCGGACTCCCGTTCCAGCGTCTCGGCCAGCACCGCGAAACCGTGATTGGAGTAGATCCGTTTCGCCCCGGGTCGGGCCAGGATCTCCGGGGTCTGCATCGAATAGCCGGCGGCGTGGGCAAGCAGGTGCCGGACCGTCGATCCGGGCGGGCCCGCCGCGGCGTCCAGATCGAAGACGCCCTCCTCGACGGCCACCGCAGCGGCACGGGCCAGCAGCAGTTTGGTCACCGACGCCAGGCGGTAGGGCCGCGCCGTGTCGCCGCGGCTCCCGAGCACACCGCCGGGTCCCACCACGGCCGCGGCGGCATTGGGCACGGGCCAGTCGTCGATCAGATCGAGGGCAGACATCGGCGACAACCTATCCTGCATGCATGACTCAGACGGTGCGCGGCGTCATCTCGCGGTCCAAGGGTGCCCCGGTCGAACTGGTGGACGTCGTGATCCCCGATCCCGGTCCCGGCGAGGTCGTCGTCGCCGTCCAGGCCTGCGGCGTGTGCCATACCGACCTCACCTATCGGGAGGGCGGGATCAACGACTCTTACCCGTTCCTGCTCGGCCATGAGGCCGCCGGCGTGGTGGAGTCGGTGGGTGACGGGGTCACCTCGGTGACGCCGGGCGACTTCGTCGTCCTGAACTGGCGCGCGGTCTGCGGGCAGTGCCGGGCCTGTAAGCGCGGCCGCCCGTGGTACTGCTTCAACACCTTCAACGCCGCCCAGAAGATGACGCTGACCGACGGCACCGAGCTGACCCCGGCGCTGGGCATCGGCGCCTTCGCCGACAAAACCCTTGTGCATGAAGGACAGTGCACCAAGGTCGATTCGGAGGCCGATCCCGCGGTGGCCGGACTGCTGGGCTGCGGGGTGATGGCCGGTATCGGCGCAGCGGTGAACACAGGCGCGGTGAGCCGTGACGACACGGTGGCGGTGATCGGTTGCGGTGGCGTCGGTGACGCCGCGATCGCCGGGGCAAGACTCGTCGGCGCGCGAACGATCATCGCCGTCGACACCGATGACACCAAGCTGAAGTGGGCCCGCGATTTCGGCGCCACCCACACGGTCAACGCCCGCGAGCTCGATGTGGTGGCGACCATCCAGGATCTGACCGACGGCAACGGCGCCGACGTGGTGATCGACGCGGTGGGCCGGCCCGAGACCTGGAAGCAGGCCTTCTACGCGCGCGATCTGGCCGGAACCGTTGTGCTGGTGGGGGTTCCGACTCCGGACATGCGCCTGGAGATGCCACTGGTGGACTTCTTCTCCCGTGGCGGATCGCTGAAGAGTTCCTGGTACGGCGATTGCCTGCCCGAACGCGACTTCCCGACGCTGATCAGCTTGTACCGGCAGGGCCGGCTCCCGCTGGACAGGTTCGTCTCCGAACGCATCGGACTCGACGGTATCGAGGAGGCTTTCCACAAGATGCATGCCGGCGAGGTTCTGCGCTCGGTGGTCGTGCTGTGACCGCTGTCCAGCGCGTGGTCACCCACGGCATCTTCGAACTCGACGGCGGTAGTTGGGAAGTCGACAACAACGTCTGGGTCGTCGGCGACGATTCGGAGGTGATCGTCATCGACGCCGCCCACGATGCGCAGGCCATCGAGGACGCCGTCGGCGGCCGGCACGTGGTGGCGGTGGTGTGCACCCACGGTCACAACGACCACATCACCGTCGCGCCGCAACTGTCCGCACGCCTGGACGCCCCGATCCTGCTGAATCCGGCGGACACCATGTTGTGGGAGATGACCCACGCGGGCATGCCGTTTCGCGCCTTGGCCGATGGTCAGATCTTGAAGGCCGACGGAATCGAACTGCACGCGATCGCCACCCCCGGTCACTCCCCCGGTTCAACCTGCCTCTACGCCCCGGCGCTGGGCGCGCTGTTCTCCGGTGACACGCTGTTCTGCGGCGGTCCGGGCGCGACCGGCAGGTCGTTCTCGGATTTCCCGACCATCCTGGGGTCGATCAAGGACAGGCTGGGGAAGCTGCCGTCCGACACCGTCGTCCACACCGGCCACGGCGACTCGACGACGATCGGCGGCGAACTTCTGAACTACGACGAGTGGGTCGCGCGCGGCCACTAGATCAGCTCGGCGGAACTGCGCGGATCGATGAGCACCTTGGCGTGTCTCTCCGGATCACGCAGCGCCTCGAACGCCCCGGCCACCCCCTTCAAGCCCACCTTGCCGGTGACCAGCGGTGCAGCGTTGAGCTTTCCGCCGGCCAGCATGTGCAGCGTGTCGTAGAACTCCAGCGGGGTGTAGCCGAACACGAACCGCACATCGAGTTCCTTGGCGATCGCCATCGTCGGCTTGATCTGATCACTGCCCATGCAGACCCCGACGACGATCACCCGCGAGCTCAGCGGTGCGGAGTCCATCATCGCGTCGATCATCCCGGGCACACCGACGCACTCGAAGATCACCGGACGTTTGGGAGAGGCGGCGCCCATGGTGTCGGCAGCGCGGTAGACGCCGGCCCAGCCGGGAATCCGGCGCAGCTTGCGCATCGTGGACAGCGCCATGTCGTAGAGCGCGGTGGTGTCGGTCACCATGCCCTTGGCTGCCGCCTGATCGGATAGGGCCTTCTCGAACGGCGAGTCCGCCGCCGGGTCGACGACGACGTCGGCGCCGCAACGGAGAGCCAGCTCGCGCCGTGCCGGGGAGAAATCGCTGGCCACGATCGTCTCCACGCCGAGGGCCTTGAGCTGGCAGATCACCGCCAGACCCACCGGTCCGCAGCCGACCACGATAGCGGTGTCGCGCTTGGATATCTCGCTGCGCCGCACGGCGTGCAGACCGACCGCCATCGGTTCGGTGAGCGCAGCGATGTCCACCGACAATCCGTTGGGCACCGGAAATGTCAGCGAGGCCTCCACCAGGACCCGCTCGGCGTAACCGCCGGGTGCCAGCGGGGACAGCCCGGTCAACTGCACTCCGCCGTGGGAACGCACCAGCGGGAAGGACACCACCGTCATCCCCTCACGCAGTTTCTTCGGCGTCCTGGGACCACGCTCGGCGATCACCCCGGCGAACTCGTGTCCCATCACCGTCGCGGTGTCGGTGCGCATGAAATCGGGGTAGCCGACCTTGGCCATCACCTCGGTCAGATCGTCGGCATGGTCCTTGGCGTGCAGATCCGACCCGCAGATTCCGCAGGCCCTGACATCCAGAACCAGTTGGCCCTCCACCGGGCGCGGCTCAGGTAGATCGACCACCGACAGCGTTCCGCGTTCACAGCTGACAGCCTTCACTGACCCTCCATAATCCGGCGTTTCTCCGCCTCGAACTCGTCATCGGTCAGCGCTCCCGAATCATGCAGTGCGGCAATTGTTTTCAGCTGCTCCAGCCGCACCCCCTCGTCGGTGGGCACATAGGGGTCAGCCGGTGGTGTCGGCCGCACCGATGCCCGCTGACGGCGCTGGAACCACCAGCCCGCGATGGCGAGGTCGGTGCTGATCACCGACGATGCCACCAGCACCCAGATGAAAGCGTCCGGACTTCGATCCGTGCCGAAAGCCAGTCTCGGGTCGTCGAAATCGGCGACCGGACCGTCGACGCTCACCGGGTAGCGCCCGGCGGTGGGGACATCCATCACCCAGACCCGGCGGTGCACCTCGTTGCCGACAGCGACGGAACCGCCGAGGTCGTCGATGACCTCTGGATCGCGCCCGCCGGCAGCGGGTTCGATGTTCATGTGCAGGGGCGGCACCGCGGTGCCCTTCCCGGAGGTCCGGACGTTGAAGCTGACGATGACCTCACCGGCGGGCAGTGTGATGACACCCGCCCCGGGGATGGGAATCTCGCCGTAGTCGTCGAACTTGTCGGCGCTCACGGCGACCATGCCGATCAGGCCGGCCAGCGACGCAGCAGCGACGATGCTCATCACGATCGTGATCCACCGGCCGACACGCTGGGCGTTCATCAGCGCAGTCTGACACGCCGGACTACGGTCACGGCATGTCTGCTCGCGAAATGAATCCGACACTGCGTTTCCTGCTGCACAACTTGATCCCGATCACCCTGTTCGCGGTGACCGCGGCATTCATCGCCCAGAACCGCGAGACCGCGCGGGTTCACCTGCTCTGGCTGGTCGTGGAGTCACCGATGTGGCTGCTACTTTCGGCCATCCTGCTGATCGGAATCCTTGTTGGTGTACTGGTGAACCGGCGCCGCAACAAATAGTTCAACGGATGGTGCCGCGGCCCGGGATCAGCGGCAGATCCAGCGGAGTGACCCAGCCCGGCGGGAGATCGTTGACGGCCGGCACGGCGTTCAGCGCACGCAGACCGGTGGCCAGGCAGCCGGCGGTCGCGGCGTCCCGGCCCGAGCCGTCGGTGAACCGAAACGCGGTCTCCTGAAAGATGCTGGGAGTCCCCTCGATATCCACCCGATAGACATCGTCCTGGTCGCCCGAGGGCCAATCCGGCGCGGCATCACGGCCGATCCGGTTGACGTGCTCGAGTTGGATCCGGGTCTGGCCCTTGTAGACACCATTGATGGTGAATCGCACCGCCGCCACCTTGCCCGCGTCGATGACACCTTTGACCGTCGTGCGCGGGGTGTCGGTGACCCACTTGTCCCACGTCGTGGTGATCTCGTCGAGTTCGATGCCCGCCGCATACGCGATCATCGGCACGGTGGCGCCCCAGGCCATCACCAGGATGTTGCTGTCCTGCAGCATCGGCGTGTACTCCGGTTCGCGGCCGATACCCATCTCGAACTCGTAGTCGCCCTCGTAGTTGGTGTAGTCCAGCAGTTCCGAAGCCCGCACCCGGCGCACCTCGGCGCACAGACCCATCAGGGTCATCGGGAACAGGTCATTGGCGAAACCAGGATCGATTCCGGTGGTGAAGCACGACGAACCGCCCTCAGCGCAGGCCGCGGTGATCGGCTCGATCCAGACCGGCGGATTGAGGTGCATCCTCGGCCACACCCACGGCGTCATCGCCGTCGAGCACACGTCGATACCGGCGCGCAGGAATCGCCCGATCAGGTCGATGTTCGCGTCGGCCCGAGCCGCCGTCGGACCGTAGTGCACCAATGCGTCGGGCCGCAGAGCGATCAGCGCATCGACGTCGTCGGTGGCCGTGATACCCACGGGTTGCGGCAGCCCGCAGATCTCTCCGATGTCGAGGCCCACCTTGTCGGGATTGCTGACCCCGACGCCGACGAGTTCGAACTCCGGATGCCGCAGCACCTCTGGGATGATCATCTTTCCGACGAAACCCGTTCCGAAAACGACGATGCGTTTCGCCATATCAGTGAGTTCCCTTCGCGCGCAGCGCATACCGGCGTTCGGCATAGATGAGGTCGTCACGCCACAGCCGTCTGGCGGCGAGACGCATGAGTGGCTGGATGACCGGCGCAGCCCGCAGCGCCCGCTGGAATCCGACCCGGTCGGACTGAGCGATGACGGCTTCGATCACCGCTGTTCGCGGCCGGCCGTCGGGCCCGGTCCCGATCGGAGTGGCGTGGGTCTCGACGACGCTGCCCGCGCCTTCGCCGTCGACGATGTGCATGACGACGGTGCGGGGCTCGGGAACGGCGAACTCCGCGATCACCGGAACCCCGAGCCGGCCGAGGTGGAAGGTCACGGCCACCTGGTAGACGTCGGCGTCGTCGGCGGCGTCAACCGACGGCGCGCTCAGCACCTCCAGTTGGGCGAACGAATACGGGTGGAACCACGCACCGTGCCAAGGATCCAGTCGGTTGGCGATGATGTCGCTGGGTTCGCACACCCCCTCGAGGCGGGTCACCGCCGCCAGCCGGGCGCCCGTCGGACGAACCGGCAGCACGGGTGCGTCCAGCGACGCTTCGCCGCCCACGTTGTCCAGCCGCACCCACGCCAGCACGCCGTCGTCGTGCCCGGGCAGCGGCTTCCACCCGAACTCCCGGCGGCCGTCCAGCCGAAGGCCGTGCCATGGGCAGATCAACCCGCCGCAGTCCACCTTGCCGGTGACCAGATCGGCCCCCAGATGAGGGCATGACGCCGGACCGACGTGCAGACCGCCCTGCCCGTCACGCCAGGCGACCACCTCAACTCCGGCGACCGTCGCGCCGAACGGCCGGTCCGCGCGAATATCGCCGCTGGCGGCGAGGACGAACCAGTTGCCGCTCGGCCGGGCCAGCGCCCGGGTCAGTGCGGCGTCGATCAGGGCAGGCTCGGCATCCTGAAACGTCGGCTTCTGACGCGACCAGTCGATCTTCGGAATGATCTGCAGCGGAGCGTCTTTCGGCAGCCGGCCGGCGATCCGGGACAACAGGTCCATATCAGGCCATCCCTCTCTCCGCCAACTCCCGCAGCACCGGTGAGCGTCCCTCGACGGGAACTGTGTGCAGGGTGTGACCGCTCACCCCCCAGCCTTCCAGCAGCTGATTCGCCGCGGTGAATCCGGTGGTTGCGGCGCGCTCCATCAGCGCCACCGGAAGGTCGATGCGGATTCCGTCACCGGCCAGCATCAGGCCGGGTACCGGGGTGTCCACCTGTGGACGCTCGGCGAAGGATCCCGGGGAGAACAACGGGCAGTCCTGCTTGAACAGGATGCGTTCGGCCAGGACTCCGGCCTGCGCGGTCTCGGGGTAGAGCTGGTGCAGGCGGCCCAGCATCTTCTCCCGCAGACCTTCGAACGGCTTGCCCTCAACCGATTGGGGCTCCACCACCGAGTACGAATGCACCTCGACCACCGACCCGCCGTGCTCGCGGGCCCACTCGGCGGCCTGACGCTCGTAGCGGCTGACCACGCTGATGTTGTCGACGGGTTCCAGGCCGCCGGTGCCGAGGAAGTCCGGACGGTCGTCACGCACCGGAGCGTCCAGCCACAGCCGCTGCACGACGAACGGCGGGGCCACCGTCATCGCCGCCACCCGCTGCCGCCAGCCGTCATCGCCGAGACCGGGCGACGCGGCGACGATGCGCTGCAGACCCGCGACGTCCGCGGCCAGCACCACACCGTCCGCGTCGATGACGGTGTCGCCGGCGTACACCTGCAGTGTGCGGGACCCGCCGATGCCGATCGAGTCCGCGCCGGTGCCGGTGCGCAGCTTCACACCGATTCCGGTGAGGTACTCCCCGAGCGGATTCCAGATCGCGGTGTCGAAGTTCGACTCCGCGACGTCGAAGACGAGTCCCTCACTGGAGCCCAGGAAATAGATGTGGAACATCGCGGCCAGTTCCGCGGCAGACAACCGCTCCGGTCGGGCGAAGAAACTGCGCGCGAACACCTCGAAGGCCAAGTGCCGGGCGGCGACCGGGAAGTTGATGTCCCGCAGGAAGCTCTCCGCATCCTGATGATCGAGCCGTTCGTAGATGCCCGGCACCGTGACCGCGGCAAGCGGGGCCGCGGCCTTGGCGTTGATCCTCAACAGATCCCGGAACCGGAAGGTCGGGCTGCGCAGCGCGAAGACAAGCGCGTTCCATGGCGGCGTCTGGGGAAGGCCCTTGAAGGTGTCATGGCGACCCTGTCCGTCGACCAGCGGATAGTCCTCGACGGCCTTGAGTCGCTGCAGTCCGGGGTCACTGCGGCCCAGCAGCGCCCGCAGGTTGTAGTACTGGCGGAAGAAGGCGTGAAAGCCGCGGTTGTTGGCGACTTCGGTTCCGGCCAGCGGACCGTCTTCGAGTTTCTCGGTCCAGCCTGCGACCCGGCCACCCAGATTGGGCTCGCGTTCCAGAACCTCCACCGAGACCCCGCGCTCGGCCAGGCCGGTTGCCGCGGCAAGTCCCGCGATACCGGCTCCGATGACGACGACGTGCGGAGTCCTCTCGAGCGATTCCGCGGTCGCCAACCCGGTCGGCGCCGGGTGGACGACTCGGCGTGGATCCTTCACGGCGCGTCCCCCAGGAAGGTGTGCACGATATTGCGCTGCCAGCCAGGCATGGTCTCGCTGTGCACTCCCGAGAAACCGGCCGCCACCAGACGGCGCTGGAAGTCCGCCGCCCCGTCGAAGGTGTTCACACTGCGCCACAGATGCCGGTAGAGCGTGCTGTCCCCGGTCTGTCGTCGGCCGGCCGGAATGATGATGGCCCAGCACACCGCGTTCCAGACCGCCTGCGCGGCTTTCGAATCCGCCACCGAGTACTCGTGCACCGCCAGAGTGGCGCCGGGCCGGAGCAACTCTCGGAACCGGTGCAGCTGGGCGTCCGGGTCGGCCAGATTGCGCACCAGGTACGCGGCCAGGATTCCGTCGAACGGTCCCGTCACTCCGGCGGCGGCGAGTCCCTCGATCGGGGTGTGCACGAAACGCACGGTGTCGGGCCAGGACTTCGCGGCGGCCTGTTCGAGCATTCCGGCCGAGGCGTCCACCGCCACGATCTCGGCATGCGGAGCGGCCTCGAGCAGAGCGGCGGTCGAGGCCCCGGTGCCGCATCCGGCATCGAGCAGCCGTAGTCCGCGGCCTCCGTCGGGAATCCGCATCCGCCGGGCCGACATCCGCAGGTGGTTGTGGTAGCCGGGGTTGGCTCCGACCAGCCGGTCGTACGCCTTCGCGCCGATGTCGAAGGCGCCGGGAACCTGCGCTCTCGGTAGACCTGTGGTCACCGCGTCTGTCCCTGCTTCACCCAGAGCAGCAGCACCGCGGTCACCAGAGCCCAGCCGAACAGGAAGTCCTCGACCGGGATGTCCCACGGGAAACGGAGCCCGGACGTGTGCGTCTCGTTGTAGATGACGATCGGCGCGGACAGTTTGGTCAGCCACCCGTCGGTCAGTATCTGGAAACCCATCACGATCACCATTGATATCCAATAGGCCGGCTTGCGGAACAGGCCGGTGCGCAACACCGCCAATTCCAGCACACAGACCACCGCGACTGCGACAACTGCGGGCAGCGTGTAGCCCAGTCCACTCACCGGCGCACCATCTTGAGGATGGCGCTGACCGCGGAGTAGGTCAGCAGCCCGCACAGCGGGATGATGATGAAGAAGAGCAACTCCTCCAGTGGCATGAACGGGACGTTGATTCCACTGACATAGCGCGGGTTGTAGTGCCAGACGTGAAACGCGATCGCGATCGCGTCCCAGACCAGGAAGACCAGCGCCACCGGAGCCAGCGCCCGGAGCAGACGCAGCGGTTGACGGTAGACGCCCTCGCCGAAGATCTCCAGCGGCAGGGTGATCAGTACGCACCCGCCAAGCAGCAACAGGTATTGCCAGCGATCCATCAGCGCGCGCTCCGCGCCCGCCTGGCCCGGACCAACCCGGTGACGAGCACCTGAAGCCGACGGGCCTTCCCGACCGTTGCGCGCTGGTTGAACACGTCGAAGTCGATCTCCTCGATCCGGTCGAGGATCTCCGAATACAGCGTGAACGCCGCCCGGACACAGGGCCGCGACTCCGGCGCCAGCAGTGCGATGCCCTTTTCGGCCATCCGGTAGATCTTGCGGGTCTCGGCATGCTGTGCCACCAGTGCCGCGCGCACCCGCGGCTCGGTCTGCCGGTTGGTCTGACACCAGGTCAGCAACTCCCGGTCGACACCGAACGAGGCCAGTTCGTCGGCGGGCAGGTAGACCCGGTTTCGCTCGAGGTCCTCGTTGATGTCGCGCAGGAAGTTGGTCAGTTGGAAGGCCTGTCCCAACGCCTCGGCGTACGGTTCGGCATCGCGCAGCGGACCGACCGTTCCCAGGATGGGCAGCATCTGCAGTCCGATCACCTCCGCCGATCCGCGCATGTACCGGTTCAGTGCGGGCCGGTCGGGATAGTCGGTCACGGTCAGATCCATCCGCATGGACGCTAGGAAGTCGTCGAACAGGGTCAGCGGGATGTTGTACGTGCGGGCCGTGTGCAGCACCGCCGGCAGCACCGGCACGTCGTCGGCGCCTTCGAAGAACTTCGCCGCCAGCTGTTCCAGACGTTCCGCGCGCTCGGACACCGGGGCATCGGAGTTCAAGTCGTCGAGGATATCGTCGGCGTACCGGGCGAAGCCGTACAGCGCGTGCACGGCCGGGCGCTGCGACGGCGCCAGCAGCCGGGTGGCCAGAAAGTACGTGCGGCCGTGTTCGGCGTTGAGCTTGCGGCAGTAGCGATAGGACTCGCGAAGACGTTCGTCGTCAATACCCGCGGCCTGCAGTTCGGTGTGGATCACGTCGTCACCCCGATGGTTCGGGTGCCCGATCGGTCACCGGCCGGACCGGTGATTCGCTGGGCGGCCAGCCGGCCGGACAGCAGGGCGGTGGGCACACCCACGCCCGGCACCGTCGATCCGCCGGCCAGGACCGCATTGTCGATACCGCGCACCAGATTGGCCGGCCGGAACGGCCCGGTCTGGGAGAACGTGTGCGCCAGCGCGAACGGCGTGCCGGCCGTCATACCCTGGCGGGCCCAATCCGCCGGGGTGACGACATCGAGGATGTCGGCGTCGCGATCCAGCCCGGGCAGCAGCCGCTGGGCAGCGGTGGCGAGCATCTCGTGGGCGTAGGTGTCGCCGTGCGCGGCCCAATTGATCTTGCCCACGTCCAGATTCGGGCACGGCGCCAGAACGTAGAGCAGATCGCGTCCGGCCGGCGCCAATGTCGGGTCACCGGCGGTGGGCATGGTGACGAGCAGGGACGGATCACTCATCAGTGTGCCGTCGACGATGATCTCGTCGAAGGTCTGCGACCATTTGCCGCCGAAACTGATGTTGTGATGAGCCAGCTTGTCACCGACCGCCGGCACGCCCACATGCATCACCACCGCCGAGGGCGACGGCCGCATCGTGATCGGGCGGCGTGGCGATCGCCCCAGCAACTGATAGGTCAGCGGCAATTCGGTGGTCAGAACCACTGCGTCGCAAGCGATACGGTCACCGGAGTCGGTGCACACCGCCGTGACGCGTGACCCCGATCGCTCCAGTTCCGTCACGCTGGTCGAGTACCGGAACTGCACGCCGGCCTGAGCGGCAGCCGCAGCCAGGGCCTCCGGAAGCGCACGCATCCCGCCGCGCGGGAAGTACACCCCGGCGACGGTGTCCATGTAGGCGATCACCGCATAGGCGGCCAGCGCGTGTTGCGGTGGCACTCCGGCGTAGAGCGCCTGGAAGGTGAAGATGCGCTGCACCCGTTCATCGGTGATGAACCGGCGCACCATCTTCTCCCAGCGCCGGAACCCGCCGATCGCCGCCAGCCGGGCCAGCTGCGGGGTGAGCAGCGACAGCGGGGAGTTGAAATTCGCTCCGATGAATCCCTCGATCTCCAGCTTGTACAGCTCGGTGAGCCATTGGCGCAGCTTCTGATAACCGATTGCCTGCTGAGCGCCCGCGAAAGCCTCGATGGCGGCGGTCATCTCGGCCGCATCCGTGCTGACGTCCAACGAGCTGCCGTCGGCGAACGAGGCCCGGTAGGCCGGGTTCAGCGGAATGAGTTCCAGGTGGTCCTTCATCGAGGCGCCGACGGCGTTGAACGCCTCCTCGATGATGTCGGGCATCGTGAGCACGGTGGCTCCGGTGTCAATGCGGTAGCCGCGGATGTCCGCCTGGCCGACCCGCCCGCCCGGAAACCCGTAGCGCTCGACGACGGTCACCGAACGTCCCTGTCCGGCAAGCTGCA
The DNA here is from genome assembly GCA_029977845.1 of Mycobacteriaceae bacterium. Taxonomy (GTDB): domain Bacteria; phylum Actinomycetota; class Actinomycetes; order Mycobacteriales; family Mycobacteriaceae; genus Mycobacterium. The sequence goes on along the minus strand of JAPOKC010000009.1, from coordinate 21,662 downwards.
GCGCCGCCGAGAGCCCCGACAGGCCCGCACCCACCACCACGACGTGGTCGGTCGCGCCCGGCACCGTTCGCATCATCGGATCCTCATCTCAAGTGGCCCGCCTCGTGCACACCGCCGCCATCTCGGTCAGTGCGCCTCGTACCGGTTCGGAGATCCGGCTGTGGGCGAGGTGTTCGTCGGCCGCGGTCACCCGCGTTGTGATCATGTCCTCGATGCGGTCCACCGCCCCGGTGCCCAGGATGAGGGCACGCCAGCGTTCGATATCGGACTCGGTGAGGTCGCCGGTCTTCATCAGCTCGTCGAACTGGACACGGACGTCCGGGGCGGCCATCCGCTGCGCCGCCACCACGATGCTGGTGGCCTTGCGCTCGGCGAGATCCCCGCCGGCCGGCTTGCCGGTCAGTTCGGGCGAGCCGAACACCCCCAGCAGGTCGTCACGAAGCTGGAACGCCTCACCGACGGCGGCTCCGTAGCCGCCCAGCGCCTCGAGCAGGTCTTCGCGCCCCGCCGCGGCAGCGCCGATCTCCAGCGGGCGGCGCACGGTGTAGTTGCCCGACTTTCTGCGGGCCACATCCAGCACTGCCTCCAGGGTGGGCATCGCACCGGCGTCATTGGCCACGTCGGCGAACTGCCCGACGGCCAGTTCCACCCGCATCGCGTCGTAGTGCGGCCAGGCCCGGGTCAGGGCTGCGACCGGTAAGCCACTTTCCCGCATCATCTGTTCGGCCCAGACCAGGCACAGATCCGACAGCAGGACGGCAATCGACGCACCGAAGCGCTCGCGGGATCCGGACAGCTGTCGCCGCCGGTGCCAGTCGGCGAATTGGACATGAGCCGCCGGACGGCCGCGGCGCAGCGGCGAGTCGTCCATCACGTCGTCCTGCAGCAGGGCGAAGGCCTGCAGAAGTTCCAGAGCGGCCGAAGCACGTAGGGCGGCGGTGTCGGTTTCCGGATCGGTTTCGGCGCCGCACAGCCAGCCCAGGTACATGAAGGTCGAGCGCAGGCATTTGCCGCCGTCCAGCAGGCCGGTCAGCACGTCGGGGGCGATATCGATCCCGGTGCGCCGCAGCTGCGGCAGGCAGCGCGTGTCGACGAACTCCGCGACGTGGTCGAGGGCGGCGGTGCGCACCGCATCCCGCCAGCAATCGAACTCGGCAAACGACGAGGCGGCTGTCGGGTAGTCCTCGGCGATCGCTCGCATCGGCCTCCCCTCCTCCAACTCAGGTCACCCTAAGGCCTCTGTCACCATTCAATCCGATGCGCCCGGGGAGCGCACATCCGGGCCGCTATGGGTCACTCTCGCGTAATTTCTCCCGCATGACACATCCAGGCGGACGGCTTGACGGAAAAGTAGCGCTGATCACCGGGGTGTCCTCCGGGCTCGGCGCGGCGACAGCCAGGCTGTTCGCCCAGCAGGGGGCCCGGGTCTTCGGCATCGCCCGGGACAGCGAACGGATGGCCGAGGTGTTCGAGACCGTCCCGGGCGGGGTCTTCGCCTCGGTCGACATCACCAGTCCGCAGGCCTGCAGCGACGCGGTCGAACAGTGCGTTGCCCGATTCGGCCGGCTCGACGTCCTGGTGAACAACGCCGGATTCCACCGGATGCGGCACACCCCCGGTGTCACCGACGAGCAGTGGGCCTACGACCTGGCGGTGAACCTCAGCGCGCCGTTCTACCTGTGCCGCGCCGCGATCCCGCATCTGCTCGGCGGCGGCAACATCGTCAACGTCTCCTCGGTGGCCGGCGTGGAGGGCGAGGTGTACTCCGCCGGCTACTGCTCGGCCAAACACGGACTGGTCGGACTGACCCGGGCGCTGGCCGTCGAGTACACCCGCGAACGCCTGCGGGTCAACGTGGTCTGCCCCGGCGGGATGCTGACGCCGCAGGCGACCGAGTTCAGCGCCCCCGACAACGCCGACTACAAGCTGATCATGCGGATCGCCGCGCCGCGCGGGCTGATGGACCCCGCCGATGTGGCCAATGTCATCGCGTTCCTGGCCGGCGACGAGGCCTCCGCCGTGCACGGCGCGGTCTACGAGATCGACAATGGGAAATTGGCCGGCTGAGCCGGCTAGCCACCGAAGTGCCGGCGCAGGCCCGCCAGCATCTCGCTGTGGGCGGCGACAGCCCGGCGCACGGTCAGTCCGAGCAGCGGCCGCGGCGCGCTGATCCGGATCACCTCGGTGAGTTGCGTCCCGGCGCCGGCGGGGTCGAAGGACACCCGCGACTGCAACCGGATGCCGGGGAATTGGAAGGCCTGGGATGTGACCGGTCCCCGGGCGGGCACCTGCATGACCGCGGTGTAGGCGATCGGCAGCTTCAGAAAGCCCACCGGCACAAGGTCTTTGATGCGGTAGGTCCGCCGGTGGCCATCGTCGTCCGCCGTTTCCCCGATCATCTCGACCGAGGTGATCAGCGGGTGCACGACTGCCAGGTTGGTCAGGTCGACATAATGCGCGCGGACCTCATCCGGCGGGGCGGGGATGTGGTCTGTGACCGTCCGCTCGACCGAGCGGGCCACCGGATGGGCCCTACTGAGCCGCGGCCTGCAGCACGTTGATGTGCTCGGGGCAGTAGATGCTCAGCGCGGAGCCGAGGAACTGCCAGGCCTGGGACTGCGTGGTGTTGCGGGGCAGGTTCTGCGCGACGAAGGACTCGGAGGCGTAGGCGTCGCTGTCGACGCCCCGGTCGAGCCGCTTACAGGTGATCTTGGCCAGCCAGGCGTTGTAGTCGCGCTGCCCGTAGATGCCGTAGCCGTGCAACTCGTTGGCGAAGTCGACGTCAGGATCGGCCTGGGCCGTGGCAGCCGTGCCGACCGCCACCATCACCGCACCGATTGCCACCAAAGACCGCCTCGCAATGCCCATGGCGCCGATTGTATGCCGAACAGTTACATAGGCTAATCTTTGGGCGGTATTACATCCACGATCGCGGGGAATCCAATGGTCAAGCTGGTGAGGCGTGAGAAGTCCGCCAGCCCTGCCGTCCCCGAGAACCCCGAGCCCTACACCGGCCCCCGCCCCGGGCTGCCGCGATTCATCCGGAAATTCGCCGTGCTGGTCATCCTCGCCTGGGTGGGACTGACGGTGGTGCTCAGCGTCACCGTGCCGAATCTGGAAGATGTCGCCAGGGAACGAACGGTGTCGCTGTCGCCCGAGGATGCGCCGTCGATGAAGGCGATGAAGCGGATCGGCAAGAACTTCGAGGAGTTCAGCTCCAACAGTTCGGCGATGGTGCTCCTGGAAAGTGACAAGCCGCTGGGCCGGGAAGCTCACCAGTACTACGACGACCTGATCAGGAAACTGCGCGCGGACACCAAGCACGTTCAGCACATCCAGGACTTCTGGGGCGACCCGCTGACCGCACGCGGCGCACAGAGCGCGGACGGCAAGGCCGCCTACGTTCAGCTCTACCTGGCCGGCAACCAGGGCCAGACACTGGCCAACGAGTCGATCGAAGCGATCAGCGCCATCGTGAAGAACAGTTCCCCACCGCCGGGACTGAAGGCGTATGTCACCGGACCCACCGCGCTGAGCCACGACCAGCGCTATGCCGGCGACAAGAGCGTTCCGATCATGACGGCGCTGACCATCGCGATCATCTTCGTGATGCTGCTGTGGGTCTACCGCTCGGTGGTCACCGTCTTGCTGGTGTTGTTCATGGTGTTCCTCGAACTCACCGCGGCCCGGGTGGTCATCGCGTTCCTGGCCCACGTGAACCTGATCGGCCTGTCCACCTTCGCGGTCAGCCTGCTGACCACGCTGGCGATCGCGGCCGCCACCGACTATGCGATCTTCCTGTTGGGCCGTTATCACGAGGCTCGGCTGAACGGCGAGAACCGCGAGTCCGCCTATTACTCCATGTACCGCGGCACCGCGCATGTGATCCTCGGCTCCGGCCTCACCATCGCCGGGGCGACGTTCTGTCTGCACTTCACCCGGTTGCCGTACTTCAAATCACTGGGCATCCCTCTGTCAATCGGGATGCTGATCGCGGTGTTCGCTGCGCTGACCCTCGGTCCCGCCGTGGTCACCGTCGCCGGCAGGTTCGGCCTGCTCGACCCGAAGCGGACGATGAACACTCGGACCTGGCGACGGGTCGGCACAGCCGTCGTGCGTTGGCCCGCACCGATTCTCGTCGCATCGGTGGCACTGGCGCTGGTCGGTCTGCTGGCGCTGCCGTCCTACCGCACCAACTACAACGACCGGCACTATCTGCCCACCGACATCCCCGCCAACGAGGGATACATGGCCGCCGACCGGCACTTCCCCCAGGCCCGGATGAATCCCGAACTGTTGATGATCGAGACCAATCACGACCTGCGCAATCCGGCCGACATGCTGGTGATCGACAGGATCGCGAAGAACATCTTCCACATTCCCGGGGTCGGCCGGGTACAGGCCATCACCCGTCCGCAGGGCACGCCCATCGAGCACACCTCGATCCCGTTCATCATCAGCATGTCGGGTGCCACCCAGCAGCTCAACATGTCCTATCTCCAGGACCGGATGGCCGACATGATCAAGATGGGTGACGACATCCAAGCCAGCATCGACAACATGGAGCGCACCTATGCGCTGATGAGCAAGATGGTCGATCTCACCCACAACATGACGATCCAGACCAAACAGATGGTCGCCGACACTCTCGAATTACGCGACCACATCGCCGAATTCGACGACTTCTTCCGGCCGATCCGCAATTACCTCTACTGGGAGCCGCACTGCTACGACATCCCCATGTGCGACGCACTGAAGTCGATCTTCGACAGCCTCGACGGAATGGACGCCCTCAGCGACGACCTCCAGGCGACCGTCGTCGACATGGAACGGATGGACGTGCTGATGCCGAAGCTGCTGACGGTCATGCCTCCGATGATCGACAACATGCGACTCATGAAGAAGACGATGCTGACCATGCAGTCCACCATGAACGGCATGCAGGATCAGATGCAGGCGATGCAGGACAACGCCACGGCGATGGGCAGGGCATACGACGCCTCCAAGAACGACGATTCCTTCTACCTGCCGCCGGAGGTCTTCACCAACCCGGAGTTCAAGCGCGGCCTGGACATGTTCGTCTCGCCGGACGGGAAGTCGGTGCGGTTCATCATCGCCCACGAGGGTGATCCGGCCACGCCCGAGGGCCTCACGCTGATCAAGAAGATCAAGGACAAGGCGTTCGAGTCCATCAAGGGCACACCACTGGAGGGCTCCCGCGTCTACCTGGCCGGCACCGCCGCGACCTACAACGATCTTCAGCACGGCGCCGATTACGATCTGCTGATCGCCGGGGTCTCCGCGCTCGCGCTGATCTTCATCATCATGTTGCTCGTCACGCAGAGCGTCGTCGCCGCCTCCGTCATCGTCGGGACCGTGGTCATCTCGCTCGGTTCGGCCTTCGGTATGACCGTTCTGATCTGGCAGCACATCATCGGACTGCCCGTGCACTGGCTCGTCACCGCGATGTCGATCATCATCCTGTTGGCCGTCGGATCGGACTACAACCTGTTGCTGGTGTCGCGGTTCAAAGAGGAGATCCACGCCGGCATCAACACCGGGATCATCCGGGCGATGGCCGGCAGTGGGACCGTCGTGACCTCGGCCGGCCTGGTGTTCGCGTTCACCATGGCCGCGATGCTGGTCAGCGATCTGAAGGTGGCCGGGCAGGTCGGCACGACCATCGCCCTGGGCCTGCTGTTCGACACCCTGGTCGTACGGTCACTCATGACACCGTCGATCGCAGCGCTGATGGGCAAGTGGTTCTGGTGGCCGCAACGGGTTCGCCAACGCCCGATCCCCCAGCCGTGGCCGGAACCCGAGGCCCCGAAAGACCGTCAACTTGTGAGCGCTGACCCGGGAGGATCATGATGAGCCGTATGCGCAACCGCTTCAACCGCCTGACCCTGCCGGCCCTGGCCGTCGCCCTGGCCGCCACGCTGGCACCGGCGCACGCCTCGGCCGACGCGACCGATGACTACCCGATCCCGAACCGGATCCTGCGCACCCCCTGCACGGCAGAGCAGATCCTGGCCGCGGTCCGTGACGTCAGGCCGGTCTACTACGAGCGCTACATGATCGACTACAACAACAAGCCGGCCGATGTTCAGCAAGGTGCGCGGGATCGCATCCGCTGGTTCTTCTCGATGGACTACGCAGGCCGGCGGCAGTACTCCGAGGACATCGCCACTGACGCGTTCTTCGAACCGATGTCCTGGAAATGGCCGAACTGGGCAAAGCTCTTCTTCAACAACAAGGGCGTCGCCGCACGGGCCACCGACGTGTGCACCGGCTACCCGGCCGAAGACCCGTCGCTCTGGGTGTGGTGAACCAGACCCCAGCCCACCGACGATCTCCCCCGCGGTGTCCGTCCACTCGCCGCGGGTTAGCCGTGGCGGTGGAGATTCGGAGCAAAAGTTAAGTACAGTGCTGGGTAACCCGCGCGGGTTCAGTGTCCCGAAATTCGATGACCTGCGCTTATTCGCCGAGCAGGAGCGTGTTGATGAGATCTCCGAAGAACGCGGCGGCCCACGTCGGACGGATCGGCGCGTTAGCCGTCGGGTTGGGTATCGGGTTGGGAGTGGGGGCCGCGCTCGCCTCCGCCGCACCCGCCTCGGCCGCACCCGCCTCGGCCGGCACCGCCACTGACGCCGGCCCGGCCTCGACCGTGCACCGCGGGACCAGCCGCCCCGCCAAGCCGGCCAAGCGCTCCACCGTCCGCACCGCACGGGTCACCTCGAAACTCGCCACCGCAGCGGTGACCGCCACGCCCACCACGCTGGCCTCGACACAACTGGGCTGGGTGACCGGCCAGCGCAACAGCGCCTACCCTGGCTCGACCTGGACGCAGACCAACAACACCAGCTGGGCCAACGTCTACGGCACCGACCTGGGCATCATGTGGTTCAACCCGGTCAACAGCAAAACCCAGCTGGCCTTCGGCGACACGTTCAGCGGCGCGAACATGAGCGGCGACTGGCGCTCGAACGTGCTGCTGCTCAGTGATGACACCCAGCTCTACAACGGCCTGAGCCTGATCGACACCGGACCGGCCTATCAGTTCATTCCGGCCGCGCGCAATCAGGTGTTCATCATCGGCTCGGAGACCACCAACATCCCCACCTCCGCGATCTACACCGACGCCGACAACTACGTCAGCTACATGTCGGTGAAGTCCTGGGACACCCCGGGCCGGTGGACCACCAACTATTCGGCCGTCTCGAAGTATGACCCGGCCAGCGACAAGTGGGTGCTGCAGACCTCGACGATCCGTTCCGCCGGATTCTTCCGCGCGACCAAGGCCTGGCACTTCGGCGATCAGAACTTCCAGCAGATGGCCTACGTGCTGGAACCGGAGAGCAAGGTCACCCCCGGCGGAACCCGCTACGTCTACGGTTTCGGCACCCCGGCCGGACGCGCCGGTTCGGCCTTCCTGTCCCGCTTCCCGGAGGGCGACATCACCGACCTGAGCGCCTACGAGTACTGGGACGGCACCGCGTGGACGTCGAACCAGGCCTACGCCGCACCGGTGCTCGGCGATTCGCCGAACTCGGCCGGCCTCTTCGGCTTCATCCGCGACATCGCCAACAACCCGAACTTCTTCGGCGGCTGGTTCGCCGGACTGATCGGAGCCAAGACCGGCGGCAACGTCAGCGAGATGTCGGTCCAGTACAACGAATACCTCGGCAAGTACGTGACGCTGTACGGCAACGGTCTCAACAACGTCGTCCTGCGCACCGCGGACACCCCGGAGGGCCCGTGGTCGGATCCGATCACCCTCGCGAGCTCGATCACCTACCCGGGCCTCTACGCCCCGATGATCCATCCGCTGTCGGGCACCGGTCAGCTGACCGACGCCGGCGGCAACCCGGACCTCAAGACGCTGTACTGGAATATGTCGATCTGGAGTAACTACAACGTCGTGCTGATGGAGACCGACCTCTCCACGCTGAAGACCACTGCGGTCTAGACGCGCCGGTGCACATCGACGTCCGGATCGCGATGGCGGCCGCCGCACTCGGATTCGGTGCGGCGATCGCATCGGCGGTGCCGGCCCACGCCGACCGGGCCGACCGGGCCGAACGGGCCGAGGGCGCACGCACCGCCGTCACGGGTGCGCACCGCCCCGCCGTGCGCCGGGACTCGCGGCCGGGCGCGATGGTCCAAACCAGTTCTGCCGCAGGCCTTTCCGTCAGACCGGTCGCGTTGAGCCCGTACTCCTTCAGCAGCGGGAAGACCGGGGCTGCCGAACTCAGCGGCCTGACCTATGCGGGCGGGACCACCTACTACGCAGTCGGTGACAACGGCGCCGATTCCATCTGGCAGACCTACACCTCGCTCACCCCCGCACTGGGCGGGATCCGAACCGGGTATGTGGCCACCGGCATCACTGCCCCCGCACTGGGCACCGACTCCGAGGGGATCGCGCTGACCCCGTCGGGTTCCGGCGTCTGGGTGGCCGACGAGGTCGCCTCCAGCATCAGCGAGTACAGCCTGTCCGACGGGTCGAAGGTCGGCACCATCGCCGTTCCCGCGATCTACCGGCCGGCCAATGTCCAGGGCAACTTCGGCCTGGAATCCCTCACCTACGGCGCCGACGTCCTGTGGACCGGCAATGAGGAGGCGCTCCGCACCGACGGGGCGCTGTCGAGCACCACCTCCGGCAGTTGGGTGCGGATCCAGAAGTTCAGCGGACCCGATCTGACTCCCGTCGAGCAGTACGCCTACCGCACCGACCCGATCGCCGAACTGTCCCCCTTCACCGATGCCGAACGCAGTGGCCTGGTCGACATGGTGGCCCTGCCCGACGGTCGGGTGCTCGGGCTGGAACGGGAACTCGGCGGCTTCCTGCCGGTGTTCCGGTCACGGATCTATCTGATCGACTTCACCGGCGCCACCGATGTCTCGGCGTGGGCGAGCCTGGCCGACGGTGGTTTCACCGCGGTCGGCAAAACCCTTCTCTGGCAGGGATATTTCGCCTTCCTGAATTTCGAGGGCGCCGCCCTGGGTCCGCAGCACTCCGACGGCTCCTACAGCCTGCTGATGGTCTCCGACGACGGCAGCGGAATCCTGGGGCAGCGCCAGGGCCTGCTCAGCCTGAATCTGCGCGGTGTGACGGCCGCCTAGCAGCCGACCAGAACCCGTTCGATCGCGTCGTGTTCGGCCGGAGTAACCCATAACCCGTATGCAGCCTTCACCTCGACAACACGGGAGACATAGTCGCACCGGTAGGAGTCGTTGGGCGGCAACCAGGACGCGGCATCGGAATCACCCTTCTCCTTGTTGATCCAGCCGAGAGTGGCCTGCAGGTTGCGCGGGTCGTTGGCGAAGTTCTGCCGGGTGACGTCGTCGAGTTGCTGCGCACCGGTCTGCCAGGCGTCCGACAGCGCGACCACATGGTCGATCTGCACCTGCGCGGAGCTGACCGGCCCGCGCTCGAATGCCACGGTGGTTCCGGTGTAGGGGTCGTTGAGGATCCCGCTGAGCACCGCGCATCCGTTGGAGCCGGGTTTGATCACCACATCGATAAGGTCGCGGCGCAGGATGTCATTGCGGGTGTCGCAGCCGTTGTGTCCCCCGGCGACCGTGACGTCGTCAGTCCAGGCGTCACCGAACTCGCCACGCGAATACCCGGTTTTGGGGGCGCGGCCCTTGACCTCGATGCCGGCCAATTGGGCTAGAACCGAGCCGGCATCGGCCGCCGCTGTCGGCGCCACCGATCCCCAGCAGAGCGCGACACCGGCAGCCGCGGCGATGCCACCCCGAACCATAGGTCGAAACAGCATTCGCTCAGCCCCACCAGAAGGCGGTCGCGACCGCCACGTACAGCGCGATCAGCACGGCGCCCTCGAACCAATGCGACTCACCGTCGAAGGTCACCAGAACCGCGACCAGTGCCGACAGGGTGATGCCGAACAGGATGCGGTCCCGGCCGCTCAGCAGGCTCGTCACATCGGCGAGTTTGCCAGAACTAGAGTCTCCAGTCATGGATGTCGACGCGATGACGATTCCCCGGCCGCTCAACCAGATCGGCGAGATCGCACGGGCCACCCGGGACGCGGGTTTCTCGGGTCTGCTGTTCACCGAAACCGGTCGCACCGCCTATCTCAACGCCGCGGTCGCCTCCCAGTCCGCCCCCGGCCTGGAGTTGTCCACCGGCGTCGCGGTCGCCTTCCCACGCAGTCCGTTCGTCACCGCCGCCGTGGCCTGGGAGTTACAGGAGGCCACCGGAGGGAGATTCCGGCTCGGCATCGGCACCCAGGTGCGCACTCACGTGGTGCGCCGTTACGGGGTCGACTTCGAGAAGCCCGGTCCGCGCCTGCGTGACTACGTGCTGGCGGTCAAGGACTGCTTCTCGGCGTTCCGCACCGGAAAGCTCGATCACCACGGGGAGTTCTACGACCTCGACTTCATCACCCCACAGTGGAGCCCGGGCCGCATCAAGGAGGCCGATCCGGAAGTCGATGTGGCAGCAGTGAATCCGTGGATGCTGCGGATGGCCGGTGAAGTGGCGGACGGTGTCCACGTGCACCCGATCGGTGAGCCGGGTTATCTGCGGCGCCATGTGCTGCCGAACATCGCGGCCGGGGCGCAGAAGGCAGGGCGATCACCGGCGGATATCGACGTCATCGTCCCGGTCCTGACGATCGTCGGGGACACCGACGAGGAACGCGACAAGGAGCGCGAACTCGTTCGGGCCAGCATGAGCTTCTACGGCAGCACCCCCAACTACGCGTTCATCTGGGACGAGGCGGGATTCGACGGCACCACCGCACGCATCCGGGAGAAGCAGAAGGCCGGCGACTTCGCCGGTATGGCCGCTCAGATCACCGACGAGCACATCGCCGCCTTCGCCACCGAGTCGAGCTGGGACGGTCTGGCCGATGCCCTGTCGCAGAAGTACTCCGGGCTCGCCACTCGCGTGGTGTTCTACAACGCGCTCAACGTTCCCGAGCGCATCAGGCGCTACGGCGAGGTGGCTCGGCTGCTGCGCGCGGCCTGATCCCGGTTGAAGGTGATGACCTCGCCGCGGTTGATCGAAACCCAGTCGCGCGCCTCCAGATACGGCCGCAACGTCTCGACGATCGCCTGCTCGTCGGCAGGAGTCTTGGGACGCTGTAGTTCGTAGAGGTGCGGGAACTCCGTCCACGCCAGCACCGCGTCCCACAGACGCAGCGCCGCCTCTCCGGTCGGCGGATCGATCAGCACCGGGCCGAACAGGCACTGCCCGTCGGGGAAGAACAGCGTCGGCACCCCGTAGCCGGCCGCATCGACGACCCGGCGGTGATCGGCGAGCACCTCGTCGCTGGTGGTCTCATCGGAGATCGCCTGGTCGACGAGTCCGGGTTCGAAGCCCAACTCCGCCAACAGATAACGCGCAACCTCCGGATCGTGCGGCTTGTGGCCGTCCACGTGCAGCGCCCGCGCCGCCCGCTCGTACCAGGCGTCGACGTCATCCATGGAATTGCGGCGCAGCAGCGCGCCGATCCGCATCATCGACCAGCCGTAGGACCACTCCCGCTCCCACGGGTGCTTCTTGCCCTCGACGCGGTTGATCTCCTCGAGGCTGAAGAATCGCCAGTTGATCTGCAGCCCGGTCAGCTCTCGAACCTCACGGATCCACCGCGAGGTCTGATAGGCGAACGGGCACATCACGTCGAAGTGGAAGTCCACGAAGGCCGGGTAGTCCGGGCGGTTCATCTGCTCACCCTACGTCCGCCAGACCTACACCAGGGTCTCGATTCGCGTCCATGATGTAGACATCGTCGCAGGAGGTGACCCATGGCGCTGGTGCTGGCCTACGGAGTCGTGTTGCTGATCAGCGTCTCGCTGTCCGGCCTCGCGGCGCGAACGGTGCTCTCGACGGCACTGCTGTTCCTGGTCGCCGGCGCTCTGCTGGGACCCGGCGGCCTAGGCGTGGTCACCCAGAGCGCCGAGGACGGGATCGTCGCGGTGCTCGCCGACATCGCGTTGTTCACCGTCTTGTTCACCGACGGCCAACGCGCCAGCGTGCCCGCACTGCGGGAGGGCTGGCGGCTCTCCGGCCGGGCGCTCGGACTGGGTATGCCACTGGCGATGATCGGTATCGCGGTGCCGGCGCACTATCTGGCCAACCTCGACTGGCCGACGTCCTTTCTGCTCGGCGCCATCCTGTCCCCGACCGATCCGGTGTTCGCCTCGGCGCTGGTGGGCCGCTCGGACATCCCGATGCGTCTGCGCCGTCTGCTCAACGTGGAATCAGGTCTCAACGACGGCCTGGCGCTGCCCTTCGTGTTGGTGTTCCTGTCGATCGCCAAACATGAGAGCTCGCATCTGAGCACGGTTCTGGCCGAACTGGTACTGGGCCTGGTGATCGGCGTCGGCGTGGCCGCACTCGTCGCGCTGGCCTGGCGCTCCAAGATCCTCACCGCCGAACCGCGCCTGCAACCGCTGGGCCCGGTCGCCATCGCGATCGTCGTCTACGCCACCTGCCATATGACCCATGCCAACCCGTACCTGGCGGCCTTCGCCGCCGGTTCGGCCCTGGCCACCCTCGATCATGTCGCCGCGGAAGCCTTCGAACCGTTCGGCGATCTGCTCTCCGAATTGACCAAGTTCGCCGCACTGCTGTTGTTCGGCGCGCTCATCACCCCCGAACGTCTGTCCCACCTGGGCTGGCAGGGCTGGCTGCTCGCGGTGGTGGCCATCGTCCTGGTGCGGCCGGCGTCGATGCTGCTGTCGCTGATCCACACTCCGATGCCCCGTTCGGAACGGCTGACCGCCGCCTGGTTCGGCCCCAAGGGCTTCGCCTCGGTGGTCTACGGTCTGCTGGTCCTGCAAGCCGGAATCCCCAACGGGGAGAAGCTCTTCGACCTCATCGCCGTGACGATCGCGCTGTCGATCATCCTGCATTCGTCGACCGACGTGCCGGTCGCCCGAAAGCTACGCATCGAACCGCCCGACAATCTTCCCGCCGGGGCTCAGGGGAATTCGATATAGCGGCCCACTCCGGCCCCCGCGGCGCGATCAAGCACCAGTGAGCTGAGCGCGACATCGTCCATCGCGATGCCCATGTTCAGGAACATCCGCCGGCCGGTGGTCGGCACGTCGACCTGGCCGGAGACCACCGAGGCCAGATCCGTCGTGGGCTTCGGCAGTCCGGAAAAGTACATGTCGATCACCGAGTTGTACTGGCCCGGGTCGTCGACGCTGTAGATGACCGCGTTGTCGAACGCGGCCTGGGCCATCGCGTCGGCGTAGTCCACCGGCAGCAGCAGCGCGTTGGGATCGGTGTTGGCGCAGTCGATCTTCGGATCCAGCGGCACGGTGATCGTCGTGATCACCAGATCGGCTCCGGTCACCGCATCGGTGGGCGACGAGGCCACCCGGGTCACCCGGTCGCCGGCATTGGACAGGAATTCCTGGGCCCGGCCGTCATTGCGGTCGTAGGCGGTGACATGCGTCAGTCCCGGGTGGACCTCGAGTGCGACTTCGAGATGACGATGTCCCTGCAGTCCGCATCCGACGATCGCCAGATGCTTGGGATCGCCGGGAACATGCCGCATCGTCACGCCGGAGACGCCCGGGGTCCGCATCTCGGTGATCCACCCGCCGTCGAGCAGTGCGATGGGCCTGCCGGTCTCGGCGTCGTTCATGATCATCACGCCGTAGATGTAGGGCAGACCCTTGGCGTAGTTGTTCTCGTAACCGGCGACCCACTTCAGGCCGATCTTGTCCGAACCGCCGAGATACGCCGGCATCGCGTGGATGAAGGCTGAATCGCCGCGCGAGGTCACCTTCGGCTTGGGCGGATTCTGCACCAGACCCCGGGACTTCTGCAGGAACGCATCCTCCAGCACGTCGATGATGTCGGACCAGGTCAGACCCAGCCCCACGAGATCCGCACGGTTCAGCACCAGCATCTGGTTATCGCTCATGCCAGTACCGTAGTGGCATGCACCTCCTCGCCGCCGCCCTGTTGTCGGCTTTGCTCGCGAACGCACCCGGCCCCGCGGTGAGTGTCGACGTCGAGGCCGCCTCGCCGGTGAACTTCGTCGCCGAACAGGCCGCCACCGATGTCGAGCAGTTCTGGTCGCAGCGGATCCCGGCCGGCTTCGCCCCGCCGAAGGGATACGCCGCACTGCCCGGCCCCGTACCCGGCGATGTCTGCCTGTCGCAACTGAGCATCGCGCGGTTCTGCAGTGGCGCGATCGCCTGGGATGTGCCCGACCTCGAGCAGATGGACGCCGCCGGCGGCGCACTGGCCGTGGCGGCCATCATGGCCCATGAGATCGGCCACCAGATCCAGGCCTCTCGGGATCTCCCGGCCAGCGAACTGGGCGCAGACTGCCTGGCGGGTGTCTACCTGGCCTCGGTGGCCGACGGACAGTCGCCGCGGCTGAGTGGCACGCCCGAGGAGATCGACGCCTCCGTCATCGCGACGTTGTCGACAACCGCCCCCGATGTGATCCCGAACCGCATCGCGGCGTTCCAGGCCGGCCGCGGTGGGACCGCGGACAGTTGCCTGGCCGCCTATCCGGACTGACCGTCATAAGGCGCGACGTCCACCGACACGTCGATCGCACTGTGTTCGGAGTCGGTGTAGATGATGCCGCGCAGCGGCGGGATGTCGGCGTAGTCCCGACCCCACCCGACGGTGATGTAGCGCTCGTCGACGAGTTGGTCGTTGGTCGGATCGAATCCCAGCCACTGCCCGCCCGGGGTCCACACCGCCGCCCAGGCATGGGTGGCGTCGATCCCGAACACCCGATCCCGGCCCGGCGGCGGATCGGTGGCCAGGTATCCCGACACGTAGCTGGCCGCCAGCCCGTTGGCGCGCAGGCACGCGATCGCCAGCCGGGCGAAGTCCTGGCATACCCCCTCCCGGGTGGTCAGCATCTCCTCGACTCTGGTGGACACCGTCGTCGAACCGGACCGGTAGATGAAGTCGGTGAAGATGCGCCGGTTGAGATCGCCGATCACCTCGATCAAAGGGCGCCCCGGCAGAAAACTCGCGGCGGCGTATCGCCTTACCGCATCGGTGATCTCGGGCGGCCGCAGATCCAGGGTGAACTCCGAGGCCAGTTGGAGTGCGGTCGGGCGGGCCGACTCCCACGGCTGCGCTGCCGCGCCCGCGACGTACAACCCGGGCGGAGGCGGATCCACCTCGACCACCGCCGTGCCGACCACCCTCAGCGCATGATGGCGTTCGGTGATCTGGAAGTAGGAGCTGATGTTGCCGTAGGAGTCCCGGCTGGTGGACCGGTCGGCCGGATCCGGATCGATGTCGAGATCGAAGGACAGGCAGCGCTGACGGTCGGTGTCGCGGGGCGTGAGATGACCACGTCCGTAGGAGTTGGTGACCACACCCGAGTAGCCGTACTCGGTGCGATGTGTGATGCGGTAGCGGCGGGCGCTCACGGCAGAACCCGCCGTTGGTCGGGACCCCAGAGCGGCTGCATATCGCCGGGCAGCGACAGATGGGTGGCGGTGATGACGTCGGACAGTTCGGCCAGCGCGCGAACCGTGTCGGTCAGCAATGCCTCCAGCTCGATCCGGTTGCCGCCGGCGCCGAGCTCCTCCAGATCCGCCGGGTCCATCCGTCGCAGCCGCGCACTGATCTCCTCGACCACCCGCTCGGGTTTCGATGAGCCCGATCCCCCGGACAGCGTCCTGAGGCCACCCTTGAGCCGATCCAGTTGGTAGATCAGCGATCTCGGGTTCGACTCGTCGAACAGCACCAGATCGGCGACCGCCGCGACACTCACCCGTCCGAGGTTGAGCCGGCGGTAGATGACCGAGGATTCGCAGGCCACCAGAGCCGACTCGGTGATGGTGTGCTCCGCCTCGGGACTTCGGGGCACCACCAGGGTGGCGCGCAGCAGCGCCGCCAGCGTCGTGGCACGTTCGATGCGTTTGCCGACGTCCATCATCGTCCAGCCGGTGTCGTGGACCATCGATTCGGCGGTCAGGCCGGACAGCGCCAGCATGCCCGACAGCGTGCGGCGCTGGGCGGCGGCCAGCCGGGTGTCGTCAGTGCCGGCCGGCATCGCCGCCTCCTGGTCCAGCGCCCGTTCCACGGCGCCGAGCACCATCCAGGTGTCATTGGACATCTGGTCGCGAACGGCACGGGCGGCCAGCACCAGGCGTTCCACCGAATGCGCCAGCGAACCGGGACGGCCGCGGTCGACGGTCAGCGAGCGCAGTGTTCTCAGCGACGGGTCGATCTCCCCCTCGTCGTCGACGATCTGACGAATCGCGTCGAACAGCACCGGCACGCACTGGCCCGCTTCGCCGGCCTGGCGGCGGTTGTACTCGTGATAACGCTCACGAGTGACGATCAGCAGCCGCGCCAGGCCCTCGGCGCGTTCGGCGTAGCGGCCGATCCAGTAGAGATCGGACAGCACGCGCGGTGAACTGATGAACTGGGTGCCACTGGGCAACTCGGTGACCGGGAGGGCAACGGCCTGCTCGGCGCCCGCCCGGGTATGTGCGCGCACCCAGATGTCCTTGGCGGCAACGCGATTCAGGGTGAAACCGCCGGGATCGGACGTCAGCACGTATCCCAGCCCGCCCACCATCGGGGCGTACCCGCTGCGCTGGGCGACGGTGAACAGTCGCATACCGACTCCGGCCGGCCGGAGACCGTCACCGTCGTGGTCGGTCGGGGCGGTGGAGAACTGGGGCAACTCCTGACCGACCCATTGCCAGGGTTGCGCCGCAATCCTGGCCGCCAACTCCTCGCACTGGTTCGACGACAAACCGGGACCGACGAACGTCGGGCCGCCGACAGCCGAGCGGATCACCAGCTCGGGGAGCCCGGCCAGCAGGTGGGACAGTTCGGCCTCGACACCGCCCCAGTACATCTGCGGACCGTCCAGCAGTGGCCGCTCACCGGTGAGGTGTTCGGCGATCGCCGGCAGGAAGCGTTGCACGCCTGGGCTTTCCAGCACCCCGCTGCCGAGCGTGTTGACGACCGTGACGGCTCCCCTGCGCTGGGCCTCCACCAGTCCGGCGACTCCGAGCCGGGAGTCGGGCCGAAGGTCGAGCGGGTCGGCGTAATCGGCGTCCACCCGGCGAAGCACCACATCGACGCGTTTGAGGGTGCCCAGCGACCGCATCCACAGCTTGCCGTCGCGGACCACCAGGTCGGCGCTCTCGACGAGCGGGAAGCCGAGCACGGTCGCCAGGTAGGCCTGGTCGAACGCGGTCTGCGAGTGGATGCCCGGACTGAGCACCACGACCACCGGGTCCTCGGCGGCCGCCGGCGCCGCGTCGATCAGCGCGAGTCGCAGCGCCTGGGCGAACGGAGAAGCAGGCCGCGGACCGATCCGCTCGTAGATGTCGGGAATTGCCCGTGCGGTGACCCGCCGGTCGGCCAGCGCGTAGCCGATACCGGACGGGGCCTGGGTCCGGTCGGCGTTGACCAGGAATCGGCCGTCGGCAGCGCGGCTCACATCGCAGCCCAGGATGAACAACTGATGGCGCCCCGGATTGGACAGACTGCGGGTCGCCCGGATGTAACCGGGATGGCCGAACAGCAGCTGCGCCGGGAGGATGCCGTCGGTGACCACGCGGCGATCGCCGTAGAGGTCATCCAGTACCGCGTCGAGCAGGCGCGCGCGCTGGACGATGCCGGCCTCGAGGATGTCCCAGTCCGCGGCCGACACCAGCAGCGGTATGCCGTCGAGTTTCCAGGTCTGACCGCCGGTGGTGATGCCGTCGTTGTCGACGAGGCCGCGTACGACCTCGCCCAACCGGGTCAGGCCGTCACCACCGCGTTCGGCGATGAGGTCGGCAAACTCCCGCCAGGCCGGCCGGACCTCACCGGAGGGATCGACGAATTCGTCGTAGCCCTCGGCCGCTCGATAGCCGGCGCCGGCGGCCGCAACCGACATCTGTCCTCCTCCGGCGTTCGACTGCCCGCCCGATGCTACGCGGGAGCCGAACAAACCGGCGATCAGACCTTGGCGGCGGCCTGCTCGCGCTGGATCTCCAGCGCGATGTCGATCAGCTGGTCCTCCTGGCCGCCGATCAGCTTGCGCTTACCAGCACGCAGCAGCAGTTCGTGCGCCGGCACGCCGTAGCGTTCCCCTTGGCGCACAGCGTGTTTGAGGAAGCTGGAGTAGACCCCGGCGTAGCCGATGGTCATCGCGTTGCGGTCCAGCTGGCACTCCTGGCCCATCACCGGCGCGACGACATCCTGCGCGGCGTCGAGCACGTCGAAGAAGTCGATACCGGTCTTCACGCCGATCTTGTCGAACACGCCGACCAGCGCCTCCACCGGGGAGTTGCCCGCACCGGCGCCGAAGCGGCGCACGCTGCCGTCGATCTGCTTGGCCCCGGCGCGCACCGCCATCACCGAGTTGGCGACGGCGAGGTCGAGGTTCTCGTGGCCATGGAAGCCGACCTGGGCGTCGTCACCGAGCTCGGCCTTCAGGGCCGACACCCGGTCGGTCACATCCTCGAGGACCAGGGCGCCGGCCGAGTCGACCACGTACACGCACTGGCAGCCGGCGTCGGCCATGATGCGGGCCTGCTCGGCCAGCTTCTCCGGGCTGACGGTGTGGCTCATCATCAGGAAGCCGACGGTCTCCAGGCCCAGCTCGCGGGCGAAGCCGAAATGCTGGATCGAGACGTCGGCCTCGGTGCAGTGGGTGGCGATCCGGCACACCTGCGCGCCGTTGTCGCGGGCGGCCGCGATGTCCTCCTTGATGCCCAGTCCGGGCAGCATCAGGAAGGCGATCTTGGCGTCCTTGGCCGTCTCGGCGGCGAGCTTGATCAGCTCCTGCTCGGGGGTCTTGGAGAAGCCGTAGTTGAAGCTCGAGCCACCCAGTCCGTCACCGTGGGCGACCTCGATCACCGGCACGCCGGCATGGTCGAGGGCCGCGACGATGCCCTGCACCTCGTCCTTGGTGAACTGGTGGCGCTTGTGGTGCGACCCGTCACGCAACGAGGTGTCGGTGATCCGGACGTCGAAGGTGTGGTCGTTCATCGCGCGCCTCCTGCAACCTTGGCCGCCTCTTTGGCCATTTCCTCGCCGACCTTGGTGGCCGCCGCCGTCATGATGTCGAGATTGCCCGCATACGGCGGGAGGTAATCACCGGCGCCTTCGACCTCCACGAAGGTGGTGACCACATGACGTCCGCCGTTGACCACCGACGGCTCGTCGAACTGCGGATCGCTGAGCAGCCGGTAACCGGGCACATAGGTCTGCACCTCGCGGGCCACGTCGTGGATCGACTGGGTGATCGCGTCGTGGTCGGCGTCGGCCGGGATCTCGCAGAAGATCGTGTCGCGCATGATCATCGGCGGATCGGCCGGGTTGAGGATGATGATCGCCTTGCCCTTCTTGGCGCCGCCGATCACCTCCACACCGCGCGAGGTGGTCTTGGTGAACTCGTCGATGTTGGCCCGGGTGCCGGGACCGGCGGACTCCGAGGACACCGAGGCGACGATCTCGCCGTAGGCCACACCGCCGACGTCCTTGGTGGCGCGGGACACCGCGTAGACGATCGGGATGGTGGCCTGGCCGCCGCAGGTGATCATGTTGACGTTCGGGGCGTCGAGGTGCTCACGCAGGTTGGCCGGCGGGATGACGGCCGGGCCGACCGCCGCGGGGGTGAGGTCGATGGCCTTGATGCCGGCCTCCTCGTAGCGCGGGGCGGCCGCCTTGTGCACGTAGGCCGAGGTGGCCTCGAAGACCATGTCGGGCAGCTCGTTCTGAGCGAGCAGCCAGTCCACACCGTCGGGGCTGGTCTCCAGGCCGAGCTTGCGGGCGCGGGCCAGACCCTCGCTCTTGGGATCGATACCGATCATCCAGCGCGGCTCCAGCCAATCCGAGCGGAGCAACTTGTACAGCAGGTCGGTGCTGATGTTGCCCGAGCCGACGATCGCGACCGTTTGTTTCTGCGGCATGGCACTCCTCTATTCCTACGACCTGCCTCGAAGCGAGAAATTAGTGGCCTTGGCCTCGCTCCGCGGCAAGCGTTCCGCTCACCGGAAAGGCGGGCGTTCCAGATGCAGGAACGATACCCTGACCGCCATGCGTGCGTTTGTGAAAGTTCTCGAGTGAGTGCGCACCGGGTCGCCATCGCCGACACCGATATCAGCTTCGAGGTGACGCCGGGGGAGCGGATACTGACGGCCGCCCTGCGATCCGGGGCCTGGATCCCGTTCGAATGCGGGTGGGGCAGCTGCGGAACCTGCAAGGTCACCCTGGTTGAGGGCGAGGTGGACACCCTGTTCGCCGAGGCTCCGGCGATCAGCCCGCGCGACGCACGACGGAACAAGATCCTGGCCTGCCAGACCAGCCCGACCAGCGATCTGGTCATCAAGCCCACCTGGGTGGAAAGCGCCCCCCGCGACGGCCTCGCCGCCGAGCGTTGCCCGGCGGTGCTGAGCACCAAGGACGAGATCGGTCCGTCGATCTTCCGGCTGGGCTTCAGCCTGGAGCGCGAGGTGAGCTTCCGCGAGGGGCAGCACGCCGTGATCGAGGTCGGCCAAGGAAATGGTGGGAGCCTGCGCAGGTGCTACTCGATGTCGAACCGTCCCGGTACCGCCGTAGCCGAATTCATCATGAAGCGCTACGACGGCAAGCTCGGCAGCGAGACCGTCTCGGGGCTGTCCCCCGGTGACGACGTGGTCATCGAGATGCCGTTCGGCGAGATGTGGCTGCAGGACACCGACGCCCCGATCGCTCTGGTGGCCGGCGGCACGGGTATCGCGCCGATCCTGAGCCTGCTGCACCAGCTCTCGGCCCAGCGCGATCCCCGCCCGGTGCGAGTCGTCTACGGCGCCAACGTCCTTGACGAACTGGTCTGCTGGGACGACCTGGCCAATCTCGCAGGCGAACTCCCGGACTCGGCGCTGATGGGCGCGCTGGCCCGGCCGCATCCGGGCTGGGAGGGCGTCGAGGGTCTGGTCACCCACGCCCTGGAGCCGATGCTGGGCGCACTGTCGAGCGCCGAGTTCTACATCGCCGGTCCGCCGGTGATGACCAACGCCGTGCGGGCACAGCTGTCCGAGGCCGGTATCCAGCTCAACCAGATCCGCTACGACAGCTTCGGCTAGAAGGGCGGCGGATGGCGCGATTCGATCTCGGCGAATCGGGCAGCTCGCGCCCGGGCACGTTCGGCGCGGATCTCATGGCGCGTCCGGCGTTCCCGCTCGACCCGCGCTCGACGGTCTTGTTCACGGGTCCGCTGCCGGGTGGGCATCGCCAGTCCGCGATTCCGATCGGGCGGACCGGTGTCCGAGGGGATGTCGAGACTTCCGGTCGGCGTCGACAGTGTCGGGAACATCGCCGCCCCCGCCGGTTGGGTCACGTATTCGTGGCCGGTCGGCGCAGTGAACGTCACCGTGCCGTCCGGGGACTGGTGTTCAGCCCAGCCGCCGGTCCCGGCGTAGAACGTTTTGATCAAATGGTGAACGCGGCAGTACCCTTTGAGATTGGACGGATGCGTCGGCCCCAGCGGATAGGGCACGGTGTGGTCGAGATCGCACACCGGGGCATCGCATCCGGGCCACCGACAGATCAGATCGCGCCACCGGATGAATTCGGACAGCGCCACCGAGGGGCGATAGCCCGGCTGGATCTCATTGCCGGGCAGCGTCAAAGGCTTGATCTTGGCGTTGGAGGCCTGGCTGCGCACGGCGTCGGCCGGCTGAACGCCGAAGCCCGG
>JAPOKC010000098.1 GCA_029977845.1 Mycobacteriaceae bacterium | reverse complement strand
GGCTGTGTTGTATGTCCTCGCGGTCGGGCAGGTGAAGGGCTTCGCCTTCACCTTGGGCCTCAGTGCGCTGCTGGACACGGCCGTGGTCTTCCTCATCACCTGGCCGCTGGTGTACCTGGCATCGAAGACGACGCTGTTCGCCAAGCCCGCCCTCAACGGCCTTGGCGCCGTGCAGCAGATAGCCCGCGAACGACGGGCCGCAGGGCAGGGTGCAGCGGCTGCCACGACAGGACGGGGATAGTCGATGACCCAGGACGTCAACGCCACCGACCTCGACACCGTCGCAGTCGAGGCCGGCTCCGGCGCCGAGATGCCGCACCACGGATTCTTCAACCGGCTCTACACCGGCACCGGCAGCTTCGACGTCGTCGGCAAGCGCAAGATGTGGTTCGCGCTGACCGGACTGATCGTCCTCGTCGCCTTGGCGAGCATTGTGTTCAAGGGCTTCACCTTCGGCATCGACTTCGAAGGCGGAACCAAGGTGTCCTTCCCGCGGGCGGGGGCCAACGGCGAGGCGAGCGTGACCCAGGTGGAGGAGACCTTCGCGAAAGCCATCGGCAACGCGCCGGAATCGGTGGTGATCGTCGGTAGCGGATCGACCGCCACGGTACAGATCAGGTCG
>JAPOKC010000097.1 GCA_029977845.1 Mycobacteriaceae bacterium | reverse complement strand
GGCCTGACCCGCGCCGCGGGCCGTAGACGAGGGTACCGTCTGCGCCGGACCGCAACCAAACCGGCTAGCGCGCCCCTCTCCTGCTCATCGCGGCCTCGGCACGTGCTTTTTTCGCTCCCGGGCCGGCGTCCGGACCGGCGACGGCGGCGGCCCGCTTGGAGCCACCACGGGCCCGCTTTTCCGGACCGGCAGTGGGCGCCGCCGTCCGCGCTGCGGAACGATCCGGCTTGACGCCGGCCGCGATCGGCGGCACCGGCGGCAACGGGGGAAGCGGCGGAAGCCCGAAGAAGACCGCCTCGGCCGACACCCAGTTGTAGCCGATGTCGTAGAGCGTGGCGCCGTAGGCGGCGGTCGCGCCGATGAAATCCAGCGGGTTCTGCACGCCTCGACGACCGGCTGGATGGCTTGGAAGTAGTTGATGTTGACCTGCGCAGCGGTCGGCGCGCCGATGATCGGGATGAAATTGATCAGGTACGACACCCCGCCGACGGCGTATTGCACCGCCGGCGTGATGGCGTAGTAGATGTCCTGCCCGATCCCGGTGAGCGCGATCTGCTCCACCGCCACGTGGACCGTGGGCGGCTGGGTGTTGGGTGCGACGGGTACGACGACCGCGGGGGCGAAG
>JAPOKC010000096.1 GCA_029977845.1 Mycobacteriaceae bacterium | reverse complement strand
CCGGAAATCATTTATGTGAACGCCGAAAAAGATGGCGTTCAGGTGGAGGCTGCACTGCAGTGGTGCTCCGATGCCTACTCCGACAGCATCCTTGGCTTCGCCAACAACATCCGCACGGTGGATGGCGGCACCCACATCGAGGGTCTCAAAACTGTTCTCACCAGAACGCTCAACGCGTTTGCCAAAAAATTAGGCAAGCGTAAGGAGTCTGATTCAAACTTGGCTGGTGAAAATATTCGTGAAGGCCTGACCGCAGTGCTGTCGGTGAAGGTTCCTGAGCCGGAATTTGAAGGCCAGACCAAAACCAAGCTCGGCAACACCGAGGTGCGCGGCATTGTCGACAATCTGGTCGGCGAGGCGCTCAGTCAGTTCCTGGAATTCAATCCATCTGTGATCGGGTTAATTCTTGAAAAAGCCATCCAGGCTTTTAATGCCGCTGAGGCTGCCCGCCGGGCGCGTGAGCTCGTGCGCCGCAAAAGTGTGCTGGAAAGTTCAACGCTGCCCGGCAAGTTGGCCGACTGCAGCTCCCGGGATCCCAGCGAATCCGAGATCTACATCGTGGAGGGTGATTCTGCTGGCGGCTCGGCCAAGCAAGGTCGCGATCGTCGCTTCCAGGCGATCCTGCCC
>JAPOKC010000095.1 GCA_029977845.1 Mycobacteriaceae bacterium | reverse complement strand
GCGGACGGGTTTTCGGAGACTGTCGCCGGCGACCACCGCGGGTACTGGCTCCCCGACCTGCTCCACCACGCCGCGTCGTGGGGTATCGTCGCGGCGTGTCCGCGTTTAGCGCCGGGGATTCCCGTCGGCGACGGCGCGGAAACCAGAGGGGCCGCAAAGATGCTCGCGGACCTGCAGCCGTGTCGCGTCGGCTTCTTTGGCGAAACGCGCGACGTCGGCGGACCGAGAGACGTGACGGTCGATGTCACAAAACTCGCGCTCGCGGGGTACTCGCTGGGAGCAGGGCGCGCGCTTCGAGGCGCCGCCGGCGACGTCGACGGCGTCGTCGGCGCCGTCATCGCGATGCACGCCTGGGGCGTCCCGAGCCGCGGCTTTTTCTCCGATCGCGATCGCGTCAAGGTGCCTGTTTTGTTCCTCAGCGCCACGGAGGACACGAACGCGCCGTTTCGAGACTCCGAGGCGACGTACGAGCGCGCGACAGGTCCGAAGCTCATCGCGGCGTTGCGCGACCAGAACCACTACACGTCGCCGCGGTTTTGGGCGGGCGCGACGGTGGCGTTTGTGCTGAGCGCGTTCCAAGTCGAGCCCTTCGCCGAGCACGCCGATCGCGTCGTCTGGGGAGGCGGGAAACAG
>JAPOKC010000094.1 GCA_029977845.1 Mycobacteriaceae bacterium | reverse complement strand
CAGCGCTCACCAGAGCATCCAGACCGGCCACATCGTGGATGGTCGGGGTCAGTCGAGCGAGGACGACCCGCTCCGCGAGGCGCGGGCTCTGCTGACTGAGCAACAGCACCGGCGCGTCGATGCCGGCATCGCGGAGTCGCTCACCCTCATCGACCGTCGCCACGCAGAGTCCGGATGCTCCGGCCGCGAGCGCGGCCCCGGCGACCGCTGTGTCCCCATGCCCGTAGGCGCGGGCCTTGACCACCGCCCATACCCGCGCCGGGGCCACCCGCTCGACGGTGAGCGCGACATTGTGGGCGATGGCGTCGAGGTCGACGACGACCTCTGCCCGATCCGGTGCGGTCCGGTCTCCCGCGGGGTTCTCGTATGCGCTCACTCCGCCACCACATAGGCGACGGCGACCGAGTCGACATGCGAGAGGCTGAGATGCCAGCGACCTACCCCGGCCGCGGTCGCGAGTTCGAGCGCTCGGCCCTCGACCACCAGTTCCGGCGCACCCCCTTCGAGGCGCCTCACCCACACATCATGGAAGCCGAAGGCGCCGAGACCGAGGCCGAGGGACTTCATCGTCGCCTCGCGGGCCGCGAATCGGGCAGCGAGTCCGGGGACCGGGTCGACGCGGTCGGCGAGCGCCT
>JAPOKC010000093.1 GCA_029977845.1 Mycobacteriaceae bacterium | reverse complement strand
GCCAGCGGCGCGGCCGCGTCATCCGGTGCGGCCGGGTCAAGGGGCGCAACGGGAGCCAGCGGCGCCGCCGGGGCGCCTGGGCTGAACAACCAGACCCAACTCCTGGACGCCAGTGGCACGCTCGAGATCGGCAACGGCACCGACTCACTGGTGTTAGGCGCATCGGGCAGCCCGGGCGGCTGGCTCTACGGCAACGGCGGCAACGCCCGCGACGGCGGAGGCGGCGCCGGCGGCAACGCCGGACTCATCGGCAACGGCGGCGCCGGAGGCATCGGCTTCGCCTCCCTCGGCACCGTCCCGGGCGGCGCCGGCGGCGCCGGCGGCAACGGCGGCAGCCTGTTCGGCAACGGCGGACTGGGCGGTGCCGGCGGTGCCGGAGCGATGGGCGCCGCCGGGGTCAACCCCGTTCCCGCGGGCAAGGCCGCAAATGGTGCGCCAGGCACGGACACCGGCAAGGGCGATTTCGGATCGCCCACCGCAGGCGGGGCGGGATCCGACGGTTCGGCGGCCGCCAACAGCGGCGGCGACGGCGGCCAGGGCGGATACATGAAGCGGTACATCGAAGACGCTTACGGCGCGAATGGCGGCGCCGGAGGGAACGCCTACCCATTCGCCGGCAACGGCGGGAACGGCGGCGCC
>JAPOKC010000092.1 GCA_029977845.1 Mycobacteriaceae bacterium | reverse complement strand
CCCACGGCAGGTTCCCGAGGAGGCGCGGCGGCGATGCGGACGAGACGAGGCTGTACAAGTGGCTGCAGGACAACATGGACACCACCTCCACCTACTACACCCACGAGCGCGCCAACAAGCTCGTCCTGGCCTTCGGCGACCGCTGGCAGTCCGAATGCTTCCCCAACACCATCTACTTCTGGTAGACACCCAACACCGACTTTCACCAGTTCCGATTGCGATTGCTCGAGGATGGCTCGTGCGGAGTGAGTTTGTTCTCAATGTCATGTTTAACACGTGTGTAATACACACAATGTGGCGACGATTACCATGCCCAGATGGATTTCGGGAAGCACTCGGACTGCCAGCGGTCGCCGAAGGCCAGGACGAGCTTGGGTGTATTGCGAGCGGAGCGAGCGCGAGCCGAAGGCGAGCCAGGGCAGGATGTTGGGTGTGAGGGGTGGTTTACCATGCCCAGATGGACTTGGGAAAGCACTCGGACTGCCAGCGGTCGCCGAAGGCCAGGACGAGCTTGTTGGCGCGCTCGTGGGTGTAGATGTCGGAGGTGGTGTCCATGTTGTGCTGCAGCCAGTTGTACAGCCTCGTCTCGTCCGCATCGCCGCCGCGCCTCCTCGGGAACCTGCCGTGGGTCTGCTTGAAC
>JAPOKC010000091.1 GCA_029977845.1 Mycobacteriaceae bacterium | reverse complement strand
CGCCGGTGCGCGGCGCTGGCGGCGGGGACTTCGGCAGCGGGGCTGGCCGCGGTGCTCGCAGGAGTGCCGGCCGCGGCTTCTCCGCTGGATATCCCCGTCGAGACCCTCAACGTCGGCGCACCGTGTGATCCGGGGGAGATCAACCGCTCCGGTATGGCCGCCGACGGCACTACGGTGCGTTGCGTGGCCGGGGTGAGCGCCGAAGGGCCGGTCTGGGAGCCCGAGAGTCCGGGCATCCAGCAGATCGGCCGGCTTCAGGGCGCCGGATTCACCGTCGTGGTCACCCGGACCGGAACCGGACAGCGCGGCTGCACCGTCGCCGAGGCGGCCGCGCCCGCGAGCGCCGAGTCGTCCCCCAACACCATCAACGTCACCCTGAATTGCCCCGTATAGCGGCGCAGCGTCAGGACTTCTGACGTTGCGTCCGTTCGCGTTTGAGGGTCTGGCCGCGGAAGAAGGCCGGCGACTTGAGGTTCCACAGGATCATCAGCAGCACGCCCAGCACGAGGCTGAGCACTCCGATGACGAAGACGGTGCCGATCCCGGCGAGTGAACCGCCGCTGCCGTACTCGGGGCTGATCATCCGGTAGGCCTCGAACAGGCCGACGGGGATGAGGATCATCGCGGCGATACCGGGCAGGATCA
>JAPOKC010000090.1 GCA_029977845.1 Mycobacteriaceae bacterium | reverse complement strand
CACCGGCTGGCCCCGCCACCGGACTGGCAGATCCACGAAGGCGGTTACGCGACGAACCATTCCACCGGCGCGCGCCTCGAAGCGGTCGGCAAGGACCGGGTGGTGCTGCGCGTCCCGGTCTCCGGCAACTGGGTCGACATCGCGTTCACCTGCCCGCCGACCGTGGTCGACGGCGGGGCACCGGTGGTGTCGCCCGCCGACGCCGCCGCCGCGATGCGGTCGGTGCTCGCCATCGCCGCCGGGGTCGACTCGCCCGAGGCGCTGCCGGAGGCCGTGGCCGGCTCCACCACCGTCACCGCCGAATGGGACCCCGAACGGGTTGCCGACCACACCGGCGTCACCGCCACCTTCGGCGCCCCGCTGGCACCGACCCTGACGGTCGTGCCCGACGCCCTGGTGGGCCTGTGTTCGCCGCGATCGGCGGTGCTGCCACCGGCACCGGCTTCGCTGTGATCGAGGGCCTGCTGAGCCTGGTGCATCTCGATCACGCGGTGCAGTTGCTCAAACCGCTGCCCGGGGAGCGGACCGAACTCGTCATCACCGCCACGTCATCCGTCGCCACCGACACCGAAGTCGGCCGGGTGGTGCCGGTGACGGTGAACATCAGCGACCGCTCCGGAACCGTCTACGCGGTGCTCGAGGAACGG
>JAPOKC010000008.1 GCA_029977845.1 Mycobacteriaceae bacterium | reverse complement strand
CGGACAATCCGAACGCCGCGCGGGTGGAGGGCAGTACGGCAGGCGGGGCGAGCGGCGCAACCGCCGTAGGGCCGTCCGGCCAACTCGGTTGGGGAACCCGGCTTCGGCAGATCCTACTGACCGGTGTGAGCTACATGATCCCGTTCGTGGCCGCGGGCGGTCTGCTGATCGCGCTGGGCTTCCTGTTCGCCGGTTACGACATCGCCAACAAGCCGGAAGGCAAGACCGACTCGCTGGCCCACATCATCGTCAGCACCAATTCGCTGACCAATCTCCCGGCCGGCGGTTTCGCCCAGTACCTCGGCGCGGCACTGTTCACCCTCGGCGGACTCGCATTCGGCTTCCTGGTGCCGGCACTGGCCGGCTATATCTCCTTCGCCATCGCCGACCGGCCCGGTCTGGCGCCGGGTTTCACCGCGGGCGCGGTGGCCGGATTCGTCGGCGGCGGATTCATCGGCGGCATCGTCGGCGGCCTGATCGCCGGGTTCGCCGCACTCTGGATCAGCCGATGGAAAGTACCGCAATGGTTCCGGGGCCTGATGCCGGTGGTGGTGATCCCGCTACTGGCCTCCCTGATCGTCGGCCTGCTGATGTTCTTCCTGCTGGGCCGGCCGCTGGCGGCCATCACCTCGGGGCTGACGCACTGGCTCAACAGCCTGACCGGGGCGTCGGTCATCGTGCTCGGCGTGATCCTCGGCCTGATGATGTGCTTCGACCTCGGCGGCCCGGTGAACAAGGCGGCCTACACCTTCGCCACCGCCGGATTGTCGGTGACCGACACGGCCAGTCTGCGGATCATGGCCGCGGTGATGGCGGCCGGCATGGTGCCTCCGTTGGCGATGGCGCTGGCGACCACCCTGCGACCCGGACTGTTCAGCGAACCGGAACGGGAGAACGGCCGGGCGGCCTGGCTACTGGGCGCCTCGTTCATCTCCGAGGGGGCGATCCCGTTCGCCGCCGCCGATCCGCTGCGGGTGATCCCGTCGATGATGGCCGGCGGCGCGGTGACAGGCGCGTTGATCATGGCTCTCGACGTGACCCTGAAGGCCCCGCACGGCGGGATCTTCGTCTTCTTCGCCATCGGCAAGCTGGTTTGGTTCCTGGTGGCGCTGGCGGCGGGTACGGTAGTCGGCGCGCTGGCCGTCATCGCGGCCAAGCAGTTCGCCGGTAAACGACCCGGACAACTACAAGGAGCTGTCAATGCCTAGCAAGACCGTCACCGTCGGTTCGGCCGTCGGACTGCACGCCCGCCCCGCAGCGGTCATCTCCGAGGCTGTCGTGAATGCCGGCGTGCCGGTGACCCTGGCACTGGCCGGCGGCGATCCGGTGGACGCCGGTTCGGCGCTGATGATCATGACACTGGGGGCCGGTAAGGGCGATCAGGTCACCGTCGAGACCGACGACCCGGCTGTACTGGCGGCGATCGCCGAACTGGTCGAGAAAGATCTCGACGCCTAGTCCGTCAGCGCATCCAAGTCGTCGCCCGGCTCTCCCGGCGACTTACAGCACTCCTGCAGCCACAGCGCGGCCGCGACCAACGCGAAAGCGCTTGCCGCGGCGATGATCACACCGGGGGTGTCAGCGGCTGCGACCCGAAGCTCCGACCGCTTGGGCAACAGATAGAACAGCACGCCCAGCCACCAGCCGAGCATCACCGCTCCCAGCCACGCTGAGGCCTTCGCGATCGCGACACTGCGCGCCACCGCCAGCGGATGTAACCGCCCCGCCCCGACGCCGATGTGGCCGCCCCGGATCTTGCCGCGCACCGACCATCCCCAGCCGGCCTCGAGGGCCGCCACGGCCAGCAGCGACAGGCCGGTCATCCTCGTGATGGGCGGGAAGTAGTGGTACAGCACATGAACCAGTAGGAAACCGATCACGGCAGCGACGGCCACCGCGAGGGTCAGGTCGCGCTTGCGGGTGGGTTCCATCAGCTGCCCACGGCCAGCACGAGTTCGGTGCTGCGGACGCCGTCGCGTTCGGACGCATCGAGATCTCCGATGAGTTCCCGCACCGGTCGGGGCGATCCGTCAACGGTGAGCATCGCACCGGGGTCGATCGCCAGCCACGGGACCAGGACGAATCCGCGTTCGTGGGCGTAGGGGTGCGGCAGAGTGAGTTGATCATCGCTGCAACGGATTTCCCGATCACCGTCGAAACAGCACACGATATCGACATCGAGGGTGCGTGGTCCCCACTTCTGACTGCGGACCCGGCCGTTGGCATTCTCCAGAGCCTGGCCGCGACGCAGCCAACCGTGGGCGTCGACGTCATCGTCCTCGGCGATGACGATCGCATTGAGGAAATCGTTCTGATCCACCCCGCCCCAGGCGTCGGTCTCGTACACCGGGGACACCGCGCGCACCGCCGGTCCGAGTTCGTCGACGACGGCATTGAGCCGGGCCAGCCGGTCCCCCATGTTCGAACCGATGGACAGCACCGCGCGCGTCACAGCGGAATCACTTTTCCCCGGCCGCCGCGACGGGAGCGCCTCGCCACCACCGCGACATCACTGAAGTTCAGCGGTATCGGCGCCGAGGGCTTGTGCACGACGACCTCCACCGCGTGCACACGTTGGTCGGCCATCACGTCCTCGGCGATCTCAGCGGCCACGGTTTCGATCAGATCGCGCGCCGGACCGCCGACGATCTCAGCCGCCCGCGCGGCCAGCACCCCGTAGTCGTAGGTGTCGTTGAGGTCGTCGCTGGCTGCGGCCACAGCCAGGTCGATCCATACCGTGATGTCGACGACGAAGTCCTGGCCGTCGCGGCGTTCGTGGTCGAAGACGCCGTGGTTGCCGCGAACGGTCAAGCCGCGCAGTTCAATCCGGTCAGTCACCGACGTCCTCCCCGCCGCTCTGCCAGGCATCGACCACCTTCAGGGCATCCACACTGGCGCGCACATCGTGGACCCGCACACCCCAGGCGCCGTATTGCGCGGCCAGTGCGGAGATGACCGCGGTCGCGGTCTCTCGCCCGTCCGGTGGGCGGGGCACCGCGTCGGAGCCGGCCAACAGTGCACCCAGGAATCGTTTGCGTGAAGCGCCCACCAGTACCGGTATGCCGGTGTCCACCAGGACGGGCAGTGCGTGCAGTAGTGCCCAGTTGTGCCGGGCCGTCTTGGCGAAACCCAGACCCGGGTCGATGATCAGGTTGCGCTCGTCGACACCGGCGGCGACAGCGGATTCCACGCTCGCCAGCAGTTCGGCGCGCACCTGGGTCACCACATCGTCGTAGTGCGGGGCGTCGTGCGGTTGGTCGGCTCGCACCGAACGCCAGTGCATCAGCACCCAGGGGACATCGGCTGCGGCGATCAGCTGCGCCATCGCCGGGTCGGCGCGTCCACCACTGACGTCGTTGACGATGCAGGCGCCGTGATCGAGTGCCGCACGGGCGACCGCCGCATGCATGGTGTCGATACTGACCTTCAGTCCCTGGGCGGCAAGTCCTTTGACGACCGGCACGATCCGGGCGATCTCCACCTGCGAATCGATCCGGACCGCTCCCGGCCTCGTCGACTCACCACCGACGTCGATGATCGCCGCACCCTCGGCCGCCAGTTCCAAACCATGCTCGACAGCATGCGCGGGATCGAGATAGCGCCCGCCGTCGGAGAAGGAGTCGTCAGTGACGTTGACAACCCCCATCACGACGGGCCCGATCGCCCGCACCTGCGGCCGAGTGGTCACTTGCGCAGGATCAGTTCCAGGGCCTCGGCTCGGGATGCGTCGTTGGTCTTGAACAATCCCCGCACCGCCGAGGTGGTGGTGATCGCGCCCGGCTTGCGCACACCGCGCATCGCCATGCACAGATGCTCAGCCTCGATCACCACGATGACGCCGCGCGGCTTGAGTTTGCGCATCACCGCGTCGGCGACCTGAGCGGTCAGCCGTTCCTGCACCTGCGGCCGCTTCGCGTACAGATCGACCACCCGGGCGAGTTTGGACAGACCGGTGACCCGGCCGTCAAGTCCCGGGATGTAGGCGACATGGGCGAAGCCGTGGAAAGCGACCAGATGGTGCTCGCAGGTCGAGTACATCGGGATCTGCTTGACCAGGATGAGTTCCTCGTGCCCCTCGTCAAAGGTCTTGTCCAGCACGGCATCCGGGTCGGTGTAGAGACCGGCGAACATTTCCCGGAATGCCCGGGCCACCCGGGCCGGCGTCTCCTTCAATCCATCCCGATCGGGATCCTCGCCGACGGCCAGCAGCAACTCGCGCACGGCGGCCTCCGCGCGAGGCTGGTCGAAAACCGGGTTTTCCAGGGTCACTGAATCCCGATGCGGCATGGGGGCTCCGTCCGTCAGTCCGATGAGGACCGGTGCTTGGCCCGGCCTTCGTCATCACCCGGATCGTGACCGGGTGGGGGTTGCTGCTGATACTGCGGGTAGTGCTGCTGTTGCTGTTGCGGGGGGCCGTATCCCGGTGGCGGATACCAGTAACCCTGCTGCTGGTTCGGCGGCGGCGGCCAGCCGGGCGCGCGCCAGCCGGCCGGTGCGCCATAGTCCGGCTGCTGGGCAGCCGGCCGCTGGGTGTAGTCCGGCTGGGCCTGTGCGGGATGGCCCTGTGCGGGCTGCGGCTGCTGATGCGGGTAGTGAACGCCGTTGCCGTTGCCATTACCGTTGCCGTTGGCGCCGTGCTGTGCGGCGGCCGCCGCACTCGCCTGGGCGATGGCCTTCTTGAACGCCGGCTCGGGCATCGGCTTGGGCCACGGCTCGCCGCGCTCGATGGCCAGCTCGCCCGGGGTCTTGATGGGCGGCTTGTCCGACGGGACGCGTCCGCCGAAGTCGTCGAACTGGGTCAGCCGCGGACGCTTCTTGACGTCGCCGAAGATCTGCTCGAGCTCCTTGCGGTGCAGGGTCTCCTTCTCCAGGAGCTCACCGGCGAGGATGTCGAGGACGTCGCGGTACTCGGTGAGGATCGCCCACGCCTCGGTGTGCGCGGCCTCGATGAGCTTGCGGACCTCGTCGTCGATGTCGCGGGCGACCTCATGGCTGTAGTCGGCCTGGGTGCCCATCGTGCGGCCCAGGAACGGGTCGCCGTGCTCGGTGCCGTAGCGCACCGCACCCAGTTTGGCGCTCATGCCGTATTCGGTCACCATCGCGCGGGCGATCTTGGTGGCCTGCTCGATATCGGAGACCGCACCGGTGGTCGGCTCACGGAACACCAGTTCCTCGGCCGCGCGGCCACCCATGGCGAACACCAGCCGGGCGATCATCTCCGAGCGGGTCATCAACCCCTTGTCGTCCTCGGGCACCGAGACGGCGTGGCCGCCGGTGCGGCCGCGGGCCAGGATCGTGACCTTGTAGATCGGCTCGATATCGGGCATCGCCCACGCCGCCAGGGTGTGTCCACCCTCGTGGTAGGCGGTGATCTTCTTCTCCAGCTCGCTGATCACCTTGCCCTTGCGGCGCGGTCCGCCGATCACCCGGTCGACGGCCTCCTCCAGCGCTGCACCGGTGATGACGGTGCCGTTCTCCCGGGCGGTCAGCAGGGCGGCCTCATTGATGACGTTGGCAAGGTCGGCACCGGACATCCCCACGGTCCGCTTGGCCAGACCGTCGAGGTCGGCGTCGGGGGCCAGCGGCTTGCCCTGGGCGTGCACCCGCAGCACAGCCTTGCGGCCGGCCAGGTCGGGGCTGGTGACCGGGATCTGCCGGTCGAAGCGGCCCGGCCGCAACAGTGCAGGGTCCAGAATGTCGGGCCGGTTGGTCGCGGCGATCAGGATGACGCCCTGGCGCTCACCGAAACCGTCCATCTCCACCAGAAGCTGGTTGAGGGTCTGCTCGCGCTCGTCGTGCCCGCCGCCCAGTCCGGCGCCGCGCTGGCGGCCGACGGCGTCGATCTCGTCGACGAAGATGATGCACGGCGAGTTCTGCTTGGCCTGCTCGAACAGATCGCGCACCCGGGACGCGCCGACGCCGACGAACATCTCGACGAAGTCCGAACCGGAGATCGTGAAGAACGGCACCCCGGCCTCACCGGCGACCGCGCGGGCCAGCAGGGTCTTGCCGGTGCCGGGCGGGCCGTAGAGCAGCACACCCTTGGGGATCTTGGCCCCGAGCGCCTGGTAGCGGCCGGGGTTCTGCAGGAAGTCCTTGATCTCGTAAAGCTCCTCGACCGCTTCGTCGGCCCCGGCGACGTCGGCGAAGGTGGTCTTGGGCATGTCCTTGCTGAGCTGCTTGGCCCGGGACTTGCCGAACCCGAAGCCCATCCGGCCACCGGTCTGCATCCGGGAGAACAGCACGAACAGTCCGACCAGCAGCAACAGCGGCAGCATGTAGACCAGCAGCGAACCGAGCACGCTCGGGTTGTTGACCGCGGTGTTGGTCTTGATGCCCTTGGCGGTCAGCGAGTCGAACAGCGGCACCGCGTAGCCGGTCGGGTACTTGGCGATCACCTTGGGCGAGTTGGCGGCTTCCGGCTTGGGCGCCTTCAGCTCAAGGCGAATCTGCTGTTCGCGATCGTCGATCTGGGCGGCCTTGACGTTGTCGCCGTTGATCTGCGCGACCGCCACCGAGGTGTCCACCGGCTTGAAGCCGCGGGTGTCGTCGTTGAGATAGAGGAAGACCCAGCCGAGCAGCAGGATCACCGCGATCACGCTGAGCGTGCGGAATACGTTTTTCCGGTTCATCAAGCATCGGCCCGCAGCGGGCCCCGTCCTTCCAATCGCTTCCTGGAAAGTCTCAGGCTACCGCTAGCTCTAACGTCCGAAGGCGTCCCGATGGTTTCCGGCCGCGGTCAGCTGTGCGAGGGTGGGACCGTGGTCTCCCCCGCGAGCAGGCCGACCGAGCGGTTCGTCGACGTCAACGGGGTCCGGCTGCGGCTTGTGGAGGCCGGACCGGCCGACGGCCCGGTGGTGGTCCTGACCCACGGATTCCCAGAGCTCGCCCATTCCTGGCGGCACCAGATCCCGGCCCTGGCCGACGCCGGATACCACGTGCTCGCCCCCGACCAGCGCGGCTACGGCGGCTCTTCGGCCCCCGCCGAGGTCGAGGCCTACGACATCACCGCCCTGACCGATGACGTGGTCGGCCTACTCGATGACGTCGGCGCCGAGCAGGCCGCCATCGTCGGACACGACTTCGGCGCGGTGGTGTCCTGGAACATGCCCCTGCTGCACCCCGACCGGGTGGCCGCAGTCGCCGGCCTCGCCTTCTCACCGGTCCCGCGACCGCTGACCCCACCCACCGAGGCGTTCCGCCGGATCTTCGGGGACAACTTCTTCTACATCCTCTACTTTCAGGAACCCGGCGTGGCCGACGCCGAATTGGGCGCCGATCCCGAACGCACCATGCGGATGATGCTCGCCGGGATGCGCATGCCCACCGACGAGGAGGCCGCAGGCCGGATGCTGGCGCCCGGCCGGGCCGGATTTCTCGATCGGCTGGCCGAACCGGATCGGCTGCCGGACTGGCTGACCGAAGGCGAACTCGGGCATTATGCCGCGGAGTTCAGCCGCACCGGATTCACCGGACCGCTCAACTGGTATCGGTGCTTCGACCGCAACTGGCAGATCCTGGCCGAGCCCGTCGCCCACACCATCACCGTTCCGGCGCTGTTCGTCGGCGGCACCGACGACCCGGCTCTCAGTTTCACCCGCACCGACCGCGCCCACGAAGTGGTGCAGGGCCCCTACCGTGAGGTGATGCTGGAAGGCGCGGGTCACTGGATCCAGCAAGAGCGGGCCGGAGAGATCAACACCGAACTGCTGAGGTTCCTATCCGAGACGAGGTGGACATGAACACACGACCGCTGAACTTCGGGGTCTTCATCACCCCGTTCCACCCGGTCGGCCAATCGCCCACGGTGGCCTTGGAATACGACATGGAGCGCACGGTCGCTCTCGACCGGCTCGGGTTCGACGAGGTCTGGTTCGGCGAGCATCACTCCGGCGGTTACGAGCTGATCACCTGTCCGGAGGTCTTCATCGCCGCCGCCGCAGAGCGCACCAAGCACATCAGACTGGGCACCGGAGTGGTGTCGCTGCCCTACCACCATCCACTGATGGTCGCCGACCGGTGGGTTCTGCTGGATCACATCACCCGCGGCCGGGTGATGTTCGGCGCCGGCCCCGGAGCGCTACCCTCGGACGCCCATATGATGGGCATCGACCCGGTCGATCAGCGGCACATGATGCAGGAGTCACTGGAAGCGATCCTGGCGCTGTTCCGTGCCGCCCCGGGCGAGCGCATCAATCGTCACACCGACTGGTTCACCCTGCGTGACGCGCAACTGCAGATGCGCCCCTATACCTGGCCGTACCCGGAGATCTCCTGTGCGGCAATGATTTCCCCCTCCGGACCGAGGCTTGCCGGCGCTCTGGGCACGTCGCTGCTGTCCCTGTCCATCTCTGTGCCGGGAGGGTTCGCTGCGGTGGAGACCACCTGGGACATCGTCGCCGAGCAGGCCGTCAGGTCCGGCCGGCCGGAACCGGACCGGTCGGACTGGCGCGTCCTGGGCATCATGCATCTCGCCGACACCCGCGAGCAGGCGATCTCCGACTGTACTTACGGCCTTGCCGACTTCGCCGAGTACTTCGGCGCAGCAGGGTTCGTACCGCTGTCCAATACGGTCGACGGACCGTCGCACAGATCCAGGGAGTTCGTCGCCGACTATGCCGCGCAAGGGAACTGCTGTATCGGCACGCCCGACGACGCGATCGTCTACATCCAGGATCTGCTGGACCGCTCCGGCGGCTTCGGTGGTTTCCTGATGCTCGGCCACGACTGGGCCGACCCGCAGGCCACCATGCACTCCTACGAACTGTTCGCCCGAAAAGTGATGCCGCACTTCAAGGGTCAACTCGGAGCGCCACATGCCTCGCATGAGTGGGCCAAGGGCAAGCGCGGTGAACTGCTGGGCCGGGCCGGTGAAGCGGTGATCAAGGCGATCGGCGAGCACACCGGGAGTTAGGCACAGGGATGACGATCAGAAAACGAACACTTGTCTGCGCTGCAACGGCATTGGCGGTGATCACACTGTCCGGGTGTGACTCTGCCGCACCGGTGAACGCCGGCGCGCGCCAGGTGACCGTGGTGGGATCCGGCCAGGTTCAGGGTGTTCCGGACACACTGACCGCCGACGTCGGGATCGAGGCGGTGGCCCCCGACGTGACCGCGGCGATGAATCAGACCAACCAACGCCAGCAGGCCGTGCTCGCCGCGCTGACCGCGGGCGGAATCGACGCCGGGATCAACCGGGAGGACATCAGCACCACCGGGGTGGGCCTGCAGCCGCAGTACGGCGAGAACTCGGTGATCACCGGGTACCGCGCCTCGAATTCCATCCGAGTCAAGATCCGCAAGCTGGACACGGCTTCGGGGGTGCTCACCGCAATCGTCAACGCCGGGGGGAACAACACCCGCATCGATTCGGTGAGCTATTCGATCGAGGACGACTCAAAACTCGTCAGCGATGCCCGAGCACGGGCCTTCAACGACGCCCGCGACCGCGCCCAGCAGTACGCCACGCTGTCCGGACTCGCGCTGGGCAAGATCATCTCGATCTCCGAAACCTCCGGTGGCACAATGCCTCCGCCGCCGATGCCGGCTCCCGGAGCGATGGCGTCCGCCGTGCCGCTGCAGCCGGGCCAGCAGACGGTGAGCTTCGCGGTGACGGCGGTCTGGGAGCTGACCTAGACCCCATTGCCCCGCTAGCTGCTGTACACCTTGGGATCCAGCGTGCCGATGTACGGCAGATCCCGGTAGCGCTCGGCGTAGTCGAGCCCGTAGCCGACGACGAATTCGTTGGGGATGTCGAAGCCGACATAGGCGATGTCGACATCGTCACGCACCGCCTCGGGCTTACGCAGCAGCGTGCACACCCGCAGCGAGCGGGGATGCCGGGTGCGCAGGTTGCGCAACAGCCACGACAGGGTCAATCCGGAGTCCACGATGTCCTCCACGATCAGCACGTCGCGATCGGCGATATCGCGGTCGAGATCCTTGAGGATGCGCACCACTCCCGATGAAGAGGTGGCCGACCCGTAGGAGCTGACGGCCATGAACTCGATCTGGGTGGGCAGCGGGATGGCACGGGCCAGATCGCTGACGAACATGACCGCCCCTTTGAGGACGGTGACCAGAAGCAGATCCTGATCGCCGAGCGAATCCGCGTAGTCGCGGGCCACGTTCTCGCCGAGTTCGGCGGTACGAGTCCGGATCTCTTCCTCGGACAGCAACACCGACTTGATGTCCCCGGAATACAGCTCGCGCGCCGACACGCCACACAGCGTGCCATGCCGGGGGTGTGAGAACAATCAGACCGCCTCAGGGCGCAGGGTCAACCTCGATCCGACGCGCTCGGCGAACAACCGCGTGAGCGGCAGATCACTGCCGACCGCCACGCCGCCCTGTCCGCGCCAGTCGGTCACCAGCGCGTCGACCGCACGGATCTGAACATCGATGAGACCGTTGGCCCCGCCGGCGAGCAGCCAAGCCCTCAGCACCCGCCGGCGCAGCGCGGCCGGCAGGTCGGCCACCGCATCGATCCGCAGTCCGGCACCGGATCGGGCATCCCGCAGATGTTGCTCGGCCAACGCGTCCAGCGCGTCGGTGTCCTCCCGTAACGCCGCGGCGGTTCGAGCCAGCGCCTCGGCCACTCCACCCCCGAGCGCATCCTCCAACACCGGCAGCACCTCGAGGCGCAATCGCACCCGGGTGAAGCGGCGGTCATGGTTGTGCGGGTCGTCCCACGCGGTCAGTCCCAACTCCGCGCAGGCGGCGTGGGTGATCCCGCGGCGCACCCCGAGCAGTGGGCGGTACCAGGGCGGGTCGCAGGCGCGCATACCCGCGATCGACCGGGCTCCCGATCCCCGGCCCAGGCCCAGCAACACCGTCTCGGCCTGGTCGTCGAGGGTGTGAGCGAGCAGCACCGGGACCCCGTCACGGGCGGTCTCCAGCGCCGCGTACCGGGCGGCGCGGGCGGCGGCCTCCGGTCCGCCCGCCGAACCGACCTGGACCGTGAGGATCAGCGCTTCGGCACAGCCGAGGGCGACGGCCTGCTCACGAGCGGTGGCGGCGACCTCCGCCGAACCGGGCTGCAGACCGTGGTCGACGATCAGTGCGGTCGTCGGCAGCACTGCGGCGGCCGCCGCGGTCAGGGCCAGCGAGTCCGGGCCGCCGGAGAGCGCCACGCACCACCGCTGCGCCTCGGCCAGGCGGGTCGCCGCGAATCCGGCGACCTGCTCCCGGAGCAGCTCTACAGGACCCGGTCGATCCACCGCTGGGGACTTTCGATCTCGGCGGGCAACGGCAGCGTCTGCGGTCCGGACCACACCGCGTTGAACCGGGCCATCCCGACGCGCCCGACGACATGATCGACGAAGGCCTTGCCACGGGTGTACTGGCTGATCTTGGCGTCCACCCCGAGCAACGCCCGCAACACGCGCTGCAACGGTGGCTGCTTGCGCTGCCGACGGTCGTCGAAACGGTTGCGGATGGTGTGCACGGACGGTACGACTGCCGGACCGACGGCGTCCATCACGTGGTCGGCGTGGCCCTCGAGAAGCGTGCCGAGCACCAGCAGCCGATCGAGCGCATCGCGCTGCGGCTCGGACTGAACGGCGCGCAGCAGTCCCAGGACGCCGGTGTCATTGGGGCCCGGATCGACTGTGCGCCGGGCCTTGAGGAACTTCGCGAGGCGGGCCGGAACCTGGGTTAAATCATCGTCGCGATCGGTGGTCAGCATGCCCAGGGTCTGCGACATGTACCCCGACAGCCAGGGATTCGCGGTGAACTGCACCCGATGCGTGACCTCATGAAGGCACACCCACAGCCGGAAGTCTGCGGGTGCCACCCGGAGCTGTCGTTCCACGGCGATCACGTTGGGGTGCACCAGCAACAAGGCGCCGCCCTCGGGTCCGGCGAACGGGTCGTACTGGCCGAGGATGCCGGCGGAGACGAAGGCCAGCACCGCGCCGGTCTGTGCTCCCGCAACCCGGCCGGTGATCGGATTGGCCGGGCCGTCGGCCCCGCCGGTCATCAGCCGCATCGAATCCGAGGCCGCGGCGACCCACTCCCGTCGGTCGACGACGCGCGCTTCGGGGACCGGGGCATCGACGGACAGCCCGGTGACCTCGCGTACCGGTCCCTCAGCGGTACGCGACGCACGGGCGAGCTCAT
The DNA here is from genome assembly GCA_029977845.1 of Mycobacteriaceae bacterium. GTDB lineage: Bacteria > Actinomycetota > Actinomycetes > Mycobacteriales > Mycobacteriaceae > Mycobacterium. The sequence continues at coordinate 76,475 of JAPOKC010000008.1, read as the reverse complement.
CGATGACCTGCCGCCGGGTGTAATCGCTGACCGCTGGGCCGGGCCGGGTCAGGCGTGCCCCGACCGTTCCCGCGAACTGCCAGTCGACGGCTTGGCCGACGGTCAGCGGCGAGGAGTCGCTCATCTCCCGCGTCAGCCGCATCCGCAGGATCGCAGCGTCGCCGCCAGCGCATCGATGGCGATGCGGCCGGTTGATCCGGCGTTGTTGGAGATGAAGGCGAAGGTGAGAACCCGGCCGGAGTTGTCGGTGACGATTCCGGCAAGGGCGTTGGTCTTGGTCAGCGATCCGGTCTTGGCGCGCAACCAACCGGCCGGTGACTTGGAGGAGTCGGTATCGAAGAACCGGTTGGACAGCGTGCCGCTGCCGCCGGCCACCGGCAGCAGATCGACCAGCGGTCGCAGCGCCGGGTGATCGGGCCCGGCCGCGGCGTTGATCACCTCGTCAAGCGTTTTGGCGGTCAGCAGATCAGCCACCGACAACCCGCTGGAGTCCACCAGCGACGCGCCGGTGACATCGATCTTGTCGGCCGCGATCTTGCCGAGCACCGCATCCACACCGCCGGCGAAACTCAACGGGTGCCCGGTGGCCTTGGCGATCTCGCGCGCGATGGTCTCGGCCATCACGTTGTCCGACGAGTTCATCATCTCCAGCAGGCGCGACATCAAGGGCGCCGACCGTACCGAGGCCAACTGACGCCCACCGGCCGGACCGGGCGCGAAGGTGACCTTGGCGGGATCGACGCCCAGGGCGATCGCCAGGGCGCGGCCGGCATCCAGAGCCGGGGTTAACGAACGGCGGGACTCGACCGTGGTCGGCTGGATGCGGCCGGCGTCGAGCATCGCCGCCTGGATCGGCGCGATATCCCCGCCGCCGATGTCCGCGGGATCCCAACCCGGCGCCATGTCCGGCCCGGTGAACAACGAGGTGTCCACCTGCACCGCGGTCGGGACCAGGCCGCTGCGGCGAATCTGCTCGGCAAGATCGGAGATCCGGGCCGCACCGCGGTACCAGGTCTCCTCGCCCGGCGGGGCCGCGGACAACGTCGGGTCACCCCCGCCGACGAGCACCACCGTGCCCGGCATCCGGGTCTGGTCGGCGGCCACCACCGTCGTGGTCACCCGGGCGGTGCGATCCAGGGTGAGCAACGCCGCCGCGGCGGTCAGCACCTTGTTGACCGAGGCGGGCTGCATGGGCATCTCGGCGCGCTGCTCCCAGATCTGCTGACCGGTGCGCGCATCGGTGATCCGGCCGGTCAGATTGCCCAGATCGGGATCGGCCAGTGCCTTGGCCAACGCCGCCGTCATCCCGTTCGTGGACGGGACGGCCGCCGAATCGGACAGTGGGACCATCGCCGGATTGGCCACCGCGGCCGGCCGCGGAGGGGGCGCCTGGGCCCTGCCCTCGCCGCCGGAGTTCAGCAAGGCGGCCCCCGCGACCAGTGCGGCGACGAACGCGATCACCGCAGCGACAAGCGCCAGATGGGTGCCGCGTACGGGCGGGCGAGCCATGAATCTCCTGACCGAAACGGGTCGGGCCCCGGTCTTGGGTCACATTGTGCCCAAGAGGCCCGTAGCAGAGGGTATCGCTCCGTTAGGGTTAGTCCCCGTCGCCATCGGGCGACGGGACGGCTAGAAGGAGCGCGCGGTGAAGTTCGACGTCACGATTGAGATCCCGAAGGGCCAGCGCAACAAGTACGAGGTCGACCACGTGACCGGTCGGCTGCGTCTCGACCGTCATCTGTACACGCCGATGGGTTATCCCGCCGATTACGGCTTCATCGAGGACACCCTCGGCGAGGACGGCGATCCGCTGGACGCGCTGGTGCTACTGCCGGAGTCGGTGCACCCGGGCGTGATCGTGGAGGCCCGGCCGGTCGCGATGTTCAAGATGGTCGACGACGCCGGCGGTGACGACAAGGTGCTGTGCGTGCCGGCCGGTGACACTCGTTGGGACGACATCAACGACCTCGCGGATGTGTCCAAGCACGAACTCGAGTCGATCAAGCACTTCTTCATGCACTACAAGGACCTCGAGCCGGGCAAATACGTCGAGGCCGCCGACTGGGTCGGCCGCGCCGAGGCCGAGGCCGAGGTCGTCCGATCGATCGAGCGTTTCAAGAAGCACGGCCACTAGAGATTTTTCCTGGCTGTAACGCGGGGTAACCCGGCCGTACCGTGCGTCCCCGATGCTGAGCGGGTGTTGATGCACAAGGGAATCGGGCTTGACGCCTTCAACGAGCTGCCGGCGAGCAAGGCCGCCCACGCGCTGTTCGAATGCTGCAACAGCGTGATCATGGCCGCCGACCTGGCCGCGAGTCGCCCCTACGCCGACCATTCGGCGCTGTTCCGCAAAGCCGACTCGGCGCTGTTCGGGCTGTCCGAGGAATCGATCGACGAGATTCTGGAGACCTACACCCGCCCCTCCCTGCTGGCGCGGTTGCACGAGACGACGCGGCCCTACGACAACGACTACGAGACCGGACGCAAGGCGCTGCGCAACGAGATCGCGAAGATCAACCGGAGCCGACTGGAACGGATGCTCGGTCCCGAAGGCGGCTACAACAACTGGGTCTAGCGCTTCCGATCCATTCGGGTCTTGATCAGGCTGGCCACCATCGTCAGGAAGAGGGTCAGCACGATCACCGCCAGGCTCAGCAGGGTCGGGATCTCCGGCACAGGCACCGACTCACCGCCGTTGATGAACGGCACCTCGTTCTCGTGCAAGGCGTGCAGGAGCAGTTTGACGCCGATGAAGAACAGGATGAACGCCAGGCCCTGTGACAGATAGACCAGCCGGTTGAGCAGATCACCGAGCAGGAAGTACAGCTGGCGCAGACCCATCAGGGCGAACACGTTGGCGGTGAACACCAGGTAGGGCTCCTTGGTGAGGCCGTAGATCGCCGGAATCGAGTCCAGTGCGAACAGCAGGTCGGTGGTGCCCAAAGCGACGATCACCAGGAACATCGGCGTCATCAGCCGCTTGCTGTCCTGTTTGACGTACAGCTTGAGACCGTGCCAGCTCTCGGTGGAGTTCAGATAGGTCCGCGCGAAGCGGACCACCGCGTTGTCCCCGTCGTCACTGTGCTCGGTGTCGCGCGCCAGTTTCACGGCGGTGTACACCAGGAAGGCGCCGAATACGTAGAAGATCCATGAGAACTCCTCGATGGCAACGGCTCCCAGCGCGATGAAGACACCCCGGAAGATCAGCGCCAGCACGATACCGACGAACAGCGCCTGCTGCTGGTATCGCTTGGGCACTTTGAAGCTGCTCATGATGATGATGAAGATGAACAGGTTGTCCACCGACAGGCTGTACTCGGTGAGCCAGCCGGCGAAGAACTCCAGTCCGTACTGGCCGCCGTGGAACTGCCACACCCAGATGCCGAACGCGATTGCCAGGCCTATGTAGACGCTCAGGGCCCTCACACACTCCCTGCGACTGGGTTCGTGAGGGCTGCGGCCGATGACCAGAAGATCGAAGAGCAGCACGGCGAGCGTCACGGCCAAGGTGATGGCCCACTCGCCCAGCGAAACATTCACAGGACAGACCTCCGGTACGCGATCACGACCGAGGTCTCTTCCGCCGAAAGACACGGCCCGCGGAACCGGACGGCCAATAGGTGACCGACGTGGTGACGACGCCGCGGCGAAGGAATACTCCCCTCTGCCCCGTCAGTGTCTCATGTACGGCGATCCCGCGCGCCCTAGGATTCACAGACGTGGCGACGCCAGAGGTTGGGCCGGTTGCGCGCAACAGTGTGGCAAGGGTCGGAATCGCCACCGCTGTCACCGCGCTGTGCGGCTACGCCGTGCTGTACCTGGCGGCGCGCAAACTGGACCCAACCGGCTTCGCGGTGTTCGGTGTGTTCTGGGGCGCGTTCGGGTTGTTCACCGGTTCGGCCAACGGCCTGCTGCAGGAGGCCACCCGCGAGGTGCGTTCGACCCAGCACTCCGGTCTGGGCGGTGGTCCGTCCACCTACCCGATGCGAGTGGCCGCCGTGACGGGGTTCGTCGCGACGGTGCTGATCGCCGGGAGTTCCCCACTGTGGTCCCCGCACGTGTTCGTCGAGCAGCGTGCGCTGTCGGTGGGCCTGCTGGCGGTCGGGCTGGGCGGGTTCTGTCTGCACGCCACGCTGCTAGGCATGCTCGCCGGGACCGGGCACTGGACGCAGTACGGATCGTTGATGGTCACCGACGCGATGATCAGAGTGGCGGTGGCGGCGGCGACCTTTCTCCTCGGCTGGGGACTGGCCGGGTTCCTGTGGGCTACTTGCGCCGGGGCGGTCGCGTGGCTGCTGCTGCTGGCGTTGTCCCCCTCGGCCCGTGCGACGGCCGGATTGCGCACGGCAGGCAGTCCGGCTTCCTTTCTCAACGGAGCGGCCCACTCGATCGCCGCGGCCGGCGCCGGATCGATCCTGGTGATGGGCTTTCCGGTTCTGCTGAAGGCCACCTCGGCTGAGCTCGGTGCGGCCGGCGGGGTGGTGATCCTCGCGGTGACGCTCACTCGCGCACCACTGCTGGTGCCGCTGACCGGCATGCAGGGCAACCTGATCGCCTACTTCGTGGATCACCGGGGCAACCGGTTGCGCTCGTTGCTCAAGCCCTCGGCCGTCATCCTCGCGGTCGGGGCGGTCGGGGTGGTGGCTGCCGGACTGCTGGGTCCGTGGCTGTTGCGGACGGCCTTCGGCCCCGGTTATCAGATCGGTGGCGCCCTGCTGGCGTGGCTGACGGCCGGAGCGGTGTCGGTCGCACTTCTCACGGTGACCGGTTCGGCCACGGTGGCCGCCGCCCTGCAGCGGGCCTACGCGATCGGCTGGATCGGTGCGACCGTCACCGCCACCGCACTGCTGGCCCTGCCGATCGGCCTTCAGACCCGGACGGTGCTGGCGCTGGTCTGCGGACCGCTGGTCGGGATCGCGGTTCACCTGACCGCGCTGGCTCGCGCCGACACGTAAATCAGCCCGCAGAATGTAGTTTTGTGGGCATAGACACTCACTCTCAGCACGGGGCCGTCTGGATCGTCGTTCCGGCATTCAACGAAGCTCAGGTCATCGGCGAGGTCGTCGCGGATCTGCGCTCGGCATTCGCCAATGTGGTCTGTGTCGACGACGGCAGCCGGGACGACACCGGCGATACGGCGCTGCGGGCCGGCGCCCACGTGGTGCGCCACCCGGTGAACCTCGGCCAGGGCGCGGCCATCCAGACCGGCGTCGAGTACGCCCGCAACCAGCCGGGCGCCGAGGTGTTCGCCACCTTCGACGCCGACGGCCAGCACCGGGTCAAGGACGTCCTGACGATGATCGAACGGCTCTCGCGCGGTGACGTCGACATCGTGATCGGCACCCGGTTCGCCGGATCCACCATCAGCCGCACACCGCCGCTCAAACGGCTCATCCTGCGCGCCGCCGCCTGGCTGAGCCCGACCAGCCGGCGCCTGCATCTCACCGACGCCCACAACGGTCTGCGGGTGTTCAACAAGACGGTCGCCGACGATCTGAACCTGACCATGAACGGTATGAGCCACGCCAGTGAATTCATCGAGCTGATCGGTGAAAACCATTGGCGGGTGGCCGAAGAGCCCGTCGAGATCCTCTACACCGAATACTCGTTGTCCAAGGGGCAGCCCTTGCTCAACGGGGTGAACATCGTCTTCGACGGATTCCTGCGAGGAAGGCTGCGCCGATGAACGTCATCCAGGGACTGCTGATCGCCGCGGTCATCGCGCTGCTGGTGTACCTGTTGCGTTCGCGGACCAACGCCAAGGCGAAGGCCTGGGTCAAGGTCGGCTACGTGCTGTTCGTCATCGCCGCCATCTATGCGATCCTGCGTCCCGATGACACCACCGTGGTGGCCAACTGGCTCGGCGTGCATCGCGGCGCCGATCTGCTGACCTATGCACTGGTCATCGCGTTCATCTTCACCACGCTCAGTACCTACCTGCGATTCAAGGAACTGGAGTTGCGATACTCGCGACTGGCGCGCGCGGTCGCGTTGGAGGGCGCGCAGACCCCGGATCACTGATCCGGACGGAAGTACTCGACGGTCCGCGCGATCCCCTCGACCAGACCGACCCGCGGACGCCAGCCCAGAACCTCCTGCGCCCTGCGCGGGTCCAGGCATGACCGGGCCAGGTCGCCGAGTCGGGGTGGCGCTGCCTGCGGCTGATCAGGGGCTCCGGCCGCGGCCGCGACGGCGGTGTGCAACTGGCGGTCACTCGTCTCGATTCCGGTGCCGATGTTGAACCGTTGCCCGCCACCGGCGGTTCCGGAGGCCCGCACGAAGGCGTCGACGACATCGGCGACGAACACATAGTCGCGGGTGTTGGAACCGTCGCCGTAAACCCGGGTCGGCTGACCGGCCAGCAGGGCCTTGGCGAAGATCGCCACCACGCCTGCCTCACCGTGCGGATCCTGGCGCGGCCCATAGACATTCGCCGGTGCGATATGAGAGCAGTCCATTCCGTAGAGATGGCGGAAGGTGTTGAGGTACACCTCGCCGGCCAGCTTGCTCGCCGCATACGGCGAGGCCGGATCGGGCGGGCTGTCCTCCGCGGTCGGGTAATGCTGCGGGACCCCGTAGATCGAACCGCCCGAAGAGGTGTGCACCACCTTGCGCACCCCAGCCCGGCGGGCCGCCTCGGCCAATCGAACCGTCCCGATGACGTTGACGGCCGCATCGAACTCTGGATCGGCGACCGAACGACGCACGTCGATCTGAGCGGCCAGATGGAAGACCACCTCGGGTCTGCATTCGGCCAGCAACGACGCCAGGTCGGCACTGACGATATCGGCCTCGACGAACTCGAACCCGTCCGCGCCGTGGGCGCTGTCGAGATTGGCGAGCCGACCCGAGCTGAGATCGTCGATGCCGACCACCCTGTGCCCGTCGGCCAGCAGGCGGTCTACCAGCGTGGAGCCGATGAACCCGGCCGCCCCGGTGACCAGTGCCCGCATTCGGACAACCATACCGATCCGGGCGCCCGTACAGTCGTGGCCGATGTCCGTCCTGCCCGCGTCCGCCCTGCCCGCACGGGTGCCACGGGTGGCGGCGGTCGCGCTCGGACTGATCGCGGCGCAACTGGCGGTCCGCGCGGTGCTCGCGTTCGGCGGCTACTTCTACTGGGACGACCTGATCCTGATCGGCCGGGCCGGAACCCAGCCACTGCTGTCGACGGGCTATCTGTTCGCCGACCACGACGGGCACGTGATGCCTGCGGCGTTCCTGCTCGGCGGTGTCATCACCAGGCTGGCACCACTGGTGTGGACCTGGCCTGCGGTGAGCCTGATCGTGCTGCAGGCACTGGCCTCACTGGCGCTGTTGCGAACACTGCACATCATTCTGGGCTGGCGTCCGGTACTTCTTCTTCCACTGTGTTTCGCACTGTTCACCCCGCTGGGCGTTCCGGCCTTCGCCTGGTGGGCTGCCGCGCTCAACAGCCTGCCGATGCTCGCCGCGCTCGCCTGGGTGTGCGGGGATGCGATTCTGTTGGTGCGCAACGGAGATCGGCGCCATGCGGTCACCGGGCTGCTGGTCTATCTGACCGGGCTGCTGTTCTTCGAGAAGGCCGCCGTGATCCCGGCGGTGGCATTCGCCGTCGTCGCCCTGCTCTTGCACGTCGAGGGCTCCACACCCGTCGTCCGGACGGTGTGGGCGCGCGGCCGTCGGCTGTGGGTTCCGGCACTGGTGCTGACGGCGGCCTGGGCCGCGCTCTACGTCGGAGTCGTCGACCAGCGGCGCTGGAGCTGGGATCTGTCGATGACCTGGGACCTGTTGTGCCGCTCGGTGACTCACGGAATCGTGCCGGGACTGGTGGGCGGTCCCTGGGTGTGGCAACGCTGGGCGCCCGCATCACCGTGGGCACTGCCGCCGGTGGCGGCGATGGCCCTGGGATGGATCGCTCTGGCCGCAGTGCTGCTGGTGTCAGTCCTACGCAAGCAACGCGTCGCGGCAGTGTGGCTGGTGGCCGCCGGTTATGCGGTGGCCTGTCAGATCCCGATCTATCTGATGCGTTCCTCGGCCTTCACCGCACTGGAGTTGGCCCAGACGCTGCGGTATCTCCCCGATTTGGTCGTGGTGCTGGCGATGCTGGCCGCGGTGGGTTTCTGCGCTCCGAACCGTCCGCAGACCCGGTGGCTGGACGCCTCAGCGGCGCGGACCGCCGTGGTCGCGGCACTGTGCGTGGGATTCGTGGCCGGCAGCCTGCTGTCCACCCGGACGTTTCTGACCAGCTGGCAGGACAACCCGACGAAGGCCTACCTGCAGAACGCGACCCGGACTCTGTCGCAGGCACGGGCCGCCTCGCCGGCGCCGCTGCTGGATCAGGAGGTCGATCCGCTGATCCTGCAACGGGTTGTCGGCCCGCAGAATCTCGTCAGCCACATGTTCGCGTTGATCACCGACCGTCCCGAGTTCGCCCGTTACACCGACCGGCTGCGGATGCTCGACCACACCGGACGCGTCATCGACGCGAAGGTCACGTGGACCCGGCGGATCATGCCGGGACCACAACCGCAGTGCGGATACTTCACTCAGCCCGACGCCCCGGTCCGGATGCCACTGGACGGTCCGCTGCTGCCGGCGGAGTGGACTGCGGAGATCAACTACCTCGCCAATACCGAAGGGACCATGCTGGTTTCGCTACCCGTCGGCGCGGAGAGCAAGGTCTCGATCAAGCCCGGACTGAACCGTGTCTTCGTCCGGCTCTCCGGCGCCGGTGACGCCATCACGGTCAAGGCCACCACCGCCGCCATGGCATTGTGTGTGGCCTCCGGGCCGGTCGGCTATCTGGCGCCGCTCTGAACGATCAGCAAGCCTCTGCACTCGACTGGAACTCCGCGATGATCGCCGGCATCGCGGTGAGCAGTTCCTTGCCGGCCATGGTGGCGGCGACGGCCGTCATCTGAATCGCGATATCGCGGCCGTCGCTGAGCAGATAACTCACCGCGGTACCGACCACATCGGACAACTGCGCCCGCAGCAGGTCTTCGGTGCGCGCCTGTGCCGCGGCGATGTGCTCCCGCGCCACACAGCTGCGCAGCCGGTAGTAGACGGCGGCGTCGATCTGCTGGAACAGCCGCATCGCGAAAAGGCGTGTTGCCACCTCCGGCCCCCCGGCCCCGCGCAGGAATGCCTCCTTGGCGGCGAGATCGCTGACCAGCAGCTCGGCCGATCGCAGGCAGTGCCGCACCAGGAGATGGGACAGTTCGACGGCGATGACGCCGGTCATCGGGTCATCGAGATCCGACAAGTCGATGTCGGCGGGCAGTTCAGGCAGCGTCTCCTGCGGCGTCATCGCGTGCGGTGTCGACTCATACGGTGTCGTCTCATACATAACGCCATTTTCTCGCAGGAGTCTGACAAGTTTTGCCCTCGCGGATCTGAAAAAACACCGTTGAGATGCGGTGATGACGACTTTCGCGGTGTCCACAGCGCCGCGTCCATCCCCAGATCGTCATCCCGTGAACATCGGTGTGCCGACAGCCTGTGAGACCTTCGCCCCGTGCATCCCCTGCGGGTTGAACCGGACGGCCTTCACCGACTGGCCGGCCGGTGCCGTGCGTGGTCATCGGAACTGTCCGGCACACACGTACCGATTGCGGGCGAATCGATCTTCGCGACGGTGGCCGCAGCCGATGCCCTGGACGCCGCAGTCCGCATCGCGGCCGACGACCTCGCCCACCGCCTGCGTGACATCGCCGGTCTCCTCGATGAGGCCGCGGATGTCCATCGCAACGCCGATGACGTTTCGGCGGCCGCGCTCGCCGATAGCGCGATGCGGCCGTCATGACCCGCGTTCCCACCCTGAGCGCCGTGCGCCGATGGGACACCGATCACCTCATCGCAGCGGCGGCGCGGTGGACATCGACCGCCACGTCGTGGGAGGAGGCCTTCAGCGCATTGCATCGCGAGATCGCGAGTCCGGGCGGCACCCACTGGGACGGCGCCGCCGCTGATCACGCGGCCGGCCGCGCGGCCTCCGATCACCTCGAAGCGATCGGTCACGCCGACCGTCTACACGTGGCCGCTTCGATCGCCGGACGTGGCGCGGAGCGGATCGCCGGGGCCAGGCGGGCGGTCCTGGATGTCGTGGCCACCGCGCAACGAGCCGGTTTCTCCGTCGCCGAGGACTTCACCGTCTCACCCGATGATCCGGTACTGACCGGCATGATGGCATCACGGCTTGCGGATCTCTTCGCCGTCGATGCTCAGGTGGCGTCTGAAATCACCCTCACTGCAACGGGATTACAACAGTTTCCGAAGAACCCGGCCGCACAGCCGCCGGAACTGCCCACCGACCCACAGCGATTCAACGACGTGTGGACTGCCCTGTCGTCACAGGAGAAGGACCGTGCCTTCCAGCACGATGAGTCGATCGGCAATCATCCCGGGATGCCGTTCGCCGAGCGCGACGCCTACAACCGGGTACACCTGAACCGATTGCAGGCCGCGGCCCAGGCCGATGTCGATGCGCTGCAGACCCGATTCGACGATCTCGCGGCGCGGGCCTATATGGGCGATCACAGCGCCGAGACCACCGGCGAGATCCAGACACTGATGCCCGCACTCGCGACAGCGCGGCGCCGGCTCGACGGATACGAGACGGTCCGGCAATCGCTGGACGCGGCCGGCGGAGTGCCCCGACTGCTCGGCCTCATCGACGACCGGGGACATGCGGCGGTGTCGATGGGAGATCCGGACACCGCAACGCGTACGGCGATCTTCGTTCCGGGCACCGGTCAGGATCTGGCCGCCATCGATGACAGCAGCCGAAAGTCCCGGGACATGTTCCAGGCCGCCCTCGACGCCGATCCAACGCTGGCGACCACCGAGGTGTCGGTGACGACCTGGCTCGGTTACGACCGGCCGATGACCCTGACCGAGGCGGCCTGGCCGGACCGCGCCCGCGGCGGCGGGGCGGCATTGGACACCTATCTCGACGGTATGCACGCTTCACATCGCGGGCCGGAGGCCGTCGACACCGTCATCGGGCACAGCTACGGCTCGACCCTGATCGGTGCCGCGGCCACCGGCGGTCATCACCTCGGCGCCGACAACGTCATCGCCGTCGGCAGTCCCGGGATGCTCAGCCGGCATGCCGGCGACCTGGCACTGGGACCCGGGGCCCGGGTGTATGCGATGACCGCGGCCAACGATCCGATCAGTCTGGTCACGAGTCTGACCCTGGGCGCCGACCCGAACGCCGACGACTACGGGGCCACCAGGCTCGCGACGAATCCCGGTTCGGCATTTCCCTATTCGGCAGGTCTGCTGCCGGGGGTGTCGGCGCACGGAAGTTACTGGGATGAGGGCAATCCCGGTCTGTCCAACATGGGCGCCGTCATCGCCGGACTGGCGCCGACGGCGGTGCGACGGTGAGAACCGGAATGATCCTCTGCTACGTCGGTGTTCTCGCGGTGGCCGCTTGCAACGCGCAACAGATCGCCGGCCCAGCCGTTCAATCTCAACACCAGGCCCAGGACACCGTCATCGGACACCTGCGGCGCACGCTGGCGGCCCTGCCACCGGGGTCCGTGCTCGATGCCACCCGGTACGCGGGGGCCGGACACAACAGCTACTGCGGTGACGGCGTGCCGGGACCAGGCGCATCGGTGCGGTTCCACACCATCGGTGAACTGAGGGTTCCCGGCGACCATGGGACGGACGACGCCGTCGCGATGGTCGGTGACATCTGGCGCAGCTGGGGCTGGGAGGTTCAGCAGCGCGCGGGGTTCCGCACACCCAACCGGTTCGGCCACTCACCGGACGGCTACCGATTACAGATCGTCGCTGCCGCGGAGGCTCACCCGCCCACGCTGCAGGCGAGTTCACCGTGCTTCCCGCGTTCGATCGCCCGCGACGACATCGCGGTCCCGGACGTCCTCGACGCCGGTTGAGCAGAGATGGAGCCGCCTAGGGGAATCGAACCCCTGACCTATTCATTACGAGTGAATCGCTCTACCGACTGAGCTAAGGCGGCGCGGCACCGCGATGAGCGCTTGCGTGAAGAGCATCTCGTGGAGCCAGCGCATGAGTCTACCCGTCCGGACGCAGGGCCTGACCCACGGTCGCGACCAGGGCGTCCACCGCGAATTTCGGTTTGACGTTCGTGGCCAGCGCCTCGCGGCAGGTCAGCACGGCCTCGATACAACGCAGCAGCCGATCCGGGGAGGCGTGGTCGGCCATGGCCGCCACCCGGTCGGCCATATCCGGATGGTTGGCCGCGACCCCGGCCGCCCCACTGGAGACCACCAGCGCATCGCGGAAATATGTAGCGAGGTCGATCAGCGCGCGGTCCAGGGCGTCACGCGAGGCCCGGGTGTTCCGTGACTTCTGCCGCTTCTCGAGGTCCTTGATCGCACCCGCGGCGCCGCGCAGCGCTCCCGCCGTGCCCTTGCCGGTGCCACCGGCGCCCAGTGCGGTACGCAGTTGTTCGGCCTCGGCCTCATCGCGTCCCTCGTTGATCGCCTTGGCCTCCGCCTCGGCGGTGGCGACAAGTTCCTCGGCCGCCGCGTAGGCGCGCGACGGGGTCGCCGCGTCCCGCGCCAGGCTCAGCGCCCTGGCCCGGCGGGCCCTGGCATCCGGATCGGTGGCCAGCCGCCGCGCCCGGCCCACGTGCCCGCCGCCTGCAGCGGCCGCCCACCGGGCGTCCTCGACGTTCAGACCGTCGACGTCCATCAGCACCTGCGCGATGGCGGCGGCCGACGGCGTCACCAGTGCCACGTGCCGGCACCGGGACCGCAGTGTGATCGCGATGTCCTCCGGATCCACCGAAGGGGCGCACAACAGGAACACCGTGGCCGGGGGTGGCTCCTCCACAACTTTGAGCAGTGCGTTGGCTGCACCCTCGGTCAGCCGGTCGGCGTCTTCGATCACGACGATCTGCCATCGGCCGGTACTCGGCCGCCGGGATGCGGTGGCGACGATCGCGCGCATCTCCTCGACGCCGATGGAGAGGCCCTCCGGAACGATGCGCCGGACGTCGGCGTGGGTACCGGCCATCGTCGTCGTGCACGCCCGGCACTGACCGCAACCCGCCGCGCCCTCCTCGGTGCACTGCAGTGCGGCGGCGAAGCACAGCGCGGCAATCGAGCGGCCCGATCCGGGTGGGCCGGTGATCAGCCAGGCGTGGGTCATAGAACCGGACCCGGCACCGTGAGTTGAATCACTGCGTGCCGCCATCGCGGCAGCCACCAACTCCGACTCCACCGCGCTCTGGCCGACAAGCCGTGCGAAAACCCCAGACATCGGTAGTCAGACTACTGCGCGGCGGCGACACGAACAGGCCCCGACCGCCGCTCCACGGTTCGGCTGGATCGCCCCCGACCGCTACGGTAGATGAGTGGATACCGCGCCCAGGACGCGCGGGCGGGTGAGTGAATTCGTCCGCTGGGTGGTGCGTACCCCGTGGGCGGTCTACTCCCTGGGAATCCTGCAGGCCGACATCATCGGCGGACTGCTGGTGCTGGGATTCCTCCGGTTCGGCCTGCCACCGGCCGATCGCATCAAACTTCAGGATCTGCCGCCGGCCAACCTGGCGATCTTCTTGACCTATCTGGTCTTCGCCTTCGCCGTCGGCTCCTTGATCAGTCTCGTTCTATTGCGACCGGTGTTCCGGTGGCAGCGCCGCGACTCGCTGCTCAGCGACGACGACCCGGTCACCACCGAGCAGGCCCGGCTGCGGGTGCTGCGCATGCCGGCCTACCGCTCGATCACCAGCATGACGCTCTGGCTGGGCGGCGCGGCGGTGTTCATCGGCGCCAGCTGGCCGGTCGCAAGCCACGCCGCGCCTGTTCTGGCCGTCGCGATCCTGCTGGGAGCGACCGCCACCGCGATCATCGGCTATCTGCAATCCGAGCGGGTACTTCGACCGGTTGCCGTCGCCGCACTACGCGGCGGTATCCCCGAATCATTCCGCCGGTCAGGAGTGGTGCTGCGGCTGGTGCTCACCTGGACGCTGTCAACCGGTGTACCGCTGTTGATGATCATCCTGTCGGTGATGGCCACCAAGTTCTCACTGCTGGACTCGCCGCCGGAGAGCCTGTTCACCCCGATCCTGCTGATGGCCATCGCCGCGTTGGTGGTCGGCCTGCTCGGCAACATCCTGTCGGCGATGGCGATCTCCGATCCGCTGCGGCAGTTGCGCTGGGCACTCGGCGAGGTGCAGCGCGGAAACTACAACGCGCACATGCAGATCTACGACGCATCCGAACTCGGACTGCTGCAGTCCGGCTTCAACGACATGGTGCGCGAACTGTCCGAACGCCAGCGGATGCGCGACCTGTTCGGCCGCTACGTCGGCGAGGATGTCGCCCGCCGCGCGCTGGAGCGCGGTACCGAACTGGGCGGCCAGGAACGCGATGTCGCCGTGCTCTTCGTCGATCTGGTGGGCTCGACCCAGTTGGCTGCGACCCGCCCGCCCGCCGAGGTCGTCGAATTGCTCAACGAGTTCTTCCGCGTCGTCGTCGACACTGTGCAGGAGTACGGCGGCTTCGTCAACAAATTCCTCGGCGATGCCGCACTCTGCGTCTTCGGCGCTCCCATCGAACACCCCGACGCCTCCGGTTCGGCGCTCGCCGCGGCCCGGGAACTGCACGACGAACTGGTGACCGTTCTCGACAAGACCGAATTCGGCATCGGTGTCTCGGCGGGCCGCGCGATCGCCGGGCATATCGGCGCGCAGGCCCGCTTCGAATACACCGTCATCGGCGATCCGGTCAACGAGGCGGCCCGGCTGACCGAACTGGCGAAACTCGAACCGGGCCACGTCCTGGCCTCGGCCGTGGCGGTCAGCGCGGCACTGGACTCCGAGGCGCTGCGCTGGACCGTCGGCGAGGTCGTCGAATTGCGCGGTCGTACCGCGCCGACTCAACTGGCTCGACCGGTCAACCTGGTGATCCCCGACCAGCCCAGCGATATCGCAGACGACATCGCTTCCCGGCCTTAGGCCTTCTTGGCGGCCTTCTTCGCGGGCGCCTTCTTGACCGCTTTCTTGACGACCCGCTTGGTCGTCCGCTTGACCGGCCCGCGGGCACGGCGATCGGCGAGCAATTCCGCGGCGCGCTCGTCGGTGATGGTCAGTACGTCATCACCCTTGCGCAGGCTGGCGTTGGTCTCACCGTCGGTGACATACGGACCGAACCGCCCGTCCTTGATCACCATCGGCTTACCGGAGGCCGGATCGGTGCCGAGTTCGCGCAACGGCGCCGCAGCGGCACCCTGTCCGCTGCGGCGCTTGGGCTCGGCGTAGATCTTCAGCGCCTCCTCGAGGGTGACATCGAAGATCTGGTCCTCTGTCGCCAGCGAACGGGAGTCTGTGCCGCGCTTCAGATATGGGCCGTAACGACCGTTCTGCGCGGTGATCTCCTCACCGTTGGCCGGGTCAACGCCGACGACCCGCGGCAGGGACAGCAGTCGCAGCGCATCCTCCAGGGTCACGGTCTGCAGGTCCATCGACCGGAACAGCGACCCGGTCCGCGGCTTCGGCCCGGTGGGCTTCTTGCCCTTCTTCGCGGTCGAACCCGAATCATCGTCCGGCGGCGGCGGAAGCACCTCGGTGACGTACGGGCCGTAGCGTCCGTCGCGGGCGATGATCTCGTGACCGGACTCCGGGTCGACACCGAGCACACGGCCCTCTTGCGGTGTGGCGAAAAGGGTTTCAGCCAGCTCCAGGGTCAGCTCGTCGGGGGTGATCTCGTCATTGAGGTTGGCCCGCTGCGGGGTGGGCTCACCGTCCTCGCCGGCGATCATCCGCTCCAGATAAGGACCGTTCTTACCGACCCGCACATAGACCGGGCGACCATGCTCGTCGTCGAAGAGGTTGATCGAGTTCACCCCGCGGGCGTCGATCCCCTCCAGGTTGATACCGACCAGCTTCTTCAGACCACCGGCCCGCGCGATCGAGTGCGGCACCCCGTGCTCGCCACCGAAGTAGAAGTTGTGCAGCCAGTTGGTGCGGTGTTCGTGGCCGGAGGCGATCTCATCGAGTTCGTCCTCCATGGCTGCGGTGAAGTCGTAGTCGACCAGCCGACCGAAGTGCTGCTCGAGCAGTCCGGTGACGGCGAACGCCACCCAGGACGGAACCAGTGCGCTGCCCTTCTTATGCACGTATCCGCGGTCCTGAATGGTCTTGATGATCGAGGAATACGTTGAGGGACGGCCGATTCCGAGATCCTCGAGCGCCTTGATCAGCGATGCCTCGGTGTATCGGGCCGGCGGACTGGTGGTGTGTCCGTCCGGGTTGAGCGCGACCGCATCGACTCGCTGGCCCTCGCGCAGTTGCGGAAGACGGCTCTCGGCGTCGTCGGCCTCACCGCCGGCGAGTTCGTCGACGGTCTCCACGTACGCCTTGAGAAATCCGGGGAAGGTGATGGTGCGGCCACTGGAGCTGAACGTGACCTCGCGGCCGTCGGGTTCGGTCCCGGTGATACGCAGGCTCAATGTCGTTCCGCGGGCGTCGGCCATCTGCGAGGCCACCGTGCGCTGCCAGATCAACTCGTAGAGGCGGTAGCCGTCGGTGTCGAGCTCGGCGCGCAGCGCACCGGGGGTGGAGAAGGTGTCACCAGCCGGCCGGATCGCCTCGTGCGCCTCCTGCGCGTTCTTGACCTTGCGGGTGTACTGGCGCGGCGACGGGTGGACGTACTCCTCGCCGTAGAGCTGGCGGGCCTGGTTGCGCGCGGCGTTGATCGCCGACTCCGACAACGTGGTCGAGTCGGTGCGCATATAGGTGATGTAGCCGTTCTCGTACAGCCGCTGGGCGACGCTCATCGTGCGCTCGGAGGAGAACCGGAGCTTGCGGCCGGCCTCCTGCTGCAACGTGGAGGTCATGAAGGGCGGGTAGGGCCGGCGGGTGTAGGGCTTCTCCTCGACCGATGTCACGGTCAGGGCGGCCCCCCGCAGCCCGGTCGCCAGCGCGGTGGCGGCGGCCTCGTCGAGCACCAGCACCTCGTCGGGCTTGCGCACGGCGCCAACCGAGTCGAAATCCCGTCCGGTGGCGACCCGCTTGCCCTCGACGGCGACCAGCCGGGCGTTGAACCTCGGCGGGCTGGCGCCCGGGTCGGACACGCTGGCGTCGAGTTCGGCCAGCACGTCCCAGTAGCCGGCGCTGCGGAAGGCCATCCGCTCCCGCTCGCGCTGCACGATGATCCGGGTGGCCACCGACTGCACCCGGCCTGCCGAGAGCTTCGGGGCGACCTTCTTCCACAGCACCGGGCTGACCTCGTAGCCGTACAGCCGGTCCAGGATGCGCCGGGTCTCCTGGGCATCCACCAGGTCGGTGTCCAGTTCGCGCGGGTTCTCGGCGGCGGCCCGGATGGCCGGTTCGGTGATCTCGTGGAACACCATCCGGCGAACCGGGACGCGCGGTTTGAGGGTCTCCAGCAGATGCCAGGCGATGGCCTCGCCCTCGCGGTCACCGTCGGTGGCGAGGTAGAGCTCGTCGACGTCCTTGAGCAGGCCCTTGAGCTCGCTGACGGTCGTCTTCTTGTCCGGGCTGACGACATAGAGGGGTTCGAAGTCGGCATCGACGTTCACACCGAGACGCGCCCACTTCTCCGTCTTGTACTTGGCCGGCACGTCGGCAGCCCCTTTGGGCAGGTCACGGATGTGGCCGCGAGAGGACTCGACGATGTAGTTCGGTCCCAGATACCCGGCGATTTTGCGTGCCTTGGTGGGCGACTCGACGATGACGAGCCGCCGGACGGTGCCGGAATCACCGGAACGAACGTCGCCAGCCAACTGCGCTTACGCTCCACTTCTCTGAGTTGCCCGGCAGATCCCCCTGCCGGGCGGGCTTGTGACACAGTGGCACCCCCGTACCGGCCGATGCAACCCGACCTACCGGCGGATCACCCCACGACTTGCGGCCAGGACGCCAACGCCTCGACATCCTCCGGCGGTTCCCCCACGTTCTCTACCAGGCGTAACAGCCGCCGGCGGCCGCTGATCCGCAGCGCCGGACGGGCCCCCCGGGTTCCGATCAAGGTCGGGGCGATCCCGACCCGCATCAGAGCCGAGGCCAACGGGGAATGGGTGTCCGGGGCGTGCGGATCCAGTCCCAGCAGGTAGCGGTCGGCCTCCGGGACGCCCGCGGCCAGCGTCCAGGCGCGCAGCTCCCGCGGGCCGGGCAGCCACTGCGCCGGCACCGTCTTGACCGCGCCCCGGGTCCATTCCGCCGCGATCCCCAGCAACCGGGCATCGACAGCGGTGCGCACCAGCGGGGTGTCCTCCTCGGTCCTGGTGATCTCGGCCTGCAGGCCGGCGGCCGTCATCATGTCGGCCAGCGCAGCGGCCCGCCAGACCGCGTCCACCACGACCGAAAGGCGAGCCCCACCACCCACGGTCACCACCTGGCCGGCCGCCGCAAGCACCCCGGTGAGGTCGGTGACCGCGGGCGGCACCGACTCAGCGGAGAAGAACGACAGCTGACTCACGGGTTCGACACTAGGGCTTCGGCATCAGGACACGGGTATGAAAACACCCCCGCAGCACCCGTTGAACGGGGCTGGCGGGGGTGTCCGTCAGATTGTTGTTATCAGATGGCGCGCACGCCGGTGGCCTGCGGTCCCTTCGGGCTCTGACCCACCTCGAACTCAACCCTCTGGTTCTCCTCCAAGGTGCGGAACCCGTTCCCCTGGATCTCCGTGTAGTGGACGAACACATCGGCGGAGCCGTCCTCCGGGGCGATGAAGCCGAAGCCCTTCTCCGCGTTGAACCACTTCACAGTTCCCTGTGGCATTGAAACTTTCCTTCTCTTACTACGGGCGGTCCACCGATGTTTCGGCAGGCCGGGCCAGTTCCGACCGCCATACCTTCGCGAAAGTCACCGGAATTCTCCCGGCATCGAGACCCTCGCAGGAACCGCGACCGCAACGAAAGATCCTGCGAAGTGCCAGACACGAAACACAGAAGCTGCGACCACCTCCATCCAACCACGTTCGGCGCGGCTAGAACAGACACCGAGGAAGAATTCCTCCAGGAATCAGGTGAAGGGATACCCGATGGCCAGTTTCGGCGGCGAGCTGCTCGGCGCGGTGTGCGCCGGGGCCGACGCGGGATCCGCCGCCGCACTGCGTCATGTCGCGGAGATCGCTCCCCGCACCGCCCGGTCGCGGAACTGGCCCACCTGGGTGAGCGCCGAGGTGCGCGCCGCCCTGTCCGGTCGCGGGATCAGCGCCCCGTGGTCGCATCAGGTCGAGGCCGCCGACGCCGCGCACGCGGGCCGGCACGTGGTCGTCAGCACCGGGACCGCATCCGGGAAGTCGCTGGCGTTTCAGCTGCCCATCGTGGAGGCCCTGGCCACCGATCCCCGCGCGCGGGCGTTGTACCTGTCGCCGACCAAGGCACTGGGCCATGATCAGTTGCGCAGCGCACACTCGCTGACCACCGCGGTACCCGACCTCACCGACGTGGCGCCGAGCGCCTATGACGGCGACACCCCCGCCGAGATCCGGCGGTTCGCCCGTGAGCGATCCCGGTGGTTGTTCTCCAACCCGGACATGATCCACCTGTCGATGCTGCGCAACCACGCCCGCTGGGCGGTTTTCCTACGCGGGCTGCGCTACATCGTGGTTGACGAATGTCATTACTACCGAGGGGTTTTCGGTTCCAACGTGGCGATGGTGCTGCGTCGGCTGCTGCGCCTTTGCGAGCACTACGCGCCGACCGGTTCGCCGGGACCGACGGTGATCTTCGCCAGCGCCACGACCGCCGCACCCGGGGCCACCGCCGCGGAGTTGATCGGCCGTCCGGTCTTCGAGGTGACCGAGGACGGGTCACCGCACGGGGCACGCACGATCGCGCTGTGGGAGCCGCAGTTGCGCGACGATCTGCACGGCGAGAACGGCGCTCCGGTGCGGCGGTCCGCCGGCGCCGAGGCCGGGCGGATGCTGGCCGATCTGGTCGCCGAGGGAGCCCGGACGCTGACCTTCGTCAGGTCCCGGCGGGGAGCCGAGTTGACAGCCCTGGGGGCACGGGCACGGCTCGAGGACATCGCCCCGCAGCTGCGCGACACCGTGGCCTCCTACCGGGCCGGGTATCTGGCCGAGGACCGCCGCGCCCTGGAGCGGGCCCTTGCCGACGGCGAATTGCGCGGCCTGGCCACCACCAACGCATTGGAACTCGGGATCGACATCGCGGGACTGGACGCGGTGCTGCTGGCCGGCTTCCCGGGCACCGTCGCGTCGTTCTGGCAGCAGGCCGGCCGCTCCGGCCGGCGCGGTCAGGGCGCGCTGGTGGTGCTGATCGCCCGTGATGACCCGTTGGACACCTACCTGGTTCATCACCCCGAGGCCCTGCTGGGTAAACCCGTGGAACGGGTCATCATCGACCCGGCCAATCCGTATGTCGTTGGTCCTCAATTGCTTTGCGCCGCAACCGAACTACCACTTCACCAGACTGAGGTCTGCGCCTGGAACGCCGAGGCGGTCGCCGAGGAACTCGTCTCCGACCGGTTGCTGCGGCGCCGAGGAGATCGGTACTTCCCCGCCCCCGGATTGGACCCGCACCACGGTGTCGACATCCGCGGCACCGCCGGTGGACAGGTGGCCATCCTCGAGACCGACACCGGACGAATCCTGGGCAGCACCGAGGCCGGGCAGGCCCCGTCGACGGTTCATCCGGGTGCGGTGTACCTGCATCAGGGCGAGAACTATCTGGTCGATTCGCTGGACCTCGACGCCGGTGTGGCTTTCGTGCACGCCGAGGATCCCGGGTACTCGACGTTCGCGCGGGAGATCACCGACATCACCGCGACCGGGTCGGGAGAACGGGTGAACTACGGCCCGGTGACACTCGGGGTGGTGCCGGTGTCGGTGACACACCAGGTGATCGGGTATCTGCGCCGGGATATCTCCGGCGAGGTGATCGACTTCGTCGAACTCGAGATGCCCCGGCAGACCCTGTCAACGGTCGCCGCGATGTACACCATCACCCCGGAGGCATTGCAGGACAACGGTATTGAACCAGTGTCGATCCCCGGTTCCCTGCACGCGGCTGAGCATGCGGCGATCGGGCTGCTGCCACTGGTGGCCAGTTGCGACAGAGGTGACATCGGCGGGGTGTCGACCGCAGTCGGGGAGGACGGCCTGCCCACGGTGTTCGTCTATGACGGACACCCCGGAGGGGCCGGTTTCGCAGAACGCGGCTACCGGATGGCCGGCACCTGGCTTGCTGCGACCGCCGATGCGATCGAGTCCTGCGAATGCCCGCACGGATGTCCGTCGTGTGTGCAGTCACCCAAGTGCGGCAACGGAAATGATCCTTTGGACAAGGGCGGCGCGATCCGGGTATTGCGGCTTGTGCTGGCCGCCCTCGAATCAGGCAGGACCTGACCGGTGACGGCCGACCGACCCCTCGAACGGTCGAAAGTCACTTGGTCATGTAGGTCTGACGCCCCAGTCTCTCGAGGCAGTTAGCCGCGCGGAAAACTGTGGGTCCGCAACAAGCGGTCGGACAACACGATCCGCTCGGCAGGTCCGTTTCCGGACGTAGCTGAAACATACGCGCGAGCGCATGAAAATCGCAAGAGGTGCAAATGCTTTTGCTCGACCTCGGTCTCGAAAGTCCCCCTTACCAGCGATTTCAGTGCCACCCGCCGTGAGTGCGATGACGTGCGGCGACTAAACTAATCCGGTGACTCAGGATTGGCTGCTGGTGGAGACACTCGGCGACCAACCCGTCGTCGTCGCACAAGGCCGGCAGATGAAGAACTTCGTACCGATCGCCGTTTTTCTGCGCCGCAACCCGAGCCTCGCGGCGATCCAGACCGCGATCGCCGAAACCGTCAGTTCCGGCACCGGACTCGACAGCATCACACCGAAATCGAAGCGGGTGATCCGGACCGAACCTGTCCAGATGATCGACGGGCGCATCCACGGGGTCCATGTCTGGTGCGGGCCGGTGGACGCCGAGCCACCGGAGCGGCCGATCCCCGGACCGATGAAATGGGACATGACCCTAGGCGAGGGGTCGGTGACCCCGGAGTTTCTCGCCAACACCGGGAGGGACCCGGCCAATGAAGCCGCCTCCGGACGGGCGTTCGCCGACGACGTCCCCTCGCACAGTTTCAACGAGGACGAGGCCCAGGCACTGGCCTGGACGATCGACGCCGCTCCGGACCGGACCTTCTGCGCGACCTGGGACTTTCCGGATAAGCAGGGCACCTTCCGCAGGGTTGGCTGGTGCGCCCGCACCATCCTGGAATCCTCCGAGGACGGCACCGAACACCTGGTGGGCCGGGCGATGACCCTGGTCGATAGCGTCAGCGACGCACCACTGTCGGAGACCCTGGCCGACCGGGTCCTGGAAGGGCTGGCGTCGCCCGGCGTGCACCGCGCGGTGGCCGATCTGAGCAACTGGAAACCAGTGAAGTGGATCGACGAGCCGTGCCCGTATTTCAACTGGCGTGACACCCGTATGCACCCAGACGACCAAGAACGGCTCGCCGAGCAGATGACCGAGGAACTGTCACACGGAACCACCCAGGCCGTGCTGCGCCTGCCGGCCAACACCGAAGGCGAATGGGTTCCGATTCACGTCACGATCAACCGCGTCGAACTGACCGACGGCGTCTACGCCGGGTTGGTTGCGCTGCGGCTTCCCACCGAAGACGAGGTAATCGAAGCGGGCTTGGCTTTAGGCTGACGCCGTGGTTCCGGAATGGCTGCTCGTCGAAACCCTGGGCGACGAACCCGAAGTGGTCGCCCAGGGTCGGCAGATGAAGAAATTCGTACCACTTGCGGTATTCCTGCGGCGCAACCCCAACCTCGGTCCGATCCGGCGCGCGGTCACCGACACCGTCGCCGCAGGCACCGCTTTGGTGCGCACCGTCGAACAGAACAACCGGATCATCCGCACCGAACCGGTGGTGATGACCGACGGTCGCGTCCACGCGGTTCACGTGTGGTGCGGCCCGCCCGACTGCGACCCACCGGAGCGCCCGATCCCCGGACCGGCGAAGTGGGACCTGACCGCCCTCGAACCGGTGCTCACCGTCCAGGCGCTGGTGAATTTCGGGATGGATCCCTCGATCGACCCCACCCAGTTCGAGAAGATCGCCGAGTTGTTCCCGCCACTGGAGTTCGGACCCGACGAACTCGAGGTGCTCTCGACGCTGGTCGGCCCGGAGAACGGGCGGACCCTCTCCACCACATGGGAATTCATCGACGCGCAGGGGAGGTTCCGCCGGCTGGGCGTTGTCGGCCGCAATGTCGAGGAGACGGTGGAGGACGGCAGCGTGCACGTCTTCGGCCGCGGAGTGGACCTGTTGGTGGAGGTGCTCGACGCCCGGCCGGCGAAGGGTGATTTCACGAAGCGCGTCATCACCGGCCTCGCTCAGCCGGGTTCCTACCACTGTTTCATGAACCTGGAGAGTCTGCGGCTTCTCAAATGGCTCAAGGAGCCGTGCCCGTTGTTCAACTGGCGCCGGCCGATGCCGATTCATCCGGACGACGAGGAGGCCGGAGCGGCGCTGCTGGAGGAGCTCAAGGGCGGTACGTCCTCGACGGTGCTGCGGCTGCCCGGCAACGACGGCGAATGGGTTGCACTGCATGTGACGATCAGTCCGATCGAACTCGACCGAGGGATGCAGGCCGGGCTGGCGACGTTCCGTCGACCCACCGACGATGAGCTCGCCGACGTCGGACTCTCCCGCTAGCCGGACCGCACCGGACCGGCGCGCGCCGAGGCGCCCGCCTGCCATGCCAATCTACCGCCCACCGGCACGGTCACGGCGATGGTGATGTCGAGGCGCTCGGCGAAACATCGCCGGACTTGCGCCCCCATCGATGCCGCGACGCCGCCGCCGTACCGGCACGCTTCGGCGGCGCCGGCCGGCAGCCGTGATGCCGCGGCCAGTGCTGCCAGGTCGGCGGCCGCCTGAGCGCGGTGGCGCGCGATCACTGCCGACCCCAGGGCTATTCCGGCGATCCAGATCGCTACCAGGACGGTGATGAACGCGGCCGCGAGAACCGTGGCGGAACCAGAGTCGTCACGAACCCGGTTCGACTGCCGCAATGGCCTGACCGATGATCGTGAGCCCGGGCAGGATCGGCGCGCTGTCGCTGACCCTGGCCACCACGAAGCCGCCATCGCGGCGCAGTTCCACCGAGGCCCCGGCCGGTGCGAGACCGCCGGCCACACCCGTGGTGACGCCGTTGCGCGCGGCCAGCCGGGCGACCTCGCGGGCCGCGTCGATACAACGCACCTGCATCGACAGTGCGGTCGCACCGGCGAGGCACAGCACCAGAACACTGACCAGGCCGGCAATGGCCAGTGCGGCCTCCACGGTGCTGAAACCGCCATCGGCAGCTAGACCCGGGTGCTCAGCGCGCGGCTGATGATGTTGGTCAGCGCGCCGACGATCGAATCTCCGGTGACCACGCTGTAGAGAATCGCGCCGAATGCGGCGGCCGCGATCGTGCCGATCGCATATTCCACGGTGGACATCCCCGACTCGTCCGCCGCGAGCAGAGCCAGCCGGGCCTTCAGATGACCGATGATGTTGTTGGACAATACTTTTCCCTTCACTGGTTGCTGCATTCACAAGATCCCCGACCGCAGAACTCCGGACGCCAGACCGGCGACCACCGGCACGATGCCGAGGCAGACGAACGCCGGCAGGAAGCACAGACCCAGCGGTCCGGCGATGAGGACACCGGCCCGTTCTGCCGCCGCCGTCGCAGCGTGGACGGCGTTCTGCCGAAGCTGATCGGCGAGCTCGGCGACCCCCTGAGCCAACGCACTTCCCGAACTCGCCGACCTGCGCGCAAGCCTCATCAGAGCCTCCAGTTCGGCGTTCTGGCCGTGACCAGACCACACGGTGTCCGGATCGGCCCCCAGCGCGAACAGATCCGCCGCTCGCTGCAGCACCGCGCGGAGATCCGGGCCTGCCGACGGTGCGGTCGCAGCCGCGGCGTCGGCCACCGACATACCCGCACCCAGGCACACGGCGAGCACGTCGAGGGCTGAGGAATTGGCGAAGGGATCAACGCCACCAAGGTTCTGGTTGACACCCGCACGGGTGCGCAGCACCAGTCCGGCGCGCCGCCTCGCCAGCGTCGGGCCCGGATGTATCAGCACGGCGATGGCGAGCATCACTGCGGCGGCGCTCATATCGTCATGCCCTCGACGATGCGATCCGACCAGACCAGCCCGGCGATGATCAGCGCCGCACCGCCGATCAGCAGCCATCCACCGACACCGTCGCTGAGCAGGAATCGCAACGGGTGGGCGCCGACGAGTTGACCGAGTGCGATTCCGAGCACCGGCAGCGCGGCGAGGATGGCCGAGGTGGCCCGCGCCCCCGCCAGGCTCGCCTGCACCTGGCGGCTGAACCGCTGCCGATCGACGATGTCGCGTTGCGCAGCCCGCATCAGTGTCGACATCGGCAGGCCGTGATCGGCGGCCAATCCCCAGTAGACCGCAATCCTGGTCCAGTGGAACGGCACCGTCGATTCCTCGGCGACGGCGCGCAGACCGGCGGCGACATCGGCTCCCAGTGCCGCCCTGGCCGTAACGGTGCTCAGGGCCGACGCGACGCTGCCGTCAGACTCCTCCGCCGCGACGCCGAATGCCCGCACCGGATGAGTGCCCACCCGCAGTTCACCGACCAGAGTCTCCAGGGCCGCTGTCATCGACTCCGCTTCATCCCGGCGCCTCCGGCGCAGACGGAGCCGGCGCAGCCGGGTGCGGGCCATCGCCGCGGCCATCGCGGCGACCGCTGCGACCGCCGGCGTTGTGAGGATTGCGAGCAGCAGAACCAGGACCGCCGGCAGCACCACCATCGGCACTGCGTGTACCCGCGGCGGCGGAGAGGGGAACAGATGCGCCCTGGGGTGCCCGGGCATGACGCGCAGTGCGGCCGCGAGCAGCAGTGCGGCGACCGGAATCCCTGTCACGCGGCCCGGCCGTCCTCGATAAGCCTGCCCAGAACCGTTGCACCCTCGAGAAATCCCCGGCCGACCCGCCAGGCCGGGATCGCCCGAACCAGCCCGGTGTCATCGCGGCGAAGCACGGCGATTTCGGTCAGCCCCCGGCCGTTGCGACCGCGGCTGACGTGCACCACGGCGTGGATCGCCGCTGCGAGTTGGCTGTGCAGCGCGGCCCGGTCCAGCCCGCCGAGGGCGCCGAGGGCCTCGAGTCGGGCCGGGACCTCCGCCGGACTGTTGGCGTGCACGGTGCCGGCTCCGCCGTCGTGCCCGGTGTTCAGTGCCGACAACAGGTCGACGACCTCCGCGCCGCGGACCTCACCGACCACGATGCGGTCGGGGCGCATCCGCAGCGCCTGACGGACCAGTTGGCGCAGCGTGATCTCTCCGGCTCCCTCGACATTGGCGCCGCGGGCCACCAACCGGACCAGGTGCGGATGCCGGGGAGCGAGTTCTGGGGCGTCCTCCACGCAGACGATGCGCTCGGTGGCGGCGACCGCACCCAGTGCGGCGGCCAACAGTGTCGTCTTGCCCGCACCGGTCCCGCCGGACACCAGGAAGGCGAGTCGGGCGGCGATGATGCCGTCGAGCAGGACCGCCGCCTGCGGGGGTATCGCGCCGGCCGCGGTCAGGGTCGCGAGGTCCTGGGTGGCCGGACGTAGCACGCGCAGGGACAGACAGGTGCCCGCGGCGGCCACCGGCGGCAGGACGGCATGCAGTCGCACCGCGTAGAGACCGTTGCCCACCCCGGTCAGCTGGCCGTCCACCCACGGTTGAGCATCGTCGAGTCGCCGTCCGGCGATGACGGCGAGGCGCTGTGCCAGCCGGCGAACCGCGGCTTCATCCGGGAACCGAATCTCGCTGCGGCGCAGACCGTTTCCGTCATCGACCCAGACCTCATCCGGTGCCGTCACCAGCACGTCGGTGGTGCCCTCAGCACCCAGCAGCGGATCGAGGATGCCGGCCCCACTCAGCTCGGTTTCCAGCAGGCGTAGGTTGGACAGCATCTCGGTGTCGCTGAGCACGCCGCCGGACTCAGCGCGGATCGCCGCGGCGACGACCGCGGGACGCAACGGCACGGACTCCGCGGCCAGGCGTTCGCGGACGCGGTCGATCAACGATCCGCTCATGCGGCCAGCACCTGCCGGGCCGCCGACGCGAGCGGCGAATGGCGATGGATCCGCCATCCCCCGCTCTCAAGCTGCTGCGGCAGGCCGGGTTCGGGCCGCATTGAGGCGAGCAACGGCAGCGCGGCGGCCCGCGCAGCATCAGCAGCGACAAGCCCGCCGGGCGCGGGACCGCGCACCACCAGTCCGACATTCGCATTCACCGTACGCAGGACACCGGCCAATGCGGCAGTGGCCGCAACACCGCGGACATCGCATGTGGTGACGACCACCACCAGATCCGCCATCTCCAGCGCATGGGCGGCCGAGGGATTCAGTTGTCGCGGCACATCACAGACGACCGTCATTCCTCCCCGCAGTCCGGCGTCGAGCACCGCGCTGAGCGAAGACCCCTGGATCTCGTGATAGGCCCGCCCGGCCGACAGCACCCGGACCTTGTCGCGAGCCGGCAGCGCCTGGCACACCGCAGTCCATGTCAACCGGCCGTCGTGCGCCCGCAGATCCGGCCAGCGCAATCCGGGTGAGTCCTCCGCTCCCAGCAGCAGGTCGATCCCGCCGCCGCAGACGTCCAGATCGATCAGCAGCGCCTCCCCGGAGCAGCGAGCCAGCGCGGCCGCGAAGACCGACGCTCCCGCGCCTCCGCGGCCGGCGATCACCGCGAAGCACCGGCCGCGCCGTCCGGGATGATCCACACCGTCGGCCGCCTCGGAGAGCCGGCGAACCAGTAGCGCCTCCTCGGCGGGCAGTGTGTAGAGGTGCTGCGCGCCAACCTCGATCGCGATCTCCCACACCGCTGGCGCCGGTTCATCGGATCCGATCAGGAAGACGCCGTCCCGGCGCGGCAATCCATCGCGGACGCATCGGTGGGCACCGTCACGGTCGAGGATGACGGCGGCTGCGCCCGACCAGATGCGCGTACTCGGTGTGTTCCGTCGCACGACCCGGCACCCCGCCGCCGCCGCGATCCGTTCGACGCTTTCCGTCAGCGGGGAGTCGTCGAGAACGGCGAGCACCGTCGCGCCGGTGGAGGACATGCGCACACGGTGGACCGGACGGCTCGACAGCGCCAGCCAGTCACGCAGACAGGTGTGGATAAAAAGGACGACCCTCGCCAGGGGGGGAGGAGGCGAGGGTCGTCGTGTATCAGCCCCGGGGGGTCGGGCTGATGCACACTCAGCATAAGCTGAGTGACGCTCACTATACACACGGCACAGTGGTCGGACGCAAGGGTTGCTCGCCCATCGAAAACCCTGTTTTTCCTGTGAATTTACACTCGCGGAAACCTGTCATGGACTGCCATTTTCGGTCGCGGCGGCATGCGGCTCTTCTGCGTTCGCGCCTATTGTCGAGACCGTGACCGACACCGTTCCGGTTCCGGCCCGCACCGCCGCATTCTTCGACCTCGACAAGACTGTGATCGCCAAGTCGAGCGCTCTGGCGTTCAGTCGGCCCTTCTTCGATCAAGGCCTGCTCAACCGCCGTTCGGTGCTACGGAACAGCTACGCGCAATTCCTGTTCCTGATGTCCGGGGCCGACCGCGACCAGATGGACCGGATGCGCTCCTACGTGACCAGCATGTGCACCGGGTGGGACGTGGAGCAGGTGAAGTCGATCGTGGCGGAGACCCTCCACGACATCGTCGACCCGCTGGTGTTCGCCGAGGCGGCCGAACTGATCGCCGACCACCGGTTGTGCGGTCGCGACGTGGTGGTGGTGTCCGCCTCCGGCGAGGAGATCGTCGCCCCGATCGCCCGTGCACTGGGCGCGACCCATTCGATGGCGACCCGGATGGTCGTCGAGGACGGCAGATACACCGGCGAGATCGAGTTCTACTGCTTCGGCGAAGGCAAGGCCGCCGCGGTTCGG
Source organism: Mycobacteriaceae bacterium (assembly GCA_029977845.1). GTDB lineage: Bacteria > Actinomycetota > Actinomycetes > Mycobacteriales > Mycobacteriaceae > Mycobacterium. The sequence goes on along the minus strand of JAPOKC010000008.1, from coordinate 47,560 downwards.
GAACTCGCGGCTCTGGAGGGCTACCCGCTGGAACACTGCTACGCCTACTCCGACTCGATCACCGATCTGCCCATGCTGAAAGAGGTCGGGCATCCCTGCGTCGTCAACCCGGACCGGGCACTGCGCAGGGAGGCTGGCGTACGCGACTGGCCGGTGCTGAGTTTCTCCCGACCGGTATCGCTGCGGGAGCGCATATCGGCTCCCTCGGGAGCCGCGGTCGCCACCACCGCCGCACTCTCATTGGGCGCACTGGCAGCCGGCGCGCTGACCTATTGGCTGACGTATTCGGTGTTGCGGAGATCCGGTTTCTGACGACTTCTACACCGTTTTGAAACTGTTGCCGTTTCCCCCTTGCTGTGACCGTCGTCACGGAGTAGAACAATGTGTACGGACGCTCGGTAAGGCCAAAGCGGTATCGGAAGAGAAGGTTCCGCTTCCCGAGTCGAGCGGCCTAGCACGGTTCCAGGCACCCACGCGGAGTACGCCGCGGAGATGGCAAAAGTGTTGCGGGCCTGCGAGATTGCGCAGAGCAGTCGGGCTGAGACTCTATGGGTCGAGTCGCAGTCGCAGCGCGGCGCATGATCGCCGAGGCCGACCCACGCAACCCACACAGCACGCTTGGTAACCGGGGACCGTGCTAGCGGGCGGCGAGCCGAACACTGTTCGGAGCGCCGCCCGTTTCACATGACCAGCGAATCAGCCACGGCGTTACGTTGATGCGGCCTCCGCGATCGACAACGCTTCTCGCGCACCGTCTTCCATGCCGCGACAGCACATCAGCAGCCACACCGCGACACCCTCCGGCGTTCCGGAAGCGAAACCCTCCGCGGCGGATCGATACTCCTCGGCGCGGCGCAACCAGAACACCTCCGGCACACCCAGACCATGCGGATCCAGTCCGCTGGCGATCGACACCAGCCGTGAAACCGCCCGTGCGACAACACCATCGGCGCTTCCGAAGGGCGCCAGCGTCAGCAGCTCGCCGTGTGCGACACCGGCGAGCACCGGCGCCGGCACCGAACTGCCTCCGGTCGTCATGCGGCTCAACAGGTCCAGCCGGGCGGCGGTCTCCGGCTGCTGCCGGGGCCGACCGAGCCGATCGTCATCGACCAGGTCCGCGGCGGCCAGTGCATGCACCCGCGCCAGCGCCTGCAGTGGCGCCCGCTGCCAGACGCCTACCAGCGGAGTCGCGCCGCCCTCGATCGCCTGGCCTACACGCAGTGCCCCGGCCAGCAGTGGGTCTACGGCGATATCGTCGAGCCCAACCCCGCCGCCCTCCAGTGCCGAGGACGACCGTGCGCCGCGCACCGCCGACTCCGCGGCCGTCATCGGCCAGTTGCGCAGATTGGTTCGATGCCGGTGGGCCTTGCCCAGTGCGACCCGGGCCGCCTCGGCGGCGTCGGCGACATCAGGAAGTGCCAGCAGTGGCACCAGCGGATCCCGCCCACCGAAAGTCACGGGAGATGACGCTAGCGGACCGTTGACCGCCGGTTGAAGCACCGTTCATCGCGCGACATGCGCCGCCCGGCGAGAGATATGAAGTGCCGCTCCCCGATCAGAGTCCGGTGACTACGCTCACACCATGACCGAGGCGCATGACGAAGCTCCCACCCATTACCCGCCGTCCGCTGAGTTCGCGGCCCAGTCCAACGCCAAGGCCGACCTGTACGGCGAGGCCGAAGCGGACCGGTTGGCATTCTGGGCGAAACAGGCGAATCGGCTGTCCTGGGACACCCCGTTCACCGAGGTCTTGGACTGGTCCGACGCACCCTTCGCGAAGTGGTTCGTGGGCGGCAAGCTCAACGTCGCCTACAACTGCGTCGACCGTCACGTCGATGCGGGCAACGGCGATCGGGTCGCCATCCACTGGGAGGGCGAGCCGGTCGGTGACGCGCGCAGCATCACCTATGCCGAACTCAAGGACGAGGTCTGCCGGGCCGCCAACACGCTGATCGATCTCGGCGTGAAGGCCGGTGACCGGGTGGCGATCTACATGCCGATGATCCCCGAAGCCGTCGTGGCGATGCTGGCGTGCGCGCGCCTCGGCGCCATGCACAGTGTGGTGTTCGGCGGGTTCTCCGCCGCGGCGTTGCGGGCCCGCGTCAACGACGCCCAGGCCAAGCTCGTGATCACCACCGACGGCCAGTACCGCCGCGGCACAGCGGTCTCCCTGAAGGATGCCGTCGACGAGGCGGTCGAAGGCCAGGACTGTGTGACCAACGTTTTGGTCGTGCGCCGCACCGGAATCGACGTCAAGTGGAACAAGGATCGCGACCTCTGGTGGCACGACACGGTCAGCACGGCTTCACCGGAGCACACACCGGAGGCGTTCGACTCCGAACAGCCGTTGTTCCTGCTCTACACCTCGGGAACCACCGGCAACCCCAAGGGCATCCTGCACACCTCGGGTGGCTACCTCACGCAGGCGTCCTATACGCACAACTACGTCTTCGACATCAAGCCGGAAACCGACGTGTACTGGTGCACGGCCGACATCGGCTGGGTCACCGGGCACACCTACATCGTGTACGGACCACTGTCCAACGGTGCGACCCAGGTGCTCTACGAGGGAACACCAAACTCACCGGATGAGCACCGGCATTTCCAGGTGATCGAAAAGTACGGCGTCACAATCTATTACACCGCTCCGACGCTGATCCGCACCTTCATGAAGTGGGGTCGCGAACTGGCCTATGAGCACAACCTGTCGAGCCTGCGCCTACTGGGCTCGGTGGGCGAGCCGATCAACCCCGAGGCCTGGCGGTGGTACCGGCTGGTGTTCGGCGATGACGCCGTGCCGATCGTGGACACCTGGTGGCAGACCGAGACCGGTGCCGCGATGATCGCGCCGTTGCCAGGTGTGACGGTGTGCAAGCCCGGTTCGGCGATGCACCCGCTTCCCGGCATCTCGGCGAAGATCGTCGACGACAACGGCAAGGAACTCGCTCCGAGCGCAGACATCGGCGAGCACATCACCGGTTACCTCGTGCTGGATAAACCGTGGCCGTCGATGCTGCGCGGAATCTGGGGTGACCCGGAGAGGTTCAAGGAGACCTACTGGGAACGCTTCGGCGAGCAGGGCTGGTACTTCGCCGGCGACGGCGCCCGGTACGGCCTCGACGGTGAGATCTGGGTGCTGGGTCGGATCGACGACGTCATGAACATCTCCGGGCACCGCATCTCGACCGCCGAAGTCGAGTCGGCCCTGGTGGGTCACGCGGGTGTCGCCGAGGCTGCCGTCGTCGGGGCCAGCGACGCCCAGACCGGCCAGGCGATCTGCGCCTTCGTCATCCTCAAGGAGAGCCACGCCGACATCTCGACCGCCGAGATGGTCGAGGAGTTGCGCGCCCAGGTTTCACATGACATCTCGCCGATCGCCAAGCCGCGCGAGATCCACGTTGTGCCCGAGCTTCCCAAGACGCGAAGCGGAAAGATCATGCGGCGTCTGCTGCGCGACGTCGCCGAGGGTCGTGAACTCGGCGACACCTCGACGCTGCTGGACGCCAGCGTGTTCGAGGCGATCCGCGCCAGCAAGGCGAATTAGAGTCCCACCCCGCCCAGCGTCACCCCACCCCGCCCAGCGTCACCCCACCCCGCCCAGCGTGAAGTTATTTTCACTACCCGTCGCGGGAGTGAAAATAACTTCACGCCGCGAGGCGAATCGGGGCGAGGGGGAAGCGTCTAGGCAGGCGCCGGCGGCGGCGCGGGCGTCGGCACGAACCCGGTGCCGGGCCTGTCCTTGGCCGCGATATCACCGAGGATGGCGTTGATCGACTCGGTCACCGCCGGGGTGTGCAACGGGATGTACTTGATGACGCAGACCGGCAGACCATCGGTGAACGCGCCGTGCAGCATGCCGACGAGTTTGTTGTTGACGGTCACCGGCGCTCCGGAGTCACCGGGCTGGCCGCACACCTGATTGACGATTGTGCCGGGTTGTTCACCGGGTCCCCACGTGACGCCGCAGGAGTATCCGGTGGTGCGTCCGAGCTTGCAGGCGACCTGACCGAACGTCGGATCCGGTCCGATCCCGTCGATCTGGAAGCCGTTCCAATTCGCGACAGGAGCAACCTTGGCCGGATCGAAGCGGATCACCGCGTAATCCAGAGCGTCATTGCCGGCGACCATCGTGCCGACGATGCCCTTGTCGCGCTGGGCCTCCGAGGCCACCTGCGCGCCGGGACCGCCGCAGTGCGCCGAGGTGAAGCCGATCAGCGCGCCGGTCTTGTCGGTGCCGATGGTGGTCAGGGTGCAGTAGACGTCGCCGTCGATGACGATGCCGGCTCCACCGCCCAACGGAACCTTCTCGTCGGCGGCGACCGCTTTGGGCGACAGACTGGGCAACAGCGCGGCCAGAGCCAGGACCCCGGCCATGGAAACGGCCCCTGCCGTCCGCCGCACGGATTGTGCGGTGATCACTGTTACCTCCCTGGTTTCCCCACCCGGTTCCTGAGTTTACATTGGCCACTTCAGTAACTTCTGCAACAACGCGACGGGTGTCCCGCAGGTGGCGACGGCATGGCAACATGAACTCCCACCACAACCGCCGAACGGAGGACAGCCGTGAGCAATCGCGATCGCAAGAACGGGGTGCCCGCGGGCGTGACCTCGATTCCCCTGGTCGATCCGAACGCGATGCCGTCCAATCCCTCGCTCGGCGACTTGGTGCGTGAGGCCACCTCCCAGGTCTCGACCCTAGTGCGCGCCGAGGTCGAACTGGCCAAGGCCGAGGTCACCCGCGACGTGAAGAAGGGTCTAACCGGCAGCGTCTACTTCATCCTCGCGCTGGTGGTGCTGCTCTACTCCACCTTCTTCATGTTCTTCTTCCTGGCCGAGTTGCTCGACAACTGGCTGTGGCGATGGGCGTCATTCCTGATCGTGTTCATCCTGATGCTCGTCGTGACCGCAGTGTTCGCCCTGCTGGGTTATCTGAAGGTGCGCCGGATCCGTGGTCCGCAGGAGACCATCGCCTCGGTGAAGGAGACCACCGCGGCCCTGACGCCGGGGGCGAGCCGGCCCTCGACGGCGCCGGCAGTCGCGCCGCTCCCGGAGCTCGGCACCGATCCCTCCGGTTGGTGAGCAGCCGGCCGGATCCCTCGGTCACCCGGATCGACGGGCCGTGGCGTCATCTCGATGTTCATGCCAACGGAATCCGCTTCCATTGCGTCGAGGCACTCGACGAGACACAGGACGAGACTCCGCCCACCGCGCGGCCACTGGTCATCCTGCTGCACGGTTTCGCATCGTTCTGGTGGTCGTGGCGACATCAGTTGCGCGGTCTGTCGGGAGCGCGACTGGTCGCAGTGGACCTACGCGGATACGGTGGCAGCGACAAACCGCCGCGTGGCTATGACGGCTGGACGCTGGCCGGTGACACCGCGGGACTGATTCGCGCCCTCGGGCACACCTCGGCCACACTGATCGGCCACGCCGACGGCGGACTGGTCTGCTGGGCCACCTCGGTACTGCACCCCCGAATGGTGCGCGCCATCGGGCTGATCAGCTCCCCGCATCCGGTGGCGCTACGGCAATCGGTGCTCACCAACGCCGAGCAGCGCCGCGCGTTGCTGCCGACATTGTTGCGATACCAGGTGCCGCGCTTGCCTGAGCACGTGCTGACCCGCCACGATGCCGAGGAACTCGAGACCCTGGTGCGCACCAGGACGTCACCGAAATGGCAAGCGGGCGAGGACTTCTCCGAATCCATGAGGTATCTGCGTCAGGCCATCCAGATCCCATCCGCCGCCCACTGCACGCTGGAGTACCAGCGCTGGGCGGTTCGCAGCCAGTTGCGCGCGGAAGGCCGACGATTCATGAAGCTGATGGATCGCCGGCTGGAGATCCCCCTGGTGCACCTGCGCGGTGCGGCTGACCCGTACGTGCTCGGCGATCCGATCACACGAAGCAGGCCGTACGCGCCGCACGGCCGGTTCGCCGAGATTCCCGGCATCGGGCACTACGCGCAGGAGGAGTCGCCGCAGGCGGTCAACAACGCGTTGCAGAGATTCCTAGATTCGCTCTAGGCGTTGACGCAGACCCCGGTCGGCACCTTGGCGGTGTTGCCGATCTTGGCCAACTGCCGGGAGACCTCATTGGTTGTCATCACGAAGCCGGTGTCGTTGTCGTCGACTGCGGCGCCGAACACCACACCGATCACCCTGCCGGACCGATTGATCATCGGTCCGCCCGAATTACCTTGGCGGACAAGGCCGCGGACGGTGTAGACCTCGCGATTGACGGTGGTCGTCTTGTAGATGTCAGGGCCGCTGAGTTCGATGATCTCCCGGACCCGAGCAGGGGTTGCGACGAAGTCACCGCCGCCGGGATACCCGAGGATCACCGCGTCGGTTCCCGATTTGGCCGGCTCGTCGGCGAACACCAAGGGCTGCTGCGGAAGCTTGGGAACGTCCAGGATCGAGATGTCGGCGTTGGGGTCGTAGGAGACCACGGTGGCGTCGTACTTCTTTCCTTCGGCCTCCACCGTCACGCTGTCCGAACCAGCCACCACATGCGCGTTGGACATCACCCTGTTCGGCGCGATGACGAATCCCGTACCCTCCAGGACCTTCTGGCACGACGTCGCCACACCACGGATCTTGACCACACTAGGGCGGGTCTGCGCCACCACCAGACTGTCGGCCAGCGAGGCGTCCGGCGGGTCGACGTTCTGAATCGGCGTGCGCCCGAACGGTTCCAGCACATCCGGCAGACCCGAGGTGCTCAACAGCGCCGACATCCGCTTGGGCACGGTGCGAAGCCACTCCGGGGCGTACTTGTCCACTTCGGCGACGACTCTGGACCCGCGCACTGCCGCAGCGAGGTTCGGCTGGTCCGACGATGTCAGCGGGCTGGCCAGCAACCAGGCAGCGACGAACACGACCACCAGTTGCAGGACGACGCCGACGACGGAGTCCACCGCCCGGATCGGGCCGTTGCGGATCGAACCGCGGACCGCACGTCCCAGCACGACGCCGGCGACCTCCCCGATCACCACCAGGGCCAGGATCAGGAACAGTGCGGCGAACAGCTTGCCTCGCGGCGAATGGATGTGGCTGACGATGTGCGGGGCGAGCATCACCCCGGCGATCGCTCCCAGCACGACACCGACGAAGGACATCAGCGAGCCGAGCGCACCCGAACGCCATCCGGAGATCGCCGCGATGAGCGCAACGCCGATCACGGCGATGTCCAGCCATTGCGAACTGGTCACAGCGGTTCCTCACTGTCGCGGTCGCCGACGAGGGCCATCGCCTCGTCCAGCATCCGAACGTCCTGGGTATCCCATGGTTGCGACCATCCGGCCACATCGAGCATTGCCGAGATTACGTGACCGGTGAATCCCCACACCAACATCTCGTTGAGGAGGAAGGCAGGGCCGGCGAAGTCCGGCTGTTCCCGGTACACCATCAGCCGATTGCTGGGATTGACGAACGCCCGCAGTGGAACACGGGCCACCACCGCGGTCTCGGAGGAGTCGACGACGGTCACCGGACCGGGGTCCGGGGAATAGGCCAGCACCGGAACGACGTGAAAACCCGAGGGCGGGATGAACATTCGCTCGAGTGTGGCCAGCGGGTGCAGCCGTCCCGGATCTATTCCGGTCTCCTCCTCAGCCTCACGCAGAGCGGTCGCCACCGGGCCGGCATCACCGGGATCTGCCGCCCCGCCCGGGAAGGCCGCCTGCCCGGCGTGGTGCCGCAACGTGCCGGCGCGCACGGTGAGCAACAGGTCGGCGTCGGCGGGGAACTCCCCGGCCGGGTGATCGGCATGCGGTCCGGAGAACAGCACCAGCACGGCGGCATCGCGGCCGGTCCGTGCCGCCGCAGCGGCGTCGCCGGCGCCGGTGATAGCCGCGAGCAGTTCCGGCGGGACGCGACGCCGGTAGGCGTGCGGCACCTGATCGAGGTTGCTCACCAGCGGTGTCAGCCACGGCGGGCTGGCCGCAGGGGTTAGTCCGTGGGTCGTCATGCGAGTGCCGATCTCACCGCTGCTCCGATCTCATCGGCATTGGTGAACGGTGTCGCGAAGACCTTGGCCACGCTACCGTCCGCACGCAGCACCACCGTCTCGGGCATCACGTTCGGCAGACCCAGTGCTGCGGCGATGCTTCGCCGTCCGTCCTGCAGCACCGGCAGGCGGACACCGAGGTCGGCCATCCGGATCAGCGCCGCCGTCTCGTTCTCGTCCTGGTGCACCGTCACGACGGTGACCGCATCACCCGCCTGCTGCTGATAGCGGGCCAGTGCGGGCAGTTCCTGGGTGCACGGACCACACCAGTAGGCCCACAGGTTGAGCACCACCGTTCGCCCGGCCAGTGCGCGCGCCACCTCGACCGGAGACCCGTCGGCGGCGCATTCGACGACGATCCCACGCAACGCCGCCGGACCCACCCCGGCGCCATCAGCCGGACACGGCGGCAGATCGGCGCGCCGGCGCGGACCGGCCAGTGCCTCCGGGGTGTCGGCGTCGCGGTGGGTCCGCGCCGACGGCGCGTCCCGCGCCGACGGCGGCGCGGCTTTGTCGTCGAGTTGTAGCGCCAACGCCGTGATCACGGCGACCACCGCGGCCAGCATCGCCAGCGTCCACTTCGTCGAAGCCCTCATCGGCGCTACAGCCCTGCCAGAGCCAGTAGGTGTTCAGTCTCCGGACCCTTCACCAGTGCGGCGGCGATCTGCGGATCGGTGGGTCCTTCGCCGAAGGACGGGCAGTCCTTGGCCAGCACGCACACCCCGCAGGCCGGCTTGCGGGCATGGCAGACCCGCCGGCCGTGGAAGATCACCCGGTGGCTGAGCAGCGTCCACTCCCGGCGCTCGATGAGTTCACCGACCGCATGCTCGACCTTGACCGGATCGGTCTCATCGGTCCACCGCCAGCGCCGGACCAGACGGCCGAAGTGGGTGTCGACGGTAATGCCGGGAACGTCGAAGGCGTTGCCGAGGATGACGTTGGCCGTCTTGCGCCCGACTCCCGGCAGGGTCACCAGTTCCTCGATGGTTCCCGGGACCTCGCCGCCGAAGCGCTCGACGAGTTCCTGGCCCAGCCGGATCAGCGAATTGGCCTTGTTGCGGTAGAAGCCGGTCGGCCGGATGAGCTCCTCGAGTTCGGTGCGGTTCGCCTGCGCGTAATCCCGTGCGGTGCGGTACTTGGCGAACAATGCCGGTGTGGTCAGGTTGACCCGCTTATCGGTGCTCTGGGCCGAGAGGATGGTGGCGACCGCGAGTTCGAGCGGGTTGGTGAAGTCCAGTTCGCAATAGACGTGGGGGAAGGCCACCGCCAGTTCCCGGTTCATCCGGCGGGCTCGGCGGACCAGACCGACATGAGTCTCGGCATCCCACTTCTTAGAGCCCCTGGCCACGGGAGTCAGGGTACTGACCGCCGACAGACCGGTGGCATTTCGTGATCCCGATGAGACCTGGCGCCGGTTAACTTCCCGGCTATGTCGTGGTTGCTCGCAGGATTCATCCCGGCGATGCTGATGCTCTCTACGGTCGGCCTGCAACGGCTGGAAAGCGTGTTGCACACCGACCGGCCGTCGGCCGGTGACCGGGCCCGGTTGGAACAGGCCACTGTTCCTTTGACCGGATTCTCCGGACTGAGCCCGCGGATGGAACCGGCCTTCCGCCTGATCCCCGACGAGCCGGGCCTGCCCACCCGGGTGCATGTGCGCTCCGAACTCAATCCTCAGTTTCAGCCGTCCGGATTCGCCAATCGTGTGTAGCGTAGGCACGTCGCCAAGCCTGTCTAAACATTAGGCTGGCGCGCACATACGGTTATGACGAGCTGAGAAGGGGCAACGTGGACGAGATCCTGGCCAGGGCCGGAATCTTCCAGGGAGTCGATCCGGCGGCGGTTTCCGCGTTGACCAAGCAACTCCAGCCGGTCGACTTCCCGCGCGGCCACACCGTCTTCGCCGAGGGCGAGCCCGGTGACCGGCTCTACATCATCATCACCGGCAAGGTGAAGATCGGCCGGCGCTCACCGGACGGCCGGGAGAACCTGCTGACCATCATGGGACCGTCGGACATGTTCGGCGAGCTGTCGATCTTCGATCCGGGCCCGCGGACCTCAAGTGCCACCACCATCACCGAGGTGCGGGCGGTCTCGATGGACCGCGACGCCCTCAAGGCCTGGATCGCCGACCGGCCCGAGATCGCCGATCAGCTGCTGCGGGTGTTGGCCCGCCGGCTGCGACGGACCAACAACAATCTGGCGGACCTGATCTTCACCGACGTGCCCGGTCGCGTCGCCAAGCAACTGCTGCAGCTGGCTCAGCGCTTCGGCACCCAGGAGGGCGGCGCGATGCGCGTGACCCACGACCTGACCCAGGAGGAGATCGCCCAGCTGGTCGGCGCCTCCCGCGAGACGGTAAACAAGGCGCTCGCCGACTTCGCCCATCGCGGCTGGATCCGGCTGGAGGGCAAGAGCGTGCTGATCTGCGACTCCGAGCGACTGGCCCGCCGCGCCCGCTGATACCCTTTGCGCCCTAACCCCCTCCGCCGAGATCGACGTATTGGCGGCGTTTGCTTGCTCTTTCGCGCCCAAACGTCGGTTTGGGCGTCAGGAGGTGTGCAGGTAGGCCAACTGCGCTTTGACCGACTGTTCGGCTGCCTCCCACAGCTTTTCGTCGACGTCGGCGTAGACGTGCTCGACCACCTGCCGCGCGGTCGCGTCATCCCCGAGGGTCCGCAGAGCGTCACGCACCTGGCCTAGACGTTCCTCGCGGTGCGCCAGGTACATCGCGGCCACCGCCGCCAGGTCATCGAGTTCCGGACCGTGTCCGGGCAGCACCGTGCGCGAGCCCAGCCCCTGCAGTCGGCGCAGCGAGTCCAGATACTGCGCCAGACTGCCGTCCTCACCGTCGATGACGGTGGTGCCGCGGCCCAGCACGGTGTCGGCGGTCAGCACCGCGTCATCCATGACGAAACACAACGAGTCCGCGCTGTGGCCCGGGGTGGCCATCACGGTCAGCCGCACACCGGCGGCCTCGATCACCTCGCCGTCGCGCAATGGGGCACCCATTCCGCGCAGAAAACCACTGCCGACCGAGCGCACCGTCGCACCCGAGACCGCGACGAGCCGGTCGATGCCCTCGGTGTGATCGCCGTGGCGATGACTGATGAGCACCAACGGAATTCGGCCCGCCTCGGCAAGGCGGAGGATGTGCACCTCATCATCGGGTCCCGGGTCGACGACGACGAACTCATTACTGCCCGGTCCGCGCAGCAGCCAGGTGTTGGTCCCGTCCAGGGTCATGTGACCGGGGTTGTCGCACAGCAGAACCGACGCCGTCGGGGTGACCGGCCGCAGCACCCCGTACGCGGGATGCGTCATCCGACCTCGCTGCCGATGGAGGTCACTTACGTAACCTCGACGATGAGCTCCACCTCGACCGGTGCGTCCAGCGGCAGTTCCGCGACGCCGACCGCCGAGCGGGCATGGATGCCGGCATTGCCGAACACCTCACCGAGGAACTCCGAGGCGCCGTTGACCACACCGGGCTGACCGGTGAAGCCGGGTGCGGAGGCGACGAACCCGACGACCTTGACCACCCTCGTCACCGAGTCGATGCCGACGAGCGCGTCGATGGCCGCCAGTGCGTTGAGCGCGCAGGTGCGCGCCGCGATCTTGGCATCCTCGGCGCTCACCGCGGCGCCGGCCTTGCCGACATGGGTCAGCTGCCCGTCGACCAACGGAAGCTGACCGGAGGTGTAGACCAGGTTGCCGGTCCGGACCGCCGGCACATAGGCGGCCAGCGGCTTGGCCACGCCGGGCAATGTCACGCCGAGTTCGGCGAGCCGCTTGGAGGCACTACTCACTTGGGCCTCTTCAGGTAGGCGACGTGCTGCTCACCGGTCGGGCCGTTCAGCACCGAGACCAGTTCCCAGCCGTCAGCACCCCACTGGTCGAGGATCTGCTTGGTGGCGTGGGTCAGCAACGGCACCGTCGCGTACTCCCACGTGGTTGGTTGGCTCATGAGGCGAGCCTACTCAAGTCACCGGAGGCACTCGCACCCTTGGATAGAGTGCAGTCATGGCGACCAAAGACGGCAACCCCGTCGGCTGGCCCTCAAGGCTGACCAAAGCCCGGCTGCACTTTGTCACCGGCAAGGGCGGCACCGGTAAGACCACGGTCGCGGCTGCGCTGGCCCTGACGCTGGCGGCCGGTGGCCGCAAGGTGCTGCTGGTCGAAGTCGAAGGGCGACAAGGCATTGCGCAGCTCTTCGACGTCCCACCGTTGCCGTACGAGGAGGTCAAGGTCGCGACCGCCGAAGGCGGCGGCCATGTCAACGCCCTGGCGATCGACATCGAGGCGGCCTTCCTGGAATACCTGGAGATGTTCTACAACCTGGGCATCGCCGGGCGGGCGATGCGCCGGGTCGGGGCCATCGAGTTCGCCACCACCATCGCGCCCGGCCTGCGTGACGTTCTGCTGACCGGCAAGATCAAAGAGGCCGCGACCCGGGTCGACGCCGGTAAGCGCCCGGTGTACGACGCCATCGTGGTCGACTCCCCGCCGACGGGCAGGATCTCGCGGTTCCTCGACGTCACCAAGGCGCTGTCGGACATCGCCAAGGGCGGACCGGTGCACTCCCAGGCCGACGGCGTGGTCCGGTTGCTGCACTCCGAACAGACGGCGATCCATCTCGTCACCCTCCTGGAGGCGCTGCCGATTCAGGAGACCATCGAGGCGATCGACGAGTTGCGGGACATCGACCTGCCGATCGGCGCCGTGATCGTCAACCGCAACATCCCGGCGTTCCTGCCCGCCAAAGATCTCGCCGCGGCGGCCGACGGTGTGGTCGACGCCGAGGCCGTGCGGGCCGGACTGTCGCGGGCCGGCATCAAACTCAACGACGAGGACTTCGCCGGCCTACTGACCGAGACGATCGAGCACGCCACCCGGATCCGCTCACGCACCGAGAGCGGACTTGAACTGGACAAGGTGCACGTTCCCCGGCTGGAACTGCCGACGATTCCCGACGGGGTGGATCTGGGCAGCCTCTACGAGTTGGCCGAAGATCTCGCACAGCAGGGGGTCCGATAGTGGCGCCCGTGACGCTGGACATGAAGTCCATCCTGACCGACAAGTCCAACCGGGTCGTGGTGTGCTGCGGCGCGGGCGGGGTCGGCAAGACCACCACCGCGGCGGCCATGGCTCTGCGCGCCGCCGAGTACGGACGGACCGTCGTGGTGCTCACCATCGACCCGGCCAAGCGACTCGCCCAGGCGCTGGGCATCAAGGAACTCGGAAATTCCCCGCAACAGGTGCCGCTGGCGTCCGAGGTGCCCGGTGAGCTGTACGCGATGATGCTCGACATGCGGCACACGTTCGACGAGATGGTGATCGAACACTCGGGACCCGAACGCGCACAGGCGATTCTGGACAACAAGTTCTATCAGACCGTCGCCACTTCGCTGGCCGGCACGCAGGAGTACATGGCCATGGAGAAACTCGGCCAGTTACTAGCCGAGGACCGGTGGGACCTCGTCGTCGTCGACACTCCGCCCTCGCGCAACGCGTTGGACTTCCTCGACGCGCCGAAGCGGCTGGGCAGTTTCATGGACAGCCGGCTGTGGAAACTTCTGCTGGGCCCCGGCGGCGGTATCGGCAAGCTGGTGGCCGGCGTGATGGGTCTGGCGATGAAGGCGATGTCGACGATCCTTGGTTCGCAGATGCTCTCCGATGCCGCCGCGTTTGTGCAGTCGCTGGATTCCACGTTCGGCGGGTTCCGCGAGAAGGCCGATCGCACCTACGAACTGCTCAAGCGCAGGGGCACCCAGTTCGTGGTGGTCTCGGCGGCCGAGCCGGACGCGTTGCGCGAGGCGACCTTCTTCGTCGACCGGCTGTCCGAGGAGGGCATGCCACTGGCCGGGCTGATCCTCAACCGGACGCATCCGATGCTGAGTTCACTGACCGTGGAGCGCGCCATCGACGGCGCCGAGGAATTGCAGGCGTCCACCAACGGGGACGCGCTGACGGCGGGGGTGCTGCTCATCCACGCCGATCGCGGTCAGACCGCCAAGCGGGAGGTTCGGCTGCTGTCGCGGTTCACCGGCGCCAACCCGCATGTGCGGGTGGTGGGTGTGCCGTCACTGCCGTTCGATGTGTCCGATCTCGAGGCCCTGCAGGCCATCGCCGATCAGATCACCGGCGAGGTCTAGCTGACGCTGCGGTGCTTGCGCTGGGTGGCGAAGAACTCCGCCCAGGAGATCACCTCGGGGTGCTGCTTGAGCAGGGCCCGGCGCTGACGCTCGGTCATCCCGCCCCAGACGCCGAACTCGACGCGGTTGTCCAGGGCGTCGGCCCCGCACTCGGTGATCACGGGACAGTGCCGGCAGATCACCGCGGCCTTGCGCTGGGCAGCGCCGCGAACAAAAAGCTGATCCGGGTCGGTGGCCCGGCAGAGGGCTTGAGACACCCAGGCGATGCGGGCCTCCCCTTCCGCGCCATTGAGTGAACCGTGCATTGTCGCTGTCCGGCGAGCGGCGGGCCGAGTACCCGACACGGGCGATCCCCTTCGTTAAAGCCGCTGGTCGGCGGCGATCCCTCCGGCGAGAACGCGTCGCTGCGATCTGCGCCACATTGCGGCAGGAGTGTTACCTGCATCGCACTGTGTGCTTAAGTTAGGTGGTCAGATATCGTTTTGGCAACAGTCAGATATCGACTTTTTTGGGACAAGCGTGCAATCCCATCATGAACTGCGCTTTTGTTTCCCCCGCGTCACCAGAAAGCGTTATCTTCCGGGCCCCACCGGACGGTCGCGAGGTCCCGAAAGGCCCTCAGTAGTCTGTACCCCATGTCGCAACGCCCGCCGGCCGGGCCCATCCTGATGCGGATGGCCTGGGCATGCCTGCTGGCCAGCGTGCTCGTCGCGGCTCTGCTGTTCCCCGTCGCCGGCGGGGTGGGTCTGATGTCCAACCGGGCCTCCGACATCGTCGCCAACGGATCGGCCCAGCTCCTGCAGGGTGACGTTCCCGCTGTGACCACCATGGTGGACAACAAGGGCAACACCATCGCCTGGCTGTACTCCCAGCGCCGCTTCGAGGTGCCCAGCGACAAGATCGCCGACACCATGAAGCTGGCGATCGTCTCGATCGAGGACAAGCGCTTCGCCGAGCACAGCGGCGTCGACTGGAAAGGCACGCTGACCGGTCTGGCCGGCTACGCCTCCGGTGAGGTCGGCACCCGTGGCGGCTCGACGATCGAGCAGCAGTTCGTCAAGAACTATCAGCTGCTGGTGGTGGCCCAGACCGACGCCGAGCGGCGCGCCGCGATCGCCCAGACACCGGCCCGCAAGCTGCGTGAGATCCGGATGGCGCTGACCCTCGACCGCACGCTGAGCAAGCCCGAGATCCTCACCCGGTACCTCAACCTGGTCTCGTTCGGCAACGGCGCGTTCGGGGTTCAGGACGCCGCGCAGACCTATTTCGGAGTCGACGCCTCAGCGCTGAACTGGCAGCAGGCCGCCCTGCTGGCCGGCATCGTCCAGTCGACGAGCACGCTGAACCCCTACACCAACCCCGACGGTGCTCTGGCGCGGCGAAACCTGGTGCTGGACACCATGATCGAGCAGCTGCCCGGCAAGGCTGACGAGTTGCGGGCCGCCAAACAGCAGCCGTTGGGGATCCTCGCTCAGCCCAACGAACTGCCCCGCGGATGTATCGCCGCCGGGGACCGTGCCTTCTTCTGCGATTACGTGCAGGAGTACCTGGCACGGGCCGGCCTGAGCAAGGAACAGGTTGCGCGGGGCGGCTACATGATCAAGACGACGCTGGATCCCGACGTCCAAGCCGACGCGAAGAAGGGCGTCGACTCCTACGCCGACCCGGGTATCACCGGCATCGCCAGCGTGATGAACGTCGTGCTGCCGGGCAAGACCAGTCACCCCGTCGTCGCGATGGTCAGCAACCGCACCTACGGTCTGAACATCGATGCCGGGGAAACCGTTCAGCCCCAGCCCTTCTCGCTCGTCGGCGACGGGGCCGGATCGATCTTCAAGATCTTCACCACAGCCGCCGCACTGGATCTCGGCCTGGGTATCAACGCGACACTGGACGTGCCCGGGCGTTTCGACGCCAAAGGCCTGGGCGCCGGCGGCGCCAAGGGTTGCCCGCCCGATACGTGGTGCGTGGAGAACTACAAGGACCCGCGCAATCTGACGATGAGCGTGACCGAGGCGCTGGCCAAATCGCCCAACACCGCCTTCGCCAAACTGATCTCCCAGGTCGGGGTGTCCCGCACCGTGGACATGGCGGTCAAACTCGGCTTGCGGTCCTACGGCGACCCGGGCACCGCGCGGGCCTACGACCCGGAGAACAACGAGAGCCTGGCCGACTTCATCAAGCGGCAGAACATCGGGTCTTTCACCCTCGGCCCGTTCGAGGTCAATCCGCTGGAGTTGAGCAACGTCGCCGCGACCCTGGCCTCCGGCGGCATGTGGTGCCCACCCAACCCTGTCGACAAGGTCTACGACCGGCGCGGCAACGAGATCGCCGTCAACCCGGAACCCTGCGAGCAGGTGGTCCCGGAAGGTCTGGCCAACACGCTGTCGAACGCGCTGAGCAAGGACGTCATCAACGGCACCGGCGCCGGGGCGGCAGGCTCGGTGGGCTGGACACTGCCGATGTCGGCCAAGACCGGCACCACCGAGGCGCACCGTTCGGCGGGGTTCTTCGGTTACACCAACCGCTACGCGGCGGCGAACTACATCTACGACGACTCCCCGGACCCGACGGACATCTGCTCCTACCCGTTGCGTCAGTGCGGCTACGGCGACCTGTTCGGCGGCAAGGAACCCGCCCTGAGTTGGTTCGCCGCCATGAACCCGATCGCCACCCGATTCGGTGACGTCACCATGCCCCCGACCGACCCGCGTTACGTCGACGGCGCCCCCGGTGCCCGCATCCCGAACGTGACCGGGATGGGTCAGGACCGAGCCCGGGAAGAGTTGCGCGCCTCCGGATTCCAGGTGTCCGACGGGGCCAACATGGTCAACAGCACCTCCCCGGCCGGCACGGTGGTCGGCACCTCCCCCAGCGGTCAGACCGTCCCCGGCATCATCGTGAGTCTTCAGGTGAGCAACGGCATCGCACCACCGCCGCCGCCTCCGCCGCCGCCGGATCCGAACGCACCGCCGCCGCCCCCGGGATTCCCCGAGTTGGGTTCGACGGTTGTCGAGATCCCGGGCCTGCCGCCCATCACGATTCCAGTGCTGGCCCCGCCACCGCCTCCCGGGGGAACTCCCCCGTAGGCCTGGTCGGGCAGTAGTCTCACGTCTATGGCCGGCTCCGCCCTGAGAACATCCGCACTCGCCACGGCCGGTTCGGCCGCGCTGGCGATCGGCTACGCCACCCTCATCGAGCGCAACGCCTTCGTCGTACGCGAGGTGACCATGCCGGTGCTCAGTCCCGGTTCCACACCGATGCGGGTGCTGCATCTCAGTGATATCCACATGCGCCCGCAGCAGCGGCACAAGCAGGCCTGGCTACGGGAACTGGCCGCGTGGGATCCCGACCTGGTCGTCAACACCGGCGACAACCTCTCACACCCCAAGGCGGTACCGGCGGTGGTGCAGTCACTGGGCGATCTGCTGGCGGTGCCCGGGGTGTTCGTGTTCGGCAGCAACGACTACTTCGGGCCGAAGCTGAAGAGCCCGTCGAAATATCTGACCGATCCCGATCACCGCGTCCACGGTGACCCGTTGCCGTGGCAGGACCTGCGAGCGGCGTTCAACGAACGCGGCTGG
This sequence comes from Mycobacteriaceae bacterium, assembly GCA_029977845.1. Classification (GTDB taxonomy): domain Bacteria; phylum Actinomycetota; class Actinomycetes; order Mycobacteriales; family Mycobacteriaceae; genus Mycobacterium. Next base: position 29,814 of record JAPOKC010000008.1, on the reverse strand, counting down.
CTCGATCTCACCCAAAACCGGCGCGAGTTCGAGATCGGCGGGCTGACCGTCGCCGCGGCCGGCGTCGATGACCCGCACATCCAACGGGACGACTACGACGCCGTCGCCGGAGCGCCCAACCCGGCGGCAAACCTGAGCCTGGGTGTGGTGCACGCGCCCTACACACGGGTACTGGATCGCTTCGCCGCCGACGGCTACCAACTGATCCTGGCCGGGCACACCCACGGCGGCCAGTTGTGCCTGCCGTTCGTCGGAGCCCTGGTGACCAACTGCGATCTGGACCGCTCGCGGGCCAAGGGCGTCTCACGATGGGGCGAGAACACCGCCCTGCACGTGTCGGCGGGTATCGGCACCTCCCCGTTCGCACCGGCCCGGTTCTGCTGCCGGCCGGAGGCCACCCTGCTGACCCTGGTGGCCGCGCCCACCGGCGGGGATATTCCGACGCACGACCAGCTCCGCTCCACCCCGGTCGCCGCGGTGCACTAGTCACCCGATGACCGTCACCGACAGGGCCTGGGTCGACGAGGCCGTTCGCCTGGTCGAGGCGGACACCCGGCGCAGTGCCGACACCCACTTGCTGCGCTATCCGCTGCCGGCGGCGTGGAGTGAGCGCGCCGATGTCGCGTTGTACCTCAAGGATGAGTCCACCCACATCACCGGAAGCCTCAAGCACCGCCTTGCCCGCTCCCTGTTCCTCTACGGGCTGTGCAACGGGTGGATCACCGAGAAGACCACCATCGTCGAGGCCTCATCGGGATCGACGGCAGTGTCCGAGGCCTACTTCGCCGCGCTGCTGGGCTTGCCGTTCATCGCGGTGATGACATCCTCGACGAGTCGGTCAAAGATCGCGCTGATCGAAAGCCAAGGCGGCCGTTGCCATTTCGTGGACCGCGCCGATGCCGTCTACTCCGAGGCGCAGCGGATCGCCGAGGACACCGGCGGGTATTTCCTGGACCAGTTCACCAACTCCGAGCGGGCCACCGACTGGCGTGGCAACAACAACATCGCCGAGTCGATCTTCGGCCAGATGGGCGCCGAACGCCATCCGGTTCCGACCTGGGTCGTGGTGGGCGCGGGAACCGGCGGCACGAGCGCGACGATCGGCCGCTACATCCGCTACCGCCGCCATCCCACCCGGCTGTGTGTGGTCGACCCGGAGAACTCCGCCTTCTTCCCCGCCTATGACGAGGGCCGCCGCGACATCGTGACCGATGTCTCCTCCCGCATCGAGGGCATCGGGCGGCCGCGGGTCGAGCCGTCCTTCCTGCCCGGGGTGATCGACCGGATGGTGCGGGTGCCCGACGCCGCCTCGGTGGCCGGCGCACATCACGTCAGCCGGGTGCTCGGCCGCCGGGTCGGGCCGTCCACCGGGACTAACATCTGGGGGGCCTTCGGCCTGCTGGCCGAGATGGTGGCCAACGGTGTGAGCGGGTCGGTGGTCACGATGCTCTGCGACAGCGGGGAGCGCTACGCCGACACCTATTACGACAACGCCTGGCTACAGAGCCAGGGTCTGGACCCCGCGGGCTACGTCTCGACCCTCTCGGAGTTCGAGGACCGCGGCGCCTGGCCGGACCAGAAAGCGGTCAGCTCAGGGCTCTAGGCGTTTGGCTTCGGGGCTCGGCGGTGCGATAGGCTGTCGACGCTTCACGCGGGGTGTGGCGCAGCTTGGTAGCGCGCTTCGTTCGGGACGAAGAGGTCGTGGGTTCAAATCCCGCCACCCCGACATGTGAAAAGGGTCCGAGATCTCCTCGGACCCTGATGGGTTCCGTCAGGCGACGTGGCCGCTAGCACCGGACGCCGGTACTGAGATGATCCCGGACCGTGCCGGCCACCTGGCGTTGGCCGCCACGATCATCAGGCGCGACACCGACACCGCGCGCGATCTGGCCTGCAAGCAGCTGTCGCAGTTGGTGGACCTGCTGGGGGCTGACACCTAAGCGGCCTTCCCGCCGCGCAGCACCAGCACTTCGCCAATCACGAAGATCACCAGTGAGGCGACGACAGCGGCGATGATCTGCGGATAGCGTCCGTCCAGACCACCTTCTGAAACCTGGCGCAACAGGATCCCACCGAAGGCCCAGATCAGCACCAGCCCGTAGGCGGCATCCCTGTTGCGCAGCATGGTCATCATGCCGATCGCCATCGCGACCAGCACGATAATCACCGCCCAGGTGGACGGCGCCAGACCGAAGCCGTCCCAGTTCAGCTTGACCAGCAGCACGGTGATGTTGGCGATGGTCGCCACGGTCGCCCAGCCGAAGTAGACACTGAACGGCACCCCGATGAACCAGCGTTGGCGCCCAACGAGATTCGCATTGCGCAACGTGACCGAGATCAACGCCAGACAGATCAGGATCACCGTGGTCAGCACCGCTGAGAGCGCGATGTGGTCGTAGTGCCAGGCGAAGATCCAGGCGGTGTTCGCCAGCGAGGAGATGGAGAACAGCACGCCGACCCTGTTCAGCAATGCAGATTCAGCCGGTGTCTCGAGGCCGCCGCGGAACAGGCCGAGTTGATAGAGCACGTGCGCACCCAGCAGCAGATAGATCAGCGACCAGATGGAAAAGGTGATGCCCGCCGGCGTGAACAGGCTCGGATAGGCCTGCGAGACCTCGCCGGTGTTGCGGCCGTTGAGCGGAAGCGCGTTGGCGAGGGCGTTCATCGTGATCATCGCGAGGAACGTCACCGTGACCAGAGCCTTGATCGGGCCTCGGCGCGTGGCGGTGTTCACAGCCGGTCTTTGACGGCCGCCGACAGTCGGGACCCGTCGACCTTGCCGTCGGCGATCGCGGTGGCGGCCTTCATCACCAGACCCATCTGCTTGACCCCGGGCCGCTCCCCGATCTCCTCGGCGACCTGAGCCAGCGCGGTGTCGACCACATCGGCGACCTCGGCATCGGTCAGCGGCGTGGGCAGGTACTCGTCGATCACCCGCGCCTCGGCATGCTCCTCGGCGGCCAGCTCGCCCCGGCCGTTCTGGGTGTAGATCTCGGCGGCCTCGTTGCGCTTGCGGGATTCGCGAGCCAGCACCTTGAGGATGTCGGCGTCGGTCAGTTCGCGCGCCTGCTTGCCCGACACCTCCTCGGTCTGAATCGCCGCCAGCATCATCCGCAAGGTCGCGGTCCGCAATTTGTCCTTGCTCTTCATCGCATCGGTGAGGTCGGATCGAAGCCGGTCTTTCAGTTCACCCATGACTAGAACCTACTACCCGGGATAGGTTCGACCGGTGGACCTCGGCCTTCAGGACGCCGCCGCGGCGGTCGTCGGCGGCAGTCGCGGCATGGGGTTGGCCACCGCGCGCTGCCTGGCCGACGACGGCGCCCGCGTCGCACTCATCGCGCGCGGAGGTGACGACCTCGACCTGGCCGTCGAAGATCTGCGGCGACGGGGCAGTCCCGATGCCTTCGGCCTGACCGCCGACGTCGCAGACCAGGCCGCGTTGGACGAGGCCTTCGGCGAATTGGCGGGGCGATGGGACGGCCGGCTCAACATCTTGATCAACGCGGTGGGCCCTGGCGTCGCGGGCGGTTTCGAGACCCTGACCGACGAGGAGTGGAACAGCGCGATCGGGCAGGGCGCCATGTCGATGGTCCGCTGTGTGCGCGCCGCCCTTCCACTGCTGCGCGCCGCCGACTGGGCGCGGATCGTCAACTTCTCGGCCGCCTCCACCCGGCGCCAGAGTCCGGCACTGGTCGCCTACACCGCCGCCAAGGCGATGCTCACCAGTGTGTCGAAGAACCTGTCGCAGGCACTGGCCGCTGACGAGATTCTGGTCAACGTGGTCTCACCGGGCAGCGTGGCCTCCGAGTCGCTGATCGGCTGGGCCGCCGGCGTGGGAGTTGACACCGACGACCCCTATCAACTCATGGCAGCGATCTCCGAGCATTTCGGCCATCCCGCCTACCTGCCCCGGGCCGGACTGCCCGAGGAGATCGGCGCCGTCGCGGCTTTCCTTGCCTCACGGCGGAATTCGTACATGACCGGAGCCAACGTCAACGTCGACGGCGGCACCGACTTCTAGGAGGGGTCGATGGCAACAGCCCGAGAAGCCCGGGACTGGGCGCGGGTCGCACTGCGCGGTATCGGTGACTCGCTCTACACACCGTTCTGCGGAATCGATGGCGACGATATCGACTGGGACGCCTACCGGACGCTGGTGCGCTACTGCGTCGCCGACCTGGGACACCCACTGCTGTGGCTCACCAGCGGTCTGGCTGAGTTCTGGTCACTGACCATCGAGGAGCGCAAGCAACTGCTCGAGGTCGCTATTGACGAAGCCCGAAAACACAACCCGGACATCGTGATCCAGGCCTGCACGGCGGCGATGTCGGCCAAGGACTGCCTGGAACTGACCCGCCATGCCGAGCAGGCCGGTGCCGACATCGTCTACATCCAGACCCCGATGATGGAGACCCACGGCGGTGAAGGGGTGCTGGCGTTCTTCCGCTACATCGCCGATCGCACCGATATCGCGCTGGGCATGTTCAACTCGCCCTCGTCGGGATATGTGCTGACCGCCACCGAAAGCGCGCGGATCTTCCACGAGATCCCGGCGGTGTGCGCGACCAAGGAGGGCGCGTTCCGACCGAACAACAGCCGGATATTGCACGAACTGGCACCCGAACTGGTGCTCTGGGAGTGCGACAAGACGGTCTATCGCGCGGGTTGGCTGCGCGACGGTATCGTCTGCCCGGCGCAACTGGGGACCGTCGGCTATCTGCATGAGACCCCGCAGCGCCGGTTGCTCACCGAATACTGGGAGCTGATCACCTCCGGTGCGCTGATCGAGGCGATGGACTACGCGCGCGAGACCGGCATGGACCAGTTCGACATCGACATGGGTCCGTGGTTCACCAGCTACCCGGGACGCCCCGACTACTTCACCCACTGGGGCAGCGCGTTCAAGCACGCGGCCGCCGTGCTCGGCCTGCCGGTGGGCGACTACCCGCACTCCCGCCCGCCCCAGGTGCCACTGCCCGAGGCCGGACGGACGCAGACCGAGAAGGCCTACCGGCGTCTCGGTCTGATCTGACTCAGTCCGTATTGGGAATCCAGTTTCCGTGGAAGCCATAGGGCACCCGGCGCGGTAACCGGATCCGCGCGACCGGGTCCCCGGTGAAGTCCGAGGCGTCCAGGATCACCAGATCGCTGCTGTCGCGGCCCGGGTCGTAGACCATGGCCAGATACCAGCCGTCGGTCTCACCTCCGGACGCTGCGGGCACGAACACCGCCTCACCCGGGCCGCCCGGTGCGTCAGCGGTTCCGAACCGGTGCTCCCGGGCGGTTCCGGTCGCCAAGTCGTAGTGCACCAGTCGGGCGTCGCCCACGGACACCGCGTAGCGGGCCGGCAGGCCGGCCAGCCGGTCGTCGATGCGCGGGAACTCCACCGCGCGGTCATCGAGTTGGCACTCGCTGACCGTGCCGTTGTCGAGGTCGATTGTCCAACTCCACAGCACCGCCTGGGCGTCGAATCCACCGTTCTCCCGCCACAGCTCGGGATAGCGGCAGCCTTGCAGCACAATGTGATTGCCGTCGGCCCCCCGAACGTCGTAGGCGTTGGCGACGTGGAACACGTAGCACGGGTCGATCTCGAACCACCGGATCTCGCCGAACGGGTCATCGCGGCGCAGCACCCCGAGACGGGCTCCGTACTCGTCATCCCAGCGATACGGCATGTCGCCGCGGCCGTTGATCGCGATGTCGAGATTGAACACGATCGGCAGGTCCATGAAGATGACATGACCCGCAGTCATCGCGAAGTCGTGCATCATGGTCAGTGCCTTGACCTCCACCGGCCGGTTGACCGTCAGAGTGCCGTCGGCGTCGACGCGGTGATAGCTGACATGCGGGGCGAAGATGTTGCCGTAGCCGAAGAAATGCAACTCCCCGGTGGTCGGGCAGATCTTGGGGTGGGCGGTCATCGCATCGTCGAGGCGGCCGCCGAAGTCGTAACAGCCGACCGTCTCGAGATCATTGGTGATCTCGTAGGGGAACGAGGACTCGACCAGAGCCAGCGTACGGCCGGCGTGATTGATCACGTTGGTGTTGGCCACCGCCGAGCGCAGGTTGCGGGTGCCGTCGGCGTTGTAGACCGGAAACGGCTTCTCGAAACTCTCGGTGCGCACCCAGCGGTTGCGGTACCACTTCGCCGATCCGGCGCTGAGGCGCACACCGTGAATCATCCCGTCGCCGGTGAACCAGTGCCCGGTGGGCGTGCGGGGGTTGGACCCGTTGCGCAGGTACCAGCCGTCGAGTTCGGGCGGGATGGCCCCCTCAACCGGCAGGTCATAAGAGGTGATCTCGTCAGGAACCGGCGCGTAATTGCCGCGCTGGAAGAACTGGCCTTTGTCGGGGGGGAGGTTCGCCGAGTCTGCGATGGTTTCGGTCATACCCCCACTGTGGCAGTTAGACCTCGACCCAGTCCAGGGTGCGCTCGACGGCCTTGCGCCATCCGGCGTAACCCTTGGCCCGCTGATCGGCGGTCCACTGCGGTGTCCACCGGCGGTCCTCCTGCCAGTTTGCCCGCAGATCCTCCGGATCCGACCAGTAGCCCACCGCCAGGCCGGCGGCATAGGCGGCGCCCAGTGCGGTGGTCTCAGGCACCTTCGGGCGCACCACGTCGACGCCGAGCACATTGGCCTGGATCTGCATGCACAGCTCGTTGAGCGTCACGCCGCCGTCGACCTTGAGCACCTCGAGTTTGACCCCGGAGTCGGCGGCCATCGCGTCGACCACATCGCGGCTCTGGTAGCAGATCGCCTCCAGGGTGGCCCGCGCGATGTGCGCGTTGGAGTTGAACCGGGACAGCCCGACGATCACGCCGCGGGCATCGGAGCGCCAGTACGGTGCGAACAGGCCGGAGAACGCCGGGACGAAATAGACGCCGCCGTTGTCCTCGACCTGGGACGCCAGCGCCTCACTGTCGGCGGCGCCGCTGATGATGCCCAGTTGGTCGCGCAGCCACTGCACTGCCGAGCCGGTCACCGCGATCGAACCCTCAAGGGCGTAAACGGGTTTCGCATCACCGAACTGGTAGCAGACCGTGGTCAGCAGACCGTTCTCGCTGCGGACGATCTTCTCGCCGGTGTTGAGCAACAGGAAGTTGCCGGTGCCGTAGGTGTTCTTGGCCTCGCCGGGCTTGAGGCACACCTGCCCGACCATGGCGGCCTGCTGATCGCCGAGGCTTGCGGTCACCGGGACCGCGCCGCCCATCGCGCCGTCGGCTAGGGTCGACCCGTACGGGGTCGGTGAGGAGGACGGCCGGATGGCCGGGAGCATCTGGCGCGGGATGTTGAAGAACGACAACAGTTCGTCGTCCCAGTCCAGGGTCTCCAGATTCATCAGCATGGTGCGGCTGGCGTTGGTGGGATCGGTGACGTGGACACCGCCGTTGGGCCCGCCGGTGATGTTCCACAGCACCCACACGTCCGGGGTGCCGAACAATGCGTCACCGCGTTCGGCGTCGGCCCGCACGCCGTCGACGTTCTCCAGGATCCACTGCAGCTTGCCCCCGGAGAAGTAGGTGGCCGGCGGCAGTCCGGCCTTGCGGCGGATGATGTCACCGCGGCCGTCGCGATCGAGTGCCGCCGCGATCTGGTCGGTGCGGGTGTCCTGCCAGACGATCGCGTTGTAGTACGGCTGGCCGGTCTTGCGGTTCCACACGATGGTGGTCTCGCGCTGGTTGGTGATGCCCAGGGCCGCGATATCGGAGGCCTTCAAACCGGTGTTGTTCAGCGCCGAGGTCACCACGGTCTGGGTGCGGCCCCAGATCTCGGTCGGGTTGTGCTCGACCCAGCCGGCGCGCGGCAGGATCTGCTCGTGTTCGAGCTGGTGGCGGCCGACCTCCAGACCGTTGTGATCGAAGATCATGCAGCGGGTGCTGGTGGTGCCCTGGTCGATGGAGGCGACGAACTCTGCCAACGGTGCTCCTCGGATCGGACGTGCGACGAACTGTCCTGGGAGTCTGCCACCCCGGGACAGGGGTTCATGGCCGAATTGCTTGCGCACCCGCCAGTGACCCTGTTGCATCGACGAGGTGGGAGAAGAGGTCGCGCATGCCACCTACAGCCGTAAACAACGGCAGGAGTACCGGCAGAAGGTGCAGCTCTGCTTGGACGTGTTCGAGACCATGCTCGCCGAGTCGAGTTTCGAGTTCGACCGGCCGCTGACCGGTATGGAGATCGAGTGCAATCTGGTCGATGGCGCCTATCAGCCGGCCATGCAGAACCAGGAAGTGCTCGCCGCGATCGCCGACCCGGCGTACCAGACCGAACTGGGCGCCTACAACATCGAGTTCAACGTTCCGCCGCGCCCGCTTCCGGGCCGCACCGCGCTGGAACTCGAGGGCGAAGTCCGCCGCAGCCTCAACGCCGCCGAGACCAAGGCCAACACCGACGGCGCGCACATCGTGATGATCGGCATCCTGCCGACCCTGATGCCCGAGGATCTGACCGGGAGCTGGATGAGCCCGTCGTTGCGCTATCAGGCGCTCAACGACTCGATCTTCACCGCCCGCGGCGAGGACATCCTCATCGACATCGCCGGCGCCGAACATCTGAGCATGCATTCGGAATCCATCGCGCCGGAGTCGGCGTGCACGAGCATGCAACTGCATCTGCAGGTCTCCCCGGCAGAGTTCGCAAACAACTGGAACGCCGCGCAGGTGTTGGCCGGACCGCAGTTGGCACTGGGTGCGAATTCCCCGTACTTCTTCGGCCATCAACTCTGGGCGGAGACCCGCATCGAACTGTTCGCCCAGGCGACCGACACCCGCCCCGATGAACTCAAGTCTCAGGGCGTGCGGCCCCGGGTGTGGTTCGGGGAGCGCTGGATCACCTCGATCTTCGATCTGTTCGAGGAGAACGTCCGCTACTTCCCGGCGCTGCTCCCCGAACTGTCCGAGGAGGATCCACTCGCCGAACTCGCCGCCGGACGCACACCGAAGTTGCAGGAACTGCGACTGCACAACGGAACCGTGTACCGGTGGAACCGCCCGGTGTACGACGTGGTCAACGGCCGCCCGCATCTGCGGGTGGAGAACCGGGTTTTACCGGCCGGCCCGACGGTGGTGGACATGATGGCCAACTCGGCGTTCTACTACGGTCTGCTGCGGACCATCGCCGAGGACGAGCGACCGCTGTGGACGAAGATGAGTTTCGCTGCGGCACATGACAATTTCCTGGCCGGCGCCCAGCACGGCATGTCGGCGCGGATGTACTGGCCGGGCTCCGGCGAGGTGCCCGTCGACGAATTGGTGCTGCGCCATCTGTTGCCGATGGCCGACGAGGGGCTGCGCCGCTGGAAGGTCGCCGCCGACGTGCGCGACCGCTATCTGGGTGTCATCGAGGGCCGGGCGAAGACCGGCCGCAACGGATCGGTGTGGCAGGTGCAGATGGTCAACCGGCTCGAGGATCAGGGGCTGGACCGGCCTGAGGCGCTGGCCGAGATGCTGCGCCGGTACTGCGATCTCATGCACAGTAACGAACCGGTGCACACCTGGGCTTAGTACTTGGGTCAAGCACCGCCCTGGTGTGCACCGGTCCTAGGGGGTGACTAGCGCGGGGCCGGACGATTCGGCGGTTGGGCGGGGCCGGGAAGTTCGTCGTCGTCGGGACCCATGCCGGGCATCATGCCCGGGCCCATTCCGGGACCCATGCCACCGCGTGGCCCCATACCCGGCATCATCGGCGGGCCGCCGCGGTAAGCCATCTCGGGACCACCGCGCCAGTGATGCCAGCCGCCGCCGCTGTGCCGGCCGAGGAAGAAACCGGTGAAGAACACCGAACCCACGATGAACACGATGCCCGCGATGATCGCGACCCAGGCCGCGACCTGGTTGAGCCGGCTGGGCCGACGGTCGACGACCGACTCGCGCAGATCGGGGACGATCGAGGGCTGATCGAGGTTCTCGGTTGCGTCGCTCATAGCAGCATCCTCGCCCGGCGGGCAGTGAACCCAGTAGGGACCGCCTATGAGACTGCTGTGAAACTCTTCGGCGGGGTCACATACCTTCGGCGAGCAGTTCGGCGATCTGGATGGTGTTCAGCGCCGCACCCTTGCGCAGATTGTCACCGGAGATGAACAGTGCCAGGCCGCGCCCGTCGGGCACCCCCGGATCCCGGCGGATGCGTCCGACGAGCGACTCGTCGGCGCCGGCAGCGGCCAGCGGCGTCGGCACGTCGATGACCTTCACCCCGGGCGCCGAGCGCAGGATCTCGGTGGCCCGTTCCGGCGAGATCGGTCGCGCGAACTCGACATTGATCGACAGCGAATGCCCGGTGAACACCGGGACCCGCACGCATGTCCCGCTGACCGCAAGATCGGGGATACCCAGGATCTTGCGGCTCTCATTGCGCAGTTTCTGGTCCTCGTCGGTCTCCCCGGAACCGTCGTCGACGAGCGAACCGGCCAGTGGCACAACGTTGAACGCGATCGGCGCGACATATTTGTTCGGCGCCGGGTAGTCCAGTGCATCACCGTGGTGCACCAACTGTTCGACACCGTCGATCACCGCCCGGGCCTGGGTGGCCAGTTCCTCGACGCCGGCGACTCCGCTGCCGGACACCGCTTGATAGGTCGAGGCGATCATCCGCACCAGTCCGGCCTCGTCATGCAACGGCTTGAGCACCGGCATCGCAGCCATCGTCGTGCAGTTCGGGTTGGCGATTATGCCCTTCTTCAGCGTCGCGTTGCGCACATCGCGATCGAAGTTGACCTCGCTGACCACCAGAGGGATGTCGTCGTCCTTGCGCCAGGCCGACGAGTTGTCGATCACGGTGACACCGGCGGCGGCGAACCGCGGCGCCTGCACCCGCGACATCGTCGCGCCCGCCGAGAACAGGGCGATGTCCAGACCGGTCGGGTCGGCGATCTCGGAATCCTCGACCTCGATCTCCTGACCGCGGAAGCTCAGCTTGCGGCCCGCCGAACGTGCCGAGGCGAAGAACCGCACGCTGCTGGCCGGAAAGTCGCGCTCTTCCAACAGCGTTCGCATCACCTGGCCGACCTGGCCGGTGGCGCCCACCACTCCGATACTGACCATCTAACGGCCCGTCCCGCCGTACACCACGGCCTCCTCGTCACCACCGAGATCGAACGCCTCATGCAACGCGGCGACCGCCTTGTCCAGTTCGGAATCCTTGATCAGCACAGAGATCCGGATCTCCGAGGTGGAGATCAGGTCGATGTTGATGCCGACCTTGGCCAGCGTCTCGCAGAACGTCGCGGTCACGCCCGGATGACTGCGCATACCGGCGCCGACCAAGGACACCTTGCCGATGTGATCGTCGGCGATCACGTTGGTAAAACCGATCTCACCCTGCAGCGAGTTGAGCTTCTCCACCGCGATGGGTGCGGTGTCGCGCGAGCAGGTGAAGGTGATGTCGGTCTTGCCGTCCTCGACCTTCGAGATGTTCTGCAGCACCATGTCGATGTTGACGTCGGCGTCGGCCACCGCGCGAAACACCTTGGCGGCGTAGCCCGGAACGTCGGGAACACCGAAGACGGTGACCTTCGCCTCGCTGCGGTCGTGGGCAACTCCGGTCAGGATGGCGTCTTCCATGGGTATGTCCTCAATTGATCCGGTGACGATCGTGCCCGGCTTGTCGGAGTAGGACGAGCGGACGTGAATCGGAACGTGGTAACGGCGTGCGTATTCGACACAGCGCAGCATCAGCACCTTGGCTCCGCACGCCGCCATCTCGAGCATCTCCTCGAAGGCGACGGTGTCCAGTCGCCGGGCGTTGGGCACGATGCGGGGGTCGGCGGTGAAGATTCCGTCGACGTCGGTGTAGATCTCGCACACGTCGGCGTGCAGTGCCGCGGCCAGGGCCACCGCCGTGGTGTCCGAACCGCCGCGGCCCAGGGTGGTGACGTCCTTGCTGTCCTGGCTCACGCCCTGGAAGCCGGCCACCAGGACGATCTGTCCCTCATCGAGGGCGGCGCGCAACCGGCCCGGGGTGACGTCGATGATCTTGGCGTTGCCGTGGGTTCCGGTGGTGATCACCCCGGCCTGCGAGCCGGTGAACGAGCGGGCGTTCTCACCGAGCGACTCGATGGCCATCGCCACCAGTGCATTCGAGATCCGTTCGCCTGCGGTCAGGAGCATGTCCAGTTCGCGCGGGGGCGGCGAATCGCACACCGCGCCGGCGAGGTCGAGCAGTTCGTCGGTGGTGTCACCCATCGCCGAGACGACGACGACCACGTCATTGCCCTGGCGCTTGGTCTCCACGATGCGCTCGGCGACACGGCGGATCCGCTCGGCATCAGCCACCGAGGATCCGCCGTACTTCTGCACGACGAGCGCCACTGTCTGCCCTTTCCAGGCCGGGGAGTTGCGTACAAGGATAAACGGTGGCCTCTCATGCTTTTTCCCGCCCGCAACGGGGGTAACCTGCCGGTCGATGACTGAGCGCCGCGCACAAACCCGAGTTTCCATCCATCCGGCGCTGGCCGAACGGTGGAGCCCACGGGCGTTCGACCCCGATGCCGCACTCGATCCCGAGCAGGTCATCGCGGTGCTTGAGGCCGGCCGGTGGGCGGCAACCTGGGGGCATCGTCAGCCGGTGCGGTTCGTCGTCGGGCTCCGCGGAGACCCGACCTTCGGCGCCATCGCTTCACTGCTGCGCCGCGGCAACGCCTACGCGAAGTCGGCCGGGGCGCTGATCCTGCTGTGTGCCGATGAGGGCGAGGATGACAAGACCGCGTTGTACTCCCACGTCGACGCCGGCGCGGCGATGGCCAATATGGCGACCGAGGCGGTGGCCCGCGGTCTGATCAGCCATCCGATGGCGGGGTTCGACGTCGAGGGCGCCTGCGGCGCGTTGGCCATCCCCGCCGGGGTGCGGCCGCTGATGGTGGTGGCACTGGGATCGCTGGGCGACCCGAACATCCGCGCCCCGGAGATCGCCGAACGTGACGACCTGCCGCGGCAGCGCCTCGGACTGGAGGAGATCGCCTTCGCCGGAAGCTGGGGCTCGCCCTGGCTAACGGGCGACTGATGTCGCCAGCGCGGCGCCCCCGGCCCACGTCGCGCCGATGAGCAACACGGCCAGCGTCGGCCAGATCCACATCGCGGTGCCGCGCCGCGCCGCCGAGACCATCCCCACGATCGCGCCGACGACGGCCACCGCGATCCCGCCCCAGGTGAGCGCGTAGGCCATCCACAGCCTGGACTCGTGGCAGTTGTCCGGGCCGCACGAGTCGGTGCCCATCACGAAGAACCACGAGAACGCGAACGATCCGAGCGCGACACCGGCGCCCAGCACGCTCATCAGGATGGTGGCCAGCCGGTCCCAGGCCGGCCGATCCGCGTGCGGATTGGTCGTCATGATCGCGATTGTGCCTGGTGAACCAATCGGAGTACAGTGACCGCTGTGCAGCGTGTGCTCCTTCTCGGGCGCCGCGACGGGGTCTGATCCAGACCGGCTTCCCGTCGCGGGTTCTCGTGATGCGCCGGTCTGAAGTCCCTCTTCAAACTTCCGGAGCCCAATCGTGAACACCCACTCTGAATTCGATTCCCTGGACGCGTACGTATCGGCGCGCACCATCAATAAACCCAGCGGCGGCCGCTGGGACGGCCAGCCTGCGTGGAACACCCAACGCAATTCGGCGATGCCGGTCAATCGCTACCGTTCGTTCGCCGACGAGGTCGAGAAGATCGAACTGCCGGACCGCAGCTGGCCCGATAATGTCATCACCCACGCGCCGGCCTGGTGTGCGGTCGATCTGCGTGACGGCAATCAGGCACTGATCGACCCGATGAGTCCGGCCCGCAAGCGCCGGATGTTCGATCTGCTGGTCAAGATGGGCTACAAGGAGATCGAGGTCGGTTTCCCGTCGGCCAGCCAGACCGACTTCGATTTCGTCCGCGAGATCATCGAGCAGGGCGCCATCCCCGAGGACGTCACCATCCAGGCACTCGTGCAGTGCCGGCCCGAACTGATCGAGCGGACCTTCGAGGCGTGTGACGGCGCTCCGAACGTGATCGTGCACTTCTACAACTCGACGTCGATCCTGCAGCGCCGCGTAGTGTTCCGCGCCGACCGCGATGAGATCACCAAGATCGCCACCGACGGCGCGCGTAAGTGCCTAGAGGAGGCCGTCAAATACCCCGGAACGCGGTGGCGTTACGAGTACTCCCCCGAGTCATACACCGGCACCGAACTGGAATACGCCAAGCACGTGGTCGATGCGGTGTCCGATGTCATCCAGCCGACCCCGGAGTGGCCGCTGATCGTCAACCTTCCGGCGACGGTGGAGATGGCGACCCCGAACATCTACGCCGATTCGATCGAGTGGATGAGCCGCAACCTCAACCGGCGTGAGTCGATCATCCTGAGCCTGCATCCCCACAACGATCGCGGAACGGCTGTTGCGGCAGCGGAATTGGGCTATCAGGCCGGTGCGGACCGCATCGAGGGATGCCTGTTCGGCAACGGTGAGCGCACTGGCAACGTCTGCCTGGTGACTCTGGGGCTCAACATGTTCTCCCGCGGCGTCGACCCCCAGATCGACTTCTCCAACATCGACGAGATCCGGCGCACCGTCGAGCACTGCAACCAACTGCCCGTGCCCGAGCGTCATCCCTACGGCGGTGATCTGGTCTATACCGCATTCTCCGGCAGTCACCAGGACGCCATCAACAAGGGCCTGGATGCGATGAAGATCGCCGCCGACGAAGCCGACGCCGATGTCGAGGACATCCTGTGGCAGGTGCCGTATCTGCCGATCGACCCCAAGGACGTCGGCCGCACCTACGAGGCCGTGATCCGGGTGAACTCACAATCCGGCAAGGGCGGGGTGGCCTACATCATGAAGGCCGACCACGGACTGATGCTGCCGCGCCGGTTGCAGATCGAGTTCAGCCAGGTGATCCAGAAGATCACCGACGGCGAGGGTGGCGAGGTGTCGTCCAAGGAGATGTGGGACGCGTTCGCCGACGAGTACCTGGGAGCGACGCGTCCGCTCGAGCGCATCAAGCAACGGGTGATCGGCTCGGAGGTCGACGGAGGTATCGACGTCATCGAGGCGGTCGTCAAGATCGACGGCGTCGAGACCGAGATCCGCGGCGAGGGCAACGGGCCGCTGGCGGCGTTCGTCGACGCACTCGCGACGGTGGGCATCCAGGTAAGCGTGCTGGACTACTCCGAGCACGCCATGTCGGCCGGGCAGGAGGCCGCGGCCGTCGCCTACGTCGAGACCTCGATCGGCGGCCGGACGGTGTGGGGGGTCGGGATCGCCACCTCGATCACCACGGCCTCATTGCGCGCGGTGGTCTCCGCGGTGAACCGGGCGGCCCGGCAGGGCTGAGTTCGGGCTCAAAACAGCGCGAACTGCTGGCCCTGATCCACCGACTGCTCGAACGCCTCGATGCCGACCCCGCCGCTCACGGCGGCGACACTGCGCATGAACTGCTCGTCGGAGACCGTCGGAACACCGAGTTCGCGGGCCTGGTAACCCTTGCCCTGCGCGGCCTCCGGTTCGTTGCAGATCACCAGTGAGGTCTCGGTGTCTACCGCGTCGGCGTAGGCCAGCCCGGCGTGCAGGATGCGCTCGAGCAGCTCGTCGTGGGTGCGTCTGACCTCCGCGGACAGCGCCACCCGCATGCCCTGCACCAGGGGGCCGCCCTGTTCGTAGCGGCCGGGGTTGAGATACGGGCACGGCATCCGCAGCGCCAGGGTCTTCAGCGAATCGAGTTTGTCGTGTGTGACCGCGCCGTTGGGCCAGCGTTTCCGACTCACCGGCCGGATCGGCAGCCACACGTCGCGCTCGCGGGCGCGTTGGAGAGCGGGCATCAGCACCCGGGAGAGCACCAGCGCGTCGTCGAAGGCGTCGTGGGCCTTGGTCTGCGGGACTTTCCAGTGCCGCGCCAGCGTCTCCAGTCGCAGGTTCTCCAGGCCGAGGTCCAGCCGCCGGCTCAGTTCGACGGTGCACATCACGGTGTCGACAGGCAGTGTGGCACCGGCCAATTCGGCTTCGGCGGTCAGAAACGAATAGTCGAAACCCGCGTTGTGCGCCACCAGCGTCCGGCCGTGCATCAACTCGGCGACGGCGGGCGCGATATCGGCGAAAGTCGGCTGGTCCTCGAGCATCTCGGTGGTGATGCCGTGCACATGAGTCGGCCCGGGATCCACACCGGGATTGACCAGACTGACAACCGAGTTCTCGACGTTGCCTTCGGGGTCCAGTGCCAGTGCGGCCACGCTCAGGACACGCGCTTGCCGTGGATGGAAACCCGAGGTCTCGACATCCACCACGACCCAGCCGTCACCCGGATCGCAGGCCGGGCGGCCCCAGGTTTGGCTCACATCGTCAGGATGGCACGTCACCCCGACAGTGAATGGCACCCGGGCGTCCGTGTCGGGCGGGCCGGGCCTGGTGAGGCATAAACTGACCTGCGATGCCCGGGCCGACGATGACAGTGCGAGGACGGGCCGCGTTGGCCCTCGGATCCGCCGCACGCTGGGCTTCCCGGGTCACCGGCCGCGGTGCCGGCGCCATGATCGGCGGTCTGGTCGCGATGACCCTGGACCGCTCCGTACTGCGGCAACTGGGCGCCGGGCGGCGAACTGCGATCATCACCGGCACCAACGGGAAGTCCACCACCACCCGGATGGTCGCCGCGGCGCTGGCCACGATGGGACCGGTCGCCACCAACAGCGAGGGCGCCAACATGGACGCCGGACTGGTCTCGGCCCTGGCCGCCGACCGAACGGCTGCCCTGGCAGCTCTCGAGGTAGACGAGATGCACGTCCCGCACGTCTCCGACGCGGTCGACCCGGCGGTGATCGTCCTGCTGAACCTGTCCCGCGACCAGTTGGACCGGGTCGGCGAGATCAACCACATCGAACGCACCCTGCGCGCCGGGCTGACCCACCACCCGCGGGCGGTCGTGGTGGCCAACTGCGATGACGTCCTGATGACCTCTGCGGCCTACGACTGTCCCAACGTGGTGTGGGTGGCCGCCGGTGGTGGATGGGCCAACGACTCGGTCAGCTGCCCGCGTAGCGGTGAGGTGATCGTCCGCGAGGGCCGGCTCTGGCACTCCACCGGCGCGGACTTCGCGCGGCCCGACCCACAGTGGTGGTACGACGACGAAAACCTCTATGGGCCTGCAGGATTCGTGATCCCGATGCGGCTTTCCCTGCCCGGGGCGGTGAACCGGGGCAACGCCGCGCAGGCTGTTGCGGCGGCAGTGGCCATGGGCGCCGATGCGCACGCCGCGGTGGCAGCGGTGTCGACAGTCGACGAGGTGGCCGGCCGGTACCGCACCGTGCGCGTCGGTGACCACGACGCCCGCCTGCTACTGGCCAAGAATCCGGCGGGCTGGCAGGAAGCGCTGTCGATGGTGGACAAAAAGGCTGCGGGAGTTGTGATTTCGGTCAACGGTCAGGTTCCCGACGGCGAAGACCTGTCCTGGCTGTGGGATGTGCGCTTCGAGCACTTCGACGATACGACGGTGGTGGCCGCCGGTGAACGCGGCACCGATCTGGCGGTGCGGCTGGGGTATGCCGGCGTCAAGCACTCCCTGGTGCATGACACCGTGCAGGCCATCGAGTCCTGTCCGCCGGGACGGGTGGAGGTCGTCGCCAACTACACGGCATTCCTGCAACTTCAGCGGGCGTTGAAATGACCGTGCGGATCGGACTGGTGCTTCCAGACGTCATGGGAACCTACGGTGATGGCGGCAATGCTGTGGTGTTGCGACAACGCCTGCTGCTGAGGGGAATTCCAGCTGAGATCGTCGAGATCACCCTGTCCGATCCGGTGCCCGATTCACTGGACCTCTACACCCTCGGCGGTGCCGAGGACTACGCGCAGCGACTGGCCACCAAACATCTGCTGACCCACCAGGGTTTGCAACGCGCCGCCGCGAGAGGTGCTCCGGTGCTGGCGATCTGCGCGGCGATCCAGGTGCTCGGGCACTGGTACGAGACGGCGGCCGGTGAACGTGTCGAGGGTGTCGGACTGCTTGATGTCACGACCTCACCGCAGGCCGAGCGCTCCATCGGGGAGGTCGCCTCCACGCCGCTGATCGACGGTCTGACCGAATCACTGACCGGATTTGAGAACCACCGCGGCGGAACGGTTCTCGGGCCACAGGCCCGTCCGCTCGCTGCTGTGGTCAAGGGTGCGGGAAACCGTCTGGGCGACGGTGTCGACGGTGCCGTGCAGGGCAGCGTCATCGCGACCTATCTGCACGGCCCGTGCCTGGCCCGCAATCCCGAACTCGCCGACCTCATGCTGTCCCGCGTGGTGGGGACGCTCCCGCCACTGGAACTTCCCGAGGTCGACCAACTACGCCGCGAACGGCTTGCCGCCCCCCGTCGGGTGTAAGCCCGCCCCCTTTTTTCGCCCAACCCGACATTACGCAGCGGAAGTGCGAGTAATTCGCGCCATTTCGTCGATATCGGCACCACCTCCACGACTGGTGAACGCTTCGCGGGTGCGGCGAACAACCTGAGCGGGTGGATCCTCGGCAATAACCCGGATGACTTCCCAGCCGCGTTTCGCCAACATCTCCAGTCGCCGGATGTCCTTGACGTACTGCGTCCGGCTCGCGCGATGCTGATCGCCGTCGTACTCCACGGCGAGTTTGATTTCCCGCCATCCCATATCGAGATATGCGACGGGCACGGGTCCGTCGAAGACTGGAATCTGCGTTTCCGGAGCCGGTAATCCGGCATCGATCAACAGCAATCGCAGCCAACTCTCCTTTGGCGACTCAGCGCCAGGATCGATCAATGGCAATAACTCCCGGAGCTGACGCAGACCCCGAACAGGACCGTAACGACGCATCAGAATCTCGACGTCTGCCAAACGAAACGGGGCGGACCGCATCAAAGAGTCCATCCGGCCGATCGCCGCTGAGCGGCGCAGGTGCCTGCCCATGTCAAAGGCCGTGCGTGCCGGCGTCGTCACTGGGAGTCCGGCCACGACCAGGGTCTCGTCGCCGGCAACGCGATCCATCCTGATGATCAGACCTGATTGGCGCCGTCGCTCATCGATGAGAACCTCGACGGACTCACCGGGATCCACCCATTCGGCTCCGTGCAAAGCCGACGCGGCGACCCCGGCGATCACGCCTTTGCGGTTAGTGGCCAACCATGCCCCGAGGGCGCGATCCTCCAGCGAGGGAATCGCGTTCTTCGGCACGTACACGCCCCGAAACAGCGGGCGGTACCAGCGTCGCAAATCGTGACGGCTTAATCCGTCGCCAAGAGCCTCCCGGCCCAGAAAAACTTCAACCATGGCCGCATCGTGCTCCCACCGTCCGACATCGCGCCGAAGTCGACGAATTGGTGCGACTTACTCGCACTTATTCGCCGAATTGTCGGGTTGGGCGAGGAGGGGGGGGTGCGCTAAACCATCGCGCGGCGGCCGGACAACGCCCGGCCGAGGGTGAGTTCGTCGGCGAACTCCAAGTCGCCGCCCATCGGCAGACCGGAGGCGATGCGGCTGACGGTCAGGCCGGGAATGTCACGCAGGATGCGCACGAGATAGGTGGCGGTGGCCTCACCCTCGGTGTTGGGATCAGTGGCGATGATCACCTCGGTGACATCCACACCGTCGACCCGTTCGCCGATCCTGTTGAGCAACTGGCGGATTCGCAGCTGATCGGGGCCGATCCCGGATAACGGATCCAACGCCCCGCCCAGAACGTGATAGCGCCCTCGAAACTCCCGGGTGCGCTCGACGGCCTGAACGTCCTTGGGTTCCTCGACCACGCACACCTGCGAGCCGTCGCGGCGGGAGTCGCTGCAGATGCGGCACCGCTCAGCCTCGGAGACGTTGCCGCACACCTCGCAGAACTGCACACCATCGCGCACCCGACCGAGGACAGCGGTCAGCCGGTCGATATCGGGCGGCTCCACCGAGAGCAGGTGGAAAGCGATCCGCTGCGCGCTCTTGGGCCCGATCCCCGGCAGCTTGCCGAGTTCGTCGATCAGATCCTGGACGGGCCCCTCAAACATGGCGTTCCTACGTCAGGCGCCGGGCGGCGGCGGGGCTGCGGCGGCCAGTGGGCCCAGGATCGTCTTGACTCGCTCGCGCATGGTCTCGGCCGCGTCGGCGAGTGCTCCGACGATCAGATCCTGCAGGGTCTCGACGTCACTGGGGTCGACGACCTTGGGATCGATCTGCACCGCGCTGACCTGACCGTGTCCGTTGAGGCTGACCGTCACCAACCCGCCGCCGGCCTGACCCTGGACGGTGGTGTTGGCGATCTCCTCCTGGGCCTCCTGCAACTTCTGCTGCATCTGCTGAGCCTGGGCCAGCGCCGCCTGCAGGTTGGGCACCACCTGCTGACGCATCTCCTCGGCCTGCTTGAGGAAGTTTTCCATGTCAGCGGGGTTTGCCGGCAGGTTGCCGGGTCCCATGCTCGGTGGAACACCGGGTTGCATGACGGTCTCCTTGCGTCTTGGTCTCGACTTCGTTGCGGCCTGGCGAATCGGCCGGTGCTGACTTTCAAGCCTAGACGAGGCGGATTAGCGTGACGCCCGTGCTGAAGATCGCCCCCATGCGTGTCGTGGCAACCACGTCGATCGGTGTGCTGCTGGCGGCCTCTTCGCTGACCTCGGCCGTCGCGCACTCCGCCCCCGGCAGCGTCGCCGGCATGATCGTCTTCCTCGATCCCGGCCACAACGGGGCCAATGACGCCAATATGACCCGCCAGGTCCCCACCGGTCGCGGCGGGACCAAGGACTGCCAGGCCAGTGGCACCGCCACCGACGCCGGATTCCCCGAGCACACCTTCAACTGGACCACCACATTGCTGATCCGTCAGGGGTTGACCAATCTCGGCGTGCGCACCGCGATGTCTCGTGGCAATGATGATCAGGTCGGCCCGTGCGTCGACGAACGGGCCGCCATGGCCAACTCGCTGACGCCCAATGCGGTGGTCTCCATCCACGGCGATGGCGGCCCGGCCACCGGCCGCGGGTTCCACATCCTGTTCTCCAGCCCGCCGCTGAACTCGGTGCAGGCCGGTCCCTCGGTGCAGTTCGCCCGCATGATGCGCGACCAGATGGCCGGTTCGGGCATCCCGCCGGCGAACTACATCGGAACCGGCGGTCTCGATCCGCGTTCGGATATCGCCGGACTGAACCTCGCGCAGTATCCGTCGATCCTGGTCGAGTGCGGCAACATGAAGAATCCGTTGGATTCGACGCTGATGTCCAGCGCCGAGGGGCAGCAGAAGTACGCCGACGCCGTGGTCAAGGGGATCGTGGCGTTCCTGCAGACCCAGCCCGCCCGGACCAACTAGCGGAACTAACGCTCGATCTCTTTCTTGAGGTTCGCCAGAACCTCGTCTTGAATCCTGCGCAAGCCCAACGGTGCGAAGGTCCTCTCGAAGAAGCCCTTGACTCCCCCGGCGCCGTTCCAGGTGGTCTTGACCGTGATACTCGATCCGGGTCCGGCCGGTGACACGGTCCAATTGGTCATCAGCGAGGAATTGGCGTCCTTCTCGATGACGGTGTGGCCGGCGAGGTCCACCTCGGCGCACACCTGACGGACCCGGGACTTGGTGGCCTGCAGCTTCCACTCGGCCACCGTGCCGCGGCCGTTACCGCCCTCTACCACCCTGTACTGGCTGTAATGCGGCGAGAGGATCCTCGGGCGCACACCTTGGTAATCGGCGATCGCATCGAGCACCTTCGCCGGCTCGGCGTTGACCAGAATCGTGCTGGACGCACTGACCAGTGCCATGCCTAGCCGTCGATCTTCTTGGCGCCGAGCTCACTCTGGAGGATCTCCAGTGCCACTTCCTCCGGATCGCGGCGCGGGGCCGGGTCCGCATCGTCGCGAACCGCTTCGGCGATCAGTTCCTCCTCCTCGGCCTGCACTGCGTCGGCGGGCTCCGGTTCCGGCTCGCGCGCCGGTTCGGGTTCGGCAACGGACTCCCGCGGGCCGGCCTCGAACTGCACCCGCCAATTCACTCCGAGCGCATCCTTGAGCGCATCGCGGATCACCTCCGCGTTGTGCATCTCGCCCAACCGCTTGGCCAGCGGAGCCGAGTCGTGACTCAGGATCAGCGTGTCGTTCTCCACCGCGCGCACCATCGCACCGGCGAGCATGACCTCGATCGTCCGGCTGCGTTCACGGACCTTGTCGCGCACGGTCGACCACATCTTGCGCACCGCGGCGGCTCCCGGCTCGGCGGGGTTGAATGCGACCGGAGGTTCGGGTTCGGGGGCCGCCGCGATGGGTTCAGGTTGAGGATCGGACTGGGGCTCAGGTTCGATCCGCGATTCCTGTTGTGCCGGTTCGGATTTGACCGCCACGGGTTCTTCGACGGGAGCCGGAGATGCGGCCGGTGCCGGGGGCGCCTGGGTCTTGCGAACGTACTGCTTGGCGGGTGCGGCGGGCGGGGCGGAGGCTGCGGCCTCACCCGCCGGGATCGAGATGTCCAGACGCGTCTCGATACGTTCGACCCGCTGCAACAGCGCCGCCTCGGTGTCACTGGCAGAGGGCAACAGCAGGCGGGCGCAAACCACCTCGAGCAGCAGTCTCGGCGCAGTCGCACCGCGCATCTCACCGAGTCCGGCGTGCACGACCTCCGCATAACGTGCCAGCGTCGCCGAGCCGATCCGCTCGGCCTGATCGCGCATCCGCTCCAGCACATCATCCGGGGCGTCGACCACACCGCGACTGGCCGCATCCGGAACCGCTTGCAGCACGATGAGATCCCGGAAGCGTTCCAACAGATCGGTGGCGAACCGCCGCGGGTCGTGGCCGGCGTCGATCACCGATTCCACCGCACCGAATAGCGCGGCGGCATCCCCCACGGCGAGCGCGTCCACCGCATCGTCGATCAGCGCGACGTCGGTGACACCCAACAGGGCCAGCGCGCGCTGATAGTGCACGCGGTCGTCCTCCGCACCGGCCAGCAGTTGGTCCAGGACGCTCAGCGTATCGCGCGGGGAACCGCCGCCGGCCCGGATGACCAACGGGAACACCGCGTCATCGACCGCAACGTTCTCCGAGGCGAGGATCTTCTCGACCAGACCGCGCATGGTCTTCGGGGACAACAGCCGGAACGGGTAGTGATGGGTCCGGGAGCGGATGGTGGGCAGCACCTTCTCCGGTTCGGTGGTGGCGAAGACGAAGATGACGTGCTCGGGTGGCTCCTCGACGATCTTCAGCAGCGCGTTGAAGCCCTGCGTCGTGACCATGTGGGCCTCGTCGACGATGAAGATCCGGTAGCGGAACTGCGCCGGTGCGAATGCCGCCCGATCCCGAAGTTCCCGGGTGTCCTCGACACCGCCGTGACTGGCGGCGTCGAGTTCCACCACGTCGAACGATCCCCCGCCGTTCGGACCCAGCGCCACACAGGAGTCGCACACCCCGCACGGCGTCGGGGTAGGACCCTGCTGACAGTTCAGCGAGCGGGCCAGGATGCGTGCCGAGGAGGTCTTGCCGCAACCGCGCGGTCCGGAGAACAGGTAGGCATGGTTGATCCGGCCGGCCGCCAGGGCCGTCGACAGCGGTTCGGTGACGTGCTCCTGCCCCACCACCTCGGCGAACGTCGCCGGCCGGTACTTGCGGTAGAGCGCCACGTCAGCAGGTTACCGAGACGCTATGACCAGGAAGGCCCGAAGTGGTCCCGTCACCGCCGCGAGCGTGCGTGTCGGCGCGCCGACACGCCGCCAGAGTGTGCAGTTCACGCACCCTCGCCGCGCATGGTGCCGGGCAGACGGCGGTCACGCCAGCAGCGATTCCGCCGCAGCCAGCAGCGCGCAGGTGCTCAGCCCGTCGATGGCATCGGCCAGCTCCGGCAGCGTCGGGAAACTCGGTGCGATGCGGATGTTCTTGTCCTCGGGGTCCTTGCCGTACGGGAAGGACGCCCCGGCCTGGGTGACCGCGATACCGGCGTCCTTGGCCAACGCGACGGTCCGCCTGGCGGTGCCGGGAAGCACGTCGAGACTGATGAAGTAGCCGCCCTTGGGCTCGGTCCAGGAAGCGATCTTGGAGTCCGACAGCCGCTTGTCGAGAATGTCGAGGGCCAGTTCGAACTTGGGCGCCAGGATCTGCTGGTGGCGACGCATGTGGGCGCGGACGCCATCGGCGTCGCGCAGGAACTTCAGATGTCGCAACTGGTTGACCTTGTCAGGGCCGATCGACTTCTTGCCCGCGTGCTGCAGATACCAGGCGATGTTGCCCAGCGATCCGCCGAAGAAGCTCACCCCGGCCCCGGCGAAGGTGATCTTCGAGGTGGAGGTGAAGACGTAGGGCCGGTTCGGGTGCCCGGCCGTTGCAGCCAGACCCAGAACGTCGACCTGACGCGGAAAGGCCTCAGTCAGGGTGTGCACCGCATAGGCGTTATCCCAGAACAGTCTGAAATCGGTTGCGGCGGTGTCCATCTGGACGAGCCGACGAACCACATCCCAGGAGTAGACCGCGCCGGTCGGGTTGGAGAACACCGGAACGCACCACATGCCCTTGATCTCCGGATCGGCGGCGACGAGCTCCTCGATCAGGTCGACGTCGGGGCCGTCCTCGCGTATCGGTACGCCGACCATCTCGATGCCCAGACTCTCGGTGATCGCGAAGTGCCGGTCATAACCCGGTGACGGGCACAAGAACTTCAGGCCAGGCTCCTTCACCCAGGGCCTGGGCGAGTCGACGCCGCCGTGCAGCATCGAGAACACGATCACGTCGTGCATGAACTCCAGGCTCGCGTTGTTGCCCGCGATCAGATTGGGGACCGGGATACCGAGCAGTTCACCGAAGACGGCACGCAGACCGGTGAGGCCGTTCTGCCCGCCGTAGTTGCGGGTGTCGGTGCCCTCAGCGTCGCGGTACTGCCCGTCGCCGGGAAGTGCGAGCATCGCGTTGGACAGATCGAGTTGCTCGCTGCATGGCTTGCCGCGGGTCAGATCCAGCGCGAGTTTCTTGGCCCGCAGGTCCTCATAAGCGCGCCGCTGCAGGTCGTGTTGAGCCTGCAGTTCGTCACGGCTCAGAGAGTGAAACGACACCGCGCGCCTTTCGGTGATTTCGTCCTGCCGACGAGAGGGGACCCCGCGCACCCGCCAGAGCCCGTTGACCCTTGCTGCCTTCCAGCCCTGGGGGAGTTCACAGGTTGGACGCCGCGCGGGGTCCACGGCGAGTCTAGTACCCGCGCGGGTGAGCAGGACAGCGACTGCACATCCAGGCGAAACAGAGCACCTGCGCGGTCGGCTACCATTGCCGACGGAGGATTCGCCTAGTGGCCTATGGCGCTCGCCTGGAACGCGGGTTGGGTTAATAGCCCTCAGGGGTTCAAATCCCCTATCCTCCGCACCGGTCCGGGGTGCGATCCGATCGAGGGTCGCACCCCGGACTTCCAAGTAGCCGTTCACGAAAGCCGAGGAGAGGTATGGGCAGGCGCCCAGCGATTGCACTGCACCTCGCGTTGTCCCTGATCGGTGCGGCCCTGTACTTCGTCTTCGTGATCCCCCGGTGGTGGGTGCTGCTCGGTGACTTCCCCAACACCCTGGCGACAGTCGGGCGAATCGTCGCGGGCCTGCCGATCGGCCTGGCCGCGATCCCGGTGGCGCTGTTTCTGCAGCAGTCGCTGAAGCGCGAGCAGAAGGCACCCGAGCTTGCCCTGCGGCTGCGGGCCTGGTCCGGGGTGCTCCACGTGGTCGCCGGCGCATTGATCATCGTGACCGCGGTCGCCGAGATCTGGCTGCGGCTGGCAACGGCCGGACCATGGCTGTTCGCCGTGTACGGCGCTGCCGGTGCGATCACCGTCCTGGCGGTGCTGGCGTTCTATCTGTCGTTCGTCGCCGAACAGCCGGCGCCCGCGCCGAAGCCGGCCAGGGAGCCCAAGCCCGCCAAGCAGAAGAAGGCCCGGGGCAAGCGCAAGGCCGCCGACGAGTCCGCCGAAGCGGAAACAACTGCCACGGAGTCCGACGAAGCGGAGACCACGGAGGAGACTTCCACCGAAGAGGCCGCCGAGCCGGACGAGCCGGCCGCCGAGAGCACCCTCCGCAACAAGCGGCCCACCGGCAAGCGGGGACTTCGGCTCAAGCGCTGAGCACCGGTCACCCGCCCAAGCGGGCGATCACGCCCGGATCGGCAGATCCGCCTGAACGTTGGAGATGTTGACCACTCCCCACGACGAGTTCCAGTACAGCGATGCCGAACTGGTGATCTGCAGTGTCAGCGACGGCGTGTCTCCCGCGGTATAGGCGATATCCGCAAGCGGCACCGACACCGTGCGGGTCTGCCCGTCGAGGGTGACCGGAATCGGGGTGACGATGTTGCCGAGCACCCGGCCCGTGGAACCGTCGATGATCTGACCGTAGACGGCCTTGCTGGTTCCGATACCGCTGTAGGTGAAGGTCACCGTCGGAGCGCCGACCACCTGCTGGCCAGTCGTGACATCGGCGATCGGGACATTGATCGCGTTGGACGCCGGGGTGGCGAACACCTGATTCAGCGGGAACGAGAAGCTCCCATTCGGTCCCGACCCGCCGATGCCGAACGGCAGGATGCCCAGGGTTCCGCCGTCACTGATGCCGGACAGGGGGACTGTCTGGTTGAAGTTCGGATCGAACGGATACAGGTCCGAGGTGTAACGATCACCGAGCTGATCCCACCACTGGAAGTTCGGGGTGAAGGCATCCGGGATCGGCACACCGCTGACGTACTTGTTCAACCACGCCTTGTCATAGGTGAAGATCGTCGTCGCCTGATCGGTCAGATCCACCGGATCCAGGCAGACACCGTGGCCGCCGCAGAACCAGATCATCTTGACCGGGGTGCCGTAGGGGTTGGCCAGAATCGCCTGCGCGTTCTGGATCGACTGCACCAGCGGGAACAGCGCGTCGACGATGCCCTGGACCAGCAGGGTCGGCGCCTGCAGCTGGCTCAGCAGGGCGGTGGGACCGCTGCTGCCCAGCGTGGCCTGCGCGGTCTCCCTGATGAAGCCGAGGAGATCACCCATGATCACGGCGGGGTAGATCTGGCTGTTGATCCGCGCGCCGGTGGTGAGCAGTGACAGCGCCAGGACATTGGCCCACGCGGTCTTGAAGACGTTGTCGGGGTAGAGCGACTCGTTCAGCGAATTCCAGTTGATCGCCGGAACAAGGGCATCCAGACGCGGGTCGACGGTCGCGAGCTGGATACCGCCCCCGTAGGAGCCGCCGACCATGCCGAGTGCCGGATCGCCGCTGCCGTTGAGGATGGCCGGCGTGGTGGATGCGGTCCAGTCGATCAGGGCCGAGACGTCGCGGCCCTCGTAGAACGGGTTGTCCAGCTGCAGGATGCCGCCGGACTGGAATTCGCCGCGCGGATCCCAGGTGACGACGTTGTAGGCGACGTCGCCGACGGAGCCGGCGTTGCGCAGCGCCGCGACGCCCGGCGACGAGCCGGCCGCTTGGTTCGTCGAGTAGGGATTGGTGAGACCGGCGCCGCCGAGTCCCGGACCGCTGAGAACGGTGGGCGCGCATTCGCCGGGCACGTTGCAGTCACCGCCGGCCAGCAGTCCCGAGGCCGGGAAGAAGTTGGTGCTGATCTCTGCGCCGTCGAACGAGGTCACCTTGTAGGTGTAGGCGAGCGGGGTGTCCGTCGGAGCCAGCGCGGCGACGTCGGCGGAGATGTCGGCGAGCACCGTCGACCCGATGAGCGGTGCCAGGAGGGTGCCGAGGAACGGCGTGGTCCGCAGCAGGCTGATGATCGGCGAGGCGAGCGTGCCGATCAGCGGGATGCTGGTGAGGAACGTGTCGAACTGGGTGACCTCGGTGACCCGCACCTGGAAGGTCTGAGTGCCCTTGGCGGTGCCGTCGAGCCAGTTGGCGTACGGCAGTATCACGTAGTTCTGGGTGCTGCCGGTCGGGGTGATCGCGGTCATCTTGCCGCCGCTGCTGCCCACGCCGCAGTTGTCGCCGCAGCTGCTGCCCTGAACGGTGTAGGTCAGCGTGTTGCCGGCCGCACTCGTCGCGCTCAGCGTGGCGTTGATGATGCCGTCGACGAAGGTCGTCCCGGTGGTCACGGTGATGCCGCTGTCACCGATCGCCTGGGCGGTGGTTGCCGCAGTGGTGGCATGGGTCACCGCGGCCGCCGCACCGTGACGGCGCGACACCGCGAGCACCGCCCACGACAGCGGGGAGTCGACCAGATCGGTGCCGGTGCCGGCACCGTCGGATCCGGCGTCGGTGGCATACGCGATGGCATCGAGGACCGCCCCGTCGGCCGGCGCGGCCTCCGGATCCGCGACGACGGCGTCGATCACCGAATCGGCGGTGCTCTCCGACGGCGCTGAGGTCAGATCGGAGCCGGAGTCCGATGCCGGCGCCTCACCCAGCACCACGGCGGCCGAGGCCACTGATGCCGCAGCCCGCTTCGGGGCGACCGCGGCCGCAGCCGACCCGGGGGCGCGCTTATTGCTCTTGGTCCCGGCGGTGCCCGGTGCGCCGCCACGATGGGAACGAGGTGCCGAGGCAGCAGACGAGTTGTCGGCACCGGCCGCACCGGCGCCGCGTGCGCCGGAGTCAGGCGAATCCGCCCAGGCCACACCGACCCCGTTGAAGACAGCCGCACCCACTCCGAGTGCCACCGCCAAACCACCGACCCGACCGACGAAACGTGCAGCGCCCATGAGAATCCCTCCAGCAAAGTGATTGTGCGGAGAGTAACCCGCTTTGCCAGCGCGGCAAAGGCTAATGTCCGATTTCCCCAGGGGAAGTCACCGATTAGCTGGCGATCCCCAAACCGCTTGGTCGCCGAGGTTCAGGCGATGACGAAAACCGTCGCCCCGTTCGGGCCGCTGGCGGCGCTGTAATCGGTGTAGATCAGCTGTTGGTTGAACGGGATATAGCCGGTGTTGACGTCCATTCCGAACGGGTCGTCGGGAACGATCGTCGGACCGTTGGACGAGTTCGTCGTGTAGGAGTAGAGCAGGGTCTGACCGTCCTCGGTGTAGACCGAGATCTTGGTTCCGGCCGGCACCTGATTCCCGGGCGCCAGGCTGGGGAAGAGCGAAGCGGGCAGGGTTCCGTAGACACCACCGGAGTCGATGATGGCGTCGGTGACTGGTTGCTTGGCGCCGCTTCCGATCTGCACCTGCAACTGGCCGTACGGGGAGCCGGGCACGCTCACCCGGGCCGGGAACGGGTTGGGACCGAAGATCATCACGCCGAACAGTCCGAGGAAGAGGTTCTCGTTGAGCAGGTAACCGTCACTGAGCTCACCGGGCAACTGCGAGGTCGGGATGTAGCCCGGACCGGGGCCCACCGCACTGGCGCCGGTGCCCAGGATCGCATTCGATCCCGTCGAGGCCACGAATTCCTTGAACAGCGCTTCCTGCTCGGGGGTGTCCTCGATGACGTCGACGTAGGTGGTGCCGGTGACGGCGCCGCCGCCGAAGTCGACGGTGGTCTGATAGACCCGGTAATTGAAGGGTGTGTCGCTGGCGCCGCTGTAGATGATGGTGCCGGTCTGGTCGGTGGGCACCGCGTCCTCACCGAGCTGATCCAGCGTGGTGACCAGACCCGATGAGCCGGTGTCGACCAGCATCTGCGTCCGGGGGCCGCCGCCGATGCTTCCGGTGATGACCGGTTCGACACCGTACTTCATCTGGACCAGGGTGACGGCGTAGACCGTGCCGTCGCTGCGCGCCTGATTGATCAGCGTCTGGGTCGGCGCGGTGGCCGCGCCCAGCAGGCCCACCAGGGGCAGGAACAGCGAAGCGCCGGCGAGCCCGACCTGGGTGAAGGTCGGCAGGGTCGCCGTGACGAACAGGTTGATCTCGGCCAGTTGCTGAATGATCGGGATACCGGCGGTGGCGGCCAGCGCCTGCTGCGCGCCGGGCATGTTGTTCTGCCA
>JAPOKC010000089.1 GCA_029977845.1 Mycobacteriaceae bacterium | reverse complement strand
GCCCACCGCCGGGTCATCCGGGCGGTCGAGTTTGACCAACGGGTTCGCGGCGGCCCAGCTGATCAGCTCCGAGACGTCGCGGCCCTCGTAGAACGGGTTGTCCATCTGCAGGATGCCGCCGGAGGCGAAAGTGCCGCGCTGGTCCCAGGTGATGACGTTGTAGTCGTCGGCGCGCAGGTCCCGGATCGGGGGAACGAGCGAGGCCGACGTGGTGCCCGGGACCGGGGGAGCGTAGGGGTTGGTGGCGCCGGGGCCGGCCAGTCCCGGGGCGCGGAACACCGTCGGGGCGACCTCGCCGGGCTCGATTCCGCCGGCGGGGAAGAAGTTCGTGCTGATCGGTGTGCCGTCGAACGAGCTCACCCGGTAGGTGAAGGCGAGCGGGGTCTGTCCCGGTGCCAGCATCGACAGGTCGCGGCCTCGATCCTGGCCAGTGTCGACGCTCCGATGATCGGCGCCAGCAACGCCCCGAGCAACGCGGATTGTTGCAGCGCGCTGATCAGGGATCCGGCGGCCCCGCCCACCAACGGCAGCCCGGCGACGAAAGTGTCGAACTCGGTCACCTCGCTGACGCGGACCTCGAAGACCTGGGTGCCCTTGCCCGCGCCGGTGTCGACATTCCACGTCAGGTACGGCATTGCGGTG
>JAPOKC010000088.1 GCA_029977845.1 Mycobacteriaceae bacterium | reverse complement strand
GGCCTCCACCACCAGCGAGCCCCTGCCCGACCCCACCGCGTGGGTCTTCCATGCCTCCAACGACAAGCGCGCCAAGTGCGTCTCCGCAGTCCGTGCGATGGTGATGCAGGCGCTCCACCAGCGGCGCGCACTTCGCGTCGCCGCCGAGCGCCGCACGGCGGCCGCACCACCCGCACCACCCGCACCGGCGCCCGGCGCCGCCGCCTCGGCGCCGGAGACCGCGCCCAAGGTGCCCTTGGCCGTCGCCGAGGAGGAGGAGGAGGCGCCGGACGCCGAGAAGTCGGACGCCGAGAAGGCGGACGCCGAGTCGGAGGAGGAGGAGGACGCGCCCGCGGCGACGGAGGATCCCGCGCCCTCCGGCCGCCGCGCGCGCGCGAAGCCCGAGGCTGAGGTCGAGAAGAGCTCCAAGGCGAAGAAGGCTATGGAGGCGCTCGCCGCGAAGAGCAGGAAGAAGCGCGGGCTCGAACCTGCGGCGGAGGGCGCCGCGGCGGAGGAGGAGGCGGCGGAGGTGGAGGCGGAGGAGGCGGCGGCGGTGGCGCGCGGCACGAGGGAGGCTTGGTAAAGCGCGTGCGGCGTCGCGTTGAAGGCGTCGGCAGCCTCGAGCTCGGCGTCGCACGGCGCGAATAGCTCGCACAGCACCTGGGTAGGCTTAGGGCTAGGGCT
>JAPOKC010000087.1 GCA_029977845.1 Mycobacteriaceae bacterium | reverse complement strand
TTTCGAACCCTCGATCCGCGCGGCGTCTCGCGACGGCCCGAAACACGCGATGCCGGCGGCCCGTACGGCATCGGCCACCCCGTTCACCAGGGGCACCTCCGGACCGATCACCACCAGATCGGCCTGCAGGCTCCGGGCCAGGGCGGTCACCTCGTCCGGGGAGGCGGCGTCGACATCCATCTGGTCGGCGATCGTCGCGGTGCCGGCGTTACCGGGCGCGACGGCCAGGTAGTCGACCTCCGGGTCCCTGCGCAACGCCACGAGGAGGGCGTGTTCGCGGGCACCGGATCCGATCACGAGGACGCGCACAGCGACACCCTAGATCAGTCAGATCCCTTGCGGCGTTTGGCGACGACCTTCTCCACGACGTTGTTGAACGTGGAGCCGAGCGGGAAGCCGACGTAGTGGGTGATGAAGACGGCCATCTGCCGCAACTCGGATTCCGTCATCTCCTCGTTGTGCAGCGCTGCGTTGATCTGGATCTCCGCCAGGTCCGGCAGGCCCAGCGCGGTCACCACCGACAGAGTGATCAGTCGCTTGTCGCGCATCGACAGGCCCGGCCGGCTCCAGATGTCGGCGAACAGATGGTCGACGGTC
This sequence comes from Mycobacteriaceae bacterium, assembly GCA_029977845.1. Classification (GTDB taxonomy): domain Bacteria; phylum Actinomycetota; class Actinomycetes; order Mycobacteriales; family Mycobacteriaceae; genus Mycobacterium. The sequence goes on along the minus strand of JAPOKC010000087.1, from coordinate 72 downwards.
AGCGCGAAGAAGTCACCCGGCATATCGGGCATCTCCCACCCGTACACCTCGTTCATCTTGGCCAGGCCTTTG
>JAPOKC010000086.1 GCA_029977845.1 Mycobacteriaceae bacterium | reverse complement strand
GCCGTCGACGCCGTTGGTGCCATGGCCGCCGCGACCACCGCCGCCGCCGGTGCCGCCGGCGCCGCCGTTACCGCCGTTGCCCGCCTTGGAACCAGCCTGGCCGCCTGCCCCGCCGTTGCCGCCGAGTCCGCCCGCGCCGCCACCGGCGCCGGATTGCCCGGCTGCCTGCCCGTCGGAACCGGTGGTGCCCGAGACGCCGCTACCGCCGCGACCGCCGTTGCCGCCGTTGCCGAGGGCGCCGCCGTTGCCGCCCGCGCCGCCGTTGCCGCCCGAAGTGCCAGGGACGGCGTACTGATCCGAGGCCGGGTCATAGCCGTCGCCACCGGCGCCGCCGTTTCCGCCACCGCTGCCGATGACGCTGCCGCCGGAACCGGTGTTGCCGGACGCCGCGCCGTTGCCGCCGGCCGCCCCGCCGGCGCCGCCGGTGCCCGCGATGCCGGTGTTGCCGCCGTTGCCGCCCTTGCCTCCGGTCGTCGTCTGTGAATCGCCTGCCGATCCCTTGCCGCCGTTGCCGCCGACGCCGGCGTTACCGCCGGCGCCGCCGTTACCGCCTGCGCCGTCGGAGCCTGATTTGGCCGAACCTCCGGCGACACCGCCGGCGCCGCCCTTGCCGCCGCTTCCGCCGTTGCCGCCGCCGCCGCCGTCGGTGCCGTGACCGCCATTTCCTCC
>JAPOKC010000085.1 GCA_029977845.1 Mycobacteriaceae bacterium | reverse complement strand
TGACGCCGTCGGCGACCAGAATCGTGGTCGCCGAACCGCCGCCGCCGCCGGCCCCGCCGCTTCCGGTGCCGCCGGCTCCGCCGTTGCCGCCGGTGCCGCCCCGGGCGTCGGCGGTGCTGGTCGCGCTCGCACTACTGGCTGTGCCGCCATGGCCTCCGCCGCCGCCGTTGATGCCGCCGTTGCCGCCGGTGCCACCGGCTCCGCCGATGGCGTCGTCGCCGCCGAGCGAATTGGATTGCGCGGCTCCGCCGTTACCGCCTTTGCCGCCGGTGGCGCTGGTGGACGTGCCGCCGGCACCTCCGTTGCCGCCGGTGGCGATGTAGCCCTCGCTGTAGGCGCCGCCACCGTCGCCGCCGTTGCCGGCCGCGCTGTTGACCGAGTTGCCACCGGTGCCGCCGTTGCCGCCGGTGACCCGGAAGTTCTGAACGGAAGCGCTAGAGGCTGTTCCGCCCCGGCCGCCGTTGCCCGCAGCACCGTTGGTGGCACTGCCGCCGGCGCCGCCGTTGCCGCCGAACGCCCGGAAGTCGGCGCTGATGCCAATGCCGCCGTCGCCGCCGTCGCCGGCAGTGCCCGATACCGCACCGCCGTTGCCGCCGTTGCCGCCGTTGCCGCCGGTGCCCGAGCCGCTGACGCCCGTCCCTCTGCCGCCGTTGCCGCCGCGCCCGCCGTTGCCCAG
>JAPOKC010000084.1 GCA_029977845.1 Mycobacteriaceae bacterium | reverse complement strand
GTTGGCCGAGTTACCTCCGCTACCACCGTTGCCTCCGGTGGCACGCCAGTTGCCGACTGCGGTGGTGGACGCGGCCCCGCCCTTGCCGCCGGCGCCGGCCACGCCGTTGGTCGCACTGCCACCGGTTCCGCCGGAACCGCCGACGGCGCGACCGGCCGTGCTGCTCGCGGCGCCGCCGTCTCCGGCCGCGCCGCCGTTGCCCGAGGTCGTCCCGCCGTTGCCGCCGTTGCCACCGGCTCCGGCGGTAGCGGTGTTGCTGGCGGTGGAGGCGGCGCTACCGCCGGTGCCGCCCCGGCCGCCGTCGCCAATGGTGCCGCCGCCGCCGCCGTTGCCGCCGACGCCGCCGATGCCGCCGCCACTGGTGAACGCGGCTCCACCGACACCACCGTCGCCGCCGGTGCTGCCGATCCCGGTAACGCCGGCGGAGCCGTCGGTTCCGCCGGTGCCGCCGGTGCCCTTCTTGCCCGGTGTGCCGAAGGCCCCGGGCGTTCCGGCGGTGCCGCCGTTGCCGCCCGCGCCGCCGTTGGGCGTGGTGGCGTCGCCGGCGGAGCCGTTGCCGCCCTTACCGCCGGCGCCGGCGTTGCCGCCGTTGCCGCTGTTGCCGCCGTTGCCGTTGACGCCGCCGACGGATTTGCCGCCTGCGCCGCCGGCGCCGCCCTTGCCGCCGGTCCCGCCGCGGCCG
>JAPOKC010000083.1 GCA_029977845.1 Mycobacteriaceae bacterium | reverse complement strand
CCCCCGTTGCCGCCGGTCCCTCCATCGCCGCCGCCGCCGATGCCCAATATCGGGCCGAGGCCATTGGCGCCGTTGCCGCCGTCGCCTCCGGTACCGCCGTTGCCGCCGTTGCCGCCGTTCCCGCCGCGGCCGAAGATCAGGCTCCCGTTTCCGCCGTTGCCGCCGTTCCCGCCGGCTGTTCCGTCACGCCCGTCACCACCGGCGAACCCGGGAAGAATCGGGCTGTTGCCGTCGAGTCCGCTGTCGCCCGCACCGCCGTCACCGCCGTCACCGCCGAAACCGAACAGCGACAGCACCCCGACACTTCCGCCGTTGCCGCCGTTTCCGGCCGTGCTGCCGGGCGAGGAGATCGCCCCGTCACCGCCGGCTCCACCGCTTCCGAACAGAAGACCGCCGTTGCCGCCGTTGCCGCCGTTGCCTGCTGCACCGGTTAATGTCGACGTGCCCGCGTTCCCGCCGCGGCCGCCGCCGAGGACGTTGAGCGCTCCACCGTCACCGCCGTTGCCGCCGTCGCCGCCCTTTCCGCCGAGGCCCAACGAGATTCCGCCGCCACCCCCGGCACCGGCAGCACCGAACAGAAGCGCGCTCATGCCGCCGTCGCCACCGTCGCCGCCGTCGCGGCCGTTACCGCCGAGACCGCCGCGGCCGCCGTCACCCCACAGCGACAACGCGCCGGCGTTGCCTCCGCG
>JAPOKC010000082.1 GCA_029977845.1 Mycobacteriaceae bacterium | reverse complement strand
TCTGGTCGAGATCGACGCGCTGTGGACCGTGGGGGGCGAGTACCCGTCGCACTGGCCCAAACCGCAGCACGGCTGGACTCTCACCATCGAGGGTGATCCGACGATGCGCACCCACTTCCTGGTGATGTCCGGCAATCCAAGCGCAAGCATGGTGGAGCACGTCACCGCGTCCAACGTCGCCACCGGGATGCAGATCCTCAACGCCGTGCCCGCCGTGTGCGAGGCAGCGCCGGGATTCGCGACGATGGCGGACCTGCCGCTGATCCGCAGTGGAACCGGGTTCGGGAACGGCGTTTAGGGCGCGCTACAGCGACGCGAGGATCTGCTTCATCGTGTCGATCTCCTTCTGCTGGCTCGACTCGATGGACTTGGCGAGTTCGATCTCCGCGGGGAACTTGCCGTTCTTGATCTCATCGCGCGCCATGTTTATGGCCCCTTCGTGATGCTTGATCATCCCGGTCAGGAACAGCTTGGCGGCCTCGACGCCCTGGGCGTTCTTGAGTGCGTCCATCTCCGCCGGCGACATCATTCCGTCCATGCCGCCCATGTTGCCCATGCCCGGCATGCCCGGCATGTTGCCGTGGTCCATCCCGGGCATGTTGCCGTGATCCATCCCCGGCATCCCGTTCATGCCGCCCATGCCCCAGTCGGTCAGCCAACCCTGCATCGTCGAGATCTCCGGGCCCTGCGCTG
>JAPOKC010000081.1:416-702 GCA_029977845.1 Mycobacteriaceae bacterium | reverse complement strand
CGCTGGCCGCGGCGTTCTTCGCACTGGCGATCGGCGTTGTGCTCGGCGCGCGCCTGCTGTCGGATCCGGTGGTCTCGGGCCTGCGCGGCGACAAGGGCGATCTTCAGGAACTCGTCGACAAGGCGGCCGACCAGAACGGCGAACTCAACCGGCGACTCGACGCGGCGGACGAATTCGACGCCGCGATGTCGGCCCGCATCGTTCGCGACAGCCTGGCCGGGAAGTCGGTGCTGTTGGTGCGCACGCCCGACGCCACCGACGGCAATGTCGAGGCGATCACCCGGAC
>JAPOKC010000081.1:0-406 GCA_029977845.1 Mycobacteriaceae bacterium | reverse complement strand
CAGGCCGGCGGGACGGTCACCGGAACGATCACGCTGAGCACGGAATTCGTCGCCGCGAATTCGGCGGAGAAACTGCGCTCGGTGGTGAACTCGCCGATCGTGCCGCCCGGCGCCGCGCTGAACAGCGCACTGACCGATCCAGGCGCCCAGGCCGGCGACCTGCTGGGGCTCACCCTGCTCAACAGCCGCCAACCGGATGCCGCGCCGGTCGACGACGCCGCCCGCGACACCGTGCTCACCACCCTGCGCGACACCGGGTTCATCAGCTACGGCGACCGCGTCACGCCCGCCGACACCGCCGTCGTGGTGACCGGCGGCGCGCTGCCCGAGGACGCCGGCAACCAGGGCGCCACCGTCGCCCGCTTCGCCGCGGCGCTGGCCACGCACGGATACGGCACGGTGCTGG
>JAPOKC010000080.1 GCA_029977845.1 Mycobacteriaceae bacterium | reverse complement strand
ACCACTTCACCACGGCCGATCAGCCGGCGCGTTTCGCGAAAGGCAAGGCGGAGAACAACGCGCGCATGTTGACCACGGACTTCTACGACGGCTCGTTCCTCAAGGACCAGCGCGTTTTGGTGACCGGGGGCAACCGCGGCATCGGCCTCGCGCTCGTCAAGGAGCTGGTGGCGTGCGGCGCGAACGTCATCGTCACCTGCCGCTCGTCCAACGACGAGCTCGCGGCGATGACGAACGTGCAGGTGATCGAGAACTGCGACGTCACCGACACCGCGTCGGTTGCGAAAATGACGGAACAGGTTGCCGATCCGGTGGACATCCTGATCAACAACGCCGGGTATTTCTACGAGCCGTTGGAGACGATCGAGACGATGAACTTCGAGGAGGAGCTCAAGATGATCGACATCTGCGCCGTCGGTCCTCTGCGCGTCTCCTCCGCGCTGTGGAACGCGGGGAAGATTTCGCCGAATGGCGGGAAGATCGCCATGATCACCAGCCAGGGCGGTTCCGTCGCGTGGCGCGTGGTGCAGAACCCCACCGGCCACGACTACGGCCACCACATGTCCAAGTCCGCCGCGAACATGGGCGGCGTGCTGCTCGCGCAGGAGCTCGCGCCGAAGGGCGTCGAGGCGCACTTCATCATCGCGGCGTGCGAGAATATGGTGACGAGATCTCGCCGAGAAGTTCGGACTTACTTCGCGGCTCGACC
>JAPOKC010000007.1 GCA_029977845.1 Mycobacteriaceae bacterium | reverse complement strand
CACCGAGCAGGGCGGGCAGCTGCGGGGCGGCGACCGCGACCACCACCGCGTCGGCGTGCCAGTGCGTGCCGGTCCCGTCGGACAGGGACCACCCGGGGGTGTCCGGGGCGATGGTGGTGATCGCGGTCTGCACCCACTGCGCGGCGCTGCGGGAGATGAGTTCGTCGAGCAGGATCTGATAGCCGCCCTCGACGGCGCCGAACACCGGACCCGCGACCCCGGCCGGCGATGCGCGGCGCACCGCATCGGTCAGGCTGGCCGCCCCGGCGTCCAGGGCGGCGGCCACCGTGGGGACCGCCGAGCGGATTCCGATGGTGGCCGCCGAACCTGCGTACACACCCGAGAGCATCGGGTCCAGCGATCGGGTCACCACCTGCTCGCCGAACCGGTCGGCGACCACCTCGCCGGCGGCCGGATCCGAACCGGGCTGCCAGTGCATCGGCCTCGTCGGCTCAGAGGCGATACGTTCCGTGGTCGCCGCGTCGACCAGTCCGGCCAGCGCGTCGGCCGAACCTGGCAGCCCGTTGACCGTTCCGGCCGGCAGCGGGTGCAGCCTGCTCTGGCTGAAGATCGTGGTGCGCACCCCGGTGGGAGTGATCAACCGGTCGGACAGTCCCAGCTCACCCAGCAGAGCGGGCACTTCAGGACGGCGGACGATGAACGCCTCGGCGCCGATGTCCAGAACCTGACCGGCCAGCGTCTCGGTGCGCAGCACGCCGCCGAGCCGGTCGGCCGGGTCGAATACGACGATCTCGGCCTCCGGCCCGGTCAGCGCACGTATGCGGTAAGCGGCGACCAGACCTGAAATACCGCCGCCGACAACGCAATACGTGCAAGTCACAATGAATGCACCAGCGCCACCAGGTCGGTCAGCAGATCCGGATCGGTGGCGGGCAACACACCGTGTCCCAGGTTGAAGATATGGCCTCCGGCGCCGGCGTCGACGGCCCGGCGACCGTCATCGACCACAGCCCGAGCCGCCTTCTCGACCACCGGCCAGCCGGCCAGCAGCACCACCGGGTCGAGGTTGCCCTGCAACGCCCTTCCCGCATCCACCCGGGCCGCGGCGTCGGCCAGTGAGGTCCGCCAGTCCACCCCCACCACGGTCGGCCCCGCCGCGGACATCGCACCGAGCAACTCCGCGGTGCCGACCCCGAAGTGCGTCATGGGCACCCCATAACCCGCGACCGCGTCGAAGACCCGGCTGCTGTGCGGCAGGACATAGCTGCGGTAGTCGGCCAGCGACAGGGTGCCGGCCCAGGAATCGAACAACTGAATGGCGTCGACACCGGCGTCCAGTTGCAGGCGGAGGAAGTCGATGGTCAGATCGGTCAGCGCGGCCATCAGCGCATGCCAGGTCGACGGTTCGGACAGCATCATCGCCTTGGTCCGCTCGTGAAGCTTGCTCGGGCCGCCCTCCACCAGATACGACGCCAGCGTGAAGGGCGCTCCGGCGAATCCGATCAGCGGCACATCGTCCAGTTCGCGCACCAGCATTCCCACGGCCTCGGACACCGCGCTGACCCGGGCGAGTTCCAGACCTGCGATCCCCCGGACATCGGCTTCGGTTCGGATCGGATGAGCGATCACCGGCCCGACATCCGCGACGATGTCGAGGTCGATACCGGCCCCGCGCAGCGGGACGACGATGTCGGAGAACAGGATGGCCGCGTCCACGCCGTGGCGGCGGATCGGCTGCAGGGTGATCTCGCAGATCAGCTCCGGGTCGAAACACGCCTGCATCATCGTGTTCTTCGAGCGCAGTTCCCGGTACTCCGGCAACGACCGCCCGGCCTGCCGCATGAACCACACCGGGGTGCGGCGGGGTTTGCGGCCGGCGGCGGCCGCCAGATACGGCGAATCGGGCAGCTGACGACGGGAACTCACCGGCTCATGCTGCCACGCTCGGGCCGGGACCGGCGCGCCTGCCTACACGGTTCACCGGATGGGGCTAGCGTCGATTCACGTGACGAGTGCGGAACCGGCGCAGTTCCGGGAGGCCGTGGCCGCAATGAACGCCGCCCAGGTGCGCCCTGAGATCGAGCTCGGTCCGATCCGCCCACCTCAGCGGCTGGCGCCCTACAGCTATGCCCTCGGCGCCGAGGTCAAGCGCGAGGAGTCGGTGCCGCTACCGGAGAACTCCGAGGGGGATGCGTTCGGCCGGCTGATCCTGCTGCACGACCCCGACGGCGCGGACGCCTGGGACGGGACCATGCGATTGGTCGCCTTCATCCAGGCCGATCTTGACCCCAGCGAGGCGGTCGACCCGTTGCTGCCGGAGGTGGCCTGGAGCTGGCTGGTCGAGGCGCTGGAATCACGCGGCGATCAGGTGACCGCCCTGGGCGGCACGGTCACCGCCACCACCTCGGTGCGATACGGCGACATCTCCGGGCCGCCGCGCGCCCACCAGTTGGAGATGCGGGCCTCGTGGACTGCCACCACACTGGCTCTGGACGCCCACGTGCAGGCGTTCTGCGAGGTGCTCGAACACGCTGCCGGCTTGCCCCCGACCGGTGTCACCGACCTGAGTTCCCGCTCCCGCGCCTGAGCTGTCCCCGACATGTCCGACGTACCGGCCGACGAACCGACTGAGGAACCCGCGCCCACACCGCTGCTGCGTCCCGCCGAGGGTGTGCCGCCGGTGGCGGTCAGCGCCGACGAGATCGCCGGGGCCGCAGGAAAGCTGGCGTCCGGCCGCGGGCCGTTCGCCGTCGACGCCGAACGCGCATCGGGCTTCCGTTACTCCAACCGCGCCTACCTGATCCAGATCCGGCGCGAAGGCGCCGGCACCGTGCTGATCGACCCGGTGAACCACGGCGGCAGCCCGATCGACGCCCTGCGACCGCTGGCCGATGTCCTCGGCGATGACGAGTGGATCCTGCACGCCGCCGATCAGGACCTGCCGTGTCTTGCCGAGGTGGGACTGCGTCCACCCGCCCTCTACGACACCGAACTCGCCGGACGGCTGGCCGGTTTCGAGCGGGTGAACCTCGCCGCGATGGTCCAGCGACTGCTCGGCCTCGGACTGGCCAAGGGGCACGGCGCCGCCGACTGGTCCAAGCGGCCGTTGCCCGACGCCTGGCTCAACTACGCCGCACTCGACGTGGAGGTGCTGATCGAGTTGCGTGCGGCGATCGAGGGTGTGTTGGCCGATCAGGGTAAGAACACCTGGGCTGCAGAGGAATTCGAGTTCCTGCGGCAGGCCGAGAGCTCGCCCACCCGACGCGACCGGTGGCGCAGAACATCGGGAATCCACAAAGTCCGCACCGGCAAGGGACTCGCGGCGGTGCGGGAACTGTGGACGGTGCGCGATCAGATCGCCCGAAGCCGGGATATCGCGCCGGGGCGCATCCTGCCTGACGCGGCGATCATCGCCGCGGCGATGGCCGACCCCGAGACCGTCGAGGAGTTGACCGCACTGCCGGTGTTCGGCGGACAGAGGCAACGCAAGTCGGCGAAGGTGTGGCTGGACGCCCTGGCCACCGCCCGGTCGAGCACCGAACCCGTGGAGACCGGGGAGCCGAACAACGGTCCGCCGCCACCGGTGCGCTGGGGCAAGCGCAAACCGGAGGCCGCCGCACGTCTGGAGGTCGTCAAGTTCGCGCTGACCGAACTCTCCGGCGAGGTGGGCGTACCGACCGAGAATCTCGTGTCTCCGGAGACGATCCGCCGGTTGTGCTGGGAATGGCAGGAGTCCGGGGACGTCGACCCGGACACCGTGGACGGCTATCTGCGCAGCTGCAGCGCGCGCGATTGGCAGCGCAATCTGGTGGTCCCGGTTCTGACCCGGGTGCTGCTGCCGCAGCAGCAGGCCTAGCAGAAGGTTCAGTCGACCCGTTCGGTCACTTCGTCGGCCGCGCCGAGGGCGGCCACCCAGCCGGTCACCTGGCGGGCGATGTTCTGCTCGGTGAGGCCCACCTCGGCGAGCACCTCGCCCCGGGAGGCGTGATCGAGGAATCGCTGCGGCACACCGAGGTCCCGGCACGGCACGTCGATCTCAGCTGCGCGCAGGGCCGACGAGACCGCTGAGCCCACGCCTCCGGCGATCCCGTTGTCCTCGCAGGTGACCACCAGCTTGTGCGACCGCGCCAGCGGACCCAGTACTGACGGGACCGGCAGCACCCAGCGAGGATCGACAACGGTCACGCCGATGCCCTGGTTGCGCAACCGGTCGGCCACCTTCAGCGCCATCGGCGCGAAAGCGCCCACCGCGATCAGCAACACGTCCTCACCGAGACCGTCGGCCGGACGGGCCAGGATGTCCACGCCGGATCGGCGTTCGAGGGCCGGAATATCTTGGCCCACTTCGCCTTTGGGGAACCGGATGGCGGTCGGGCCGTCCTTGACGTCGAGTGCCTCGCCGAGTTCCTCGCGCAACCGGGCGCCGTCGCGCGGGGCTGCCACCCGGATACCGGGGACGATGTTGAGGATCGACAGGTCCCACATGCCGTTGTGGCTGGCGCCGTCGTTACCGGTGATGCCGGCCCGATCGAGGACCATGGTGACGGGGAGTTTGTGCAGCGCCACGTCCATCATGATCTGGTCGAAGGCTCGGTTGAGGAAGGTGGAGTAGATCGCCACCACCGGATGCATACCGCCCATGGCCAGGCCGGCGGCCGAGGTCATCGCGTGCTGCTCGGCGATACCGACGTCGAAGAGCCGGTCGGGGAACTGCTCACCGAACTGCGCCAGACCGGTGGGACCGGGCATGGCGGCGGTGATCGCCACGATGTCGCGGCGCGCCCCGGCGTAGGCGATCAGCGCGTCGGAGAACACCGACGTCCAGCCCGGCGCGGACGCCCTGGTGGCCAGTCCGGTCTTCGGGTCGATGACCCCGGTCGAGTGCATCTGCTCGGCCTCGTCGTTCTCAGCCGGCGGATAGCCCATCCCCTTGCGGGTGGCGACGTGCACGATCACCGGCCGGTTGAAGCCCCGGGCGTGCCGCAGAGCGCTCTCGACGGCGTGCTCGTCATGGCCGTCGATCGGACCGACGTACTTGAGACCCAGGTCGGTGAACATCGCCTGCGGGGAGACCGCGTCCTTGATGCCGGCCTTGACGCTGTGCATGGCCTGGAAGCAGACCTCGCCGATCAGCGGGATGCCGCGTACCACGTTGCGGCTGCGCTCCAGGAAGCGCTCGTAGCCGGGTTGCAGACGCAGCGCGGACAGATGCTCGGCCAGTCCGCCGATGGTGGGCGCGTAACTGCGCCCGTTGTCGTTGACCACGATGACCACCGGACGCTTGCCCGCGGCGATGTTGTTGAGCGCCTCCCAGCACATCCCTCCGGTGAGCGCGCCGTCACCGACGACGGCGACCACATGCCGGTTGCGCTGTCCGGACAGTTCGAATGCCTTGGACAGCCCGTCAGCGTAGGACAGCGCGGCCGAGGCGTGGCTGGACTCGACCCAGTCATGGTCACTTTCGGCGCGCGACGGGTAACCCGACAGCCCGCCCTTGCAGCGAAGCGTGTCGAAGTCTGCACCGCGCCCGGTCAGCATCTTGTGCACGTACGCCTGGTGGCCGGTGTCGAAGATGATCGGGTCGTGCGGTGAGTCGAAGACCCGGTGCAGCGCGAGGGTGAGTTCCACCACACCGAGGTTGGGTCCCAGGTGGCCGCCGGTCGCGGCGACTTTGTGGATGAGGAACTCGCGGATCTCCTCGGCCAGATCGGTCAGCTGGTCCTGGGAAAGGCGCTGCAGATCAGCGGGGCCGCGGATCTGCTCGAGCATCCGCCCAGTCTACCCACCCGTTCCGTGCGCGTCCCGGCCTGTGAGATAGACGTCGGGCACACCGTCCTGGTCGGGATCGGCGGTCTCCAGTTCGAACACCGACCGATAGTGCCGGTTGCGGATGCGCAGGACCCCCGCGGCCAGCAGTGCTGCCAGCAGGGATCCGGTGAGCACGGCCACCTTCACCAGCGCCTGGCGCGACGGTTGGTCGGCGTAGGCCAACTCCCCGATCAACAGCGACACCGTGAACCCGATCCCGGCCAGGATCGAGACGCCGAAGACGTCGATCCAGCGCAGCGAGGGATCGAGGTCGGCGTGGGTGAAGGCCGCCAGCGCCCGGGTGGTGCCGAATACCCCGAGCGTCTTGCCCACCACCAGCCCGCCGACGACGCCCATCGCGATCGGGTCCCCGAGCGCCGCCATCAGGCCCTTAAGACCGCCGAAGGTCACCCCGGCGGCGAAGAAGGCGAACACCGGGATCGCGAACCCGGCCGAGATCGGCCGCATCCGGTGCTCGAAGTGCTCGGCCGGCCCGGGACCCTCCTCGCCGTCATGGCGGCGGACCGGGACCGTGAAGCCGAGCAGCACCCCGGCCACGGTGGCGTGGATCCCGGACTCGTGGACCAGCGCCCAGGTGATGACCGCCAGCGGGACCAGCAGCCACCAGATCTCGATCCGGCGCTGGACCAGCACGGCGAACACTGCCAGCGGGATGAGCGCCAGCAGCAGCGCGCCCAGGTTGATCTTTGCGGTGTAGAACACCGCGATCACCGTGATGGCCAGCAGGTCGTCGACCACGGCCAGGGTCAACAGGAAGGTGCGCAGCGCCGCCGGCAGATGGGTCGAGATGACGGCCAGCACCGCGACGGCGAAGGCGATGTCGGTCGCGGTCGGGATGGCCCAGCCCTTGAGCGCGCCATGTTCGGCACCGGCGGCGAAGGCGGTGAAGATCAGGGCCGGCGCCGCCATTCCGCCGACCGCCGCGGCGATCGGCAACGCGGCGCGGGCCGGGTCGCGCAGATCGCCCGCGACGAACTCCCGCTTGAGTTCCAGCCCGACTACGAAGAAGAAGATGGCCAGCAGTCCGTCGGCGGCCCACCCGCCCAGCGACAGGTTCAGGTGCAGGCCCAGATCGTCGGTGCCGACTTTCAGAGCGGTCAGCGCGTGATAGGACGCCGACCACGGGGAGTTGGCCCATACCAGCGCGACGGTTGCAGCCGCCAGCAGGATCGCGCCGCCGACGGTCTCCTTGTGCAGGATGTGGATGACACGGCGGGTCTCCGTCCAGGACCCGCGGGAGAACAACGACCGTAACGGCACTTGACGACTCTATCGGCTCAGCAGCGCGAAACACTCGACGTGATGCGTCAGCGGGAACGCATCGAAGACCCGAAGCTGCTCCACCCGATATCCGTGCCGTTGATACAACCCGATGTCGCGGGCGAATGACGCTGCCTCACAACCGATGTGGATCACCCGGGACACCCCGGTAGCGGCCAGCAGATCGATGACCTCCCGCCCGGCGCCGGCCCGCGGCGGGTCCAGAACGGCGATATCGGCTCTGTCGCTGCGGCCTTCCAGAAAGCGGCGCACCGACTCCGAGACCACGTGCACCTGACCGAGGTCGGCCAGCGCGGATCGCGCCGCCTCGGCCGCCGGACGCGAGGTGTCCACCGTGAGGACCAGACCGCGGTCCCCGACCGATTCGGCCAGTGCGACGGCGAACAGTCCCGCGCCGCCGTAGAGATCCCAGGCCTGCCCGCCCTGCTGTCCGGCCGCCCACTGCGCCACCAGTGCGGTGTAGGCCGCAGGAGCCTCGCGATGGGACTGCCAGAACGCGGTGACCGGTAACCGCCAGCTGCGCTCGCCCACGCGTTGCGCGCACTCCCGATCCCCTTCGGAGACGGTGACACCGCGCCGATCCTTATTCGTGGACACCACGTGACGGCGCCCGTCGTCGTCGAGGACGACGTGCACCTGGTCACCCGGACGCCACCGTCGCGAGTCCAGACCGGCGAGCATGCCGTCGGGCAGCTGCCCACAGCGAAGATCGGTGACCAGATCGGTGCTGTGGTAGCGATGGAAACCGGCGTGACCATCGGCGCCCACCGCGAGCCGCACCCGCGTCCGCCAGCCCAGTGCGCCGGCCGCACCGACCGGCTCAGCGCAGCCCTCCCACCGGTAATCCCCCAGCCGGGCAAGCTGATTGGCGACCACCTCGCCCTTGAGCCTGCGCACCGCCTGCGGTTGCACGAATGACAGGTCACAGCAGCCGGACCCGTCCACACCGGCGATCGGACACAGCGGGTCGATCCGGTCGGGCGAAGCCTCCAGCACCTCGATCGCGTCGGCGTTCCAGTACGAGCCCCGCTGCGAGGTGACCCGCACCCGGACCGTCTCACCGGGCAGGGCGTAGCGGACGAACACCACCCGGCCGTCGTGGCGGGCCACACAGCTCCCACCGTTGGCTGCCGGACCGGCGGTCAGCTCAAGTTCGGACGGGGCCGGCTCCATCCTGGCCGGGCCGGTCACTCCACGAAGCCGCGGCGGACGTCGCCCGCTGCGCTCTGTCCCTCGAGCTGCCTGACCCGCTCCGAGGAGTTCAGTTGCCAGGGAACCGAAGTCATCATGACGTTGGGCAGGAACAGCAGCCGGGCCTTGAGCCGAAGTGCGCTCTGGTTGTGCAGCACCTGTTCCCACCAGTGCCCGACCACGTATTCGGGAATGAAGACGGTGACCACCGTGCGGGTCGACTCGTTGCTGATCCGCTTGATGTAATCGAGCACCGGTCCGGTCACCTCGCGGTACGGCGAGGCGAGCACCTTGAGCGGCACCGTGATGTCGCTCTCCTCCCACTCGTGCACCAGCTTCTTGGTCTCCCCGTCCTCGACGTTGACGGTGACCGCCTCCAGCACGTCGGGGCGGGTGGCCCGCGCGTACGCCAGCGCCCGCAGGGTGGGTAATTGCATGTTGGACACCAGCACCACGGCGTGGTTGCGGCTGGGCAGCACCACCGAACCGGCTTCCTCTTCGTCGGGCGTGAGTTCGCGCGAGACGGATGCGTAGTGCCGGTTGATGCCCTTCATCAGGATGAACAGGCTCGTCATGGCCACAATCGCGATCCAGGCACCGGCCAGGAACTTGGTCACCAGCACGACGATCAGCACCGCGCCGGTGGCGATGAATCCGATCGTGTTGATGGTCCTCGACCGGATCATCCGGCGACGCTCCTGCGGGTCCTCCTCGGTGCGCAGATGGCGGTTCCAGTGCCGCACCATGCCGATCTGGCTGAGCGTGAACGAGACGAACACCCCGACGATGTAGAGCTGGATGAGCTGCGTCACCTCCGCGTTGAACGCGACGACGAACGCGATCGCGGCCAGCGCCAGGAAGACGATGCCGTTGGAGAACGCCAGCCGGTCACCACGGGTGTGCAGCTGGCGCGGCAGGTAGCGATCCTGGGCCAAGATCGAGCCGAGCACCGGGAAGCCGTTGAACGCGGTGTTGGCGGCCAGCACGAGGATCAGTGCGGTGACGCCGGTGATCAGGAACAGCCCGACCGGGAAGTCGTGGAAGACCGCGTCGGCCAGTTGCGCCACCAGGGTCTTCTGGTGGTAGTTCGGCGGGGCGCCGATCAGCTGTTCGGCGGGGTTCTCGGCGATCTTCACCCCGGTGTTGATGGCCAGCATGATCATCCCCATGAACATCGCGACTGCCAGCGAGCCGAGCATCGCCAGAGTGGTCGCGGCGTTCTTGGATTTCGGCTTGCGGAACGCCGGCACACCGTTGCTGATGGCCTCAACGCCGGTAAGCGCCGCACAACCCGAGGAGAACGCCCGGGCGACCAGAAACACCAGCGCCAGGCCCATCACGTCGCCGTGTTCGGAGTGCAGTTCGAAGCCGGCCGACTCGGCCTGAAGGTCATGGCCGAGCACGTGAATCTGGAAGAAACCCCAGAGGATCATGATGAACATCCCGACGATGAACGCATATGTCGGGATCGCGAACGCCGTACCGGACTCCCGGATGCCGCGCAGATTCATCGCGGTGAGCAGCGCGATGGCGGTGACCGCGAAGATCACCTTGTGCTGGGCGATCAGCGGCACCGCCGAGCCGATGTTCGACATCGCCGAGGCCATCGACACCGCGACGGTCAGCACGTAGTCGACCAGCAGTGCGCTGGCGACCGTCAGCCCGGCGGTATGGCCAAGATTGGTGGTCACCACCTCGTAGTCGCCACCACCGGAGGGGTAGGCGTGCACGTTCTGCCGGTAGGAGGCGACGACCACCAGCATGACCAGTGCCACCGCCACGCCGATCCAGGGCGCCAGGGTGTAGGCCGACAGGCCGGCCACCGAGAGCACCAGGAAGATCTCCTCCGGGGCGTAGGCGACCGACGACATGGCATCGGAGGCGAAAACCGGCAGGGCGATGCGCTTGGGCAGCAGCGTGTGGGCCAGCTTGTCGCTACGGAACGGCTGCCCGATCAGAACCCGGCGCAGGCCGCCGGAAAGCTTCGACACGATAGCCAAGGGTAGGCCTTCGGCCCGATGGCGGTAGCGTTCCGGGTACCGAGACGGCCCTTCGGCGGGCCGCCGACCACGTATCGAACATGACTGCCGAAAGGACTTCAGGTGCGGGTTGTGGTGATGGGGTGCGGCCGCGTCGGGGCCTCACTGGCCGACGCGCTGTGCCGGGTCGGGCACGACGTGGCGATCATCGATCGCGACCCGACCGCGTTCAACCGACTGTCCCCCGATTTCAGCGGCGAGCGCGTGCTGGGTATGGGTTTTGACCGAGAAGTGTTGCTGAGAGCCGGAATTGAGCGCGCGGATGCCTTCGCCGCGGTGTCGTCCGGGGACAACTCCAACATCATCTCGGCCAGGGTGGCCCGCGAGATGTTCGGTGTGCAGCGGGTGGTGGCCCGTATCTACGACGCCAAACGTGCCGCGGTCTACGAGCGGCTCGGCATCCCCACGGTTGCGACCGTTCCCTGGACCACCGACCGGTTGCTCAACACCCTCACCCATGAGACCGAAACTACAAAATGGCGCGATCCCAGCGGCACCGTGGCGGTCTGCGAGGCCGAGCTTCATGAGCGGTGGGCCGGCCATCCGGTAACCGTCCTGGAGGAGGCCACCGGAGCCCGGGTCGCCTTCCTGATCCGGTTCGGCACCGGGGTGCTGCCCGACGCCAACACGGTCATCCAGGCCGGCGATCAGGTCTACCTGGCGGCGGTGTCGGGACACGCCGCCGAGGCCTTGGCCATCGCCGCTGCGCAGCCCGCGGAAGGGGTCGGGGAATGAAAGTCGCCATCGCCGGTGCCGGCGCCGTCGGCCGTTCGATCGCGCGCGAGCTGGTCGACAACGGACACGCCGTCACCCTCATCGACCGCAACGCCCGTCACGTCGAACCCGACGCCATCCCGGCCGCGCACTGGGTACTCGGCGACGCCTGCGAGCTGACCCTGCTGGAGTCCATGCACCTCGAGGAATTCGACGTGGTGATCGCCGCGACCGGCGATGACAAAGCCAATGTGGTGCTGTCCCTGCTGGCCAAGACCGAGTTCGCCGCACCCCGTGTAGTGGCCCGGGTCAACGACCCTCGTAACGAGTGGCTGTTCGACAGCGCATGGGGCGTCGACCACGCCGTCTCCACGCCGCGAATGCTCGCCTCCCTGGTGGAAGAGGCCTTCACGGTCGGAGATGTCGTGCGGCTCATGGAGTTTCGCAAGGGTAACGCCAACCTCGTGGAGATCACCCTTCCGGAGGACACCCGCTGGGGCGGACGTCCGGTCCGCAAGCTGACGCTGCCCCGCGACGCAGCCCTGGTCACCATCCTGCGCGGCCAGCGCGTCATCGTGCCCGAGGCGGACGAGCCGCTCGAAGGGGGAGACGAGTTGCTGTTCGTCGCATCACCCGATGTCGAGGACGAACTGCGCAGCCTTTTCGGCCGCGGCTCGGATAACTGATTCAGCCCGTCGGCTGCGCGCCGGAATGGCCGGCGTGCAGCGCCCGCTGGGCCGCCCGGATGGCCAGGTAGGTGCCCAGCGCCGCGACCGCTGTCAGCGGCCAGCCCATCGCGATGCGGGCGACTCCCAGCCAGCCGGTCTTGTCGGCGTCGTAGAGGTGGTGCTGAACGAGGAAACGGGCACCGAAGACCGCGACCCAGGTCAGGGTCGCCAGGTCGAACGCCAGCACGGCGCGTCGGGACCGGCGCCAGGCGCGGTCGTGACCGTTGACCCAGCTCCACACGTAGCCCACGGCGGGCCGCCGGATCAGCACCGATGCGGCGAACACCGCGGCCCAGATCAGCGATGTCCAGATCCCCAGCAGGAAATACCCTTTGGAGGCACCGACCAGCCAGGCGATCAGCGCGCTCAGGCCTACGCCGAAGAACCCCGCCAGCGCCGGCTGGACCGAGTCATGCCGGTACAACCGCCACAGCAGGATCAGCAACGCGACGCCGAGCGCGGACAGGATCGCCGGAAGCAGGCCGAACGCGGTATTGACCGGAACCAGGACGGCGACCGGAAGCGCCGAATAGATCAGGCCGCTGACCCCGCCCATCTGATCGAGCAGCGCCTGGCCAGGGGTCTTGTCCGCCCTCTGCTCCGCGCTCTGCCCGGAACTCAACGCTGAATTTCGTAGTGCGGGTTGTAGATCGCCTTGCTGCCGTTCTCCAGCATGCCCACCCGGCCGTGCACTCGCAGCGTGCGCCCGCAGTCGATACCGGGGATTCGGCGCTGGCCCAGCCACACCAGCACCACGGTATCGGTGCCGTCGAACAGTTCGGCGCGCAGACCGCCCGCGGAGCCCTTGCCACTGGTTTCCACGCTGCGCAGTTCCCCGACCATCGTCACCTCCTGGCCGCGCTGACAATCGACGGCGCGCTGCGCGCCGTCTCCCGGGGAGTCACCGCTGAGCACCTCGGTATCGCGTCGTTGGGGGTTGTCCGTCTTTCGACGGGTCAGGCGGCGTACAAAACCATCGGCCGCAGCCATATCTCTCCTGCATGTGCGTTCTCACTGACACCGCCACCGTAGACCTTGTTATGGCCCGGCGCCACGCGCCATACCCGTGCGCGGAGCGGCGATCCTCACCAGGCACGATCGTGGGGTGGCGATCGACCTGCGCGGTGTGATGACGGTGTTGATGCCCGGAACCGGGTCCGACGAGGACTACCTGCGCAGAGCCTTCGCCGGACCTCTCGAGCGGGCCGGAGCGGTGCTGGTCGCCGTGCCGCCGCAGCCCGCCGACCTACTGACCGGCTACGCATCCGCAGTCGAGGCGGCCGCCGCCCGGGGCCCGATCGCGGTGGGCGGGGTGTCGCTGGGGGCGGCGTTCGGCGCAGCCTGGGCGCTGGCCAACCCGACCCGGACGGTCGCCGTGCTGGCCGCGTTGCCGCCGTGGACCGGTGCGCCCGGGAACGCTCCGGCCGCGGTCTCGGCCCGGCACACCGCGGCCAGCCTGCGCCACGACGGCCTGGAGGCGGTGATCAGCGCGATGCGCGAGTCCAGCCCGGCGTGGCTGGCCGACGAACTGGAGCGGTCCTGGCGTCGGCAGTGGCCGGCGCTGCCCGAGGCGATGGAGGCCGCCGCCGGCTACCCGGCGCCGGACACCGCAGCGCTGGGCCGGCTCTCGGCGCCGATGGGTGTCGTCGGTTCCCCCGACGACGCGGTGCATCCGCTCCGGGTCGCCGAGCACTGGGCACACACCGCGCCGCGGGCGACACTGCGCACCATCACCTTCGCGGAGTTCGGACCGCGCCCCGAGGCACTCGGTGAAGCCTGCCTGGCCGCACTGGGGGACTGCGCCGACCAGCTCTACTAGCTCTCGCCCGGGCCGGACTTCTGCATGGCCGCCTCGGCAGCCATCCGCCGCTCGGCCTCCTCCTGCTGCTGTTGCTGGATCTGCTGCTGATGCAGCATCGCCTGCTGAGCGGCCATCATTGCCTGCTGGGCCTGTTGGGCCGCGGCGGCACGAAGTTGGGCCGCCATCTCCTCGGGTAACTGCACCGGCAGCGGGGTGCGCACCGGCAGAGGAGTCTCGCCACGGCGAACCACGGTGTCCGCCAGCGCTTCCCGTGCCTCCGCGGCAACCGCGGCGATGGTTTCGGCGGTGCCGTTGGCCACGCAGCGGATCATCCAGCGATAGCCGTCGACACCGATGAAGCGCACCACGCCGGTGCCGGTCCCCACCACCTCGCGCCCCCACGGGCCGTCCTCGATGGTGACCGTGGCGTTGTCGTTGCGCAGTGCGTCGGCCAGTTCGGCGGCGATCTCGCGCCACAGTCCGGGTGACTTGGGCGCGGCGTAGGCGGCGATGGTGAAGCGACCGTTGGGCGTCACCACCCAGATCGCGTTGGGCAGTCCGTTCGGCTGCATCTCGACCTGGACCTGACCGCCCGGCGGCATCGGGATCAGCACCGACCCGAGATCCAGTCGCCCCAGATTGGCGTCCTCGGCGTTGTCGAAATCCTCGACGTCGAAGGGGCCCCGGTCCTCGTCGAGATCCTGCTCGACCACGTCGGTGGCCGCCTCCTCCGCAGCGGCCTCGGTGACCGTCTCGTCGTTCTTCTCACCGGAGGTCGTGGCCGCACCACTGGCCGCACCACTGTCCTCGTCGCGCTTACGTCTACCGAATGCCATCACAAACTCGCATGTCCGCCGGATGAACCGTGGCCGCCATCGCCACGGGTGGTGTCAGCCAGGCCGGCCTCCTCGAAGGAGTCCACCTCGACCATTTCAGGTAACTCGACCTGCTGAACGATCAGTTGGGCGATCCGGTCGCCGCGGCGGATCGTGATCGGCACCTCGGGGTCGAGGTTGATCAGCGACACCTTGATCTCGCCGCGGTAGCCGGCGTCAACGGTGCCCGGGCTGTTGACGATCGAAAGGCCCACGCGCGCAGCCAGACCGGAACGTGGATGCACCAGACCCACCATGCCGCGCGGGATGGCCACCGCGATCCCGGTGGGGACCAGGCTGCGCTGTCCCGGTGCCAACTCGACATCCTCGGCGCTGTACAGATCGACGCCGGCGTCGCCGTCGTGGGCACGGCTGGGCATCGGGAGATCGCGGTCCAGGCGAACCACCGCAAGACTGGTGGGCACGAGGGGCAAGACTACCCTTGGCCGGGTGTCTGGCTCGCGTATGACCTCGCAAACCGTGCGCTACCGCGAGAGGTTGTGGGTGCCGTGGTGGTGGTGGCCGCTCGGTCTCGGGCTGGCGACGCTGTTCGCAGCCGAGGTCAACATGAGCATCCTCAAGATGCCGGCCTTCGTCGCCTACGCCGTGCTCGGCGCCTCCGCCGCAGGTGTGCTGCTCTGGCTGAGCCGCTTGGAGGTCCGGGTGATCGGCGATGGCCCCGACGCCCAGTTGTGGGCCGGACCCGCCCACCTGCCGGTCTCGGTGGTGCAACGCTGCGCGGCGGTGCCCAAATCGGCGAAATCGGCGGCGATGGGGCGCCAGCTCGACCCGGCCGCATACGTGCTGCACCGATCCTGGGTGGGCCCGATGGTGCTGGTGGTGCTCGACGATCCGGACGATCCGACGCCGTACTGGCTGGTGAGTTCGCGGCACCCCGACCGGGTACTCGCCGCGTTGCGCGCTTAGGCCGCGCAGTCAGTGCAGATCATCTGGCCGTTTTTCTCGCTGGCCAGCCGGCTGCGGTGGTGGACCAAAAAGCAGCTCGAGCAGGTGAATTCGTCGGCCTGCTTCGGCACCACCCGGACCGAGAGTTCCTCGCCGGACAGGTCCGCGCCGGGCAGCTCGAAGGATTCCGCCGATTCGGATTCGTCGACGTCGACGACGGCCGATTGCGCCTCGTTGCGGCGGGCGGTCAGCTCCTCGAGGGAATCCTCGGCGACCTCGTCGCTCTCGGTACGCCGTGGGGCGTCGTAATCGGTGGCCATCGTCACTCCCTTCGTCGTCTCGATGTTGGTCAAACCTGCGCGCACTTTGTATCAGCGGGGAACGCATGAGCAAAACCATTCCTGCCCGGGAATCGGCGAGTCTGCACGTGATTTACGTCACATTCGCTGAATTTGGCCGATCGGCGTGTTCTAACAGCCCGACCCCTTGCCCACTACAGTGCTCTCGTGGTCGCACACATTGCCGCGGGGACAGCTTACGACAAGAACGGGCAACCGTTCCGTCACCGCAACTACCGGCCCGGGATCATCGCCGTTGCCGTGCTTTTCATCCTGACCGCTCTGGTGTGGACGCTCGTGCTCACCCGGCCCGCCGACGTGAACGAGGCGTCCGGCTGCCCTGCTCCGCCTGCGCCGGCCGATTCCGGCGCGCCACGGCTCGGCGAGCGGGTCTCCGGCTCGGGCCTGGTCGACGTCGCCCCGGCCAAGCTCAATGACACCAAGGTCCGCGTCCTCAATGCCAGCGGGCAGGGCGGCCAGGCCGGCGAGGTCGCCGGGGCGCTGCGCGATCTGGGGTTCGCCGCGCCGACGGCGGCCAATGATCCGATCTATGCCGGCGCCCGGTTGTCCTGCCAGGGTCAGATCAGGTTCGGTCCGGACGGCAGGGCCGACGCGGCCGCGGTCTGGCTGGTGGCGCCGTGCGTCGAGCTCTACCAGGATGACCGCAAAGACGACTCGGTCGATCTGGTGATCGGCACCGACTTCACCTCACTGGCCAACAGTGACGACATCTCGGCTGTGCTGTCCGGTCTACGTCCGGGCGCCAGCGAGCCGGCCGACTCGGCGCTGCTCGCCAAGATTCACAGCGGAACCTGCTGACCGGCTCACGGCAGCGGCCCCAGACCCGATAACCGGTCCAGCGCCGCCAGCAGTTGGGCGGACACACCAGGCGCGGCGGCGACCAGCAGCGGCGCCGGGCCGCCCGCATCCGGTTGCGGCAGCACCACCAAAGCTCCGGCCTCGGCTGCGATCAGCGCGCCGGCCGCCCAGTCCCAGGCGTTGAGACCGTGCTCGTAATGCGCATCGAGCCGGCCGGACGCGACCAGGCACAGATCCAGCGCGGCCGAGCCGATGCGGCGGATGTCGCGCACCAGAGGGAGCATCCCGGCCGCCAGCTCAGCCTGGATCGCGCGGCGATGCGGGTCGTACCCAAAACCGGTGCCCAACAACGTCATTGAGAGATCCGATGCGGCGCTGCAGCGCAACGGCCTGCGCTCCCCGCGAGCCAGTACATGCGCTCCCCCGCCGGCCGCGGCCGAGTACACCTCACCGCTGCACACGTCGGCGACCGCGCCGGCCACCGAGACGCCGTCGATCTGGGCGGCGATCGACACGGCGTAGGCCGGAATGCCGTAGACGAAGTTCACCGTCCCGTCGATGGGATCCACCACCCATCGCACCGCACCGGCGGCGGCTTCGGCGCCACCCTCCTCCTCGCCGAGAATCGGCTCACCCGGTCGTAGTTCGGCCAGCCGTCTGCGCACGAGTTGCTCGGTCTCGGTGTCGACGATGGTGACCGGATCGGTGGGGCCGCTCTTGACCCGGACGGCGGAACCCTCCTCGCGTGGCCCGGCGGCGTCATCACCGAATAATTCGGCGCGCCGGTTACGAACGAAGTACGCGGCCTCCGTCGCCACCCGTTCGGCCACGTCTCGCAACGAGCGGGTCTGATCGTCGGTCACCCTGCTATCGCAGCACATCCCCCGCCACACATTCGCCCGGTCGCCGAACCGCTCACCCGTTAGTGTTTTCCAATGACCGAAACCATCTCCGGCCAGGCCCTCGGTGTCGACGTCGGCGGGAGCGGGGTCAAGGGTGCCATCGTCGATCTGGCCACCGGGAAGCTGGTGGGCGAGCGCTTCCGTCTCGAAACGCCCCAGCCGGCGACTCCCGAGGCGGTGACGGCGACGGTGGCCGAGGTGGTCCGCCATTTCGAATTCTCGGGGCCGCTGGGCGTCACCTATCCGGGCGTGGTGGTCGACGGCGTGGTGCACACCGCGGCGAACGTCGACCGGGCCTGGATCGGAGCCAACGCGGCCGAGCAGTACAGCCGGGCCCTGGACGGCCGCCCGGTGACCGTGCTCAACGATGCCGACGCAGCCGGACTGGCCGAACAGCGCTACGGCGCCGGGCGCGACCACAAGGGTGTGGTCATCCTTCTGACGTTCGGCACCGGTATCGGTTCGGCGGTGATCCATAACGGAATGCTGTTGCCCAACACCGAATTCGGCCACATCGAGGTCGACGGCAAGGAAGCCGAGCACCGGGCCGCATCCTCGGTCAAGGAACGCAAGGGCTGGAAGTTCCGGCGGTGGACCAAGGAGGTCTCAAAGGTCCTCGTCGCCGTCGAGAACGCGATGTGGCCGGACCTGTTCATCGCCGGCGGTGGGATCAGCCGAAAGTCCGAGAAATGGATCCCGTTGCTGACCAACCGGACCCCCGTCGTTGCAGCCGAACTGCTCAACACCGCGGGCATCGTCGGAGCCGCCATGGCGGCGGCCGAGGCGCAATCCGGGCACTGAACGGCGCTGATCCGAACCGCTGCGATTCAGCGTATGGCCGGACAGTCGTTACAATGGACGCGGCGGCCGCCGAACACGGCGGTGAGTATCCCTGCAGATCACGCCCCCATATTCCGCATAGCTAACGCTCCCGGCTAGGCAGGCCTGCGCCCGCCCCGGAAGTTGCACGACCGAAAGGGTGTACGTGGCAGCGACCAAAGCCAGCCCGGCAACCAAAAAGCCGGTGAAGCGCACCGCCACCAAGACCCCCGCCAAGAAGGCAGTGGCCACGACCGGGAATAAGGCCGCCACAGCCCCGGTGAAGGCGGCTAAGGCCGCACCCGCCAAGGCCGCCAAAGCCCCGGCCAAGGCTGCTGCGAAGGCCGCCAAGGCCGCTCCCTCCCGAGCCGCCAAAGCCCCGGCCAAGGCTCCTGTCAGAGCCGCCAAAGCCCCGGCCAAGGCTGCTGCCAGGGCCGCCAAAGCACCTGCCAAGGTCGTCAAGGGCCCCGCCAAGCCGGTCAAGGCCGCCAAGGCGCCGGCCAAAGCCAAACCCACCGCGAAAGCCGCACCTGCCAAAGCGGCGAAGTCGGCACCGGCGAAGGCCGCCAAAGCCGCACCCGCCAAGGCAGCCAAAGCTTCAGCCAAGACGGCATCGGTGAAAGCCGCCAAGGTCGCACCCGCCAAGGCCACCAAGCCCACCAAGCCCACCAAGTCCACCAAGCCCACCAAGCCCACCAAGGCCCCAGCCAAGACGGCACCGGCGAAAGCCGCCAAAGCCGCACCTGCCAAGGCAGTCAGGGCCACCAAGGCAGCCGTTGCGGTCGAGGAGGCCAAGGCGCCCCGCGGCCGGGGCAAGAAGGCAGCCGCCGCAGCCGAAGCCGAGGCCGGCAAGGACGAAGAGGTTCTCCTCGACGAACTCGACACCGATCTGGTCGTCGAGACCGACCTAGAGGTGGTGATCGACCTCGAGGATCTGGAGGTCGATGAGGCTGCCGCGGATCCGGCCGCACCCGCCGTCGACGCCGACGAGGAGGACCTTCCCGAGCCGTCCGACAAGGACAAGGCGTCCGGCGATTTCGTCTGGGACGAAGAGGAGTCCGAGGCGCTGCGCCAGGCCCGCAAGGATGCCGAGCTCACCGCCTCGGCGGACTCGGTGCGCGCCTACCTCAAGCAGATCGGCAAGGTCGCCCTGCTCAACGCCGAGGAGGAGGTGGAACTGGCCAAGCGGATCGAGGCCGGGCTCTACGCCACCCAGAAGATGGGCGAGCTGACCGAGGGCGGCGCCAAGCTTCCGGTGCAGCAGCGCCGCGATATGCAGTGGATCTGCCGCGACGGCGACCGCGCGAAGAACCATCTCCTGGAGGCGAACCTACGTCTGGTGGTCTCGCTGGCCAAGCGCTACACCGGCCGTGGCATGGCCTTCCTGGACCTGATCCAGGAAGGCAACCTCGGCCTGATCCGCGCCGTGGAGAAGTTCGACTACACCAAGGGCTACAAGTTCTCCACGTATGCGACGTGGTGGATCCGTCAGGCCATCACCCGCGCGATGGCCGATCAGGCCCGCACCATCCGCATCCCGGTGCACATGGTCGAGGTGATCAACAAGCTCGGCCGTATCCAGCGCGAGCTGCTCCAGGACCTCGGTCGCGAGGCCACTCCGGAGGAGTTGGCCAAGGAGATGGACATCACCCCGGAGAAGGTTCTCGAGATCCAGCAGTACGCCCGCGAGCCGATCTCACTGGACCAGACCATCGGCGACGAGGGTGACAGCCAGCTCGGCGACTTCATCGAGGACTCTGAGGCCGTGGTGGCCGTGGACGCGGTCTCCTTCACCCTGCTGCAGGATCAGCTGCAGTCGGTGCTCGAGACGCTTTCCGAGCGCGAGGCCGGCGTGGTGCGGCTGCGATTCGGCCTGACCGACGGCCAGCCTCGCACCCTGGATGAGATCGGCCAGGTGTACGGGGTCACCCGCGAGCGCATCCGTCAGATCGAGTCCAAGACCATGTCGAAGCTGCGCCACCCGAGCCGCTCGCAGGTCCTGCGCGACTACCTGGACTAGAACCGAAAGCCTTGCCGCCCAGGCGATTACAGCGGCAGTGGTTCGAGACGCAGCAGGTTCTTCTTCGGGGACTTCGTGTCCAACGCCACCAGTGGTGTGCCATCCTGCAGGACCACCAGACCCTCGGCGTTCTCCGGGCTTCCGGCGATGCGCCAGATCGCATCCGCATCGGCGGTGCCGCCGGCGGGATCCAGCGCATCCGGCATCCGGGCGATCGCGCTGCCCTGATCCGACATCAGGTAGAGACGGCCGTCGGGACCTGTGGTCGCGTCGCTGATATCGGGCAGCCATGCGGTCAGGTCCTCACCCAGCCACCACGTCGCCAGCACGGTGAGCTCACCCCCGGCTTCGGACGGCGGCGACACCGGTCCGCCCCGGCGCCAGCCGACCGGACTGTCGCCGGCCGGTCCGAACTCGAGGATCGCGGCGGGATCCTTCTCCTTCACCACGATCAGATGGCCGCGGTCGGCCAGGATCAGCGCCTCACCGCGCGAGGAGCGATCGCCCAGCCACGCTTCGTGCAGCCGGTGACCTTCGGGAATGGTCAGCTGCAACTCGCCCGTCAACGTGGGCGCCGCGAGATCCAACTGCAGCACCCGCGCCGGTTGCTCCTGCAGGACCAGCACGGTGTGCTCTCCGGTGGAGACCACGGCTTCGAACTGGGTGCCGCCGTCGGGCAGGCCCAGACCGCCGAGGTCGATGCCCCGCCATACCGGCGGCCACTGGCCCAGCTGTGCGGTGAACACCGCCGGATCGTGGTCGCCGACGGCGAGCAGGTGCGAGCCGTGCAGTGCCAGGCCGGAGACTTCCCGCAGCGGAACATCGGTGACGTCGCGGACGCCGAGTTTCGGGGGTTTGGCCACTCGTGCACTGTAAGTGCCGGTGAGGTGGCCGGGCACTGCAGATACCCGGCCACCGTCAGCGGGAATCCGCCGGCCCTCGGGGGAGGAAAAGCGGGCGGTGTTCCCGGGCGAAAAGTAGCAATTTCCGGCGATGCCGGAATTCGCCTCAGGACCCGGCTGTGGACAACTCCGGAAACCTGCCGTCCGGCCCGGGCCGATAGGCCTCGACGGTGACGACCGCGTCCGCCGGCAGCGGACCGTACAGGTGCGGGAACACCATCTCGGCGGGGTCGCCCGGAACGCCGGGCTCCCAGCGCACCGGCGAGCCGAGCCGGCGGGGATCGAGGTACAGCAGCACCAGGTCGGCGCGACCCGCGAAGAGCCGGTTGGCGGGCAGGTGGACCTGCGACTGGGTGGACAGATGGACGAAACCGACCGCGGGCTCGGGCCGGATCCCGCCGTCGCTGCGGGCGGAGTCCCATTGCGACCGGCTGCACAGGTGGACCAGAAGTTGCGCATCGGCTGGCATCCCGCCACACTGCACGAACCTCAGGGGGTACGGCAGCGTGAGACACGCCACATCCGCGCGGCGCGGGAACAAGGCCGCGGGCCGAAACGTCTGAGACAGTAGACACACGCTGGCGGCATCTCGGCGCCGGCGCCCAGAGCTCTCAGAAACGTTGAGCACCCGACGGAGGAGCCCATGAACGCAACGATCACCAGTCCCGAACTGACCAGGGCTGATCGCTGCGACCGCTGCGGTGCGGCGGCGCGCGTGCGGGCCAAACTCCCCTCCGGTGCTGAACTGCTGTTCTGCCAGCACCACGCCAAACAGCACCAGGCCCGCCTCGTCGAACTGGCCGCGGTGCTGGAGGTCAGTGAAACCGAGGAAGCGGACGTCTAACCGACCGACACGGCCGGGGTGTCCGGTGCGACGGCCGTGGTCAGGAATGCTGGACGGTGATGACTGAGCAGCCAGCCAAGCCGACCCGTCATCACGCATGGCGGATCGCCAAACGGACGTTGTCCAAGAGCTGGGATGATTCGATCTTCTCCGAGTCGGCTCAGGCCGGGTTCTGGTCGGTGTTGTCGTTGCCTCCCCTGCTGCTCGGCATTCTCGGCAGCCTGGCCTACGTGGCGCCGTTGTTCGGGCCCGACACCCTGGCCACCATCCAGCAGCAGCTGATCAGCACGTCGAATAGCTTCTTCTCGAAGAACATCGTCGCCGAGATCATCGAGCCGACCGTCCACGACATCATTCAGGGCGCCCGCGGCGAAGTGGTCTCGCTGGGTTTCGTGATCAGCCTGTGGGCGGGATCGTCGGCCATCTCGGCCTACGTCGATTCGGTGGTGGAGGCCCACGGCCAGACCGCGCTGCGCCATCCGGTCCGGCAACGGTTCTTCGCCCTGGGCCTGTACCTGGTGATGCTGGTCTTCGTCGTCGCCATGGCACCCCTGCTGGCACTGGGGCCGCGGGCGGTGGCCGCGCACATACCGCCCAGCCTCGACGCGGTGCTGCGGTCCGGCTACTACCCGATGCTGATCGCCGGCCTGGTCCTGTCGGCGACGATTCTGTACCGGGTGTCGTTGCCCAAACCGCTGCCCACCCACCGACTGATCTGGGGCGCCATCCTGGCGACGGCGTTCTTCGTAGTCGCGACCGCGGGCCTGCGGGTGTACCTGAGCTACATCACCCGCACCGGTTACACGTACGGGGCGTTGGCCACCCCGATCGCGTTCCTGTTGTTCGCGTTCTTCCTGGGATTCTCGATCATGATCGGGGCCGAACTGAACGCCGCCATCGAGGAGGAGTGGCCCGCCCCCGAACCGCACTGGCATCGCTGGCGGGCGCGGTGGCGGAACCGGCATCGCACGCCCGGGGTCAGCGGAGACGCCGCGCAGACATCCGACCGGCAACCGGCCGGTGTCAGCCCTTCTTGAGAGTTTCGTAGATCCGCTTGCAGTCCGGGCAGACCGGTGAACCCGGCTTGGCGGCGCGGGTCACCGGGAACACCTCGCCGCACAGCGCCACCACGTGGTTGCCCATGACGGCGCTTTCGGCGATCTTGTCCTTCTTCACATAGTGGAAGACCTTGGGCCGATCGCTGTCGTTACCGTCGTCGACGCGCTCGTCGGTATCGGGCCGCTCGATGGTCTGAGTGTCCATCCCGCCATTGTGCCGTAAGAAATCCGCCTCGTTTGAACGGCCTGCGATATGGAAAAGTGGGGGTATGGCGCACGATCTGGGTTTCGACGACGACGGCCGGCCCGTCCTCATCACCCGTGCCGCCCATTCCTACGATGAGCAGCACCGCCAGCGCGTCCGCAAGTACCTGACCCTGATGGTCTGGCGGATCCCGGCCTTCATCGGCGCCGCGGTGGCCTACGGCATCTGGCACAACGGCCTGATCTCCCTGGGAATCCTCGCCCTGTCCATCCCGCTGCCCTGGATGGCGGTGCTGATCGCCAACGATCGCCCGCCGCGCCGGGCAGAGGAGCCGAGGCGTTACCCCGATGCCCCGCGGCAGATCGCGCTGTTTCCGCACAGTCAGCGGCCTGCCCTGGAGGCCGGGAAGTCCGAACCCCCGCAGCCGCAGAACAGCTATCCAGACGAGGAATGGCTGCGCTGATCCCCCGTTGACCGGGTTTCTTAAAGCATTCTCACAATTCAGCTGAATTTGCGCACGTCAGAACGTGTGGAATCGGCGGAACCCGGGAACTCTCCCGTCCAGTCGGTCGTTGAACGGAGTGACAGTCGCCAGCCGACAGGAGGCCATCATGGCAAACGTCACCACCACCACGGTTGACGGCGATCTGGACGCCCAGAGTCCAGCCGCCGACCTTGTGCGCGTTTATCTGAACGGAATCGGCAAAACCGCTCTGCTGACCGCCGAGGACGAGGTCGAACTCGCCAAGCGCATCGAGGCCGGCCTCTACGCCCAGCATCTCCTTGACACCCGCAAGCGTCTCGGCGAGGCACGCAAGCGCAATCTGGCCATCATCGTGCGCGACGGCCAGGCGGCCCGCCGGCACCTGCTGGAGGCCAACCTGCGGCTGGTCGTCTCGCTGGCCAAGCGCTACACCGGTCGCGGTATGCCGCTGCTGGATCTGATCCAGGAGGGCAACCTCGGGCTGATCCGCGCGATGGAGAAGTTCGACTACACCAAGGGCTTCAAGTTCTCCACCTACGCCACCTGGTGGATCCGCCAGGCGATCACCCGCGGGATGGCTGATCAGAGCCGCACCATCCGGCTGCCCGTCCACTTGGTCGAGCAGGTCAACAAGCTGGCCCGGATCAAGCGGGAGATGCACCAGAACCTCGGCCGCGAGGCCACCGATGAGGAACTGGCCGAGGAATCGGGTATCCCGGTGGACAAGATCAACGATCTGCTGGAGCACAGCCGCGATCCGGTCAGCCTCGACATGCCGGTCGGCACCGACGAGGAGGCGCCCCTGGGCGACTTCATCGAGGACGCCGAGGCGATGTCGGCGGAGAACGCGGTGATCTCGCAATTGCTGCACTCCGACATCCGCCGCGTACTGGCCACCCTCGATGAGCGTGAACAGCAGGTGATCCGCCTGCGGTTCGGTCTCGACGACGGACAGCCCCGCACACTCGACCAGATCGGAAAGCTCTTCGGTCTGTCCCGCGAGCGGGTCCGCCAGATCGAACGCGATGTGATGACAAAGCTCCGTCAGGGCGAGAACGCAGACCGTCTGCGCTCCTACGCCAGCTGACGTCCCCTGAGAGTGGCCCGCCGAAGAGTCCGGCGGGCCACTCTTCGTTGTGCCGGTCTTCTCTATGACAGCCCCCGTCGCAGCTGGACACGTACACTCGCGATGCGACGAAGGGTGACCTAATGAACGATCTGGTCGATACCACGGAGATGTATCTGCGCACGATCTACGACCTCGAGGAGGAGGGCGTGGTGCCCCTACGTGCGCGCATCGCCGAGCGGTTGGAGCAGAGCGGCCCGACGGTCAGCCAGACGGTGGCACGGATGGAACGCGACGGCCTGGTGCAGGTGGCCGGCGACCGCCACCTGGAACTGACCGAGAAGGGCCGCCAGCTCGCGGTGTCGGTCATGCGCAAACACCGTCTCGCTGAGCGGCTCCTGGTCGACGTGATCGGTCTGCCCTGGGAGGAGGTGCACGCCGAAGCCTGCCGCTGGGAGCACGTCATGAGCGAGGACGTCGAGCGCCGTCTGGTGCAGGTGCTCGACGACCCGACGCTCTCCCCATTCGGAAACCCCATCCCAGGACTTGCCCAACTCGGCCTCGACGATGACCGGGCCGAGGCCGCGCGCCGTCGGCTGGCGCGGCTGACCGAACTCCCGATGGGCTCCCCGGTGGCCGTCGTGGTCCGCCAGCTCACCGAGCACGTCCAGGGCGATGTCGAACTCATCAGCCGGCTCAAGGAGGCCGGGGTCGTCCCGAACGCCCGGGTTCTGGTGGAGACCGGGCCGGACGGCGACGTGACGATCATCGTCGGCGGGCACCAGAACGTCGAGCTGCCGAACGAGATGGCACACGCGGTCATGGTGGAGAAGGTCTGAGGTCAGCCGGCACGGCGGCCGTAGAGCCTCCGCTTCGGCAGGGTGACGCCGAGCCGCTTGGCCAGGCGGTAGCCGGTCCCCGCCAGTTCACGGATCTGCTCCGGCCGCATGCCCGACTGCAGTGCGGTGTCGAGCATCCCAGCCATCCGATGCGCGGGATCGCTGCGCAGTGCGGCTTCCAGGGACAGGCCCGCCAGCGGCCCATCACCACGGGCATAGGCCGAAAATGCCAGCAGCACAAGGGCTTCCACTCTCCAAGGATCGGGCAGGGTTCGCGATAGAAGAGCCCATAACGTCTCCGCCTGACCTGCCCGCGCCCCCACCGCCAGCGCATAGAGCGTGTCGCGAACAGCGACATCGGTGAGGGCACATGCCAGCGCCGCGATCTCCGCTTCGTCGAGTGCGGCCCCTTCGCAGACCCGGGCCGCGGCGTCGATCATCGCCTCCACATCGCGCCGGCCGCAGTCGTCGGGATCGGCGCGCCATTGGCTATCGCGTCGTGCACCGGCGTCCCGGATGCTCTCGACCAGCCCGGCGCTGAAGCCCTCGTCGGCCACCGCGACGACGGCCTGCAGATCGGACCGGCGCGCATAGAGCCGGCGCCCGTCGAGAACCGCGGCGGCCGCCAGCGGCGAAGCGCTCGGGTCCTCCACCTCCCCGTACGCCCCGCACTCGTCGACGCAGCGCCAGCTCCCGCCGGCCTGGACCCGGTCCACCACGTGTGCCGCGTAGACGCCCACGCCGCGCGCCTCCAGCGCCCCGGTCAGCGACTCGCACAGCCGCCGGTGATCGTCATTGCACATCGGGCACAGCGCGCCGTCCTCGTCGACGATCACCGCCACGACGGTCTGCGCCCCGGAGGCCGCGGCCACCTCGGCGAGGTGGCCGATGTTGTCGGCCAGGTCCGCCGAGAGATCGACCCTCAGCACCGCCCCCATCCGGCCGTCCTCCAGCGAGACCAGAACCAGGGATTTCTCCGGGACGAAGCCCAGCACTGCGGGCAGCGCGGCGATCAGCGCGCCGGGGCGGTTGAGATGGAATTCGGGGCGATGTGGGGTCATGCCGCCGACGCTGCCAACAACCCCCGTCATCACCGGCCCGCCGATGCCCCGATCGGGGCCCGGCTGTGCACCGACACGCGACTGTGGATCAGACGGCCGGCGGGCCCGGGCTTAAACTGCTGGTGAGACCGTTCCGCGGTGCGGTCGGGAACGAGCGTCACCCCTGAAGCGTTGTGCACAGTGGAGCGAAACGAGGAGGCGCGAGGATGGACGACAACCAGGAGCGGATCTACGAACTCGAGGTGCCGGCGCCACAGCTGGCCTCGCCGGACGGCCGCGGACCGGTGCTCGTCCATGCCCTTGAGGGCTTCTCCGATGCCGGCCACGCCATCCGCCTGGCAGCCGACCATCTGACCGGCACGCTGGACACCGAACTGGTGGCCTCATTCGCGATCGACGATCTGCTGGACTACCGGTCGCGCCGGCCGATGATGACGTTCAAGAGTGACCATTTCACCAACTACGAGAATCCGCAGCTCAATCTCTACGCGCTGCGCGACAGCGTCGGCACGCCGTTTTTGCTGCTGGCCGGGATGGAACCGGATCTGAAGTGGGAACGCTTCATCACCGCTGTGCGCCTGCTCGCCGAGAGCCTGGGTGTCCGCCAGACCGTCGGTCTGGGCGCCATCCCGATGGCGGTTCCACACACCCGGCCGGTGAGCATGACAGCCCATTCGAACAACAAGGACCTCATCGCCGACCATCAGCCCTGGGTCAACGAGGTCCAGGTGCCCAGCAGCGTCTCCAACCTGCTTGAGTACCGGATGGCCCAGCACGGCCACGACGCCGTCGGCTTCACCGTGCACGTGCCGCACTATCTCGCCCAGACCGACTATCCGGCGGCCGCCGAGGCACTGCTGGAACAGGTCGCGAAGTCCGCGGCCCTTCAGTTCCCGCTCAACGCCCTCACCGAGGCCGCAGCCGAGGTGCGCCGCAAGATCGACGAACAGGTGGAGGCGTCCGCCGAGATCACCCAGGTGGTCTCGGCACTGGAGCGTCAGTACGACACCTTCGTCGAGGCCCAGGAGAACCGGTCGCTGCTGGCCCGCGACGAGGAGTTGCCCAGTGGCGAGGAATTGGGCGCGGAGTTCGAACGCTTCCTTGCCCAGCAGGCCGACGGGTTCAAGGACGGCGAAGACGACTGACCCGCGCGTAGGTCGGCATATGCGCATCGATGCCGCGGTCCTTCGGGTGTTCACCGACGCCGACGGCAACTTCGGAAACCCGTTGGGTGTGGTCGATGCCGCCGTGGCTCCCCCGGACCAACGACAGCGCATCGCCACCGAATTGGGTTACAGCGAAACGATTTTCATCGATCTGCCCGATCCGGGGTCGACGACCGCGCACGCCCGGATCTTCACCCCCGCCACCGAGATCGCCTTCGCCGGCCACCCCACCGTTGGAGCCGCCTGGTGGCTTCGCGAGCGCGGCACACCGATCCGCACGCTGCAGGTTCCGGCCGGGATCGTGCAAGTCCGCTACGAGGATGAGCTGACCGGAGTCGTGGCCCGGGCCGAATGGGCACCGGAGTTCGCGATCCACGATCTGAATTCGGTGACCGAACTGCTCGACGCCGAGCCGGGCGACTACGACGACGGTGTGTCGCACTACCTGTGGACCTGGATCGATCGTGACGCCGGGGCAATCCGGTCACGGATGTTCGCGACCAACCTCGGAGTGCCGGAGGACGAAGCCACCGGCTCGGCGGCCGTGCGGATCACCGATTATCTGAGCCGGGACCTGACGATCACCCAGGGAAAGGGATCGCGGATTCACACCACATGGCACCCAGACGGTTGGGTCCTGGTATCCGGTCGGGTGGTCGGCGCGCAACGCCTCAGCCTGACGTGCTGACCTTGCGGTGCGCGCGCAGCGTCTCGATCTCCCGCTCGAAATCCTCGGCGGAGCTGAATGAGCGATAGACCGACGCGAACCTCAGATACGCCACTTCGTCCAGTTCCCGCAGCGGACCCAGGATCGCCAGCCCCACCTCATTGCTGGGCACCTCCGGAGATCCCGCGGCCCGAACGGCGTCCTCCACCTGCTGCGCGAGAAGGTTCAGCGCATCGTCATCGACCTGGCGGCCCTGACACGCACGCCGCACTCCGCTGATCACCTTCTCCCGGCTGAACGGTTCGGTCACACCGCTGCGTTTGACGACCGCGAGCACCGCGGTCTCGACGGTGGTGAACCGGCGGCCGCACTCCGGGCACGACCGCCGCCGGCGGATGGCCTGGCCCTCGTCGGCCTCCCGGGAATCGACCACCCGCGAATCGGGATGGCGGCAGAAAGGACAGTGCATCAGCGCTTCCCTTCTCCCGCGTCGGGTCGACGCACCAGACGAGAGGAAGCCTACCCGCGCGGGCCCGCAGTACCCGCTTGCTCGAGGCACCGACCGCTGTTTCAGCTCACCGGAGCAATGAGCGTCTGCCCGACGTCCACCGCCACCGAACCGAGCTTGTTCAGATCGCGGATACGTTCGACCGTCTGTCCGGTCGGGACGTCCGGCGCGACCCGCGCGGCCAGTTGCGCGAGAGTCTCTCCGGCCTGGACCTGGACCACGGCCAATTGTTCGGCGACCGGGGCCGCGGCAGCCGCTGCCCGATCACTGCTGAAATGCCCGATCGAGCAAAGCCAGACGGTGATCAAGGCGGCCAGCCCGGCCAGTGCGACGGTCACTCCGGTGCTCACGGTCCGGCGCTGCAGGTGCTCAGCGCGGGACACCGCGATACCGGTCCCGCGATAGTTCAGCGGCGCGGTCCCCGGACCCACCGGGCCGGGACGCCCGGCACGGCCCGAGCCGGCGCCGGCATGCCGAGCCGGCCGGACCGGGAGCTGCCGGACACCGGCCCCCCGGGGCCGGACCCGCTGCCATTCCACCAGCTCTGCGCCGATCAGTTCCCGATCATCAAGGACTGTCATGTCGTCCCCTTTCCGCGGACTCTTTCGCTCTTATGTTCGAATAATACTCGATCGCATGTTCGAATATCGAACATTTGATCTAGCGTGTCGTCGACGATATCCGCGGCCCCCGACAAGTTCCGGCAGGTTCCCGCGACCGGCGCGACACGCTCGAACACATGTTTGATTCTGTCGATGTTCCGGGCTACATTCGCATCTATGAGCGAAAGCAAAGGCACCCCCGCTGCCGCAAAGGCAGCCGGCCTCACCGAACGGCAACGGACGATCCTCGAGGTGATCCGGGCATCGGTCACCACCCGCGGCTATCCCCCCAGCATCAGGGAGATCGGCGACGCCGTGGGCCTGACCTCGACATCATCGGTGGCCCATCAGTTGCGGACCCTCGAACGCAAGGGATTCCTGCGCCGGGATCCCAACCGGCCCCGTGCGGTCGACGTGCGCGGTGTCGACGACGCCGCGGCGCCGGTGGTCACCGATGTCCACGGCTCTGACGCACTGCCCGAACCCACGTTCGTCCCCGTACTCGGCCGGATCGCGGCCGGTGGTCCGATCCTGGCCGAGGAGGCCGTCGAGGACGTGTTCCCGCTACCCCGCGAACTGGTCGGCGAGGGTTCGCTGTTCCTGCTGAAGGTGGTCGGCGAGTCGATGGTCGACGCCGCCATCTGCGACGGCGACTGGGTAGTGGTGCGTCAGCAGAACGTGGCCGACAACGGCGACATCGTCGCCGCGATGATCGACGGCGAGGCCACCGTGAAGACCTTCAAGCGAACCGGCGGTCAGGTCTGGCTCATGCCGCACAACCCGGCCTTCGACCCCATCCCGGGTAACGACGCCGTCGTGCTCGGCAAGGTCGTCACCGTGATCAGGAAGGTCTAGCGGCGGCTACCTCGGGGCCTTGATGAAACCGTTGGCCTGAGCCAGTTCCTCACTGGCGAACCAGACCTCGGGAACGGTGTTTTCGTACAGCGCCGAATCGGGCGTGTAGTACAGGCCCGAGTGGGTGTTGGCCTTGATGACGTAACCCTCGGGCGCCTGGTAGGGATCGGCCAGCGGGAGATGGATCGCCGGGCGCCAGGTGTCATTCTCCTGGTCCTCATCGACTGACACCGGTTCCACCGTAACCGGTTCTATGACGACCTCCGCCTGGACCTCGGCCTCCTCGAACGAATAACCCGTCCATGACGACTCGTCGAAACCGCCGACCGCTCCGACGGCCGATTCGTCGGCGACGTCGTCGTAGCGGTGCTCGAACGGCTGGGTCCATCGCGAGAAGTCCTGTGCGGCATGCCGGCGACTGGGCTGCTCGACATCACCGAGATCGAGCTGCCACATCGATTCGGCGCCGCCGCCCTCCACCGCGTGCCGTCCGCCATCCGGCCGGGCATCACCATCGAAGCCCTCGAGATCCGCCTCACTGGGGATACGGGTGGGCGCGGTGTCGATCCTGTCCTCATCCTCGAACGCCTGTGCAGACCAACGGTATTCGGCTGTGCGCTCCTCCTCCGAGGCGCCTCCGAGACGTTCACCGGGCCATCGGCCCCCGTCGCGGTCGTCATAGCCGCGTTCGGCGGCGGCCGCACCGCCGCGGCGCATCGCCCACAGGCCGAACAGACCGAGCAGCAGCAGCGCGGGGATGGCGATCCCCAGCCACCACAGATGCTTGCTCCCCTTGCCGGAGGATCCGCCGGCCGTCGCCGGCGATTGGTCGGTGCCGCTGGGCAGTTCGATACCGGACAGCTGCGATGCCAGATCGGCCGGGTTGGTGCTGAACTCCTTGGTCGAGGAGTTCCACGAGATCTGTCCGCCGCTGAAGGTCTGGCTGACGGTGTCACCGTTGGTGCTCTGCTCGCCGGTCGGCGCACCGAGCGTTCCGGTGGCCCCGCCGAGCTTGTCCCAGGCGGCGTTGATCGCACCGCGGACCACGATCGCACCGTTGTCCGGGGTCCAGAAGATGATCGGCTTGTCCGGTGCGCTGAAGGTTCCGATGCGGCTGTTGGGCACGCCGCCGTCGGCTTCGGTGCCGGTCGGGTAGCCCAGATCTCCGGTGGGTCCGCCGAGGGACTCGTACTTGGACAGGATGGCGCCGGTCACCGCGTGCGCTCCGGTGGCCGGGGAGTAGAAGATCTTGCCGCCGGCGTAGCCCTGCTCGGCGCCCTGTTCAGGGCCGGGGTCCCCGACCGCCGACTGAGCTCCCTGCCGCGCGCCCAGAGGGCCGCCCAGACCGCCGGCGGCCCGCCAGGCCATGTTGATCTGGGTGGTCGGATCCGCCGGAACCTCCAGACCGACGAGACCGTCGGCCAGCGTGGAGGGATCGCTGCTGAACGTCTTGGTGGCGGTGTTCCAGGACACCTCGCCGCCGGTGAACCTCTGGCTCACGACGTCGCCGTCGTAGCGCTCATCCTCGGTCGGCACCCCGAGAGTGCCGGCCGACCCGCCGAGTTTGTCCCAGGCCGCGTTGATCGCACCGCGCACCACCCATACCCCGGTGTCCGGGGTCCAGAAGATGGCCGGCTTGTCGCTGGCGCTGAAGGTGCTGACCCGGCTGTCCGGTCCCTGAAGGCCGGCCACCTCGTCGATGGTCGGGAATCCCAGATCGCTGTCCCCCGGCCCGCCCAGGGACTGGTACTTGTCGAGGATCTGACCGTAGATGAGATGTGCGCCGGTATCCGGGGTGTAGAAGATCTGCCCCGCGGTGAACTTCTGGGCGAAGCCGGTGCCGACCGAGTAGACGTCGCCGTCCTGCGCGCCCACCGGCGAGTCCGACCCCCCCGCGGCTTCCCACGCGGCGTTGATGGCCCCGGACGCGTCACCCTCCGGTGAGGCGAATGCGTGCGGGGAGACCAGTGCGGCAGCCGTGGCCGTGACGGCCACGCCCAGGGCCAGATGTCTCCCGTACCTCATGAATCCACTCACAAGCCGCGTCATTACCCATCTCCCGCAATCTGTCCAACGCTCGGGCTAGCCCTGGAAATCAATCCAAACGGTTACACGATTTCCGCGCCAGCTAACCACGACACGCGCACCTGATTAACGCGCGAATCCAAATCGAGACGAAACCCGAATTGAACCGAAATGCCACCCAACGCGGCTAATTCGCCCGATCAGACGCCCAGTCCGCGACCGATGATCTCTTTCATGATTTCGGTGGTGCCGCCGTAGATCGTTTGAACCCGTGCGTCCAGAAACGCCCGGGCAACCCCGTATTCGCGCATATATCCGTAGCCGCCGTGTAATTGCACACAGCGGTCGACCAGCTTGACCTGCGCCTCTGTGGTCCACCACTTGGCCATCGCGGCCTGATCGGCGGTGAGTTTGCCCTCCAGGTGCAGCCGGATGAATTCATCGGTGAGGATGCGCACCGCGGTGGCCTCGGTCGCTAATTCGGCGAGCAGAAAACGGCTGTTCTGGAATGAGCCGATCGGCTTACCGAACGCTTTACGTTCTTTGACGTATTGGAGAGTCTCCTCGAGGACGGATTCCATTGCGGCGGCCGCCATGATCGCGATCGAAAGGCGCTCCTGCGGAAGGTTCTGCATGAGGTAGATGAAACCCATGCCCTCTTCACCGATCAGGTTCTCCACCGGCACGCGCACATCGGTGAAGGAGAGTTCGGCGGTGTCCTGGGCGTCCAGGCCCACCTTGTCCAGATGGCGGCCGCGTTCGAAGCCCTCCATCCCCCGCTCGACACCGAGCAGCGAGAAGCCCTGCGCGCCTTTCTCCGGATTCGTCTGGGCCACCACGATCACCAGATCGGCATTGATGCCGTTGGTGATGAAGGTCTTCGACCCGTTCAGGATGTAGTGATCACCCTCCCGGACCGCGCGGGTCTTGATGCCCTGTAGATCGCTGCCGGTTCCCGGTTCGGTCATCGCGATGGCGGTGATCATCTCGCCGGTGCAGAACTTCGGCAGCCAGCGCGCCTTCTGCTCGTCATTGGTCTGATCCAGCAGGTACGGGGCGATGACGTCGTTGTGCAGGGCGAATCCCAGGCCGCTGTAGCGCCCGGCCACGGTCTCCTCGCAGACCACGGTGTTGTAGCGGAAATCCGGGTTGCCGCCGCCGCCGTACTCCTCGGGTACCGCCATCCCGAGGTAACCCTGCTTGCCGGCCTCCAGCCACACCCCGCGGTCGACGATCTTGTCCTTCTCCCACTGATCGTGGAAGGGCTTGACGTGCTTGTCCAGGAACGCCCGATAGGACTCCCGGAACAACTCGTGCTCGGGCTCGAAGAGCGTGCGCTGGTAGTTGACGGCATTGCCCATGGCGGACCTCCCTCGAGTGGATGTGTTCCACTCGAGAATAGACCAACCGGGCGGTTGGTTGACTACCCCCCGCCATCCTTCTCCGGAGCTCAGCACCGCGGCGGTCGGACCCGCCGTGGCCGCCACCAACACGTTCCTCATGGGCTACTCGTCTCCTCGTCGATCGACACGCCGGAGCGAAGCCCAACCCAGATCGTCAGGTCGCGTACTGCTGCAGACCGGCCGCCATCGCCGCAGGCACCCGGGCCTTGACCCGGGTTCCGGCATCGGTGTGTTCGACGGCGTCGACCCGACCGGTGCTGTGCAACCTGGCGACCAGATCGCCCCGCTGATAGGGGATCGTCACGTCGATGGCCACCTCGCGGGGCTCGACCAACTCCCCCATCCGGGTTCTCAGCCGGTCCAGTCCCTCACCGGTGTGCGCCGAGACGAACACCGCACCGGACAGCGCACGCCGCAACTGCGCCAGCGTCAGCTCGTCGGCGGCATCGATCTTGTTGACCACCAACAGCTCCGGCGACGGCGGCGAATCGTGTTCGGCCTGAACCTCGCGGACCACCTGATGCACGGCGTCGATCTGTGCCATCGGGTTGGAGTCCGATCCGTCGACGACATGGATCAGCAGATCTGCGTCGACCACTTCTTCCAGTGTCGAACGAAAAGCCTCGACGAGTTGGGTCGGCAGATGCCGTACGAAGCCGACGGTGTCGGTGAGCACGAAGGGCCTGCCGTCGTCGAATTCCCCACGGCGAGTGGTGGGTTCGAGAGTGGCGAATAATGCGTTTTCGACCAGAACCCCGGCACCGGTCAACGCGTTCAGCAGACTCGACTTGCCGGCGTTGGTGTATCCGACGATCGCAATAGAGGGCACATCGCTGTGCAGCCGACGGCTGCGCTGAGTGTCTCGGACCTGCTTCATCTCCTTGATCTCACGGCGCAGCCGCGACATCCGCTCCCGGATCCGGCGGCGGTCGGTCTCGATCTTGGTCTCACCGGGTCCGCGCGTTCCCACTCCGCCGCCGCTGCCGCCGGCCCGGCCGCCTGCCTGCCGCGACATCGACTCGCCCCAGCCGCGCAACCGGGGCAGCATGTACTGCATCTGAGCCAGCGACACCTGGGCCTTGCCCTCCCGGCTGGTGGCGTGCTGGGCAAAGATGTCCAGGATCAGGGCGGTGCGGTCGATGACCTTGACCTTGACCACCTTCTCCAGCGCGTTGAGTTGCGCGGGACTGAGTTCGCCGTCGCAGATCACGGTGTCCGCGCCGGTGGCGATTACGATCTGACGCAGTTCCTGGGCCTTGCCGGAACCGATGTAGGTGGCCGGATCCGGTTTGTCGCGACGCTGAACCAGCCCTTCGAGCACCTCGGAACCGGCGGTCTCGGCCAGCGCGGCGAGTTCGGCGAGACTGGCGTCCGCATCGGCGGCGGTTCCCTCGGTCCACACCCCGACCAGCACGACCCGCTCGAGTCGCAACTGCCGGTATTCGACTTCGGAGACATCGGCGAGCTCGGTGCCCAGCCCCGCGACGCGGCGCAGTGCGGCGCGGTCCTCCAGGGCCAACTCACCGAGGCTGGGCTCGGCGGCGGCGCCGTCGCGGTCGGAATCGGTCATACGGTGTCCGTCATACGTCAGTTCTGCGCATTCCACCAGGCATCGGCGATCTCGCCCTGCGCCAGCAGTACCGATGGACCACGCAGGTAGCTGGTGGTCTCGGTGATCTCGACCCCGACCTCGCCGCCCGGCACCCGCACCCGCACCGATCCGGTGTGCGCGCCCTGATGGGCCAGCGCGGCCGCAGTCGCGGCGACCGTTCCGGTCCCGCACGATCTGGTCTCACCGACTCCGCGTTCATGCACCCGCATCCGGACTGCTCCGTCGACCGGTGCGGTGAGGATCTCGACGTTGACACCGTCGGGGAACTGGTCGCGATCGAAGCCGACCGGATCGGAGACGGCCAACGCCGCCAGACCTGCCTCGGTGAGGCCGGGATCCAGGCAGGCCAGATGCGGGTTGCCGACGTCGACCGCCAGACCGGCAAATCTGCGCCCGCCGACCGTCGCCGTTCCGGTGCCCATCCGGGTGACCTGTCCCATCTCGACGGTGACCTCTGCGTTGACCTCGTCGACGTGGCCGATGACGACGGGGCGCGGTCCGGCCAGGGTCACCACCACGAACTCCGCGCGGGTCTCCAGACCGCTGACCCGCAGGTAATGGGCGAAGACCCGAACCCCGTTACCGCACATCTGCGCGACCGAACCGTCGGCGTTGCGGTAGTCCATGTACCAGTCCTCGCCACCGACCCCGTCGGGAAGCCGGTCGAGCACACCGCCGCCGACCGCCACCGCGGCGGTGGTCACCCGCAGCACTCCGTCGGCGCCGAGCCCGCGCCGGCGATCGCAGAGTGCGGCCACCGCGGCGGGCTTGAGATCCAGGCTTCCCGGCAGGTCCGGCAGCACGACGAAGTCGTTCTGCGTCCCGTGCCCCTTGGCGAATTTCATTTGCTTGTCAGGATACGTCGCGCCAGTGCCGGATCACCGCGTCGGCGAGGTCACCGCCGGCGCCGTCGATCCAGCGGATCCGGTGGTCACGCCGAAACCAGGACCGCTGGCGACGGACGTATCGGCGGGTGCCGATGAAGGTCAGCTCGTGCGCCTCGGCCATCACGTCGGCACCGCCCCCGGCATCGAGTGCATCGAGGACCTGGGAGTAGCCGAGTGCGCGACGCGCGGTGACACCGTCCCGCAGGCCTTGATCGAGCAGTGAGCTGACCTCATCGGCCAGCCCCTTGTCAAACATCAGATCTGTCCTGCGGGCCAATCTTGCATCGAGATCCGTTGTGTCCCGGTCTAATCCGATGATCACGGTGTCCCAGCGAGGCACGCCGATGGCAGGTGCCGAAGCGGCGAACGGCTGACCGGTCAGCTCAATGACCTCCAGCGCCCGCACGATTCGCCGGCCGTCGGTGGTCAGGATCGCCGTGGCGGCGGCCGGATCGGCCCGGGCCAGTTCGGCGTGCAGGGCGGCCACCCCGATGTCAGCCAGCCGATGCTCCCAGCGTGCCCGCGTCGCCGGATCGGTCGCCGGAAAATCCCAGTCGTCCAGCAGCGACTGGACGTACATCATCGACCCGCCGACGATGATCGGCACGGCCCCGCGCGCGGCGATCGCCTCGACATCGGCGACCGCGGCCTGCTGGTAGCGCGCGACAGTGGCGGTGGCGGTGACGTCCAGCACGTCGAGCTGGTGGTGGGCGACACCCCGACGCTCTCCGCTGCGGAGCTTGGCGGTGCCGATGTCCATCCCCCGGTACTGCTGCATGGCGTCGGCGTTGACCACCTCCCCGCCGAGCCGGACGGCGACCTCGACCGCGAGATCAGACTTGCCGGTGCCGGTAGGCCCGACTATCGCGATCGGCCGGCTGCTCATGGGGACCAGACACCGACGAAGTAGCCCACACCGAAGGGCGCGCCGCCGAACAGCTCCTGCGCCGATCTGGGACCGGTTCCGACCAGGCCTGCCAGCACCTGATAGGCGACCCGTCCCACGACGCCGTCGGGCAGCCGGGTCAGGGCCGCGGTGTCTCCGGTCGCCAGTGCGTCGTCGAGAGCGGACTGGGCCTGCTGTGCGTCGGGGTCCTCCCCGCCGGGCGCCGAGGGTCCGAGGGTCTTGCACCCGTCGGCCACCACCAGGATCCCGATCGGTTCGGGTTCGGCGTCGACGAGATCACGGAGCAGTCTGCCGCGGGCCACCGACTCCTCCGCGCTCAGATCGTGCCGGTGAACCCGAACCGACACTGCTGCTTGGGGATTGGCCTGTCCACGCAGCCAGCCCGCGAACACCGCACACAGCGGCAAGTCCGCCACCGGCCCGGGCGCGTCGGGACACAGCGCGACCTCGACGTCGGCTCCGTATCCGGCAAAGGTCCCGCGGGTGCGGGTGATCACCATGTCCTGCGGGCCGACTCCGACGGCGATCCACTGATCCGGAAGTGCCGATGCTGCCTCGATGGCCGCGGCCCGGATACCGGCGACCTCGGCGGCGGCCGCGCCCGCCAATTCGGGCACCAGAACCGGGGCCGAGGGGGTCAGTGCGATGGCCGTCAACACGGGAACAACGCTAGACGGCGTCCGCGGTTGCCTCACTGCGGGCCAGTGCGGTGGTGGCGATCACCATCGCCACCACCGCGGTGATGAGCAGCACCCAGCCGTCATCGCCCGGGCGCACGGTCTCCCCGAGCAGCACCACGCCCAGAATCGCCGCGACCGCCGGTTCGGCGACCGTCATGGTCGGCAGCGACGCGGTCAGGGAACCCGCGCGGAACGAGAACTGCTGGAAGGCGGTCGCCACGACCGCCAGCAATGCCCAGGCGTAGAACTCCGGTGCCGCCAGCAGTGCCCCCAGACCGTGCTCGAGACGCCCGACGACACCCTTGGTCAGCACAGCGAACACCCCCCACAGCGATCCGGAGACCACACCGAGCAGCACCGCGGCCGCGGGCCGGCCGGCCATCACCCGGGCACCGGCGACGCAGAGCACCAGCACCGGCGCCAGCACGGCGATGACCCAGACCCACACCTCGAGACCCGCGCGGCTGTGACCCTCGGTCGGGTTGCCGACTGTCACGATCACTGCCACCGCGGCGGCCAGCAGCGCCGCCCACAGCCACTGGGAACGGGCCACCGGACGACGGGTCGTCCTGGCGTGAATCGGCAGCGCGAACAGCAGCGAGGTGACCAGCAGGGCCTGCACCAGCAGCACCGACCCAAGTCCCAGTGCCGCGGCCTGGCATCCGAAACCCAGCGCGGATACCAGCGAACCCACCCACCACTGCCGGTCGCGCAGCAGCCGCAGGAACAGTTCCAGATGCCCGACCGGCTCCGCGGTGACGTCCTGGGCCGACCGCTGGTGGATCACATCGCCTACGGCGATGAAGAATGCCGCGGCAAGGGCCAGCAGGGCGGCGATATCGGTCTTGGCCACGTTGATACATCCAACTCGATACATCCAACACAGCCCACACCCACCTGGTTCAATACCCACGGTGGGCAGGCGAGTCCGGTCCACACCGCAAAACCGGAGCCGCTTCGCGCGGCAGGCATGTGAAGGCTGAGTCCATGACGAGCGACGACATCTCCACCGGCGACCCCCCCGCGCCCAGCCCCACACCCACCGCCACACCCCCTGCCCCGCCCACCCCCCTGCCCGGTCCCCGGCCCGGACCCGTGCGTCCGGGCCCCCGGCCGCATCAGCCAACCCAGCCCCCGCTGCTTCCGCCGGCCAGCGACCCGCACCGGTTCGGCCGGGTGGCCGACGACGGAACGGTGTACCTGATCACCTCGACGGGCGAGCGGGTGGTCGGTTCCTGGCAGGCCGGTGACGCCGAGGCCGCCTACGCCCACTTCGGACGCCGCTTCGACGATCTGGCAACCGAGGTCACACTGA
This sequence comes from Mycobacteriaceae bacterium, assembly GCA_029977845.1. Lineage (GTDB taxonomy): Bacteria > Actinomycetota > Actinomycetes > Mycobacteriales > Mycobacteriaceae > Mycobacterium. Next base: position 50,219 of record JAPOKC010000007.1, on the reverse strand, counting down.
TGGAGACCCGGCTGGTGTCGGGCACCGGCGACGCCCGCAAGATACGGGCCGCCGCGGCAGCGCTGGCCGAATCCCTTCCCACGGCAAGCGTTTTGGGTGATGTCGATGCTCTGGCGGCGCGACTGGCGGTCATCACCGACCATGCCGACGAGGCCGCCCAGGCTGAGCGCGCCCGACGCGACGAACAGCGTGCCGCACAGACCGCCCGCAAGGAGGCCCTGGCCGTCGAGGCGGAGGACCTGGCCGCCAACGCCACCCAGTGGAAGTCCGCAGGCGACCGGATGCGGGCCATCCTGGACGAGTGGCGGACCATCTCCGGTCTGGACCGCAAGACCGACGACGCGCTGTGGAAGCGCTACTCGGCGGCCCGCGATGCGTTCAATCGCCGGCGCGGCTCGCACTTCTCCGAGCTCGACAAGGAGCGGGCCGGCGCCCGCACCGCCAAGGAGAAACTGTGCGAGCGGGCCGAGGAACTCTCCGCGTCGACCGACTGGGCCCCGACGGCCGCCAAATTCCGGGGGCTACTCGACGAATGGAAGGCCGCCGGGCGCGCCGCCAAGGACGTCGACGAGACGCTCTGGCAGCGATTCAAGAAGGCCCAGGACACCTTCTTCGCCGCCCGCAACGCGGTCAGTGCCGAGCGTGACGCGGAATTCGCCGCCAACACCGAGGCCAAGGAGCGTCTGCTGGCCGAGGCCGAGAGGATCGACGCCTCTAATCCCAAGGCCGCCCAGGCCGCACTGCGCGCGATCACCGACAAGTGGGACGACACCGGTAAGGCCTCACGGGAACGCGGGCCGGAACTGGAGCGACGACTGCGTGTCGTCGAGAAGAGGATCCGCGACGCCGCCGATGCCGGCCGCGTCGACCCGGAGGCCGCGGCCCGCGCCGAGCAGTTCCAGGCCCGGGTCGAGCAGTTCGAACGCCAGGCCGAGAAGGCCGAAGCGGCCGGCCGCACCAAGGAGGCCGCCGAAGCCCGTGCCAGCGCGGAGCAGTGGCGGGAGTGGGCGACCGCTGCCGTACAGGCCGTCGCGAAAAAGCGATAGCGGAGAGACGCTAGCCCTCCTCGGGCTTCTCCAGTCCGTCCAGCAGTGACCGTGGCTGTAGCCGCGCCGCATCCTCACGACGCTGCGCCTCGGCCGCCAGTTGCACCGCGGTACGGGTCCAGATCACCCGCACCCAGTGGAACGTCAGCACGATCACCGTGATCCAGGCGACGATCAGCCCGATGCCCGGCCCGGGTTCGCCGTGCGTGACGGTCTGACGCGACCAGATCGCCAGCATGCCGATCGGGATGGACACCGCGGTTCCCGCAGCCGCGATCCAGGCCAGCGTCCAGCGCCGGGTCAGCAGCGCCAGCATCGAGAAGCCGATCCCGAACACCAGGGCCAGCCAGGTGAAGATCCGCGACGGGAGCGCGATCCCGACACTGATCGCCTTGTCGTCGCCGATCAGCACATCAACGCCGCGGGCCCCGCCGGTGTGCGGAAGGATGAACGAGACCACCAGGACGAACACCAGGATCGCCACCACCACGCCCCGCAGACCGGGGTCGATCTCACGGGCCACCCGTCGTTCGGCGGCCTCGAGTTCGGCCTTGTAGGCCGCGAAGTGGTCGTCGGGATCCGGGCTCATCGGTCACATCCTGTGCTGATCGGTTGGTTCGGGGGCGGCCCGCCGACGGGGGGAAGTCCGAGGCCGACTGTCCGTGGTCGCAACCCGGCGGCGTGCGCGTCACCGGCCCTGGTCCGCCGATGCGAGAGCAGTGGTGCATCGGCGATCAGATGATGCGGCGCCGCTGCGGTCACAGTCGTGATCACCACGTCACCGGGCCGCACCTGCGACGGGTCAGCCGCGAAGTGCACCAGGCGGCCGTCGCGAGCCCGACCCGACATCCGCGCCGTAGCAGCGTCCTTACGGCCCTCGCCGATGGCGACCAGTAGTTCGACACCCGTGCCGATCAATGCCTGATTCTCCTCGAACGAGATCTGTTCCTGAAGGTCGATCAGACGCATATACCGTTCCTGTACAACGTCTTTGGAGAGCTGACCGTCCATTTCGGCCGCGGGTGTACCGGGCCGCCGCGAGTACTGGAACGTGAATGCCGCCGAGAACCGGGCCGCGCGCACCACATCAAGGGTAGCGGCGAAGTCCTCCTCCGCCTCGCCGGGGAAACCGACGATCACGTCGGTGGTGATCGCGGCGTGCGGCATAGCGGCGCGCACCCGTTCGATGATGCCCAGGTACTTCTCCGCCCGGTAGGAGCGGCGCATCGCGCGCAGAACCCGGTCCGAACCGGATTGCAACGGCATGTGCAATGCCGGGCAGACATTGGGCGTCTGCGCCATCGCTTCGATGACGTCATCGGTGAACTCCGCCGGATGCGGAGAGGTGAAGCGGACCCGCTCCAGACCGTCGATCCGGCCGCACTCGCGCAGCAGCGCGGCAAACGCCCCGCGGTCACGGGGAGTCTGGGGATCGGCGAAGGACACCCCGTATGCGTTCACGTTCTGGCCCAGCAGGGTGATCTCCAGAACGCCCTGATCCACCAGTGAGCGCATCTCGGCGATGACGTCCGACGGCCTACGGTCCAACTCCTTGCCGCGCAGCGACGGGACGATGCAGAACGTGCAGGTGTTGTTGCAGCCGACCGAGATGGAAACCCATGCCGCGTAGGCGGAATCACGCGAAGCCGGCAATGCCGAGGGGAACTCCTGCAGCGCCTCGGCGATCTCCACCTGGGCCTTACGGTTGTGCCGGGCCCGATCCAGCAGGGCGGGCAGCGAGCCGATGTTGTGGGTGCCGAACACCACGTCGACCCACGGCGCCCGCCTGAGGACCTCCTCACGGTCCTTCTGCGCCAGGCATCCGCCGACGGCGATCTGCATGTCGGGATCGGCCTGTTTGCGCGGCGCGAGGTGGCTGATGTTGCCGTAGAGCTTGTTATCGGCGTTCTCGCGCACCGCGCAGGTGTTGAACACCACCACATCGGCGTCGGTGCCCTCGGGAGCAGGACGGTAACCGGCCGCCTCCAACAGCCCGGCCAGCCGTTCGGAGTCGTGCACGTTCATCTGGCAGCCGTGGGTGCGGACCTGATAGGTCCGTCCCTGCTGCAGCGCCGACGTCACGCAAGACATGGTACGGAGGCCGGAAATCGTGGGTATGGTCTGCTCATGGCTGAGGGCGCGGCAGTCCCGATGATCTCGATCAAGGGCGTGAACAAGCACTTCGGCGCCCTGCATGTGCTCAGAGACATCAACCTCGATATCGCCCGCGGACAGGTCGTCGTGGTGCTGGGGCCGTCCGGATCGGGCAAGTCCACCCTGTGCCGGATCATCAACCGGCTCGAGACGGTCGACTCCGGAAGTATCGCCATCGACGGCGAGGTGCTGCCCGCCGAGGGCCGCAAACTGGCGCAGCTGCGATCCGAAGTCGGAATGGTGTTCCAGTCGTTCAACCTCTTCGCCCACAAGACCATCCTCGAGAACGTGATGCTCGCGCCGGTAAAGGTGCGCAAAGTCGGGGCAGAGGAGGCCAGAACGCGGGCTGTGGCCCTGCTGGAAAGGGTGGGGGTGGCCACCCAGTCCGACAAGTACCCGTCGCAGTTGTCCGGCGGCCAGCAGCAGCGGGTGGCCATCGCCCGCTCATTGGCGATGCAGCCGAAGGTGCTGCTGTTCGACGAACCGACCAGTGCCCTGGACCCGGAGATGGTCAACGAGGTGTTGTCGGTGATGACCTCGCTGGCGTCTGAGGGTATGACGATGGTGGTGGTCACCCATGAGATGGGCTTCGCCAGGCGGGCCGCAGACCGCGTGGTGTTCATGGCCGACGGCGCCGTCGTCGAGGACGCGGAACCTGAAGAGTTCTTCGCCAACCCCGTTTCGGCGCGCGCCAGAGACTTCCTAGGCAAGATTCTCAGCCACTAGGGCGAAAGGAAACCACCATGCCCAAACTGTCGACGCTGTCCATGCGCACCGTCTGCGCCACTCTGTTCGCTCTGACGTTGCCGCTCACCGCCACCGCATGCGGAGGTGGAGGCACAGGCGACAAGACCATCGTCATCGGCACGAAGTTCGACCAGCCGGGGCTGGGAATGAAGAACCCGGACGGAAAGTTGAGCGGGTTCGATGTCGAGGTGGCCCGGTACGTCGCCAAGGAACTCGGGTACAGCCCAGACCAGATCGAGTGGAAGGAATCGCCGTCCGCGCAGCGCGAGACCCTTATCCAAAACGATCAGGTGCGCTACATCGTCGCCACGTACTCGATCACCGACAAGCGCAAGGACAAGGTGGGCTTTGCCGGACCCTACCTGTTGACCGGGCAGAGCCTGCTGGTCCGCGCGGACGACACCGGCATCACCGGAGCGGAATCGTTGCAGGACAACAAGAAGTTGTGCTCGGTCACCGGGTCGACTCCGGCGCAGCGGATCAAGGACAAGTACGCGGGTGTCCAGTTGCAGCAGTACGACACCTACTCGGCGTGCGTCGAGGCCCTGCGCAACGGCGCGGTCGACGCAGTGACCACCGACGAGGTGATCCTTGCCGGCTATGCGGCCCAATCACCGGGAGTGTTCAAGATCGTCGGCACCCCATTCTCCGAGGAGCGCTACGGCATCGGGTTGAAGAAGGGTGACACCGCCCTGTGCGCCAAGATCACCGACGCGCTGAAGAAGATGCAGACCGAGGGTGCCTGGGCTGCGGCGTTCGAGAGGAACCTGGGCCCGGCCGGAATCGCAACTCCCGCGCCGCCCGCACTCGCGGCCTGCTGAGGCCGTTCCTGGGTGGAGATCTTCAACGAGTACCGGGCCCAGATCTTCGAAGCGTTCCGGACCACGATCGAACTGACAGCGCTCTCCGCAGTCGGGGCACTGATCGTCGGAACGTTGTTGGCCGCGATGCGCCTGGCACCCACGCCACCGCTCAACTGGCTGGGCGCCGCCTATGTCAACGTGGTGCGCAACACTCCCCTGACGCTGATCATCCTTTTCTGTTCGTTCGGCTTGGCCCAGACCCTCGGCATCACACTGGCCGATCCCGACTCTCCGACGTCGATCGCCGACAGCAATTTCCGCCTCGCGGTGCTGGGCTTGTCGGTCTACACCGCAGCCTTCGTCTGCGAAACAGTGCGCGCCGGTGTCAACACCGTGCCGACAGGCCAGGCCGAGGCGGCCCGCTCGCTGGGTCTGAGCTTCGGGCAGAACCTGCGCATGATCCTGCTGCCTCAGGCTTTTCGGGCGGTGATCATCCCACTCGGTTCGGTGCTGATCGCATTGACCAAGAACACCACCATCGCCTCGGCGATCGGGGTCGCCGAGGCCGCTCTGCTGATGAAGGAGATGATCGAGAACACCGCGGCCCTGCTGATCGTCGGCGGCATCTTCGCGCTCGGGTTCCTGGTGCTGACGCTGCCGTTGGGTCTGCTGTTCGGGTGGCTCGGCAAGCGCTGGGCGGTGGTGAGGTAGATGCCATCCTCGGTTCTCTTCGACACCCCGGGCCCGCGCGCACTGGTGCGAAACCGCATCATCTCCGCAGCCACCATGGCCGTGGGGGTTCTGGTGATCTGGGCGGTCATCACCAGACTCGCCGACAAGGGGCAGTTGACCGCGGCCAAGTGGAAGCCGTTTCTCACCGGCGATCTGTGGAAGACCTACGTGTGGCCGGGTATCGCGGGCACCCTGACCGCGGCGGCGGTGTCAATCGTGCTGGCGCTGATCCTCGGTTTGGTCCTCGGTGTCGGCAGGCTCTCCCCCGCCAAACCCCTCCGCCGGCTGTGCGCGGTCGTCGTCGAGTTCTTCCGGGCCGTCCCGGTGCTGATCATGATGATCTTCGCTTACTTCCTGTTCGCGCTCTATGACGTGTTCCCGTCCAAACAGCTGGCGCTGGCCGGCGTGGTGACGGGTCTGACCCTCTACAACGGCGCGGTGATCGCCGAAATCGTTCGCTCCGGCGTCGGCGCTCTGCCGCGCGGTCAGAGCGAGGCTGCCGCCGCGTTGGGGTTGAGCTGGGGGCAGACCATGCGCTCGATCCTGCTGCCGCAGGCCATCACCTCGATGTTGCCGGTGCTGGTCTCCCAGTTGGTGGTGGCACTCAAGGACACCGCGATCGGCTACCAGATCACCTTCCTGGAGATGGTGCGGCAGGGAACCGTCATCGGGTCAACGTACGGCAATTACGTTCCGGCGCTCATCGTGATCGCCGTGCTGATGATCAGCCTCAACTTCGCCCTGTCGGCTGCGGCGGCCCGTCTTGAGAGCAGACTTCGCCGGTCGCGGCGCACGCCGGAACCGCACGACACGACCGACACCCTGCTCGAACCGGGCGACTAGATGTCGTTCGGCTGGTTCTGTGCGAGCACCGCGCAGAACCGCAACGTCTGGTCATCCGGCGGCTGATAGAACGACAGCACCGCGTGTTCGCATCCCAGCGCCGCATACCGCGGCAGCAGACCGAGTTGTTCGTCGACCTGTCCGGGTTTTTTGGGATGCAGGAACAGTTGCGCCGAGCGACGGACCTCGGTCGGCGTGCGTCCCACCTCCGCGCAGGCCGCATCCAGACGGGTGTTCGTCTCGCCCCACTCCTCGGGGCCGTGATGGCTGGGCATGTTCCACTCATCGGCGTGCCGGGCGATCACCCGCAGCATCTTGGGTTGGGAGCCGCCCACGATGATCGGCGGATACGGCCGTTGAACGGGTTTGGGTTCGCACAGCGCGTCGGTGAGCGTGAAGAAACGGCCCTCATGGGTGACGCTCTCCTCGGTCCACAGCCGCCGCATCACCGTGAGGGCCTCATCGAGCATCGCCACCCGCGTGCCCGCACCGGGGAACTCGATCCCGTAACCGCGGTGTTCGGCCTCGTGCCAGCCGGCGCCGATGCCGAAGTCAAGCCGCCCGCCACTGATGTGGTCGACGGTGACCGCCATCTTGGCCAGAATCGCCGGATTGCGGTAGGTCACCCCGGTCACCATGCAGCCCACCCGGACGTTGTGCGTCAGAGCGGCCATCGCGGCCAGCGTCGTCCAGCCCTCCAGAGTGGGCTTGGCGTCGTCCACAAGGCCGTAGAAATGGTCGTAGTTCCACACCGCGTCGAAGCCGAGTCGGTCGGCGGCAAGCCAGAACCGCTCCAACTCGCCGTAGCTGAAGGTCGGCGCAAGTTTCACCGAGATCCGCATGGGCCGAGCCTAATCAGGCCGCGAGCGGCCGGGCAGCGGTCTCCCGCAGGCTCAACGCCGCCACCAGGGAGACCACCGCGGCGGCGATGATGGCGAAGGCCGGCGCCAGGCCGTTACCGGTTCGGGCGATCAGCCATGTCATCACATAGGGTGCGGTACCGCCGAACAGCGCGACGCTGATGTTGTAGGCGATCGACATTCCGCTGTAACGGACCCGGGTGGCGAACTGCTCGACACTGATCGCCAGCGTGACGGAGATGACGACCGACTCCAGCGCCGCCAGCGCCGCATGCGCCGCGATAGCCGACACCAGGGATCCCGCGTTGAGCAACAGGAACAACGGATATGCCAGCAGTGCGAAGGCGACCGAACCCGCGATGAGTACCGGGCGCCTGCCGATCCGGTCCGACACGGCGGCCAGCGGCAGGATCACCACCAGTGCCACCAGACAGGCCACCGTTGAGGACATGAACGCGTCGGTCCGGCTGAAGTGCAGTGTCTTGACGAAATACGTTGGCAGAAAGGCGAAAACCACATAGTAGGCGACGTTGTAAACCACCGTTATCCCGATCACCTGCACGATCGATCGCCTTGCAGTCTGCACCGCTTCCCGCAGTGGTGATCCGGCGATCCGGTTGGTCTGCCTCAAGGAGGTGAACACCGGCGTGTCCTGCAGGCGCATCCGAATATAGAGACCGGCCACCCCCAGCGGACCGGCGATGAGGAACGGTATGCGCCAGCCGTAGCTGTCCATAGCCGCCGGCGGCAGCGCCGCCTGCAGCACCGTGACCGTGACGGATCCGAGCAGGAAACCCAGCACACCCGACCACGCCATCATCGTGATGATCAGACCGCGCCGGCGATCCGGGGCGAACTCGGCCAGATAGACCGCGCCGCCGCCGAGCTCACCGCCGGCCGAGAAACCCTGCAGACAGCGCAGCAGCAGGAGCAGCACCGGAGCCAGCACCCCGACCGCGCCGTAGGTGGGCAGAACACCCATCGCCAGTGTCGATCCGGACATCAGCAGGATCACCACGGCGAGCACGCGCTGACGCCCGAAGCGGTCACCTAGCGGCCCGAAGACGAACCCCCCGAGGGGACGCACCACGAACGCCGCGGCGAAGATCACAAAGGTGTTCAGCAGGGCCGCGGTGTCATTGCCGGCCGGAAAGAAGTTAGCCGCGATGAAGGTGGCCAGGAAGCCGTAGATAGCGAAGTCGAACCATTCCACCACGTTGCCGATCGAGGCACCGATGACGGCCCGGCGTTCAATCGACACGCGAGCAGTCTGACACGAACGCGCTAAACCCGGCGGCGTTCCCGTTCGGCCGACAATGCGTCGTTGACCACCGCGACCGCCATCGTCTGGCTGTAACCGCGGCGGGCCAGCATGCCCACCAGCCGGCGCATGACCTTGGCGTCGTCCCCCTCGGCGAGGACCTCCCGGCGAAGCTTGCGCTCCACCAGCTGTTCAGCCCGAACCCGCTCGGCTCCGGCGTCGATGCCGCCGAGGGCTGCGGCGATCACCTCGTCATCGACACCCTTGGTGCGCAGCTCGGCGGCCAAAGCACGCTTACCCTTTCCGGCGTTGCGCTGCCGGGACTGCACCCATTGCTCGGCGAAATCCTCGTCGTCGATGAGACCGACATCGGCCAGCCGGCTCAGCACCGCCTGGGCGACCTCATCCGGATACCCGCGCCTGGCCAGTTGTCCGGATAGTTCGGCGCGGGTGCGGGCCCGCACGGTGAGCAGGCGCAGACATACCGTGTGCGCCTGCTCCTCGCGGGTCTCAGAAGTCGACGGGAGCGGGAAGGACGTCATCGACGACCTCGTCGGTCAGCGTGGCGCCGATCCCGAGCTTCTCCTTGATCTTCTTCTCGATCTCGTTGGCGATGTCGGGGTTCTCCATGAGGTAGGTGCGGGCGTTCTCCTTGCCCTGCCCCAGCTGCTCACCCTCATAGGTGAACCAGGAACCGGACTTGCGGATGAAGCCCTGGTCCACGCCCATGTCGATGAGCGAGCCCTCACGGCTGATGCCCTTGCCGTAGAGGATGTCGAATTCGGCCTGCTTGAACGGCGGGGACACCTTGTTCTTGACCACCTTGACGCGGGTGCGATTACCGACCGCGTCGGTGCCGTCCTTGAGCGTCTCGATCCGGCGGACGTCGAGGCGCACCGAGGCGTAGAACTTCAGCGCCTTACCGCCGGTGGTGGTCTCCGGCGAACCGAACATCACGCCGATCTTCTCGCGCAGCTGGTTGATGAAGATGGCGGTGGTGCCCGAGTTGTTCAGGGCGCCGGTCATCTTGCGCAGCGCCTGGCTCATCAGGCGGGCCTGCAGGCCGACATGGCTGTCGCCCATCTCGCCCTCGATCTCGGCGCGCGGCACCAGAGCGGCCACCGAGTCGATCACCAGGATGTCGATCGCGCCGGAGCGGACCAACATGTCGGCGATCTCGAGGGCCTGCTCCCCGGTATCGGGCTGGCTCACCAGCAGTGCGTCGGTGTCCACACCGAGGCTCTTGGCGTACTCGGGGTCCAGCGCGTGCTCGGCGTCGATGAACGCCGCCAGACCGCCGGCCGCCTGGGCGTTGGCCACCGCATGCAGGGCCACGGTGGTCTTACCCGAGGATTCCGGGCCGTAGATCTCGACGACCCGGCCGCGGGGCAGACCGCCGATGCCCAGGGCGACGTCGAGGGCGATGGAACCGGTCGGGATGACCGAGATGGGCTGACGGACCTCGTCGCCGAGGCGCATGACCGCGCCCTTGCCGTGGTTCTTCTCGATCTGGGCGATCGCGAGCTCGAGGGCCTTCTCGCGGTCAGGAGCCTGTTGCGCCATGAAATGTCTCCGTTTCGTGTGTTCGGTTGACCGGTGTTCGGTCGGTTGGACGTCACGTTAGGGACGGGTACCGACAAAAACCTCGATCGAACTGTCATCACGATAACGAACATGTGTTCGATGACAAGGAAGGCGCGCGCGGCGTGTCGGCTAGTCGGCGCTCACCACTGATCGCGCGGGACGTCGAAGTCGGCACACAGCGCCCGCCACACGTCACGGGGCTCCACACCGGCCTCGATGGCTTGGGCCGCGGTCCGGCCGCCGAACCGGGTCAGCACATGGTCTACCAGCAGCGATGCCCCTCGCACCGGGCCGAACTGGGCCTCGACGAGTTCCTGGAATTCGGTCAGCCGCACGTCCCCAACCTAACCAACCGCCTCGCGGCAGACCGCCACCGGATCGGCGAGAACCGCAGCGCTCTGTGCCGCCAGCCCGGCCGCCCGCCGGTAGGACGGCGAGGACAGTACATCGTCGACCGCGGCTGCCAACGCATCCGGTGTCAGGGGCCGGACCAGACGCGCACTGCCCTGTCGCACAACACGATTCGCCAACTCCCACTGATCCCCTCCCCCCGGAACCACCACGACCGGAACACCGGCCAGCAGGGTCTTGGAGAGCATCCCGTGCCCGCCCCCGCAGATCACCAGATCGGCGTGGGCCAGCAGATCATCCTGCCGGCCAAGCCCCACCGTCGCCCACGGCGGCAGCGTCAACTCGCCACCGTCCAGCCGGGAGATCACCACCCGGGACCCGGCCGGCAACGTCCGCCCCGGGACCAGGTGTTCCAGGGCCGCCTCGGCCAGACCGCCGACCCCGCTGGAGGCCGTCGACGGCGCCACCACGACGACCGGCCCGTCTCCGGGCGGGATCGGCAGGATCGTCTCAGTGGGCTCGAAATGCAGCGGTCCGACCACGACGGCCTCCTCCGGCCAGTCCGGCCGGTAGACCTCCAGGGCGGGCAGGGTCGCGATCAGCCGCCGGCGCGGGCCGGGATCGACCGCAGGCAGCCCGATCCCCTGGCGTGCCGCGGACCGCTGGCGATCCCCGGCCCGGATGGACCGCCCGGTCATGGCGCGCATGACGCCGTCACGTACACGGCCGAGCACCCCGGTGCCGGGTGCCAGACCGCTGCCGATCGGCGGCAGACCCCTCGACGGCAGGTAGAGCGGGTGCGGGCTGAGTTCGGCCCACGGCAGGCCGAGCAGTTCGGCGGCCATTCCGCCGCACACGGTGATGACGTCGGAGACAACCAGATCCGGTCGCAGATCACCGATCACCGGCCGGTTGAGTGCCGCCATCCGGGCGGCGCGCTGATGGATCTTGGCGCCGGCATCGTTGTCGTCGTCGCCGGCTTCGACCTCCAGCCCGGCCAGCTCGACGGCCTCGAGCCCGGCCGAGCGCACGATGTCCAACCGCTCGGCGCCGGTGAGCACCACCGGTTCATCGCCGGCTGCCCGCAACCGCAGGCCGAGCGCGATGGCGGGGAAAACGTGCCCGGCCTCCGGCCCGGCGACCACCGCCACCCGCATCAGCCCCACCCTGCCACAGTGGCGAGGCGGCCAGGCCCGCCGACGGTGGACTGTCGCTTGCTATCCGGCGTCGGAGCCCTCGACCCAGTACTCCTCGGCGACGATCGGCAGTCCGAGGTCCTGTAGCACCGGCGTGTCGTTCCAGTAGGTGATCTCACGGGTGATCCGGCCGCCATCGTCCAACCCGTGCCAGGTGATGCCGCGGGTGGACAGCGTCCTGCCGCCGGCCGGCACGCCGCGGTAGGTGGCGAGCCCCACCCCGATCCAGTTCCAGAGGATCACCACCGCCGGATTGCCGTCCACGCCGGCAAGCGCGAACACCTCGGTAGCGGTGAAGGTGTGCACGCCCGCACCGCTGTCGGGATCCTTGTTGGCGAACACGGCCAGGTGCGCGCGGAGCGCGTCTTTGCTTGACACGGTGTCGGTGGCGCAATCGGACTCGGCGCGGTCGTTGAACACCAATTCGTCGGCGTAGAGGTCGACGAGCGCCTCGGTGTCGGACGTCAGCGCCGCGATCCAGCGTTCGGCGTGTTCGGTGGCCGGGCTCAAAACGGCGTCCTGCCGCGGGTGATCGTCGCAGGTCTGGCCACCTCGGATGGATCGACGGGCAGGCCGAGATCGCGGACGGTGGTGGCGCAGTCCCAGAAACTCTCCTCGCGTTTGATCAGGCCGTTCTCGTCGTAGATGTGGAAGGTGATCCCCTGCGCCCCGGCTACCTTGCCATTGGTGGGCACCCCGAGGAAGTCGGCGGCGGTGGGTGCTGTCCACGTCCACCGGTAGACGGCGGCCTTGTCATCCCCGATGACCTCGTCGAGATGGAAGTTGTGGATGCCGACTCCGTTGCCGGGATCTGTGTTGGCGTACGGGGCGCAGATCCGCAGCAGTTCCTCGCGAGAGGTGATCGCCGACTGACCGAGGATCGGGTCCTCGAAGAAGAACTCGTCTGCGTAGAGCGCGACGACCGCTTCGGGGCCCTCCCGGAAGGCCTTGAGCCACTTCACGGCGAAGGCATGACTCATGGCGGACGTCCCCCTCTGTCACTTCAATTGCTGACGGTCACCCGCCACCGGCTAGGCGCTCGTCGACCCGAGTTGCTCGGCCAGTGCGAACGCTGCGTTCTTAAGCCCGTGGCAGCGCGCGCGGGGATAGCCGATGCGCTGAAAGGTGAAGTTGTACTCGACCATGCACGTGATGGCATAGGCGGCGTCAGCGATCTCTGCCCTGCTCGCATCGGGGCACTCCTGCCTAAGTGCGTCGCCGATCGACCCGATCATGTGGTCGTAAGCCTGCTTGACCACCTCACAGGTTTCCGGCGACCGCATGCCCTCCGGCATCAGTTCGACCCAAGCCCGGTCGGCGACCGAGAGATTCTCGATTCGCGCCGGGCTGAACAACAACGTGATGAGTTCGGTGAAGGTTTGCGGCTTCGACACGTCCGCCATGCACAGACGCGCGATTTCAGCCAGCGCGGCAGTGATGAGCTGGGCCCGATACCCCAAATAGTGCCGCAGCGCCGTCCGCTGGACTCCCGCTGCGACCGCGATGTCGTCGAGCGAGACGTGCTCCAGCCCGTTGGCTGCGACCAGTTCGATGAACGCGTCGACAATCTGTTCCTTGCGTTCGTCGCGCACGGGGGGACGTCCGACGCGACGGCGGGGCATGTCGCCGGTGCGTCGGCGCTTCATCGGACCTTGCGTTTCGATGCATGTGATATTACCGCGGCCTGCTGTTTAGGCTTGTCGGCATGACCGAGCAGACCGCAGGCCCGAACGGCCGTCCCAGCACCGACATCGACAACGCCCACACCGTCGAGGTGTTCCTCGCGGCGCTGCAGAACCAGGACACCGATGGCGCCGGAGCGGTGCTCGACGAGAACCTGGTCTACGAGAACGTCGGATTCCCGACCATCCGCGGGCGGGCGCGGGCGATGAAATTGTTCGGATCCATGGACGGCCGGGCCGGCTTCGAGGTGAAGATCCATCGCATCGCGGTCAACGGTTCGTCGGTGCTGACCGAACGCACCGACGTCCTGGTGATCGGCCCGGTGCGACTGCAGTTCTGGGTGTGCGGCGTCTTCGAGGTGCGCGACGGCCGGATCACGCTGTGGCGGGACTACTTCGACATGTGGGATGTGACCAAGGCGCTGGTACGCGGAATCATCGGCGCCGTCGTGCCCGGACTCAAGCCGACCCTTTAGGCCCGGCCGTCTGACTACGTGAGCTGGCCGAGCTCTTCAAATGCACCGGCCCACCCCACCAACCGATCGGTGGCCGTGGTCAGTTCGTCGCGATAACGCTGTTGGGAAATCCCCACGCCCGCGTTCGCCGAGGACACCAGATGCGCCGCGGCGGTGACCATCGCGTTGTACTGTCGCACCCCGGCGTCGAGTTGCACGACGAGCGCGTTGATCGTCGGCGCCAGATACAACCGAGAATCGGGCGCATCGGCCGCGGCGCGCTCCATCGAGGCGATCTCGGTCGCGGTGGCTGCCATCGTCGCCGCGGAATGCCCTGCGGCGGCGGTCAATTCACGGATCTCGTCCGGCGGCAGCAATCGACCGCGATCGAGCACTCCCAGCAGAGAATGCAGACCGCGTTCGGAGGCGGCCAGCGCCGACATCGCCGGCCTGGCGACCGATCCCGGCGGCGGTAGCCGGCGGCCGTTGATCTGGCGCTGCGGCGGAAGCGGCTCGCCGCGCAACCATCGGTAGCGCAGCAGGCTCAGAGTGGCGGGGACAGCGGCACCCACTGCGATCACACCGGTGATGATCAACACCCAGACCGGGGTGCTCCAGAATGCGAGCAGACCGGTTGTGAACACCCAGAAGCCGGAGGCGAACCCGAAGAACATCCCGAGCCGCAACGCCCAGCGCCGTTTACGCAGCAGCCGCGCCCGCGGATCGGACAGGCTGCTCAGTTTCGCCGCCGCGGCATCGGCGTACTCGCTGACGGTGTCGACACCGCGTTGCAGCATCGAACGGGACGTTCTCACCGCCATCGAGTACTCACTTCGTCAGGCGTTACTGCCCGAGAGGTTTCTCGGGCTCGGGAGTGCTGGCCGGGGTGGCCGGGGTCGCGGTGGCACCGCCGGTCGGCAGCGCGTCGCCGCGCATCGAGGCGCGGATCTGCTCGAGCCGGGAGTGCCCGGCCATCTGCACACCGGCCTGCTGGATCTCGATCATCCGGCCCTGGACGGAGTTCTGCGCCAGCTCGGCCGAGCCCATCGCGTCGGCGTAGCGGCGCTCGATCTTGTCGCGCACCTCGTCGAGGCTGGGGGTGGTGCCCGGCGCGGCGATCTCACTCATCGACCGCAGTGAGGCGCTGACCTGCTCCTGCATCTTGGCCTGCTCGAGCTGGCTGAGCAGCTTGGTGCGCTCGGCGATCTTCTGCTGCAGCATCATGGCGTTCTGCTCGACGGCCTTCTTGGCCTGCACCGCGGCTTGCAGCGCCTGATCGTGCAGGGTCTTGAGATCCTCGACACTCTGCTCGGCGGTGACCAGCTGGGCGGCGAACGCCTCGGCCGCGTTGTTGTACTCGGTTGCCTTGGCGGCGTCGCCGGCGGCGGTCGCCTGGTCGGCCAGGGTCAGCGCCTGCCGGACATTGGCCTGGAGCTTCTCGATATCGGCGAGCTGGCGGTTCAGCCGCATCTCCAGCTGACGCTGGTTACCGATGACCTGGGCGGCCTGCTGGGTGAGCGCCTGGTGCTGACGCTGGGCATCCTCGATCGCCTGCTGGATCTGGACCTTGGGATCGGCGTACTCGTCCACCTTGGAGCTGAACAGCGCCATCAGGTACTTCCACGCCTTGACGAACGGATTGGCCATTAGGTGCCCCGCCTTCGATTCGAGTGCCGCATTAGATTCGTGCCCAATTTATCGGGTGAAGACACCCAACCACAGCCGGGTCGCTAACTCAGACGGGCTGAATCTGGCAAATCCTGCCCGGCCATCCGGCTAGGCGACGGCCATCGCAGCCGGGTGCGGGATCACGACCGAGCCGCCGACGGCCGGCATCCGGGCAAGCTCCTCGTGGCAGACCATCTCGGAGGCGGCATCGGCGAGCACCTGGGACAGCGGCACCTCGAGGGCCGTGCAGATGGCGTTGAGCAACTCGCTGGAGGCCTCCTTGCGGCCACGCTCGACCTCCGACAGATAGCCCAGGCTGACCCGAGCCGAGTGGGAGACCTCACGCAACGTCCGGCCCTGCGACGTGCGCGCACGGCGCAGAACGTCACCGATCACATCACGCAGCATTACGGCCATCGCTGTCCTCCTTGAGTAGTCGCAGCACTACTGCAACGGCCCGGAATCCCGATTGGTTCCCGGAGCCGGGGAAATTCTTGCGATCAGCCCTGTGAGGGGGTTCCGCGAACTGCGGAAACGAGGTAATCGATGCCTGTGACCACGGTCAATGCGATCGCGGCCGCCATCACCCACCAGGCGGCCGTCGACCACGCGGCCGGCCAGTTCTGCAGCGGGAGGATGAACAGCCCGATGGCCACGGCCTGGACCAGCGTTTTGAGCTTGCCGCCACGGCTGGCCGGGATCACCCCGCGGTCGAGCACAGCGAACCGCAGCACGGTGACGCCCAGCTCGCGGACCAGGATGACCACGGTCACCCACCACGGCAGGTCACCGAGCATCGAGAGCCCGATCAGTGCAGCCCCGATCAGCATCTTGTCGGCGATCGGGTCGGCCAGCTTCCCGAACTCGGTCTCCAGGTCGTAGCTGCGGGCCAGCCAGCCGTCGACCCGGTCGGTCATCACCGCCACCGCGAACACCGCGAACGCGGCCACCCGGCTCGCGGTCTGATGCCCGTCCCCGGCGAACAGGAAAAGCAGGAAGACCGGAACCAGAACGAGCCGTAGTCCGGTCAGAAGATTCGCGAGGTTGGCCACCGGAACGCGCCGGGCCGTCGGCGGCGTCTTGGGTTGGCCCGTCACGGCGATCAGACTAACGGGTCCAGCGGCTCAGATCCGTCGCCCGATAAGGTGGCGCCGTGACTGATCTGGTGGTCCGACGCGCGCGGACCTCGGACGTGCCCGGCATCAAGCGGTTGGTGGACACCTACGCGGGAAAGATCCTGCTGGAGAAGAATCTGGTCACCCTGTACGAATCGGTTCAGGAGTTCTGGGTGGCCGAACTCGACGGCGAGCTGGCGGGCTGCGGCGCGCTGCACGTGCTGTGGGCCGATCTCGGCGAGGTTCGCACGGTGGCGGTCGATCCGAGGGTTAAGGGGCGCGGCGTCGGACACGCCGTGGTCGCCAAGCTCCTCGATCAGGCGCGCGAACTGCAACTCGAGCGGGTCTTCGTGCTGACCTTCGAGACCGGGTTCTTCGGCCGGCACGGTTTCACCGAGATCGAGGGCTCGCCGGTGACCGCGGAGGTCTACGAGGAGATGTGCCGGTCCTACGACGTCGGTGTGGCCGAGTTCCTCGACCTGAGCTACGTCAAACCCAACATCCTGGGCAACACCCGGATGCTGCTGGTCCTCTGACTCCCTCTCGCCCAAACGTGAGTTTGGGCGGGAAAGTGCGGGTGAAAGACGCCATTTCGTCGATCTCGGCGTCAGAATTCCTCGGGAACCCCGGTGTTCTCGTCGTCATCGTCGCCACCGCCGGGAACATCACCACCCCGGATCATCGCCAGCGTCTCAGCCAGTTCGTCCGGCTTGACCATCACCTCTCGGGCCTTGGACCCCTCGGACGGCCCGACGATTCCGCGGGTCTCCATCAGGTCCATCAACCGGCCGGCTTTGGCGAACCCGACCCGCAGTTTGCGCTGCAGCATCGAGGTCGAACCGAACTGGCTGGACACCACGAGTTCGACGGCTTGCAGGAAGACGTCCATATCGTCACCGATGTCGGGGTCGACGTCGGTCTTCTCACCGGTCGGCTTGGCGGTGGTGACGCCCTCGGTGTACTCGGGCTCCGCCTGGTCCTTACAGGCCTGCACGACGTCGTGGATCTCGTCGTCGCTGATGTAGGCACCCTGGAGGCGGACCGGCTTGCTGGCGCCCATCGGCAGGAACAGTCCGTCGCCCATACCGATCAGTTTCTCGGCCCCGGGCTGATCAAGGATGACGCGGCTGTCGGTGAGCGACGAGGTCGCGAAGGCCAGACGCGACGGCACATTGGTCTTGATCAGACCGGTGACCACGTCGACCGACGGACGCTGGGTGGCCAGCACAAGGTGGATACCGGCGGCGCGGGCCTTCTGGGTGATCCGCACGATCGCGTCCTCCACATCCCGCGGCGCGGTCATCATCAGATCGGCCAACTCGTCAACGATCGCGACGATGTACGGATAGGGCCGGTACTCACGCTTGCTGCCCAGCGGTGTGGTGATCGCACCGGAGCGGACCTTGGCGTTGAAGTCGTCGATGTGCCGCACCCGCGAGGCCTGCATGTCCTGGTAGCGCTGCTCCATCTCCTCGACCAGCCAGGCCAGGGCGGCCGCGGCCTTCTTGGGCTGGGTGATGATCGGCGTGATGAGGTGCGGAATCCCTTCGTAGGGAGTCAGTTCCACCATCTTCGGGTCGATGAGAATCATCCGGACCTCTTCAGGGGTGGCCCTGGCGAGCAGTGACACCAGCATCGAGTTGACGAAGCTCGACTTGCCCGAACCGGTGGAACCGGCCACCAGCAGGTGCGGCATCTTGGCCAGGTTGGCCGAGATGAAGTGGCCCTCGATGTCCTTGCCCAGACCGATCACCAGCGGGTGATGGTCGCGCCTGGTGGACGGTGCGGTCAGAACGTCTGCGAGACGGACCATTTCACGATCGGTGTTGGGCACCTCGATGCCCACCGCCGACTTGCCCGGGATCGGAGCCAGCAGGCGCACGCTCTCGGTGGCCACCGCGTATGCGATATTGCGCTGCAGTGCGGTGATCTTCTCCACCTTCACGCCGGGGCCCAGTTCGACCTCGTAGCGGGTGACGGTCGGTCCGCGGGTGCATCCGGTGACGGTTGCGTCGACCTTGAACTGTTGCAGGACTGTGGTGATCGAGTCGATCATCTGGTCGTTGGACGAACTGCGCGCCCTCGGCGGATCGCCCGCGATCAGTAGGTCCAGCGGGGGCAGCGTGTAGGAACCCTCCACCACGCGTTCCAGAGGCCGCGAATCATGCTTCGAATCCTGTTTGGTTACAACATTTTTCGGTTCTGCAGGCTTCTTGCGCTTGGGCTTGATCGGTGCGGTGGCAGCCGCACCCTCCGGTAGCGGGTAGTTGTCCAGAGGCGTACCGGTCGGACCGGGGCCTCCCGGCCAGCTCTGCGCTTCGGCTTCGTAGGCGCGCGGATCGTCGTAGTAGCCATCCGAAAAATCATCAGTGAAGTTGTCCGCGAAATCTTCGCCCGGCTTGTCGATGCGTGAGTATTCGTCGCCGTAATCCTCACCGTCGTGGTCGTAGTACTCCGCATAGCGGCGACCATAACGGGTGCCGAACATGGTGTAGAGCGCCTCGGGCAGTTCGCGCATCGTGGTGCCGGTGATCAGCAGCACACCGAAGACGACGGCCAGGATCAGCAACGGGGTGGCCAGCCAGCCGGTAAGTCCGTCGGACAACGGACCGCCGATGACGAAGCCGACGAAGCCGCCGGCCCGCTGCCGGGCGGCCGGGTCGGCCGGAGCAGACGACCACAGATGCCAGAGACCCAGCACCGGCAGGTAGATCATGGCGGCCCCCAGCACCAGGCGGGGGCGGTCCTCCGGATCGGGCTCGGTGCGCATCAGCACCACGGCGATGACGCCGAGCAGCAGGGGCAGGAACACGACCGAACCGCCGACGATGTTGCGCAGCGTCGAGTCGATCCAGGCGCCGACCGGCCGGGCGGCGTCGAACCAGGAGGCGGCGGCGATGACGACAGCCAGTGCCAGCAGGCCCAGCGCGATACCGTCGCGGCGGTGCGCCGGTTCGATATCGCGGGCGCGGCCCACCGAGCGCGCGGTGGTGCCGGCGCCGCGCGCGGCCATCAGCCAGGCGGCCCGGGCGGCCCGACCGCCGGCCAGTGCGGCGACCGCGACCGGCGACGGAGACTGGCTGGCCGGTTTCACCGGTGATTTGGCGGCCTTGCGGGCCCCGGATTTCGGGGTGGACTTGGAAGACGATCCGGCTGCAGACGATTTAACTGCTGTTTTACGGCGGGGCGAAGCAGACTGGGTCGCCTTGGCGGCCGGTCGGGAAGTGCCCTTTGAGCTGGTCGTTCGCACGCTTGAGCGAGCGGCCGTCTTATTCGCCATGGCGGCAAGATTAGCCGCACCTACCTCACTGGCACCACTGGTAACACGTGTCACAGGGCGGTCGTTGCCAGAACGCAATCAATCGGCGAACGCCGACCTCAGCGCCCGCTTGCGGGCCGCCGCGTCGGCGAACCATTCCCGCTCCTGATCGGTGGCCGGGACCAGCGGCGGAACCGGCACCGGCCGGCCCGCCTCGTCAACGGCCACCATCGTGAAGTAGCAACTGTTCGTATGCCGCCGGGTGCCGCTTCGGATGTTCTCGGTGTCAACCCGGATGCCGACCTCCAAGGATGTCCGGCCGGTGTGGTTCACCGACGCCGAGAACGAGACCAACTCCCCCACCTTGATGGCGTCCCGGAAGAGCACCCGGTCCACCGACAGAGTCACCACGTAGGTGCCGGCGTATCGGCTCGCGCACGAGTACGCCACCTGATCGAGAAGTTTCAGCAGGGTGCCGCCGTGGACGTTGCCGGAGAAGTTGGCCATATCGGGCGTCATCAGGACGGTCATGTACAGCGACTTGCGGTCTTCGCGCGGTTCCATGGCACAGCCTTTCGTCGTCCTGCCACAATCTAGGGCGAATCCCCAACTAAGGAGCCGGTACATGCCTGTTGTCGTCGTCGCCCTGGTCACTGCCAAACCCGAGTCCGTGGACACCGTCAAGGCGGTGTGCGAGAAGGCCATCGCCGCGGGCCACACCGAGCCCGGCTGCGAGTTGTACTCGCTGCATCAGACCGGTGACACCTTCGTGTTCATCGAGCAGTGGGCCGACCAGGACGCGCTGAACGCCCACATGGCGGCACCGAACTTCGCGGAGTTCGCCGCCGCCATCGGCGAGCACGTGGCGGGCGCACCTGATATCAAGATCCTCGCACCGATCCCCGCCGGAGATCCGGCCAAGGGACAGCTACGGGCCTGATATGGGTGCATCGGACGGCGCCCCACTGAAGGGCAAAGTCGCGTTCATCACCGGCGCCGCTCGCGGGCAGGGACGGGCGCACGCGGTCAAGCTGGCTTCAGAGGGCGCCGACATCATCGCCGTCGACCTCTGCGATCAGATCGCCAGCGTCCCCTACCCGCTGGCCACCCCGGCGGATCTGGAGGAGACGGTCAAACTCGTCGGCGACCTGGGCGGCCGCATCGTGGCCCGGCATGCCGATGTCCGCGATCGTTCCGCTCTGAAAACGGCGCTGTCCGAGGGTATGGCCGAACTGGGACGGCTCGACATCGTCATCGCCAATGCCGGGATAGCCCCGATGGCCGGTGAGGACGCCTGGCAGGACGTGATCGACGTCAACCTCACCGGGATCTACCACACGGTCGATGTGGCGATGCGGCCGATGATCAAACAGGGCGACGGCGGATCCATCGTGCTGACGAGTTCGGTAGCCGGACTCGTGGGCATCGCCGCCCCGATCGCCGGATCCCTGGGATACACCGCGGCCAAGCACGGCGTCGTTGGCCTGATGCGGACCTATGCGAATGTGCTTGCGCAATACAGCATCCGGGTCAACTCGTTGCATCCGGCCGGGGTGAACACGCCGATGATCGACAACGATTTCACCCGGTCCTGGCTGGAGGGATTCGCCCAGCAGAGCCAGGGCGGTCCGGATATGAGCAACGCACTGCCGGTTCAGACCCTGGAACCGGAGGACATCGCCAACGCAGCGTACTGGCTGGTTTCCGACGCTGCGCGCTACGTCACGGGTGTCGCCCTGCCGGTCGACGCGGGTTACGTCAACAAGCGCTAGATCTCGATGACCGTCGGCACGATCATCGGCTGGCGACGGTAGACCTCACCGACCCACTTGCCCACCGTGCGTCGCACCGCCTGAGCGATCCGAACCGGATCCGTGATCCGCTCGGCGGCAAGGGATTCCAGTTCCTTCTCGACTTTGCGCGCCACCGGTTCCAGCGCCTTGGGATCCTCGGAGAATCCACGCGAACTCAGATGCGGTGCGCCGGCGATCTTCCCGGTGCCCCGGTGAACCACCACAGTGACGGCGACGAAACCGGAGCTGAGGATGAGCCGCTCTCCCAGCGTTGCGTCACCGACGTCACCGCTGACCAGACCGTCGACGAACATCTTGCCGGTCGGCACGGCGCCGGCGATGACCGCCTTGCCGTCCATCAGATCCACGCTGACGCCGTTGCCGGTCAAAAGAATCCGATCCTCGGGGACTCCGGTTCGCGCGGCCAGTTTGGCGTTGGCCCGAAGGTGCCGCCAGGTTCCGTGCACCGGCATCACGTTGCGCGGACGCACAGCGTTGTAGAGGAACAGCAACTCACCGCCGTAGGCATGCCCCGAGACATGAACCCGCACTTGCTGATTGGTCACCACCCGGGCGCCGATCTTGGCCAGCGCGTCGATGACGCCGTAGACGGCCTCCTCGTTACCCGGGATCAGCGAGGAGGACAGGATGATCAGGTCATCGGCGGTGATGCTGATGCTGCGATGCTCACCGCGGGACATCCGGGACAGCGCCGACAACGGTTCGCCCTGGGTGCCGGTGGTGATCAGCACGATCTTGTCGGCCGGCAGCAACTCGGCGGCGGAGATGTCGACCACGTCGCGGTCCTCGACCTGCAGAATGCCCAGCTCCCGGGCGATCGCCATGTTGCGGACCATCGAACGGCCGACGAAGGAGACCTTGCGGCCCAGCGAGAGTGCGGCGTCGACGATCTGCTGAACCCGATCGACGTTGGAGGCGAAACAGGCCACGATCACCCGCTGTCCGTCGGCGCCGCGCATCAGGCGGTGCAGCGTTGGACCGACCTCGCTCTCCGACGGCCCCACGCCGGGGATCTCGGAGTTGGTCGAGTCGCACAGCAGCAGATCGACTCCCGTGTCGCCAAGCCTTGACATCCCGGGCAGATCGGTCGGGCGGCCGTCCAGTGGCAGCTGATCGAATTTGATGTCGCCGGTGTGCAGCACGGTCCCGGCGCCGGTGTGGATGGCGATCGCCAGCGCGTCCGGGATGGAGTGGTTGACCGCGAAGAACTCGCACTCGAACACCCCGTGGGTACTGCGCTGCCCTTCGGACACCTCGAGGAGTTTCGGGGTGATGCGATGTTCCCGGCACTTGGCCGCCACCAGAGCGAGGGTGAACCGGGAACCCGCGATCGGGATGTCCGAACGCAGCTTGAGCAGGAACGGGATCGCGCCGATGTGGTCCTCATGCGCGTGGGTGAGCACTAGTGCCTCGATATCGTCGAGCCGATTCTCGATGAGGCGGATGTCGGGCAGGATCAGGTCGACGCCCGGTTCGTCATGACCCGGGAACAGCACGCCACAGTCGACGACGAGCAGACGTCCCAGATGCTCGAAAACCGTCATGTTCCGGCCGATTTCGGTGACGCCGCCCAGTGGGGTCACCCGCAGCGCACCGGGGGCAAGCGGGCCGGGTGGGGTCAGGTCGGCGATCATCACCGCAGCACTGCCGCGGCGCGCATATCGGCGGCCAACGCATCGATCTGGTCCGTAGTCGCCGGCATCTGCGGCAGTCTCGGAATCCCGGCGTCGAACCCGAGCAGGCGCAGACCCTCCTTGGACATCGTCACACCGCCGAGTCGGCTCTGCGCGTGATCCAGTACAGCGAGGGTGACCGCGATCTTCCGCGCAGTAGCCAGGTCCCCGGAGTTGAAGGCGCTCAACATATCTCGCAGCGCACCCGCCGCGACATGACCCCACACACTGACGAAGCCGGACGCGCCCATGGCGAGCCAGGGCAGGTTGAGCGCGTCGTCGCCGGAGTAGTAGGCGAGCCCGGTCTCGGCCATGATCTGCGCGGCCCCGGGCAGATCACCCTTGGCATCCTTGACCGCGACGATGTTCGGATGACGGGCCACCGTACGCATGGTGTCCCATTCGATCGGCACCACCGATCGCGGCGGGATGTCGTAAAGGATCACCGGCAGATCGGTGGCGTCGGCGACCGCACTGAAGTGCGCGACGAGTCCGGACTGCGGCGGCCGCGAGTAATACGGGGTGACGACCAGCAGCCCGTGCGCGCCCTCGGCGGCGGCCGCCTTGGCCAGGTGCACGCTGTGTGCGGTGTCGTAGGTGCCGACGCCGGCCACGATACGGGCCCGGTCCCCGACCGCTTCGAGCACGGTGCGCAGCAGCAGGCTCTTCTCGGCGTCGGTGGTCGTCGGTGATTCACCGGTGGTTCCGGAGATGACCAGTCCGTCGCAGCCCGAGTCGATGAGGTGGGCCGCCAGCCGGGCGGCGGTATCGGTGTCCAACGAGCCGTCGGCCTTGAACGGCGTCACCATCGCGGTCAGGACCGTGCCCAACCGGGCCCTGACGTCGAATCCGCTGGTGCTCACGGCGGTTAGGTTACCTCTTGCCCGTCAGGTCTCAGTAGCGAGCGGACTGGTCGCCACCTCGGACCCGTCGGCCAGCGCGGCGATCTCGAAATCGGCGAACACCGCCGGGGCCACCGCGGTGAGTTCACGCAGGCAGGCGACGGCCAGCCGGCGAATCTCGACGTCGGCGTGCTCGCTGGCGCGCATCGCGATGAAGTGCCGCCAGGCCCGGTAGTTGCCGGTCACCACGATGCGGGTCTCGGTGTCGTTGGGCAGGACCGCGCGGGCCGCCTGGCGGGCCTGCTTGCGGCGCAGCGGTTGGTCACCGAGGCTGGCCTCCAGCTTGGCCAGCAGCTCCTCATAGACCGTGCGACTGGCGTCCGCGGCTTCCAGAACAAGCCGCTGCAGTTCCGGGTCGTCCTCGAGGCCCGGTGGCATGACCACCTGGGCCTCGCGCTCGGGGACGTAGCGCTGAGAGAGCTGCGAGTAGGAGAAGTGCCGGTGCCGGACGAGTTCATGCGCGCAGGACCGCGAGATACCGGTGATGTAGAAGGTGGCCGACGCATGCTCCAGCACCGCGAAGTGACCGACGTCGATGATGTGGGAGATGTAGGACGCGTTGGTCGCGGTGCGCGGGTTGGGCTTGTCCCAGCTCTGATAGCAGGCCCGGCCGGCGAACTCGACTAGCGCCTCACCGCCCTCGGCGTCGGTGCTCCACGGCACCTCAGGCGGCGCCAGGAACTCGGTCCTGGCGATCAGTTGCACGCGCAGCGGGGCGGTCTCGGCCACGGGAGGTGAGCCTAGTGAACAAGGTGAACTGACAGCCGGGGGGCGCGCCCCTAGACTCTCTGAGATGACCGCGTTGGACGACCTCGAGGCTCGGGTCTCCGCCTTGGAGGCGTCGCAGGCCGACTACCGCGCGGTGCTGTCGGCGGTCAACGCGCTGGGCGCCAATCAGCGGGAGATGGCCGAGACGCTGAGGGAACACGGCAAGCGTCTGGACGGCGTGGATGCTCGTCTCACCTCTTTGGAAGCGGCGGCCCTGGACACCAATGCCCGAGTCCGCTCGCTGGAGGACACCACCGGCGAGATCAAGGAACTTCTGATCAGAGCGCTCGACAAGTAGCGCTCAACACGGCAGCCAGATCGCCGCGCTTCCCGACCGCCACACCGTCCAGCCCCAGCCATTGCGCCATCGTCGCCAGCTGTTCGGACAGCGCGGCGGCCACTCGCTTCGGATCACGGCCCGGCTCGACGAACGCGCCCGGCACCCGCAGCACGCCGGCGGTGCGGTCGGCCTTGAGATCCACCCTGCCGACCAGTTCGCCGTCCAGCAGGAACGGCCAGACGTAGTAGCCGTATTTCCGTTTGGCGGCCGGGGTGTAGATCTCGATGCGGTATTCGAAACCGAACAGCCGCTCGGTCCGCGGCCGGAAGAAGATCAACGGGTCGAACGGGCACAGGAGGGCGGTCCCACGGTCCGCGCGCGGCACCGCCTGCCCGGGCCGCAGGTATGCCGGACCCTTCAAGCCGGCGACCTCGACGGGTTCCAGTTCGCCGTGCGCCACCAGCGCGGCGACAGCCGGCTTCGACTGGTCCGGCCGCAACCGGAAGTAGTCGCGGAGGTCGGCCTCGGTTGCCACTCCCAGGGCGCCGGCCGCCTTGAGGATCAGTTCGCGCACCGCCACGTCGTCGTCGACCTCGCGGCCGACGACCTCCGCCGGCAACGCCCGTTCCACCAATTCGTAGTGCCGGGCGAAGCCGACCCGGTGCGCGGTGGTCAGCACCCCCGAGGCGAACAGCGCCTCGGCCACCCACTTGGTCTCGCTGCGGTTCCACCACGCGCCCTCACCGCGGCGGGTCCCGGATTCCAGGTGTGCCTCGATCTGCCCCGCGGTGGACGGACCGAGTTCGGTGACTGCGGCGATCACCGCCTCGACCAGCCGTGGGTTCTTCCGGACGATCTCCACACCCCATCGGCCGTGGACGTACTCGCGCATCCGCCACCGCAGCAGCGGCCAGTCCTCGACCGCCATGAGCGCTGCCTCGTGCGCCCAGTACTCCACCAGTAGCCGGGGCGAGCGCACGGTGTCAGACCAGGCGGCGCGATCCAGGACGTCGCGGTCATAGGGCCCGAGCCGGCTGAACACCGGCGCGTAGTGCGCGCGCACCGCCACCGACACCGAATCCAGTTGCAGTACCTGAATGCGCCCGATGAGCCGACGCAACTGTGCCCGGGTCACCACGGCCGGGGCGGCGCCGAAGCCCTGAGCGGCGACCGCGACCCGGCGGGCCTGGGCAGCCGTCAGCCGGGTCATACCCGCACGTAGCTGAGGAACCGGTAGCGCAGGCCTGAACTGCTGTCCTGCCAGTCTCCCGCGGTGCCCATCCAGGACTCGTCGAGCATCGGGGCCAGCGCGTCGTCATCGTCGATATGAAGGTCGACGTCCACCTCGGTGACCTCGCAGCGGGTGGCCGCCGGAAGGGCCAGGTGATAGATCTCCGATCCGCCGATCACCCACGCGTCGGGGACCGCCAGCGCGTCATCCACCGAGGTGATCACCTCGGCTCCGTCGGCCTGGAAGTGCGGGTTGCGGGTGAGCACGATGTTGCGCCGGCCCGGCAGCGGCCGGAACTTCGGGGGCAGGGAGTCCCAGGTGCGGCGCCCCATCACCACGGCGTGGCCCATGGTCAGGTCCTTGAACCGGGCCATGTCCTCGGGCAACCGCCACGGGATGGCTCCGTCGCGGCCGATGACTCCTGAGGTGGACTGTGCCCAGATCAGAGCGACGCTCATACCGCCACGGGGGCCTTGATCGCCGGGTGCGGATCGTAGTCGCGGATCTCGATATCGTCGTAGGTGTAGTCGAAGATCGAGTCCCGTTGTGCCAGAACAAGTTTTGGATAGGGACGCGGATCGCGGCTGAGCTGTTCGGTCACCTGGGCGATGTGGTTGTCATAGATGTGGCAGTCCCCGCCGGTCCAGACGAAGTCACCCACATCCAGACCGGCCTGGGCGGCCATCATGTGCGTGAGCAGCGCATAGCTGGCGATGTTGAACGGCACCCCGAGGAACATGTCCGCGCTGCGCTGGTACAGCTGGCAGCTGAGCCTGCCGTCGGCCACGTAGAACTGGAAGAACGCGTGGCAGGGGGCCAGCGCCATCTTCGGGATCTCGCCGACGTTCCACGCCGAGACGATGATGCGACGGGAGTCCGGATCGGTGCGAAGGAGTTCCAGCGCGTTGCTGATCTGATCGATGTGTTCACCCGACGGTGTCGGCCAGGATCGCCACTGCACGCCGTACACCGGACCGAGATCACCTGTTTCACTGGCCCATTCGTCCCAGATGGTCACGCCGTGCCGCTGCAGCCACTCGACGTTGGAATCCCCACGCAGGAACCACAGCAGTTCGTAGACCACCGACTTCAGATGCACCTTCTTGGTGGTGATCAGCGGGAAACCGGCCGACAGGTCGTAGCGCAGCTGATGGCCGAACAGACTGCGGGTGCCGGTGCCGGTGCGGTCGGACTTGTGCGCGCCCTGTTCGAGAACCAGGCGCAGCAGGTCCTCGTACGGAGTCGGGATCGTCACATCGGTCAGCTTACGGGCGGGTAGTGGATTAGGAACCTGGGGTAGAAAGTTAGCCATGCCGACGATCTCCGACACGATCACGACCGCCGACGGCGCCTGCCCCGTCACCCTGGCCCTTCCCGAAGGAGCCGGGCCCTGGCCCGCCGTGGTGATGTACCCGGATGCCGGCGGGGTCCGTCCGGCTCTGCGCGAGATGGCCGCCCGGCTGGCCGCGCTGGGCTATGTCGTGCTGCTGCCCGACGTGTACTACCGCACCCCCGGCTGGGCGCCGTTCGACATGAAGAACGTCTTCGCCGACGAATCCGAACGCAAACGGCTGTTCGCCATGATCAAGAGCATCACCCCGGAGGCCATGGAGTCCGACGCCAAGGCGTTCTTCGACTATCTGGACGCCAGGCCGGAGGTGCGCGGGCAGCGGTTCGGGACGACCGGCTACTGCATGGGCGGGCGGACGTCTCTGATCGTGGCCGGCCGGGTGCCCAACCGGGTGGCCGCGGCGATGTCCTTCCACGGCGGCGGGCTGGCCTCCGACGATCCGGGCAGTCCGTTACTGCTCGTCGACCGGATCCGGGCAGCGGTGTACGTGGGCGGGGCCGCCGATGACGCGTCCTACACCGCCGAGGATGAGGTGCGCCTGGACCGGGCACTCACCGAGGCCGGCGTCGAACACGTCATGGAGTGGTATCCGGGCTTGCACGGCTACGCCGTCACCGACAACGCCCCGTACGACGAGCCGTCGGCCGAACGGCACTGGCAGGCGATGGAGGAGTTCTTCGCCGCACACCTGGCCTAGGAGCGGTTGAACATCCGCCGAACCACCGCGATGAGGCCGCGCGCGGCGTAGAGACCGATCACCACGGACACCATCACCAGAATGATGAAGGTGATCAGCCAACCGTTCCGGGTGTGCGGGACGTTCCACCACACCAGGGTGAACAACAGCGCACAGACCAACAGGACGACGTCGCGCCAATTACCTCTGTAATTCCCGGCCGTCATCCGCAGTTCGCGATTGCGGTCGAGAACGCCGATCAATTCATGGATCCGCATGTCGATGGTGCGCTGCAGTTCGGCCCGCAGTTCGACGTTCTCCTCCGGAATGCTCTTGAGCAGTTCGATATCAGACTTGAGCGCCGCGCGGAGGTCCGGTCCTTTGAACGTCCCGACCAGCGTTCCCAGCATTGCTCCGCCGGCTATGGGGGCGGCCCCCAACGCGATATCGGTGATTCTGGACATGTCACCCCTCCATCAGGACGGCGGCCAGCGTGCCGCCCAACTCGTAGGCCCGTTCGCGCACAGCCTTGTCGACCGGGCCCGTCACCTCCAGAACGCCGGCCGCTCTGCAGAGCGCCAGCCCGGTGACGATCCGCTCGACGGACGCCACCGCGCCGACGGTGTCGTCGTTTCCGTGCACCCACAGACCGTAGGACCGTCCGGCGACCTGGTCCAGAACCGGGTAATAAACCGTGTCGAAGAAATGCTTCAGCGCACCGGACATGTAACCGAAGTTCGCGGTCGTGCCGAAGAGATACCCGTCGGCATCGAGCACGTCGGTGACGGTGGCCCCCAGCGCCGGGCGCGCGACCACGTCGACCCCGTCGATCTCGGGATCACGCGCGCCGGCCAGAACCGCCTCGAGCAGATCTCGGGTGGGCGGGGACGGGGTGTGGTGAACAACGAGCAAGGTCCTCATCGGCCCGCCTCCAACTCGACGGCTCTGCGCATGGTTTCGCGGGCCCGGCGACGGTCACCGGCGTAGTCATAGGCACGGGCCAGCCGGTACCAGCGCCGCCAATCGTCCGGGTCGGCCTCGAGTTCGGTTCGGACAGTGGCGAACAGGCCGTCCGCCGCGTCGCGCTCGATCCGACCGGATGGCATCCGCGGCAGGCCCGCGACATCGAGTTCCATCCCGTCCTGCGCGGCCAGCCGGGCCAGGCGCTGATGAGTGAATCCGGCGCGCAGGGTGGCCAGCACCGCCCAGGCCCCGACGATCGGCAGTGCCAGCACTCCGATGGCGAGGGCGACGGTCTGGGCGGTGCCGGTGCGGATCAGGGTGACGGCGGTGCGGGTCAGCAGGGCGAAGTAGACGAACAGCGCAGCACAGAGGAACGCGATGACCAGTTGGACGCGCAGTCTCACAGGTCCAGCAGGGGTTCGAGACCGATGGTCAGGCCCGGACGGCTGCTGATCTGGCGGACGGCGAGCAGCACGCCGGGGACGAAGGAGGTACGGTCGATACTGTCGTGCCTGATCGTCATGGTCTCGCCCATGGTGCCGAACAACACCTCCTGATGCGCGACCAGACCGGTGAGCCGCACCGAGTGCACCGGGATGCCGTCGACGTCGGCGCCGCGCGCGCCCTCGAGTCCGGTGCTGGTGGCATCGGGGTTGGGCGGCAAGCCTTTTCGCGCCTCGGCGATGAGCTTGGCGGTGCGGGTCGCGGTGCCCGACGGCGCGTCGGCTTTCTGGGGATGATGAAGCTCGATGACTTCGGCGGACTCGAAGTACGGAGCGGCCTTCTGCGCGAAGTACATCGACAGCACCGCGCCGATGGCGAAGTTCGGGGCGATGAGCACGCCGGTGTCGGGACTGGCCTCGAGCCAGTCGCGAACCTGGGCGATCCGATCGTCGGTGAAACCGGTGGTGCCGACGACGGCGTGAATGCCGTTGCCGATGAGGAACTTCAGGTTGTCCATGACGACGTCGGGATGGGTGAAGTCGATGACGGCCTCGGTACGGCTTTCGGTGAACGACGTCAGCGGGTCGCCGGCATCGACCTCCGCGCTGAGTTCGAGGTCCTTGGCGTCGCGGACGGCGGCGCACATCGTCGTACCGACCTTGCCCTTGGAACCCAGGACCCCGACTCGCATGGGGGCAGCCTATCCACAGTGCCGGATCCATCCACAGGACGCGGCTGCGGAGCCGCGCGGTGTCGCCGGGCGGGCATAGGATTCGAACATGAGTTCGATCTCGGTGGCGTTGGAGGCGCTCGAACAGGCCGTCGGGCTGCTGCGCGCCGCCGATCTGGATTCGCTCGGACCGGCCGAGCGCTATCTGATCCTCGAACGGATGGAGACCGCCCGCCGGCAGCAGATCGCCGTGGCCGGTTCCCTGGTCTGTCGGCTCGAGCAGGCGCCGGGCTGCCCGCCGGTTCCGATCGCACTGTCCGACGTCTTGCGGATCAGCCGCAAGGAAGCGCGCCGCCGTATCCGCGACGCCGAACAACTCGCGCCGCGGATCACGATCACCGGCCAGCCGGTTGCGCCGGTACTGCCGGCCACCGCGACGGCATGGGAGGCCGGCGCGCTCGATATCGAGCATCTACGGGTGATCCAGAGTTTCATTCGCGACCTTCCGGCCGACATCCCGGCGCCGGCCGTGGAGGGCGCCGAGGCCTTCCTGGCCGAGAAGGCCGAGGAACTGCGGCCCGATCAGCTGGAGAAGCTGGCCGCCCGGCTGTCGGTCACACTGAACCCGGACGGCAAGTTCTCCGATGAGGACCGTGCCCGCAAGCGGGGGTTCATCTGGTGCGGGCAGCGCTCGGACGGGATGAGCGTCGGGCGGCTGATCGCCAATCCGGAGCTTCGCGCCACGATCGATGCCCTGTTCGCGAAGTTCGCCGCACCCGGCATGTGCGATCCCGCCGACGAGGTGCCGGTGGTCAATGCCGAACCATCCGAGGACGCCGCGGCCCGCGACAGCCGAAGCCACGCCCAGCGCCAGCACGATGCGCTGTCCGCGTTGTTGCGCAGCCAACTGGGCGACCCGAGACTCGGACAGCACAACGGACTGCCGGTGACCGTCATAGCGTCGACCACCGTCGAACAACTGAGCTCTGCCGCCGGGCACGCAGTGACCGCCGGCGGGACACTGCTCCCGATGCCGGACCTGATCCGGATGGCCTCACACGCCTGGCACTATTTGTGCGTTTTCGACTCCCACTCGAGCCGACCGCTCTACCTCGGACGCAGCCGACGCATCGCCACCCCCGACCAGCGGATCGTCTTACACGGACTACAACGCGGCTGTTCGGCACCGGGCTGCGACATGCCCGGCTATCTCGTCGAGGTCCACCACGACACCGATTGGGCCCGCGGCGGACGCACAGACATCACCGAACTCACCTTCGCCTGCCCACCCCATCACAAACTGCTCACCACCGGCGGATGGAAGACCCGAAAACACACGGACGGCAGCACCGAATGGCTACCACCGCCGCAGTTACCGTTCAACGGCGGCAC
Organism: Mycobacteriaceae bacterium; assembly: GCA_029977845.1. Classification (GTDB taxonomy): domain Bacteria; phylum Actinomycetota; class Actinomycetes; order Mycobacteriales; family Mycobacteriaceae; genus Mycobacterium. The sequence continues at coordinate 18,299 of JAPOKC010000007.1, read as the reverse complement.
CAACGATTATCACCATCCCGAACGGTTGCTCCCTAAAGCGGAGATGCCCCGCGCAGATGCTCGAAGATCAGCGAGGTCTGAGTTCCGGCCACATCGGCGTCGGAGTTGAGGTTGTCCAGCACGAACGACCGCAGGTCGTCGGTGTCGCGGGCGGCCACATGGATGATGAAGTCGTCGGCGCCGGCCAGGAAATACACATCGATCACCTGCGGGCGCTGCCGAATGTGCTGGACGAAGGTGCGGATCCTGCCGCGCGCGCCGGCCTGCAGGGTCACCGAGATCATCGCCTGCAACGGCAGTCCGATGGCGGCCGGATCGATATCGGCGTGGAAACCGCGGATGACGCCGACGTCCTGGAGGCGGCGCACCCGACCGTGGCAGGTGGACGGCGCGATGCCGACCGCTTCGGCCAGTGCGCTGTTGGGCATGCGGGCATCGTTGTGCAGAAGGGTGAGGATGCGGCGGTCGACGTCGTCGAGTGCGGCGGCCCGAACATCCTTCGGTTTTCACGAACCGGGTGCCCTTGATCCGAAACTTCTTCACAATTGGCGACAAGTGACTTCCCCTAGCTAGGAGCATCAGTGCGCGTCGGCGTCCCCACCGAGATCAAGAACAACGAGTACCGCGTGGCCATCACCCCGTCCGGGGTCGCCGAGCTCGTGCACCGCGGCCACGAGGTGCTGATCCAGAAGGGCGCCGGCGAGGGGTCGGCGATCCACGACCCCGACTTCATCGCAGCCGGGGCCCGGATGGCTGACACCGCCGACGAGGTCTGGGCCGAGGCCGACCTGCTGCTCAAGGTCAAGGAACCGATCGAGCCCGAGTACAGCCGGATGCGCAAGGGCCAGGTGCTGTTCACCTATCTGCACCTGGCGGCCTCCAAACCGTGCACCGACGCCCTGCTCGCCTCCGGCACCACCTCGATCGCCTACGAGACCGTGCAGACCGCCGATGGAGCGCTGCCCCTGCTGGCGCCGATGAGCGAGGTCGCCGGCCGACTCTCCGCCCACGTCGGCGCCTACCACCTGATGCGCACCCAGGGCGGACGCGGCGTTCTGATGGGCGGCGTCCCCGGTGTCGCTCCCGCCACCGTCATCGTCATCGGCGGTGGAATGGCAGGCGATAACGCCGCCGCCGTCGCCTGGGGTATGGGCGCCCACGTCACGGTGTTCGACCTCAACGTCAACACCTTGCGCAAGATCGACGCCGAATACGGCGGCGCGATCGAGACCCGCTACTCGGCGCGGCTGGATCTGGAGAACGCGGTCAAACAGGCAGACCTGGTGATCGGCGCGGTACTCGTGCCCGGCGCCAAGGCTCCGAAGCTTGTGACCAATGCGACTGTGGCACAGATGAAACCGGGCGCGGTGCTGGTCGACATCGCCATCGACCAGGGTGGCTGCTTCGAGGACTCCCGGCCCACCACCCACGACGACCCGACCTTCAAGGTTCACGACGCGGTGTTCTATTGCGTGGCCAACATGCCGGGTGCGGTGCCGCGCACGTCGACGTTCGCGCTGACCAACGCCACCATGCCGTACGTGCTCAAGCTGGCCGACAAGGGCTGGAAGGGCGCCTGCTTCTCCGATCCGGCGTTGGCCAAGGGCCTCTCCACACATGAGGGCAAGCTGCTCAACGCCGAGGTCGCCAAGGATCTCGATCTGCGTTACACCGACCCGGCCGGACTACTGGCCTGACGGCGGATCACATCCCGCGATTCGGCATGCCGGAGCGGACTCAGTGAGTACGTTTCGCCCGTGGGACTAAGCAAGAACGGTCTGCGGATCGGCGCCGCGGCCTTCGCGCTGGGATTGTCCCTGGCCGGACCGCAGGCCGGAACCGCAGAGGCCGAGGACAACGGCGGCGACAACCCCGGGGTTTCATCATCCCGAGCCCCCTCCAAGGGCCCCGCGTCCCCCGCCGGGCGCCGGGCGCCGAGGGTGGCGAACTCCCCGATACGTGGGACCGCACTCCGCCCTCCGGGTCGACCCGCGCAACCGGTCCGCGATTACGTCTCCGGGACACTGCTGCTCATGCGGCGCAGTTCCACGGTCACCGCCCCAGCCGCCAACCCGATCACCGACTTCGTCGCCGGCACGAAGATATGGGTGGAGACCTTCGCCAATCTCTACCCGTGGTGGAGCGGGAGTATCCTGCCCCAGCCACTGAAGCAGTTCTTCTGGCACCGCACTCCGGTCGCCACTCCGATGCAGGTCGAGCTCAACCTCGGCGCCGGGATCCGCAGTGCCGCAATCCCGTTCACCGCCTATGATCCAGACGGCAACGCATTGTTGTACTCGGTACCGGACAAAGGTATGCCGGGCGGGCCCGAGTACGGAACCGTCGCCGTGGACAACACCACCCGTACGTTCACCTATACACCCGATGCGGACTTCGCCGGAACAGACACCTTCTCATTCGTCGCCAGCGATGCCACCACGCTGCATTTCCACGCTTGGAACGATCTGCTCAACGCGGCCTTCGGCATCGCCGACACCAGCCTGGCCGGCGGGCACCGTGTGACGGAGACGGTGACGGTGTTCAACAACGTCACCGCCGCCGACATCATCGGCACCTTCAGCGTCCTGAGCTATGACATCTCCGGTATGCCCTTTCCCCTGTCCGGGGCGGTCTATCCCCGGATCACCAGCACGGTCGAAATCGGTTCGCGGATCAACGGTTTCGACGTCGTCAACGTGCAGGAGGACATCGGCTACCACCCCTTCCTGATCGCTGCCGCGCAGTTCCCCGACCAGACCGCTCCGCCGGTTCCGACCTGGGCGTGGCCAGTCGGGGCGCCCTTCTCCGACGGCCTGAACTCGTTGTCGGCCTACTACATCGAGAGCCTGGACCGGCAGTCCTGGACCACCCGCCCCGACCTGCTGAATCCGGGTGGTTTCACCTACTCGAGACAGCACATCCCGGGTGGCTCTTCGGTGGACGTCTACAACGTCGACGCCGCCGCCGGGTCGCTGGCCGGCGCCGAAATCGAACAGTTGTCGGCATTCATCCAGCAGAACTCGATCGGACGGGCGGTCATCGTGACCGGTGATTTCGGCCAGTGGTACTCCGACCCCGGCCAGACACTCACCGCTTTCGCGACCGCCAACGGTCTGACCGACGCCTGGGTCGAGGTGGAGTACGGCGGCATCACCCCGACCGATGCCTCGCGCTGCGCGTACGCGGACGGCTGCGAACAGCCGGACAAGATCTTCTACCGCGATGCGGCTCCCCTGGTCCTCGCCGACCCCGCGACCAGCCCGATTCAACTGCAGGCCTTGACCTATACCAACGAGGGCCTGAACTTCCTCAACTCGGCTGGACAGGATCTGTCCGCTCATCGGCCGGTGTCGGTGACCTTCGGCTACAACGCCGACGCGATCGGACCGATGACCGTCGACCCGGCGAACTGGATGGCGGACCTGCCGGCCCTGGCCGATCTGCCCCTGACCCGGCTGCCGATTCCGGGTACGCACGATTCGGGCAGTTACGGGATCACCGCCGCCTCGGAATGGGCCCTGACCGGCAAGGACGACTTCGGGTTCCTCACCGAACTTCCTGGGTTCCTGCAGAACCTGATCGTCAAACCGATCGCCGCGGCGTGGGGCAGGACCCAGGCCGACAACATCTACGACCAGTTCTCCAACGGGATCCGGTATGTCGACCTGCGCCTGTCCAACGAGCCCGACGGCCAGATCTACATCGAGCACGGTCTGCGCGGGCCACTGGCCGGCACGGTTGTCGACGATATCGCGGCCTTCGCGACCGCCCACCCCAGGGAAGTTCTCGTCGTCTACGTCCAGGGCATCAAGAACTTCACCGCCGAGACCCACGCCCAGTTCATCGCCGAGATGGAATCGGCATTCGGGCCGCGTATGGTTCCCCGATCGGTCGGGACCTCGGCGACGCTCGGCGAACTCTGGAACATCGACAAGAACGTGATCGTCGTCTACAACAACGCGGCGGCGGTGGCCGCCGACGAGAACTTGTGGCCCGACGCCACCCTGTACCGGCCGTGGCCGGATTACCAGTCCGTTCAGATGCCGCTGGGCGCCAACGAGGAGAATCTGGCGAGTCGACCGCCGGCGGCCATCTGGGGAATGTTCGGCGAGCCCACACCCAACACCACCAGCGTCGCCACCGGCATCGCGACCATCGGGCCGCGGTCCAACGAGGAATTCATGTGGAACGTGCACGGACCCGTCCAGCAGTGGGTTCGGGTCAACTTCAAGGACTCGGTGAATCTGGTGACCACCGACTGGTTCCGGGAATTCTGGCCCGCGGGCTCCTCGTTCACCCGGGACACCATCGGAGCCGTGTACGAGACCCTCGGCACCCGCGCGCAATCAGTGTGACAGCGCCCGGAGTTCTCGCGGCAGAGTGCGCTTGGTCCGGTACGGGCCGAGCACCGCAGCGCCGAACGCGCCGCGCAGCACCCTGCGCGCCACCGCGTTCACCTCATCGAGGGTGACCGCCTCGATCTTGCGCAGGGTGTCGGAGATGCTGCGGTACTCCCCGTAGTTCAGTTCGCTGCGACCGATGCGGTTCATCCGCGATGCCGAATCCTCAAGTCCCAGAACCAGTCCACCGCGCAGCGAACCTTTGGCGATCCGGCACTCATCCTCGGTGATGCCGTCGCGGGCCACGGTCTCGACTATGTCGCGGGTCAGCCTGACCACTTCGTCGAAACGCTCCGGCAGACACCCGGCATAGACGGAGAAGGCCCCGCTGTCCGAGAAGGCGTCGATGGCGGAGTACACCGAGTAGGCCAGACCGCGGGTCTCCCGGATCTGCTGGAACAATCGGGAACTCAAGCCGCCGCCGAGCGCCATATTGAGCACCGACAGCGCCCACCGGTGCTCCCAGTGCCGGCCGGGGATCCGCACGCCGAGGCTCATGTGGGTCTGCTCGGAGTCGCGGTTGATCAGCATCAGATCCGGCTGCCCGGCCGGGCGGCCGCTACCCTTGCGCGGCGGTTGCGGTTCGCGGCCCTTGACCAGCCGCCCGCTGAAGTGTTTACGCGCCAGTGCCACGACCTCGTCATGCTCGATGTTGCCCGCCACCGCGAGCACCATTCGTTCCGGCGTGTAGCGCCGGATATGGAAGGAGTGCAACTGATTTCGAGTCATCCCCGACACCGACTCGACACTGCCGATCACCGGACGCCCGACCGGATGGTCGCCGAACATCGCAGACAGGAACACGTCCCCGAGGGTGTCCTCCGGGTCGTCGTCACGCATCGCGATCTCCTCGAGCACGACGTCGCGCTCGAGTTCCACGTCATCGTGCGCACAGACCCCGTTGAGCACGACATCGGCCACCAGGTCGACCGCCATGTCCAGGTCCTCGTCGAGGACGTGCGCGTAGTAGCAGGTGTGCTCACGCGAGGTGAAGGCGTTCAACTCGCCGCCCACGGCGTCCACCGCCTGGGCGATCTCCACCGAGGTGCGGGTGGGAGTCGCCTTGAACAGCAGGTGTTCCAGGAAGTGCGCGGCGCCGGCGACGGTCGGACCCTCGTCGCGGGAACCGACGTTGACCCACACCCCGACCGAGGCCGAGCGAACCGATGGGACGTGCTCGGTGACGATCCGCAGGCCGCCCGGCAGCACTGTGCGCCGGACGGCCGAGCGGAGTTCGTCAGGCGTCTGCGGTCGCGGCATCAGCCGGTGCGGCCTCCCCGGCCCCGTCGTCGTCGACGGGAACCAGCGAGATCTTGCCGCGGTTGTCGATATCGGCGATCTCCACCCGGAGCTTGTCACCGACCTTGCAGACATCCTCGACCTTGCCGACCCGCTTGCCCCTGCCCAGCTTCGAGATGTGCACCAGGCCGTCGCGGCCGGGAAGCAGCGAGACGAAGGCGCCGAAGTCGGTGGTCTTGACGACGGTTCCGAGGAACCGCTCGCCGACCTTGGGCAGCTGCGGGTTGGCTATCGCGTTGATCCGGTCGATCGCAGCCTGCGCGGACGGACCGTCGGTCGCGCCGACGAACACCGTGCCGTCGTCCTCGATCGAGATCGACGCGCCGGTCTCCTCGGTGATCGCGTTGATCATCTTGCCCTTGGGTCCGATGACCTCGCCGATCTTGTCGACCGGGATCTTGATGGCCGTCACGCGCGGGGCGTACGGGCTCATCTCGTCGGGGGCGTCGATCGCCTCGGCCATCACCTCGAGGATGGTCATCCGGGCGTCCTTCGCCTGGGACAACGCGCCGGCCAGAACCTGCGAGGGGATGCCGTCCAGCTTGGTGTCCAACTGCAGCGCGGTGACGAACTCCTTGGTGCCGGCGACCTTGAAGTCCATATCGCCGAAGGCGTCCTCCGCACCGAGGATGTCGGTCAGCGCGACGTAGCGGGTCTCGCCGTCGATCTCATCGGAGACCAGGCCCATCGCGATGCCGGCGACCGGGGCCTTGAGCGGCACACCGGCGTTCAGCAGCGACAGGGTCGAGGCACACACCGAACCCATCGAGGTGGAACCGTTGGAGCCCAGCGCTTCTGACACCTGACGGATGGCGTACGGGAACTCCTCGACGCTGGGTAGCACCGGCATCAGCGCACGCTCGGCCAGCGCACCGTGGCCGATCTCGCGGCGCTTGGGCGAACCGACGCGGCCGGTCTCACCGGTCGAATACGGCGGGAAGTTGTAGTGGTGCATGTAGCGCTTGGACTTCTCCGGACCGAGCGAGTCGATCTGCTGGGCCATCTTGACCATGTCCAAGGTGGTGACTCCCATGATCTGGGTCTCGCCACGCTCGAACAGCGCGCTGCCGTGCGCCCGCGGGATCACGGCGACCTCGGCGCTCAGCGCACGGATGTCGGTGATACCGCGGCCGTCGATGCGGAAGTGGTCGGTCAGGATGCGCTGGCGGACGAGCTTCTTGGTCAGCGAGCGGTAGGCCGCGCCGATCTCCTTCTCGCGGCCCTCGAAGCCCTCGATGAGCTTGCCGAGAACCTCGGCCTTGATCTCGTCGGTGCGCTCGTCGCGCTCCTGCTTGCCGGCGATGGTCAGCGCCTTGGACAGATCCTCGGTGGCCGCCCCGGCGACCGCCGCGTAGACATCGTCGGCGTAGTCCGGGAACAGCGGGTAGTCGGCGACCGGCTTGGCGGCCTTCTCGGCCAGCGCGCGCTGGGCGTCGCAGAGGGCCGCGATGAACGGCTTGGCCGCCTCCAGACCCTCGGCCACAACGGCCTCGGTCGGCGCCTGCGCGCCGCCGGCGACCAGTTCGATGACATTGTCGGTGGCCTCGGCCTCGACCATCATGATGGCCACATCATTGCCCGCCTTGCGGCCGGCGACGACCATGTCGAACACGGCCTCCTCGAGCTGCTCGACGGTCGGGAAGGCCACCCACTGCCCTTTGATGAGGGCCACGCGCACACCGCCGACCGGGCCGGAGAACGGCAGGCCGGCGATCTGGGTGGAGGCCGACGCGGCGTTGATCGCCAGCACGTCGTAGAGATCCTTGGGGTCCAGGCTCAGCACCGTGACGACCACCTGGATCTCGTTGCGCAGGCCCGAGACGAAGGTCGGGCGCAGCGGACGGTCGATCAGCCGGCAGGTCAGGATGGCGTCGGTGGACGGCCGGCCCTCACGCCGGAAGAACGAGCCGGGGATGCGCCCGGCCGCGTACATCCGCTCCTCGACGTCGATGGTGAGCGGGAAGAAGTCGAAATGCTCCTTGGGAGCCTTGCTGGCGGTGGTCGCCGACAGCAGCATGGTTTCGTCGTCGAGGTAGGCGACCACGGCGCCGGCGGCCTGCTGGGCCAGCCGGCCGGTCTCGAACCGGACGGTGCGGGTGCCGAAGCTCCCGTTGTCGATGGTGGCGGTGGCTTCGAAGACACCTTCGTCGATTTCAGCGACAGACATGAGCGTCCGTACAGCCTTTCTGGATTCACTGTTGATTTAGCGCCACCAGTGAAACTCGACGATTGGCTCGGCCGTCGATCGAAGCTGCCGGGTGGAAGTCCTCCCGGCAGCCACTACCGATGACCGCCCGATCGGGACGAGTTCTCGCTGGGGAGACGCAGGTCACAAGCCGCGGCGCGGCCCGTAACGGGGCCAATCCTACACGGCCCCGGCCGCGATCAGCGGCGCAGGCCGAGCCGCTCGATGAGCGAGCGGTAGCGCGCGACGTCGACCTGGGCGACGTACTTGAGCAGCCGGCGACGACGGCCCACCAGCAGCAGCAGACCACGACGGGAGTGGTGGTCGTGCTTGTGGGTCTTGAGGTGCTCGGTCAGGTCGGAGATCCGCTTGGTCAGCAGTGCGACCTGGGCCTCCGGCGAGCCGGTGTCGGTGTCGTGCAGGCCGTACTGGCCCAGGATTTCCTTCTTCTGCTCGGCAGTCAGCGCCACGAGAGAGCTCCATCTGTTTCAGTGCCGCGAGGTGAGCGAAACGTGGGCCACCGCGGACTGCAGCGCACGCAGGTCAGACACTACCGGGTCAAGCCTGGGCCGCCAAAATCGCCCTGGCCTTCTCGGTGTCCTTGCCCATCGCCGCGATCAGGTCGTCGACCGAGGCGAACTTCTTCTGGCCGCGCAACCGGGCCACGAAGTCCACCGCCACATGCTGGCCGTACAGGTCGGCATCGGTGTCCAGGACGAAGGCCTCCACGGTCCGGGTCCGGCCGGAGAAGGTCGGGTTGGTGCCGATGGACACCGCCGCCATGCGTCGCTCCCCCGACTGCACGGTGAACCAGGCGGCGTACACGCCGTCCGCCGGGATCGCCGAATACATCGGCGGGGCGACGTTGGCGGTGGGGTAACCCAGGCCACGACCGCGGCCCTCGCCGCGGACCACCACGCCCTCCACCCGGTGCGGGCGGCCGAGCGCCTCGGTCGCGGCGACCATGTCCCCGGCATCCACACAGGAGCGGATGTAGGTGGAGGAGAAGGTGACGGTCTCGCTCTGATGATGATCCGTCACCAGGGAGACGGCCTCGACGGCGAAACCGAAACGATCACCCGCCTTTCGCAGCGTTTCGACGTTGCCGGCGGCCTTCTTGCCGAAGGTGAAGTTCTCCCCCACCACCACCTCGACCACATGCAGCCGCTCGACGAGCAGTTCGTGGACATAGCGGTCCGGCGTGAGCTTCATGAAGTCGGCGGTGAACGGCATCACCAGGAAGACGTCGACGCCCATCTCCTCGGCCAGCTCGGCCCGGCGGGTCAGGGTGGTCAGCTGGGCGGGATGGCTGCCCGGGAAGACGACCTCCATCGGGTGCGGGTCGAAGGTCATCAGCACCACCGGCACTCCGCGGGCACGGCCGGCCTTGACCGCGCGGGCGATGAGTTCGGCGTGGCCGCGATGGACACCGTCGAACACCCCGATGGTCAGCACACAGCGCCCCCAGTCGGAGGGGATGTCGTCCTGCCCGCGCCAGCGTTGCACGGCTCTATCGTCCCACTAGAGCGTGGCGGGGCGAACAACCACGACCGATTTGGTCACCGCACCCCGGTCCTCCAGCAGGGCGATCACCCGGCCATCCGGGCCGGTCGCCGCGTAGACCCCCTCGATACCGGCGGCGGCCAGTGGCCGGCCGTGCGAGGCGTCCAGCGCCTCCGCGGGGTTGATATCCCGGCGAGGGAAGGCGGCCAGGCACGCCGCATCGATGTCGTAGCTCAGCGCCGGATGCTCGGCAAGGTCATCGAGGGTGCGGGCCTGCGCCAGTCCGAAACCCCCGACCCGGGTGCGCCGCAGTGCGGTCAGGTGACCACCGACGGCGAGTCCCTCACCGAGGTCGCGGGCCAGCGCGCGGATGTAGGTGCCCGACGAACAGTCCACCTCGACGTCGACGTCGACGAACTGTCCCTCGCGCCGGATCGCGGTGACGTCGAACCTGTCGATGCGCACCGCCCGGGCGGGCAGTTCAACGCGTTCACCCTTGCGCACCAACTGATAGGACCGCTTACCGCCGACCTTGATCGCACTGACCGCCGATGGCCGTTGGGAGATCTCACCCCGCAGCAGTGCGATCCCGGCCCGGATCTGTTCATCGGTCAGGTACGCCGCCGGAACATCCTGCAGCACTTCACCTTCGGCGTCCTCGGTGGTTGTCGTCCGGCCGAGTCTGATGGTGGCCGCATAGGACTTCGACGTGGCGGTGATCAGACCGAGGATCTTGGTCGCGCGCTCGACACCTATCACCAGTACCCCGGTCGCCATCGGGTCCAGGGTGCCGGCGTGGCCGACCTTGCGGGTACCGAAGATCCGCCGGCACCTTCCCACCACATCGTGGCTCGTCATACCGGCCGGCTTGTCGACGACGACGATGCCGGGTGTCACAACACGATCGCCGTCAGCGCCAGACCACCGGCCACCGACCACCGCCCGGTCAGTTCGGTCAGCGGCGGACCGGACCGGGCCGCCGGGTCGATCAGGATGCGGGAGACGAAACCACCGGCCACCCCGGTGGCATCGACCTCGAAGGTGATGTGCGCATCCTCGAAACCCAGCCATCGCCCGGTCAGCGGGAACCACGCCTTGTACGTGGCCTCCTTGGCACAGAACAGGATCCGGTCCCAGTGCAGATCCGCCGGCAGCACCGAGATCTCACGACGCTCGACGGGCAGGCTGATGGCCTCCAGCACCTTGTCCGGCAGCACGTCGTGCGGTTCGGCGTCGACACCCACCGACCGCACCGCCGACGCGCGACCCACCACCGCGCCGCGGTAACCGTGGGTGTGGGTGAGACTGCCGACGACGCCGGACGGCCACTGCGGTTCGCCCTTCTCGCCCTTGAGAATCGGCGCGGTCGGCACCCCGAGCCGTTCCATCGCCAGCCGGGCACAGTGGCGTGCGGTGATGAACTCGTTACGGCGCTTGGCCACCGATCGCGCGATCAGCGGCTCCTCCTCGGGCAGCGCGATGAGATCCGGTGGGTCGTCGTAAAGCTCGGCGTAGACCAGGTCGTCGATCTCAGGCAGCACCACCCGCATCAGCTCGCTCATCCGCGCCTGCTCCGCAGCCGTTCCCGGAACTTCTCCGACTGGGTGCGCATCTCCGGGGTGATGACGAAGTGACCGCCGAACTCGTTGAGATAGCCCGGCGCGTAATCCGGGTCGGGCAGTATCTGGCGCAGCCATCGATAGGGCTTGCGCCGGTGCCACTCCCGCGGATAACCCACCGACACCTCCTCGAATCGCACCCCGTCGTACCAGGTGGTGCGCGGGATGTGCAGATGGCCGTACACCGAGCACACCGCGTTGTACCGGGTGTGCCAGTCCGCGGTCTCGGTGGTGCCGCACCACAGCGAGAACTCGGGGAAGAACAGGACATCGCAGGGGTCACGGCGCAACGGGAAATGGTTGACCAGCACGGTGGGCCACAACCAGTCGATCTCCTCGAGCCGGGATCTGGTGTGGGCCAGCCGATCCCGGCACCACGCGTCCCGGGTCGCGTAGGGCTCGCAGGACAGCAGGAACTCGTCGGTGCACACCACATTGGCCTGCTTGGCGATGGCCAGACCCTCGGCCTTGGTGGTGGCCCCGGCCGGCAGGAAGCTGTAGTCGTACAGCAGGAACATCGGCACGATGGTCGCCGGACCGCCGCCCTCGGTCCAGACCGGGAACGGGTGCTCGGGGGTGATGACGCCCATCTGATCGCACATGTCGACCAGGTAGTCGTAGCGGGCCCGGCCGAACACCTGCATCGGGTCCTTGCCGGTGGTCCACAGTTCGTGGTTGCCCGGCACCCAGATGACCTTCGCGAACCGGCGCCGCAACAGGTCCAGCGACCACAGGATGTCGTCGGTGCGCTCGGCTACGTCACCGGCGACGATCAGCCAGTCATCCGGTGTCGCGGGGTACAGCGACTCGGTCACCGGCTTGTTGCCCGCGTGACCGGTGTGCAGATCGCTGATCGCCCAGAGCGTGGGTGCCACGAAACGCCAGCCTACTGGCGTTGCCTAGGGTGGGCTGGTGAGCAGCACCCGGTGGAGCCATCGCGTCGCGAGTCGTGCGCTTCGGCTCCCGCCGCCGACCAACGGATATCAGGTCAACCGCGGGGTACGGGTGCCGATGCGCGACGGAGTCGACCTCATCGCCGACCATTACGCCCCGGACACCGCCCGCCCGTCGGGCACCATCCTGGTCCGCTGCCCCTACGGCAGATCATTCCCGTTCTCGTTCATCTACGCCCAGATCTACGCCGCCCGGGGCTACCACGTGCTGTTCCAGAGCGTGCGCGGGACGTTCGGCTCGGGTGGGGTGTTCGTGCCGATGGTGCACGAGGTCGACGATGCCGCCGACACCGTCACCTGGCTGCGCGAACAACCCTGGTTCACCGGATCCTTCGGCACCATCGGGCTGTCCTATCTGGGCTTCACCCAGTGGGCGCTGATGTCGGACCCACCTGAGGAACTCGCCGCGGCCGTCGTCTCCGTCGGCCCGCATGATCTGCACGCGACCAGTTGGGGCACCGGTTCCTTCGCCCTCAACGACTTCCTGGGCTGGGCGGACATGATGGCCCACCAGGAGCAGGGCACGCTGACCCGGCTGTCGCACCAGATCAACGCGACGCGCCGGGCCGCGCGCGGGGCGCAGGCGCTGCCGTTGGGCACCGGCGGGCGCGGTCTGCTCAGGCAGCGGTCCACCTGGTACGAGAGCTGGATCGAACACCCCGACGCCGATGACCCGTTCTGGGAGCCGATGCGGATGACGGCGGCCCTGGACCGCTGCCGGGTGCCGGTGCTGTTGCTGACCGGCTGGCAGGACGTCTTCCTCAACCAGACCATCGATCAGTACCGGCATCTTCGGGAGCGCGGCGCCGAGGTCGCGATGACGATCGGACCATGGACCCACGACGAGATGGTCACCAAGGCCACCGGTGTCGCGGCGGCCGAGACGCTGGCCTGGATGGATGCTCACCTGTCCGGCCACCGCAGGCCACCGCGATCCGAACCCGTACGGGTCTGCGTCACTCCGTCGCGCAGCTGGGAGACCATGCCCGACTGGCCACCGCCGACCCGGGACGCCGTCCTCTATCTGCAACCCGATAAGAGTCTGGACACCGAACCTGCTGCCGCGCAGAGTATTTCACGCTTTCGCTACGATCCCGCCGTTCCCACTCCCACCGTGGGCGGGCGGCTGTTGTCCCGGCAGGCCGGTTATCGTGACGACACCGCCCTGAGCGCGCGCGCCGACGTGCTGAGCTTCACCAGCGCCCCGCTCGAACACGAGGTCCGGGTGTACGGCAGCCCGGTCATCGAACTCGACCACGAGTGCGACATACCCCATTTCGATCTGTTCGTCCGGGTGAGCGAGGTCGATCCGCGCGGTAGGTCCCGCAATGTCAGCGACGGATACCTGCGATTCGCCGGCGAACCGGACGGTCCGATCCGGGTGCAACTCGACGCCGTCGCGCACCGGTTCCGACCCGGCTCGCGGATCCGGGTTCTCATCGCCGGTGGTTCACATCCGCGGTTCGCCCGTAACCTCGGCACCGGCGAACCGATGATCAGCGGGCACCGGATGGTCGCCTCGAATCACGTCGTGCGACTGGGCGGTATCTCGAGGCTGATACTGCCCGTCAGCCCTTGACGACCACGTAGATCGCGATCGCCGAGAACATCAGCATGGCCATCACGACGAAGGCCAGCAGCAGTCTCGGATTCGGCGGTTTGCGATCGGGCATGCCGACCAGCCTAGAGTCTCCAACTATGACCACTGCCGACATCCTGCTCATCGACACCACCGACCGGGTCCGGACCATCACCTTCAACCGGCCGCAGGCCCGCAACGCCCTGTCGTCGGCACTGCGTAAACAGTTCTTCGCCGCCCTGCGAGAGGCCGAGGACGACGACGCCGTCGACGTGGTGATCGTGACCGGGGCCGACCCGGTGTTCTGCGCCGGACTCGATCTCAAGGAGCTGGGCAACACCACCGAACTGCCGGACATCTCGCCGAAGTGGCCGCCGATGAGCAAGCCGGTGATCGGTGCGATCAACGGCGCAGCGGTGACCGGCGGGCTGGAACTGGCGCTCTACTGCGACATCCTGATCGCCTCGGAACGGGCCGCGTTCGCCGACACCCACGCCAGGGTGGGTCTGCTGCCGACCTGGGGCCTGTCGGTGCGGCTGCCGCAGAAGGTCGGCGTCGGGATGGCCCGCCGGATGAGCATGACCGGCGACTACCTGTCGGCAGCCGACGCGCTGCGCTGCGGGCTGGTCACCGAAGTGGTTGCGCATGAGGCACTGCTTCCTGCCGCCCGCGCGATCGCCGCCTCGATCGTGGGCAACAACCAGCGCTCGGTGCGAGCACTGCTGAGTTCGTATCACCGCATCGACGAGGCCGCCACCAGCACCGGGCTGTGGCTGGAGGCCGAAGGGGCGCGGGCCTGGATGCGGGTGGCCACCGGTGATGACATCGCCGCGAGCCGGGCGGGTGTGATGGAGAGGGGCCGGGCGCAGGTCAAGTGACCGCTGCGACCACCCGGATCCTCTCACCCCGGAGCCGGTCGGAATCCGGCAACCGGCGCCGGCGATACATGTGCACCAGCATCAGCAGCGAGGACCCCGCGGCGAAAACGCACCACAGTGATGCGAACGCCTGCACATAGAACACCGCGACCAGCACCAGACCCACGAGATTGAGCACTCCGAACGCGACGATCGAACGGTAGCCGGACATCAGTGGCGCTCCGATCACCGCGATGATGTAGAGCACCGCCCACAGCAGCGGATGCTGGACGACGGTGACGTATTCGAGTCCATGCGCGTGCCGGATCACCTGCACGGGATTGGCCAGCACCACGTAGGCGAGGTAGGCCGACACGACGACGCCGAGGGCGAGCAGCGGCGCCACCCGCAGCCGGGCCGCGCGGGGTTCGAGCAGCATGATCGCCAGCGGAAGGTAGGTCGGCAACAGCGGCCAGGCGATGAACAGATAGGCCCGCATGGCGAACTCAGCCAGACCGGCGGGCACATTGCCGTCCAGACCCGCCCAGACGAAGACCTCCATGAACTGATGCGCGGCGAAGATCGCCGGCAGCAGCGCGAACGGCAACTCCCGCGGCTTTCTGACCTCCCGGACGCACAGTGCGGCCACCGGCAGCAGTGCGGTACCCGCCACCAGGTCGGCGGTCATCGAGAAGCACACGCAAGAGAGGCTAGCTTGAGCCGACCACCAGCCAGCGATCGGACAACGCCCGCCACAGGCCGAACACCAGTCGCAGTCCGATGAAGGCGCTCAGCCCCGCCCAGATACCGGCCAGCCCCCAGCCGAACACCAGCGACAACCAGGTCAAGGGCAGGAAGCCCGCGACCGCGCTGACCACCGTGGCGGTGCGCATGAACGCGGCATCGCCGGCCCCGACCAGTACGCCGTCGAGGGCGAAGACGACTCCCGCCACCGGTAGTTGGGCGACCAGGAACCACCACGGCACTCCGATGGCGCCCAGCACGGCACGGTCGGTGGTGAACAGCGAGGGGAAGGCCGACGAGCCGACGGCGAGAACCACCGCCAGCGCGACGGCGGCCGCCAGTGAGAACCCGGTGACCCGCCATGCCACCCGCTTGGCGTGTCCGGTGTCACCGGCGCCGAGGGCGGCGCCGACGAGCGACTGGGCGGCGATCGCCAGCGAATCCAGAACCAGCGCAAGGAAAGTCCAGAGTTGCAGCACCACCTGATGGGCCGCCAGCGCCGCGGCGCCGAACCGGGCGGCCACCGCACCCGCGGAGATGAAGCAGACCTGGAAGGCCATCGTCCGCACCACCAGGTCGCGTCCCATCACGATCTGTCTGCGCAACACCGCCGGGACGGGGCGCCACGTAACGCGCTCGGAGAGCAGGGCGCGACAGAACAGCAGAGCGGCCACCCACTGCCCCACCAGGTTGGCCACCGCGGAGCCGGCCAGTTCCCAGCGCGGCAGGCCGAGCCAGCCGAACACCAGCAGCGGACACAACACCGCCGACAGACCGAAGCCGATCAGCACATAGCGCAGCGGCCGCGCGGTGTCCTGAACCCCGCGCATCCAGCCGTTGCCGGCCATCGAGATCAGGATCGCGGGTGCGGCCAGGATGGCGATCCGCAGCCAGCGGTTCGCGGCGGCGGCCACTTCCCCGCCGCCGGAGATGGCCGACACCAGCGGGGTGGCCAGAAGTTGCACCACGACGACGGCGAGCAGACCGAGTGCCACCGCCAGCCAGGTGGCCTGCACACCTTCGGCCACCGCAGCGGTGCGATCACCGGCGCCGTGGAATCGCGCCGCCCGTGCGGTGGTGGCGTAGGACAGGAAGGTCAGTTGCGAGGAGACCATCGCGACGATCAGCCCGCCGACGGCCAGCCCGGCCAGGCTGACCGCGCCCAGCCGCCCCACGATCGCGGTGTCGAACAGCAGATACAGCGGTTCGGCGGCCAGCACCCCGAGCGCGGGAAGTGCCAGCGCGGCGATACGCCTACCCAGACCCGACGAATCCGGCGTCAATCCTGTTCGGCACCGTGTTCGTCACGGGCGGGCTCCCCCGCCTCCCGGTAGGGATCGGCATCACCGGCAGGTGTGGCGCCTTCCCGGATCCGGGCCACGTCGGCATCGGCGGCACGCGCACGCGCCAGCAGTTCCTCCATGTGGACGGCGGCGTCCGGCACGGTGTCGCGCACGAAGCTCAGCGTGGGGGTGAACCGCACACCGGTCCCGGCGCCGACCTTGCTACGCAGAACACCGGTCGCCTTCTCCAGCCCCGCCGCCACCTCCGCGTAATCCGGTTCGACGTCCAACGCCGGACCGAGCACGGTGTAGTACAGCGTGGCGTCATGCAGATCACCGGACACCTTGGCGTCGGTGATCGTCACACCGGCCAGTCGCGGATCCTTGATCTCGTACTCGATCGCCGAGGCGACGATGGTGGAAATCCGCTTGGCCAGCCGCTTCGCGCGTGCGGGATCGGCCATGAGGGTTACACGCGTGCTTTCTCGACCAGTTCGTACGTCTCGATGACGTCGCCCTCTTTGATGTCGTTGTAGGTCAGCGTCAGACCGCACTCGTAACCCTCGCGAACCTCGGTCGCATCATCCTTCTCCCGCTTGAGCGAGGAGATGGTGAGGTTCTCGGCGACCACGACGTTGTCGCGAAGCAACCGGGCCTTGGCATTGCGGCGCATGATCCCGGACTGCACCAGGCAGCCGGCGATATTGCCCACCTTCGAGGAACGGAAGATCGCGCGGATCTCGGCGCGGCCGAGTTCCTTCTCCTCGTAGATCGGCTTGAGCATGCCCTTGAGGGCCTTCTCGATATCGTCGATCGCCTGGTAGATCACCGAGTAGTAGCGGATCTCCACACCTTCGCGGTTGGCCAGTTCGGTGGCCTTGCCCTCGGCGCGCACATTGAAGCCGATGATGACGGCATCCGAAGCCGACGCCAGGTTGACGTTGGTCTCGGTGATGCCACCGACGCCGCGGTCGATGACGCGCAACTCCACCTCGTCGTCGACCTGGATCCCCAGCAGGGCCTCCTCGAGCGCTTCGACCGTGCCGGAGTTGTCGCCCTTGAGGATGAGGTTGAGCTGACTGGTCTCCTTGAGTGCCGACTCCAGGTCCTCCAGGCTGATCCGCTTGCGGGCGCGCGCCGCCATGGCGTTGCGCTTGCGCGCACTGCGCCGGTCGGCGATCTGGCGGGCGATGCGGTCCTCGTCGACAACGAGGAAGTTGTCACCGGCACCGGGGACCGAGGTGAAACCGATGACCTGGACGGGCCGCGACGGCAACGCCTCTTCGACGTCCTCGCCGTGCTCGTCGACCATCCGCCGCACCCGGCCGTAAGCGTCGCCGGCCACCACCGAGTCGCCGACCCGCAGCGTGCCGCGCTGGATGAGCACGGTGGCCACCGGCCCGCGGCCGCGGTCGAGGTGTGCCTCGATCGCCACACCCTGGGCCTCCATATCGGGGTTGGCCCGCAGATCGAGCGCGGCATCGGCGGTCAGCAGCACCGCCTCCTCGAGTGCCTTGATATTGGTGCCGGCCTTCGCCGAGATGTCGACGAACATGGTCTCGCCGCCGAAGTCCTCGGCAACCAGTCCGTACTCGGTCAGCTGGGCACGGATCTTGGCGGGATCGGCGCCCTCCTTGTCGATCTTGTTGACCGCCACCACGATCGGCACATCAGCGGCCTGCGCGTGGTTGATGGCCTCCACCGTCTGCGGCATCACGCCGTCGTCGGCCGCCACCACCAGGATCGCGATGTCGGTGGCCTTAGCGCCGCGGGCACGCATGGCGGTGAACGCCTCATGGCCCGGGGTGTCGATGAAGGTGATCAGACGCTCGACACCGTCATGCTCGACGGCCACCTGGTAGGCGCCGATGTGCTGG
>JAPOKC010000079.1 GCA_029977845.1 Mycobacteriaceae bacterium | reverse complement strand
CGCCTCGTTCACCTCGAAGGTTCCGATATCGGCCAGATCCAGCCCAGCTTTAGCGAGCACCTTGCTGGTCGCGGGGATGGGTCCGGTCAACATGATGACCGGGTCCACACCCGCCATCGCGAACGAGTGCAAGCGGGCCATCGGAGTGAGTCCGAGTTCGCGTGCCCGGGCCGAGGTCGTCACCAGCACCGCGGCCGCCCCATCGGAGATCTGTGACGAGTTGCCGGCCGTCACCACCCCGTCTTCACGGAAGGCTGGCCTTAAGCCCGCGAGGGACGTCGCCGTCGTGTCCGGGCGGATTCCTTGATCGTGATGGACGGGCCCTTCATTGGAGTCGACGGCAGTGATCTCCGCGTCGAACAGTCCGTCTTT
This sequence comes from Mycobacteriaceae bacterium, assembly GCA_029977845.1. Taxonomy (GTDB): domain Bacteria; phylum Actinomycetota; class Actinomycetes; order Mycobacteriales; family Mycobacteriaceae; genus Mycobacterium. The sequence goes on along the minus strand of JAPOKC010000079.1, from coordinate 342 downwards.
CGTCGCGCGCGCTGCACGTTGCTGAGATTCAGCCGCGATCTCGTCCAGCATCGCGCGAGACAGATTCCACCGGTCCGCAATCATCTCGGCACTGATCCCTTGATTCACCAGGTCCGGATAGCGGCTCATCATGCGCGGCCCGAACGGACCATCCCCACCGGCCATGTTCGAAAACATCGGCACTCGCGACATCGACTCGACACCACCGGCGATCACCACGTCCATTTGGCCGGACATCACAGCGGCAGCCGCGAAGTGGACCGCTTGCTGACTGGAACCACACTGACGGTCGATGCTCACCCCGGTGACCGACTCGGGCAGCCCGGCGGCCAGCGCGGCGTT
>JAPOKC010000078.1 GCA_029977845.1 Mycobacteriaceae bacterium | reverse complement strand
GCGCGCGGCGGTGGCGGCCGTGGTGACTCCGGGTGTGACCGCGACCACCGCGGTGGTGCTCAACGAGGGCCTCACCGGCGACGAGGGCGGGCGGCCCCGGCTGGCCAATGTCACCGCCGCGTTGCGTGACCGGATCAACGCGCTGCCGCCGTCGGCTGCCGTCGGGCTGTGGACCTTCAACAAGGTCGACAGCGCTCCCGCCGTGCCGACCGGCCCGCTGTCCGATGCGGTCGGCGGCCTGCCCCGCGCCGCCGCGATCACCGGTGTTCTCGATTCCACCACGCCGACCAGCGGTGGCGGGGTGTCCTTCACCACCTTGCGCGCCGCCTTCGCCGACGCCGTGGCCAATTACCGCCCGGGACAGCCGAACTCGGTTCTGGTCATCACCCAGGGCCCGCACACCGATCAGTCGCTGGACGGGCAGGGGCTGCAGGACGCGGTAAAGAACGGGATGGACCCCAACCGGCCGGTCGTCGTCAACGTCATCGGGTTCGGCGGTGACCCGGACCGTGCCGTGTGGGAGGCCGTCACCCGAATGACCGGCGGCAGCTTCGCTGAAGTGCCCACCTCCGACTCCCCCAACTTGGTGGCGGCGATATTGCGAATGCTGCCTTAAAGCTCTAACATCCGCAGCGCGGCGGCGGCGAACTCGCCGGGCACCTCGATCTGCGGGTAGTGGCCGATGCCGTCCAGTTCGACCACCTCGGCGGCCAGCCG
>JAPOKC010000077.1 GCA_029977845.1 Mycobacteriaceae bacterium | reverse complement strand
ACGCTCAAGGTCTACGACTGCTACCGGCCGCAGGTGGCGGTCGATGACTTCGTCGCCTGGGCGGCCGATCTCACCGACCAGCGGATGAAGGCCGAGTTCTATCCACGCGTCGACAAGTCGGTGTTGTTCAGCGAGGGGTACATCGCACAACGGTCCGGCCACAGCCGGGGCAGCACGGTGGACCTCACCCTGGTGGCGTTGCCCGATGCGGCCGACCCCGCGCCGAGCTACCTGCCGGGTCAGCCGCTGGTGGACTGCACCGCCGGGCAGCCGTGGCGTTTCACGGACAACTCGATCGACATGGGCACCGGGTTCGACTGCTTCGACACCCTGGCCAACACCGAGGATCCGCGTGTTGAAGGGGATGCCGCCAAAAACCGCCGCCTGCTGCTCGAGGGGCTGCAGCAGCAGGGTTTCGTCAACTACGACAAGGAGTGGTGGCACTTCACCTACCGGCCCGCCGGCCTAGAGCCCTATCCGCAGACCTACTTCGACTTCCCCGTCGACGCGGCGTCGCTACCGCCGAACGCGCCGTCCTGATCCGGGCCGATCAGCGCGCTCCGCAGCAGGTGCATCGCCACCGTCGTGGAACGGTCACGGACGTCTGCGCGCTCCCCCGGTATCTGAACGCGACGCGTCAGGGTCGCTCCATCGCTCAGCATCACGCAGAACCAGACGGTCCCCACCGGTTTGTCCGCCGTCCCGCCGCCCGGACCGGCCACCCCGGTGATC
>JAPOKC010000076.1 GCA_029977845.1 Mycobacteriaceae bacterium | reverse complement strand
GGCGCACCCAACGACGGGGGTAACGGGGCAAGCGGTGGGGTGTCCGCCCGCGACGGCGGTAATGGCGGCACGGGCGGCAACCCCGGTTCGGCCGGCGCCGGCGGAGCCAGCGGGGCGGCGGGTTCCGGCGGCATCGGCGGATCGGCCGGCGCATCCGGCAACTCCGGCCCCGGGTTCGTCGGTTATGCAGGATTCGGCGGCAACGGCGGCACCGGCTACAGCGACCCGAGCGCCTCCGGCGGCAGCGGGGGCAACGGCGGCAACGGCGGCACCGGTGGCCTGTTCGGCAAGGGCGGCAACGGCGGCGCGGGCGGCAACGCGAACGGCGGCACCGCCGGCCGCGGCGGCCGCGGTGGCGACGCCGGAATCTCCGGCACCGGAGCGGGCGGTAACGGCGGCACCGGCGGCAGCGCCGCCTACGTCGCCGGATTCACCAGCTACGGCGGTGACGGCGGCAACGGCGGCAACGGCGGAATCGGGGCCGACGGCGGCAACGGCGGCGACGGCGGCACGGCGGATTCCGCGACCGGTGGCGGTACCGCCGGCAACGGCGGCGCGGGCGGCGCGGGTGGTACCGGCAGCTCACTCGTCGCGGGCGTCGGCATCTTCGCCGCCATCGGCGGCACAGGCGGCAACGGCGGCGCGGGCGGCGCCGGCGGCCGCCGCGTGAATGCAGCCAATGCGGGAGGCGAAGCCGGCGCCGGCGGCACCGGCGGTGACGGCTTCGGCAGCGGCAACGGCGGCAACGGCGGCGCGGGCGGTACCGGCGGCCAACGACTCTTCACCGACCCCACCCTGGTGACCTCGTCGACCACCAGCGGCAACGGCGGCGCGGGCGGCCGCG
>JAPOKC010000075.1 GCA_029977845.1 Mycobacteriaceae bacterium | reverse complement strand
TTTGGTGGGTGGGCGTGCCAGTGATCCGGGACTGAGGAGGTGGCCGTCTTCGTCGGTGACGGTGAGGGTCTCGGCGCTGCCGGAGATGGTGATGGCGCCGCGGTGATGCAGCCGGTGGTGATACGGGCAGAGCAGGATCAGGTTGTGCAGCTCGGTGGGGCCGCCGTCTTCCCAATGGGTGATGTGGTGGGCGTGTAGCCCGCGGGTGGCCCCACAACCGGGGACCGCACAGGTGGGATGCCGGTGTTCCAGGGCGCGGCGAAGCCGCCGGTTGACGGTGCGGGTGGCCCGGCCGGCCCCGATGGGCCGCCCGTCGCGTTCGAACCACACCTCACAGGTGGCATCACAGGTGAGGTATTGCCGATCGGCATCGGAGAGCAGCGGACCCAGATGTAATGCGCCAATGGGCTTCTCAGCGTCGACATGGACCACGACCGTGGTGCGTTGCCCATGCGGGCGGCGGCTCGCTTCAGCGTCCCAGCCGGCTTCGACCAGGTGCAGGAACGCATCAGCGGTGTTCGGCATGTCGGCACCCGTGTGATCGGTTTTCCACTCGGTGAACAGCGCATCCAGGTGGGATTGCAGGGCGGCGTCGAACATCGCGGCCTCGTCATGGAGCAGGGTGATGCGCCAGCTGCTGCCGTGCTCCCCGCCGGTCTTGATCACCGAGCGCGCCAGCGGCGGGCGCGGCTCGGACTCCGGGCGCGGCTCCAGCCGGACCGCGGTGCGCAACTGAGAGACCGTGGCCACCGCGGCCAGCTGGGCGTAATGCTCATCGGAGCCCGCACCACCCCCGGCGGCGATCACCCCGACCTGATCCAGCGACAACCGGCCCTGCTGCAGACCCGCCGTACAGCGGGGGAACTCCTCGACCCGCGTCGCGACCGCCATGATCGTGTGGGCATTGGCCGAGGAGGCACCCAGCTTCCAGGCCATCAACGCCGCCACCGACCGCGCCCCGGTGGCACCCCAGATCCCGTCACGCTCGATCTCCGCAGCGATCTGCACGATCCGACCATCGATCGCATTACGCTGACCCGCCAACTCCGAAAGCTCC
>JAPOKC010000074.1 GCA_029977845.1 Mycobacteriaceae bacterium | reverse complement strand
CGGAGCGATCAGTGCGAATTACATTGCCACCGGCGGCGACGGCGGCAACGGCGGTGCCAGCAGTACGGGCACCGGCGGCGTCGGCGGCAACGGCGGGACAGCCGAGACCAATTCGACCGCCAACGACGACGCGTTCGGCGGTGCCGGCGGCCAGGGCGGGGCCGGCGCCCTGCGTGGCGGCACCGGCGGTTCCGGGGGCGACGCGACCGCAACGAACAACTCCGATGCCACCGGCGGCAACGGCGGCCAGGGCGGCCTCGCCGCCACCAGTGGCACCGGCGGCAACGGCGGAGCAGGCGGCAGCGCACGCACGGATTCGTCGAACGCCAACGACGCCTTTGGCGGAGCCGGCGGCAACGGCGGCAACGGGGGCATCACCGGCGGCAATGGCGGTGCCGGCGGCGTCGGGACCGCGACGAACGCCTCCGACGCCACCGGCGGCGACGGCGGCGCCGGCGGGGCGGGCACCACGGGAGCCGGCGGGGCCGGCGGTTCGGGCGGCGCGGCCAATGCCCCACTGGTCAACCTCAACGGAGACGCCACCGCCGGCGACGGCGGCAACGGCGGCAACTCGGTGAGCGGAGTCGGCGGCACCGGCGGTGACGGCGGCGGCGCGGTCTCCGGCGGCAACGCCTACGGCGGCACGGCCGGCAATGGTGGCAACGGCGGTGCCAGCGGTAACGGCGGTAACGGCGGCAACGGCGGCACCGCAACATCGCTCTACACCTCCAGCATCCTCGGCGACGATGCCGTCGGCGGGGCCGGCGGCAACGGCGGCACCGGCGGGGTCAACGGCGGCAACGGCGGCAACGGCGGCACCGGCGGGGTCGGCGGCGCCGGTGGTTTCGGTGGTGCGGGCTCGATCACGGGCACCCAGGGCACCGGCGGCAACGGCGGCGCCGGCGGTAACGCCGGCATCCCCGGTGATGGCGGCAGCGGCACGGTCGGCGCCCCCAACGGCGGTAACGGCGGCAACGGCGGCAACCCCGGCAGCCCCGGTGCCGGCGGGGCCGGCGGCCTCGGTGCCACCAACGGCACCAACGGAACCCCCGGAACCGCGGTCACCTCCGGCGGTAACGGCGGAGCCGGCGGCGCCGGCTCCAACGGCTCGGCCACCACTGGTGGCACCACCTGGACCAGCCGAACCTCCGCCGCTGACAACACCTGGACCTCGGTGACCTACGGCAACGGCCTCTACGTGGCGGTGTCAGT
>JAPOKC010000073.1:545-1266 GCA_029977845.1 Mycobacteriaceae bacterium | reverse complement strand
GCCGACGCCGCCCGCGCCGCCGTCGCCGCTGCTGCCGATGCCGCCGTTGCCGCCCGCGCCGCCGGCGGCGTCGGCGCCGCTACCGGTGACGACAGCAGTGCCGACACCGCCGTTGCCGCCGTTGCCGCCGTTGAGGTCGCCGTTGCCGCCGTTGCCGCCGGCCCCGGCGACGGCGTCGTCACCGAGAATGCTGCCGGTGTAGTTGGAGGTTGCTGCGCCGCCGTTGCCGCCGTTGCCGCCGTTGCCACCGGTGGTGTTGGCACCGCCGTTGCCGCCGGTGCCGCCGATGGCGCTGCCGCCCGATATCGACGTGCCGCCGTCGCCGCCGGTGCCGCCGGCCCCGAACTGGCTGTTGCCTCCGTTGCCGCCGACCCCGCCCACGGCGTCGACGTTGATGTTGACCAGCGTCCCGGTCGCTGCGCCGCCGGCGCCACCCTTGCCGCCGGCGCCGGTGGTTGCCGCGCCGCCGTTGCCGCCGGTTCCGCCGGTCGCGTCCGCAGCGTTCGTCGCCGTTCCCGCCCCGCCGGCCCCGCCGTTGCCGCCGGAAACCCCGCCCTTACCGCCCGCGCCGCCGGCCCCGCCGATAGCGTCGTCGTTGTTGGTCGATGCTGTCTGGGCGGCACCGCCGGCACCGCCGTTGCCGCCGGTGCCGACAGTGCCGGCGAAACCGCCATTGCCGCCAGCGCCGCCGGTGGCGTCGGAGTTGTTGGTCGCGGTGGCG
>JAPOKC010000073.1:0-527 GCA_029977845.1 Mycobacteriaceae bacterium | reverse complement strand
CCGCCGGCACCGCCGTTGCCTCCGCTGGCGGCGGAGCTGGCGCCGCCGGTTCCGCCATTGCCGCCGGTGGCGATGTAGTTGGCGCTGACGGCGGCGCCACCATCTCCGCCGCTTCCCGCCGCGCCGTTGGTGGAGATGCCGCCGTTGCCGCCGTTGCCGCCGGTCGCGCGCCAGTTGCCGACGGCGGTGGTGCTTCCCGCGCCGCCCTTGCCGCCGTTGCCAGCTGTGCCGTTGGAGGCGCTGCCGCCCTTGCCGCCGTTGCCGCCGACAGCGCGACCACCGGTGCTGCCCGCATCACCGCCCGCGCCGCCGGATCCGCCGGAACCCGTCGTGGAACCGCTGGTGCCGCCGTTGCCGCCGGCGCCGCCGTTGCCGCCCGCGCCGCCGTTGCCGCCGTTGCCGCCGCGCGCGCCGAGGGGTGCGCTGGGATCGGCCAGCGCGTCGTAGCCGTCACCGCCGTCACCGTCGTGCCCGCATACGCGCCAGTCTCGGCTCCGTAGCGCCGCCGCCTGCAAGGCCGGAGGCCA
>JAPOKC010000072.1 GCA_029977845.1 Mycobacteriaceae bacterium | reverse complement strand
TGCCGCCGTTGCCGCCGCCGGTGGTGCCGTTGCCGCCATTGCCGCCGGACCCGCCGACCCCGCCGTTCTCGCTGCCCCACCAGCCGCCGTCATCGCCCCTGCCGCCGTTGCCGCCGTTGCCGCCGACACCAGCGGGGTTCGTCCAGCCGTTGCCGCCGTTGCCGCCGGCGGTGGTGTTGGTGCCGGGATCGAGGAGAGGCAGCAACGCCGAGTTGCCGGCGTCACCGCCGTTGCCGCCGTTGGGCATGCTGACCAGGGTCCCTTGGACAATTCCCACGAATCCGTCGCCGCCGTTGCCGGCCCGGCCGCCGGGGCCGGAGAAGGACAGGATCCACCACCCGGCGTCGCCGCCGTTGCCGCCGTTGCCGCCGGTGCCGGCGACGGACACGGCACCGATCGACGAGCCGCCCCTGCCGCCGTCGCCGCCGTTGCCCAGTGCGCCGCCGTTTCCGCCGTTGCCGCCGTTGCCGGCCCGGCCGCCGGTGGTGGAGCCGCCGTTGCCGCCCGCGCCGCCGACGCCGCCGAAGTTGGCCGAACTGGTGGACAGGTCACCGCCGTTGCCGCCGTTACCGCCGTTACCGCCGTTACCGAAGGCGCCGTCGGTCCCGTTCGCGAGTCCGGTGCCACCCTTGCCTTCGACACCGGCGTTGCCTCCGTTGCCGCCGTCTGCACCGGTGCGCTCGGCGACGACGACGAAGCCGCCGCTCTTACCGTTGGCTCCGTTGCCGCCCAGTCCGCCGCTGCCGGCGTTGCCGCCGTTGCCGCCGTTGCCCCGGGTGCCGGCCGCTCCGGTCGTGCCGCCGGCCAGTCCGGCGACACCGCCGTTGCCGCCGTTGCCGCCGTTGCCGCCGTCACCGCCATTGGTTCCGGCTTCGGTGGTCGTCGCACCGAATACTCCGTTGTAGCCGTTGCCGCCGTTGGCACCGTTGCCGCCGCGCCCGCCGTCGGCACCGGTCCCGCCGTTGCCATCGGTGCCCGCCGAGGCGCCTGTTCCGCCGGCCGCGCCTGCGGCGCCGCCGTTACCCCCGGCGCCGCCGTTACCGGCGTTGCCGCCCGCACCGCCGGCGATACCCGCGACTCCTGTTGCGGTGCTGGATGTTCCAGCTACGCCGTTGCCACCGTTACCGCCTTGTGCGCCGTTGCCGCCGCGACCGCCGTTGCCGCCATTGGCGTTGGCGCCCGCGATGCCACCGGCACCGCCTGCCGCACCGCCGGCGCCACCTGCGCCGCCGTTGCCGCCGTTGCCCCGGGTGCCAGCCGCTCCGGTCGTGCCGCCGGCCAGTCCGGCGACACCGCCGTTGCCGCCGTTGCCGAAGGCGCCGTCGGCCCCGTTCGCGAGTCCGGTGCCACCCTTGCCCTCGACGCCGGCGTTGCCGCCGTTGCCGCCGTCTGCTCCGGTGCGCTCAGCCACGACGACGAAGCTGCCGCTCTTGCCGTTGGCACCGTTGCCGCCCAGTCCGCCGCTGCCGGCG
>JAPOKC010000071.1 GCA_029977845.1 Mycobacteriaceae bacterium | reverse complement strand
CGCACTACATCGTGCGAAGCGATGACGCCGACGAGTTCCTCACCCAGATGCGCCTCGCGGTCGGGATGCGGGCATGAGCGCGCGCTAACGCGACGCGGCGTCGGCGGCATCCACCGCCGCGAGTTCGATCCCGTTGGTCTCCCGGGTGAAGACCAACGCGACCAGACTGATCACCGCGGCCCCGGCCAGGTAGACCGCGATCGGCACGGCGGATTTGTAGGTGCTGAGCAGTTTGACCGCGATGATCGGCGCCAGCGATCCGGCGAAGATCGCGGTGACCTGATAGCCCAGGGACACACCGGAATAGCGCATCCGCGTCGGGAACATCTCGGCGAGCAGAGCCGGCTGCGGGGCGAACATGATCCCGTGGATCACCAACCCGAGGATGATCGCAGCCATGATCAGCGGATAGCGACCGGTGTGCATCATCGGGAAGGCGAAGAACCCCCACGCCGCCGCACCGAGGATGCCGACGAAGTAGACCGGCCGACGGCCGAAACGGTCGGCGGCGCGGCCCGCCTGCGGGATGACGACGAAGTGCACCGCGTGCGCGATCAGCAGCCACCACAGGATGTCACTGGTGTCGGCGTGCACCTCGACCTTGAGATAGGTGATCGAGAACGTGACCACCAGGTAGTACATGATGTTCTCCACCACCCGAAGGCCCATCGCGGTGAGAACCCCACGGGGATAACGCCTCAACACCTCACCGACGCCGAATGATCGCGATTTGAATTGGGCGACCTCGCGCTGGGCTTCGACGAAGATCGGGGCTTCGCTGACCTTCGTGCGGATGTAGTAGCCGACCAGGACCACGACCGCGGACAACCAGAAGGCGACCCGCCAACCCCAGGAGAGGAACGCCGCTTCGGGCAGCGTGGTGGTCAGCGTCAGCAGCACGACGGTGGCCAGCATGTTGCCCGCCGGCACCCCGGCCTGCGGCCAGCTGGCCCAGAAACCTCGGGTCGGGGCGGGACTGTGTTCGGCGACCAGTAGTGCGGCTCCACCCCACTCGCCTCCGACGGCGAATCCCTGGATGAAGCGCAGCACGACCAGCAGTGCCGGCGCCCAGTAACCGATCTGGCTGAAGGTCGGCAGACATCCCATCAGGAAGGTGCTGGTTCCGACCAGCAGCAGGCTGAACTGGAGCAGCTTCTTGCGGCCGTGCTTGTCACCGAAGTGGCCGAACACGATGCCGCCCAACGGCCGGGCGGCGAAGCCGACCGCGTAGGTGATGAACGCGGCCAGGATGGCGTCGAGTTCGCTGGTGCCCTTGGCGAAGAACACCTTGTTGAACACCAGGGTGGCCGCCGTGCCGTAGAGGAAGAACTCGTACCACTCCACCACCGCCCCGGCCATCGAGGCCGCGACCACCTTGCGGAGTCCGGCGACGCTGTAGCTATCTGTGCCATGGGCCATGGTCCTAGTGTTTACCTGATCTAGCCTGGCTGGCGTGACTGATCGTGTGTCGCTGCGCGCCGGTATCCCGCCGTTCTACGTGATGGACGTCTGGCTGGCCGCCGCCGAAAGACAGCGCACC
>JAPOKC010000070.1 GCA_029977845.1 Mycobacteriaceae bacterium | reverse complement strand
CTGCTGCTGGACGTCACCCCGCTCTCGCTCGGCCTGGAGACCGCCGGCGAGGTGATGACGACGCTCATCCCCCGCAACACGACGGTGCCCACCAAGAAGAGCCAGACCTTCTCCACCTACTCGGACAACCAGCCGGCCGTCACGATTCAGGTCTTTGAGGGCGAGCGCTCGCGCACCAAGGACAACAACAAGCTGGGCGAGTTCAACCTCTCGGGCATCCCGCCCATGCCGCGCGGCGTGCCCCAGATCGACGTCACCTTCGACATCGACGCCAACGGCATCGTGCACGTCACGGCCAAGGACAAGGGCACCGGCAAGGAGAACACGATCAAGATCCAGGAAGGCTCCGGCATTTCCAAGGAGGAGATCGACCGGATGATCAAGGACGCCGAGGCGCACGCCGACGAGGATCGCAAGCGTCGTGAGGAGGCCGACGTCCGCAACCAGGCCGAGTCGCTGGTCTACCAGACGGAGAAGTTCGTCAAGGAGCAGCGTGAGGCCGGCCAGGAAGAGGGGGGCGGCTCGAAGGTTCCCGAGGAGTCGCTTGCCAAGATCGACGCGGCCATCGCTGCGGCCACCGCGGCGCTTGCCGGCACCGACATCGGTGCCATCAAATCGGCGATGGAGAAGCTGGGCGAGGAGTCGCAGGCTCTGGGTCAGGCGATCTATGAGGCCGCCCAGGCCGAGCAGGCCGCCAGTGGTGGCGGTGCGGCCGCCGGCTCCGGCGCCGATGATGTGGTCGACGCTGAGGTTGTCGAGGACGATCAGTGACCCATCCGGATCAACGCGATGAACCGGTGACGTTCACCGACAAGCGGCGGATCGATCCGGAGACCGGCGAGGTACGTGAAGGTATGTCGTCCGGTGCCGCCCCTGAGGGGGCGGCACCGGCGGCGCCGGCGGTGGACGACAAGGTCGCCGAACTCACCGCCGATCTGCAGCGGGTCCAGGCGGACTTCGCCAACTACCGCAAGCGTGCCCTGCGCGACCAGGAGGCCGCCGGTGATCGGGCCAAGGCCATGGTGGTCAATCAGTTGCTGCCGGTCCTTGACGATCTCGACCGGGCCCGCAGCCACGGCGATCTCGACAGCGGACCGCTCAAGGCGGTGGCCGACAAACTGGTCGCCGTGCTGACCGGATTGGGTCTGACCCCGTTCGGCGTCGAGGGCGAGGAGTTCGACCCCGCACTGCACGAGGCCGTGCAGCACGAGGGAGACGGCTCGCATCCGGTGATCGGGACCGTCATGCGTCAGGGCTACAAGATCGGTGAACTCGTGTTACGGCCGGCGATGGTCGGCGTGGTCGACACCGTCGAGGGCGCCCAGGACGCAGAATCGTAGTGAATTGCAAGTCGCACAAGCAGAGGAGGTGACGCGGCATGGTTCAACGGGAATGGGTTGAGAAGGACTTCTACAAGGTGCTCGGCGTCTCTTCCGATGCCAAGGACGATGAGATCAAGCGGGTTGCCCGCAAGCTGCTCGCCGAGAACCATCCCGACCGCAACCCGGACAATCCCGCGGCCGAGGAACGGTACAAGGCGGTGGGCGAAGCCAAGGACGTCCTGTTGGACCCGGCCAAGCGCAAGGAGTACGACGAGACCCGCCGGATGTTCGCCGGCGGCGGCTTCGGCCGGCGCTTCGGTGGCGGAGGAGGCGGCGGCGGTGGGAGCTACACCGCCTACGACGACGGCAGCGGCGGATTTAACCTCAACGACCTGTTCGGTCAGGCCGGCCAGGACGGCGGAGCCAATATCGGCGACCTGTTCGGCGGGCTGTTCGGCCGGGGCGCACAGCAGCCCCGACCCAGCCGGCCGCGCCGCGGCAAGGACCTCGAAACCGAGACCCAACTCGATTTCCTGGAGGCCACCAAGGGTGTGGCCATGCCGCTGCGGCTGACCAGTCCGGCTCCGTGCACCAACTGCCACGGCAGCGGCGCGCGGCCGGGCACCAGCCCGAAGGTCTGTGCCAGCTGTAACGGCTCGGGGATCATCAACCGCAACCAGGGTGCGTTCGGATTCTCCGAACCGTGTACCGATTGCCGGGGCAGCGGTTCGATCATCGAAAGCCCGTGCACCGAGTGTGGTGGCAACGGAGTCACCACCCGGACCCGCACCATCAACGTGCGGATCCCTCCGGGGGTTGAGGACGGCCAGCGCATCCGGCTCGCGGGTCAGGGTGAGGCGGGCCTGCGCGGAGCGCCGTCAGGCGATCTGTACGTCACCGTGCACGTGCGCCCGGACAAGGTTTTCGGACGTGACGGTAACGACCTCACGGTGACCGTTCCGGTGAGCTTCACCGAATTAGCCTTGGGCACAACGCTTTCAGTGCCGACGCTGGACGGCAAGGTCGGTGTCAAGGTGCCGAAGGGCACTGCCGACGGCCGGATCCTGCGGGTCCGGGGTCGCGGTGTCCCGAAGAAGGACGGCAAGGCCGGCGACCTGCTGGTCACTGTCAAGGTCGCGGTGCCGCCCAAGCTCGAGGGCGAAGCGCTCGAAGCGCTGGAGGCCTACGCCGCCGCCGAGAAGGCCAGCGGATTCGACCCGCGGGCAGGATGGGCGGGCGTGCGGCCATGAGTGCACCGGATGAGTCACGCGACGCCAGGACCTTCCTGATCTCGGTGGCCGCCGAGCTAGCCGGGATGCACGCCCAGACGCTGCGCACCTATGACCGGCTCGGTCTGGTCAGTCCTCAGCGCAGCGCCGGGGGCGGTCGTCGTTATTCGGAGCGCGACGTGGAACTGCTGCGCGAGATCCAGCGGCTGTCCCAGGATGAGGGCGTCAACCTGGCCGGGATCAAACGCATCATCGAACTGAGCAATCAGGTCGAGTCCATGCAGGCGCGGATGCTTGAGATGGCCGAGGAACTTTCCCGCAGCAGGCCGCGACGCGATTTGGCACTGGTGCCGAAGAGCAGGGCGGTCGTGGTGTGGGAGCCCCGCCGGTGAGCGGAGCGAACGGCGAAGTGGGATCCCGCTGAGGACTCGGGTCAGCTCACCTTGATGGTGAACGACGCCGAGGCCGGGCGTCCCGGCACCGCGACGTTGTAGCCGCCCTTGCGCAATGCGTTGGTCGGCGCGGCCATCGGCTCGATGCCCACCACGTTGTCGTTGGCGGGGGCGAAGATCTGCACCGCCGGATAGCCGTTGTTGAAGATCACCTCGATACGCCGGTTACCGCCCGACAGGGCGAACTTGCCGCCGGGAGGCACCTCGTCGAAGCCGTCGTCGAAGGTTCTGTCGCCCAACCGGTCGGAGAACGCGGCCCAGTCCTCGGTGGCCCCGGTCGGGATACCCCAGTTGTCGACCGGCAGATGCCGCAGCGGCGGCATCTCCAGGCGCCACTGCGAGCGCGGCACATCCGGGATGGTCAGGTAGGGATGGAACCCGAAGCACAGCGGCACCGACGCCGAGGTGGTCGGTGTGACGGTGGTCTGAACGGTCAGCGCCCGGTCCTTCAGCTTGACGTCGAGGGTGACCACATGCGGGAACGGAAAACTGCACAGCAGACGGGGCTGACCGCCGTAGTCGAGATCGGCGGTGAGCTTGTTGTCCGCGCTCTGCTTGACCAGCCAGCCGGGGTAGGCGGCCAGCACGCCGTGGATCACCAGACCGTGCTCATCGGAACGCACCCCACCCACGCCGGGGGTGAGGGTGACCGCGCCGCCGTCGACGCCGTAGCCGTTCGCGCTCAACCGGTTGGCGAACGGGTACAGGATCGGGATGCCCATCGTCTTGCCGGTGGTGAGGTAGGCGTTGAGCCCGCGCCGCTGACCGAGCAGCTCGACGCCGCCGTCGGACAGCGATGTGCACACCATGCCGGCCGACGGAACGAACGTGGCGGTCAGGGCGGACGCGGGGTCCTTCAGGGTGATCGAGGGCAGCTGGACCATTGCAGAATTGTGCCACGGATGCCCCGCGCCTGATAAGCGCGCCTACTGGTGGGCGGTGATGTAGCCCGTCAGATCGTCGATGGTCCGCAGTGAGGCGTACTGCGATTCCGGAATGTCGACCTCGAACCGCTTGTGCAGCCGGACCAGGAAGTTCAGCCAGTCCATCGAGTCCAGATCGACCTGATCCCGCAGCAGCTCGGTGTCGGACAGATCGCCCTCCTCGATCTCCGGGGCGATCGAGATCAGCTCCGCGACCACGCCGGCCCGGACTTCTTCGCTGGTGCTCACCAGTGCTCCCTTCTCAGGTGTTGTCTACAACTCGGCGGGCTGCTGCAGCAACCGGTTGATCTCGGCCAGGAACAACGCACCGCGGGCGCCATCGCTGGCCCGGTGGTCGGCGGCCAGACTGGAGTGCACCGTCGTGGCGACCCGGATGCCGCCGTCCACCACGACCACCCGTTCGGCGGGTCTGCCGAACCCGACGATGGCGACCTGCTCCGGGTAGATCACCCCGAACACCGAGTCCACACCCTTCTCGCCGAGATTGGTGACCGTGATGGTCGGATCCGACATCTCCGAACTGCGCAACGAGCCGGCCCGTGCCCTGGCGACCAGGTCGGTGAGATCCGCCATCAGTTCCGATAACGGTTTCTCGGCGACGTCATGGATAGCCGGGGCCACCAGGCCGCCGCCGCGCAGCGAAATCGCCACGCCCACAGGGCGAAAAGGACCCAGACAAAGCATGTCCGCTGGAGCACTTTTTCATCGTATGGCATGCCGCACCACCCTCAGGATCCGCGGCAAAACGTACACGACCGGAAGAACGGCAACGCTATTGTGCTCATGTGCC
>JAPOKC010000006.1 GCA_029977845.1 Mycobacteriaceae bacterium | reverse complement strand
TCGGCGTCCTGAATGATGTACCCGTAACCCTGCTCGGCCAGGAAGCGCTGACGATGTGCGGCGTAGTCGGCGTCGAGGCTGTCGCGGGAGACCACGGAGTAGAACACCGCGCCGCCGCCGTCGTGTTTGGGTCGCAGCAACCGGCCGAGGCGTTGTGCCTCCTCCTGTCGTGAACCGAAGGTGCCTGAAACCTGCACGGCCACTGAGGCTTCCGGCAGATCGATGGAGAAGTTGGCCACCTTTGAGACGACCAGGGTTTTCACCTCGCCGCGGCGGAAGGCGTCGAATAGCGCCTCGCGTTCGGCGTTCTTGGTCGAGCCCTGGATCACCGGTGCATCCAGTTCTCTGCCCAGTTCGTCGAGTTGGTCCAGGTAGGCCCCAATGACAAGCGTCGGTTCATCGGGGTGGCGGGCCAGGATGGACTTCACCACGGCGATCTTGGTGTGCGCTGTCGAGCACAGCCGGTAGCGCTCGTCGGGTTCGGCGACGGCGTACTGCATCCGCTCGTTGTCCGTCATCGTGACGCGCACCTCGATGCACTCCGCCGGTGCGATCCAGCCTTGGGCCTCGATGTCCTTCCACGGCGCGTCATAGCGTTTCGGCCCGATCAGGCTGAACACGTCACCTTCCCGGCCGTCCTCCCGGATCAGCGTCGCCGTCAGACCCAGCCGGCGCCGGGACTGCAGATCGGCGGTCATCCGGAACACCGGCGCCGGGAGCAGATGCACCTCGTCGTAGATGATCAGTCCCCAGTCCCGGCTGTCGAACAGTTCGAGATGCCGGTACTCGCCCTTGGTCTTGCGGGTGATCACCTGATAGGTGGCGATGGTGACCGGACGGATCTCCTTGCGTTCACCGGAGTACTCGCCGATCTCGCTCTCGGTCAGCGAGGTGCGCGCCATCAGTTCGCGCTTCCATTGCCTGCCGGCCACCGTGTTGGTGACCAGGATCAGCGTCGTAGCCCCGGCCTTGGCCATGGCGGCCGCGCCCACGATGGTCTTGCCGGCTCCGCACGGCAGCACCACCACACCCGAACCGCCCGCCCAGAACGAGTCGGCGGCCATCTGCTGGTAGTCGCGCAACTCCCAGCCGTCCTGTGCGAGGGCGATGGGATGGCGTTCGCCGTCGACGTAACCGGCGAGGTCCTCGGCCGGCCAGCCGATCTTGAGCAGCATCTGCTTGACCCGGCCGCGCTCACTGGGATGCACGACGACGGTGTCCTCGTCGAGCCGGGCGCCCAGCATGGGGGCGATCTTCTTGTTGCGCAGGACCTCCTCGAGGACCGCGCGGTCAAGGCTGACCAGCGTCAGTCCGTGGGCGGGATGCTTCACCAGTTGCAGCCGGCCGTAGCGGGCCATGGTGTCGACGATGTCCACCAGCAGGGGTTGGGGGACGGCGTACCGGGAGAAGCTCACCAGGGCGTCGACCACTTGCTCGGCGTCGTGCCCCGCGGCCCGGGCGTTCCAGAGCGCCAGCGGGGTGATCCGGTAGGTGTGAATGTGTTCCGGAGCGCGTTCGAGTTCGGCGAACGGGGCGATCGCCGCACGCGCGGCGTCGGCCTGCTCGTGGTCGACCTCGAGCAGGACCGTCTTATCGGACTGAACGATCAGCGGGCCGTCGGTCATCGACCCAGCCTATGGGAGGGCACCGACATCAGTCGGCGTGTGCGGCCATCACCGAGGTGACGCGGTGCACCGCGAATTCGCGGATCCTGCCCTGGGACGGGTCGAACGCCATCAGCAGGCCGCCGTGCACCGATATCGGCGTCAGCACGCGCTGGGTGGCCACCCCCGCGGCGTCGACGTAGCCCATCAACACATCTTTACCGTGCACGGCGGCCTGCTGCAGCAGGGCGATCGCCACCCCCGGTTCGATCCGCGCGCCGCCCAGTGGGGCGTCCTGGACCCGGCGCAGCATCGCCACCACGGCGGAAAGCGTCTCCGGGTTGGGTTTGGGCGCCGAACGGTGGAGACGGCGCAGTGGCAGGGCCATCGGAACCCGGGCGCCGCGGCGGCGCAGTTCGACGATCGCTCCCGAGGAGTCCTCGGCGGCCGGGGCGAAACCGGCCTCCCGCAGCGCGGCGAGGACCTCGGCGATCGGCGCCTGGGAGACCGCCACCGTCGGTGCCAGCAGCCGAACCTCCAGATTCGACAATGCCGGCGCAGCGATTGCGTGCGCGAGCAGGGTGGGGTCGTCGCAACGCAGGAAGGCGGCGGCCATTCCCACCCGCAACTGGCCGTGCCTGCGTGCGACATCATTGATCAGATAGGTGAGTCCTTGTGGCACAGGCGTTTTGGAGTTGGTGGTAAAGAAAGCCTGCAGCCCCTCAGCGGTGCGACCGGTGTCCAGTGCGTGGCGCACCGACTGCTCGCTGACCCGGTAGACCATCGCCGCACCGGCGGACTCCACCGCGGCGACCACCGCCAGCTCGTCGGCGAGTTCACGCTTGAGCGGGCCGGGCACCACCACCGTCAGGTCCGCCTGGACCAGGAAGTAGTCGATCGGCTCGGGCAGAGCTTTGGCCATCGCCGCGATGGCGGCCTCCTGACCGTCCCGCAGCAGCTTGCGCGCCGGGCTGCTCAGGGCGCCGCGACCGGTCAGCCCCACCGCGTGCGCCTCGTCGAGCAGGTGTGTCACCGGGCCGGGCTGAAGACGCGCGGCCCAGCGCGGCCGCCGCCAGATGAGTGCGCGGGAGGCGCTGCGGGCATCGACACCCGAACCGGCGGGCAATTCCGACATCAATTCGAGCAGCAGGCGCCGGTCCAATGGTGCGGCCGTGGAATAGAGCGAATCAGACAGCGCCGCATAGTGTTTGCCGTCCGGCCCGCGCTCACCGACCAGTCCGGGCCGCGAGGGTAGATCCAGCCAGGTGCCGGCCAGTTGCATCCACCGGTCGGCGGCGGGCGCCTCGAGGAAGCGGTCGGCGGCCACGGTGGGGGCCCAGTGCGCCGGAGCGTCGTCGGCCGGTGCCGGGTCGGGCACACCGCTGGCGATCAGCCCGGCGCCGGCGATCAGTTCCAGCAGAAGGCCCAGGCGCTGCTCGTCGACACCGGTGATCTTGGCCAGCCGCCTCGATTCCCGCACGCCCAGCCCACCGCTGCGCAGCTCGGGAACCGGTGCGGCCGAGAGGCTTTCGAGGATCACCTCCACTTCGCGCAGCAACTCCAGCGCAGCTCCGGCGGCCGAGGCGTCGGCGTCCTTCGCGGTTGTGGTGGACACCACCGGATCGGGTGCGGACAGACCGGCCGGACCGGGTTCCTCACCGCGCAGCACCTGCCCGACGTCGCGGGGAAGGATCACCGTCTCGTCGTCGGCGCGGCGAAGGAGTCCGGCGGCGAGCAGTCGCTGGACCGGGCGGTCGGCCGGGGTGTCCGGTGCCGCATCGCGGGTCCGGCCCACCGGAGATCCGGCCGTGAGCCGGCCCAGCAGGTCGCGGGCTTCCTCGTCGAGTGACTCGATGGCGGCGGACAGTTCGGCCGCCGTCCGGCCGGAGACGTCGATCGCCTGACCCGGAAACCACGGCAGCGCCGCGGGGGTCTCGGCCGGCACCGACAGCTCGGCGTCACCCCAGACCAATGCCCGCTCGCGCAGATCCGCGAGCGCGGCCAGCACATCGGCGTGCGGGGCGCGATCGGCAACCAATCCGAGGAGATCGGCCACCGGTACGGCCCGCTCCTCGGCATCCAGGTCGAACAGCGCGTCCAGAACTGCCAGCCGCAGGAAGTCAAGGTCGTCGGCGGCGACCTTCACCGATTGCCGGGATCCGGCCCTGGCCGCCAGCGAGGAGATGCTGCCGGGCGCGGGCTGGGAGAGGTCCGGCCGCAGCTCGAGCAGGCGGATCAGCCGCTCGTCGGGCAGATCCGCCAGCCAGGAGCCGAGGGGCATGGTCATCGCGGACAAGCCTAAATCAGCGGCCGTTGGCGCGAGTTCGCCCGACAGGTGTCAGAATGAACACGTGGCAGACATTGAGAAGCACCGGTACATCGACAACGGCTGGCCGACGCGCAACCCGCAGGATCACCCGGTGAGCGAGCTCGCCGCCGACAAGGCCGGCGCGCTGTCCCCGTTCGGGTCCGTCATCTTCCCGGTGCCCGCCTCCGAGCTGCCCTACATCCACCCGGTCACCGTCATCAATCGATAGCGGTGAACGGCGGCCCGCAGGCCGGGGGACCCCAGACCGACCGGACGGGGCGCCTCTCGCACCTTGACGACAAGGGCGCGGCGCAGATGGTCGACGTCAGCGCCAAGACGGCGACGGCGCGCAGTGCGACGGCCTGCGCGACCGTGCACACCACTGCTGAGGTGATCGCGCTGATCGCCTCCGGCGGATTGCCCAAGGGCGATGCGCTTGCCACCGCGCGGGTGGCCGGAATCCTTGCCGCCAAACGCACTTCGGATCTCATCCCGCTGTGTCATCAGATCGCTCTCAGCAGTGTCGACGTGGACTTCGCCATCGCCGAGTCATCGGTCGAACTGACCGCCACCGCGAGGACCACCGACCGCACCGGTGTTGAGATGGAGGCGCTCACCGCTGCGTCGGTGGCGGCGCTGACCGTTTACGACATGATCAAGGCCGTCGATCCGGGCGCGCGAATCGATGCGGTGCGGGTACTGCGCAAAGAGGGTGGCAAGTCGGGCGTCTGGACGCCCCCGTGACCGCCGAGCAGGCGACCCGCTCGGCAAGGGTGGTGATCGCCTCCACCCGCGCGGCCGGCGGTGTCTATGAGGATCGCACCGGGCCGATCCTGGTGGAGTGGCTGACCGGACGCGGGTTCACCATGCCGGGCCTGGTGGTGGTTCCCGACGGCGAGGCGGTGGCCGAGGCGCTGCGGGAGGCGGTGGCCGCGAAGGTCGACATCGTCATCACCTCCGGCGGCACCGGTATCTCACCGACCGACGCCACCCCGGAGGCGACGCGCGCGGTGCTGGACTACGAGATCCCGGGTCTGGCCGATGCCATCCGGACCGCGGGGCTGCCGAAGGTGCCGACATCGATCCTGTCCCGCGGGGTGTGCGGGGTGGCCGGCCGGACGCTGGTGGTCAACCTGCCCGGCTCACCCGGCGGCGTGAAGGACGGTATCGCGGTGCTCGAACCGGTGCTCGATCACGCACTCGATCAACTGAGCGGTGGTGACCATCCACGATGACGCGCATCCTGCGGGCCGAGCTCACCGATGAACCGATATCGCTGCGCGATCACGAGGAACTCGTCGCCTCCGTGGAAGCCGGTGCGGTGGTTGGCTTTTCCGGTGTGGTGCGTAATCACGACGGCGGCCGCCAGGTGCTGCGACTGGAGTACTCCGCACACCCGTCGGCAGCCGAGACGCTCTTCGAGGTACTCGCCGAAGTGGCCGCTTCGTCATCCGGGGTGCGGGCCATGGCGGCCAGCCATCGGGTGGGTCCGCTCGAACTCGGCGACGCCGCCTTGGTGGTGGCCGTCGCCGCCGACCATCGCGGTGCGGCATTCGAGACCTGTGCACGACTGGTGGACACCATCAAGGAACGCATTCCGGTGTGGAAGCACCAGTTCTTCGCCGACGGGACCGACGAGTGGGTGAACTCCGCTTAGCGGCTAGCCCGCCGGTGTTTCGGACGGCGCGGTGATCAGCAGCGGTGCGGTGTCGGCAGCCGGGGCTGAGGCCGACGGGGTGGAGGCCACCGGCGCGGCCGGATCCGGTGCCGTACCGGCCGGGACGGCACCGGACGTCCCGGCCGGAATCGGCGCGGTGAACGATCGCTGAGCCAGCGCCAGCAGCAGGTCGCTGCGGCTGATCTCGTTGTTCTGAACGGCGTGCCACAGGTCCTTCAGGTAGGACACGTTCGGGCTGTCGCCGTTGCCGACCGGTTCATCGGTGGTCCCGGGCGGCGGGTTGTCCGGGCTGGGCAGATGCGGAACACCGACCTGCCCGGCCGCTGCCGTGGTGGTCGTCGCCGAACCCGCGGCGCCGGTCGACGAGTTGGCGGCCGGTGCGGTCGACGCGCCCGTGGCCGGGCCGGCCGGATCCTCCGGAACTGGAGCCACGGTGGTCGGGGGGACCGGCGGCACCGCCGGATCGGCCGGGGCCTTCGGAGCCGGCGTCAGCCAGCCGGTCGCGACGATCACGGTGGCCTCGGGAACGGTGTCGGCGGGGTCGGCGGGGTCGGCGGGAACGATGACCTCGATCGCGCCCTGCTCGGGTGCGGAGATGACCGTGACGTCATCGCCGGCCGAACCCGAATCCCCGATGGTGACGACGTCGATGATCGGTGCCGACGGATCCTGCGCAGCGGGCAGATCCTGGGGAGCCGGCAGATCCTGCGGAGCCGGGGCGTCCTGCGCGGCGAGAGCCTCGGCCGGGGCGGTGTCGGTAGCAGCCGCATCCGGGTCTACCGGCGCGGCATCGGCCGGAGTGGTCTCAGCCGGCGCCGGGTTCACCACGTTACGCGGAGTCGGTCCGGACAATCCGCGACCGCAGACCGGCCAGGCACCCTTGCCCTGTCCGGCGAGGACCTTCTCGGCGATCGCGATCTGCTGCTCACGGGTGGCCAGGTGTGCCGCCGGGGCGAATTGGCCTCCGCCGTAACCCGACCAGGTGCTCGGGGCGAACTGCAGGCCGCCCTGATAGCCGTTGCCGGTGTTGATGGCCCAGTTCCCGCTGGACTCGCAGTGGGCGACGGTGTCCCACTCGGAGTCGGTCGCCGCCTGCGCCGCCGAGGCCAGTCCGATGGTGCCGCCGCTGAGGACGGCGCCGGTGACGGCGATCTTGGCGACGCCGACGGACGGAGTTGACGGCTTGCTGTGCCGGCCCATTTTTCGTTCCTCTCGATGATGCGCCTGCGGATCAGCCTTCAGGTGCGGGCGGGAGAGCCTGCCCGGCCGGGCGCTTCGGAAGGAAACGCGCCGGCTTCACCGTTCCCTCCGCTCCGATGTTTGGAGCTCGGCGCGTGAAGCGGAGAGGGCCTGCCGCGAGGGCGGGCCACAGAGAACGGTAATGGCTGTTCGCGGGCCCGTCAGGTTTTCGACCAAGCCGCGTTTTCCCAGCTGGCAAATTCTAAAAAAGCGTTAAAGTCGCACGAAACCTCGGCGTCGCGGCAGGTGGGCCACGGACGTGATTGGGGCGTGGCCACGCCGTGATCTGATCGTGATGTGACTCAAATCACCGTCAACCGCCGGCGAATGGCGGCAGGACGTCCAGGGTCTGGTGGGCCCGCAGCACAGTGCTCCGGTCTCGAATCGCCACCCCGTCGCACAGGAATGAACACTTCTGCAACACCAGAGCCAATCTGTCACTCTGACCACAGAGTTGACCGACAGCGTCGGCCACGGTCGCTCCGGGTCCCAGCGTGAGGAGCGCCCTCTCGACGCCCGCCGCCGCCCGGGCGGCAGCAAAGAACCGCACCGTGATCGGAACACCGGCGCCCGCGATGGAGATCTCGGTCACACCTCAGCCGCCGATCGCGCTCATCGGGCGGCTGGGTTGGACGAAGTCGGGTTGGTTGATGCCGTGTCCGGCGGCTTTGTTCCACATCGCCGCGCGCCAGGTGAGTTCGATGGTGTCATCGTCGGCGCCGTCGCGCAGCAGTGCGCGCAGGTCGGTCTCGTCGGCTGCGAACAGGCAATTGCGGATCTGGCCGTCGGCGGTCAGCCGGGTGCGGTCGCAGTCGCCGCAGAATGCCTTGGTCACCGAGGCGATCACCCCGACCGTGCCGCGGTCGCCGTCGACTCTCCACAGCTGGGCCGGGGCTGATCCCCGCGGCGCGGGATCGGAAGTGAGGGAGAAATGTTCGTTGAGGGCGGCCAGCACCATCTCGGCGGTGATCATCTCGCTGCGGTTCCAGTGGTGTTCGGCGTCCAGTGGCATCTGCTCGATGATCCGGAGCTGATAACCGCCCTCGAGGCAGAAAGTCAGCAAGTCCACCGCATCCTGCAGTCCGGTCTGTGGATCCAGCACCGCGTTGACCTTGATCGGTGACAGCCCGGCAGCACGGGCCGCGGCGAGTCCGTCGATCACATCGTGCAGGCGGTCGCGGCGGGTGATCTGCGCGTACCGGATGGGGTCGAGGGTGTCCAGTGAGACGTTGACCCGGTCCAGGCCGGACCCGGCGAGGTCGGCGGCCCGCCCGGCCAGGGCGATTCCGTTGGTGGTCAGGGCGATCGCGGGGCGGGGTTGCAGGGCCGCGGTCGAGGCGATGACCTCGTCGAGGATCGGGGCCACCAGTGGTTCCCCGCCGGTGAACCGGACGTTGGTGATGCCGAGCCGGGTGACGGCGATGCCGATCACGCGGGCCAGTTCGGCGGCGGTGAGCAGATCCAGTTTCGGCAGCCACTTCAGGCCTTCGGCCGGCATGCAGTAGGTGCAACGCAGGTTGCACCTATCGGTGAGTGAGACCCGAAGATCGGTGGCCACCCGGCCGAAGGTGTCCAGCAGCGGACCGGACACCGGCATGTCGGTCGGCGGCGCGACGGGGTCGCGGCGGACGGTCGGAAGTCCCAGTTTGGTCGGGGTCATCCGAACTGACCGGCCTGCGGGTGTGTGCTGTCCACCGGGACGATCTCCTTGCCCAGCGGCATCAGCGAGACCGGGATGAGCTTGAGGTTGGCCAGGGCCAGCGGGATGCCGACGATGGTGACGGCCATGGCGATCGCGGTCAGCACATGGCCGATGGCGAGCCAGATGCCGCACAGCAGCAGCCACAGGATGTTGCCGATCAGGGCGCCGGGCCGGGGGCCCGGTTTGTCGACGACGGTCTGGCCGAAGGGCCACAGGGCGAACAGCGCGATGCGCAGCGAGGCGAAGCCGAACGGGATGGTGACGATGAGAAGGAAGCACACCAGTGCGGCCACCAGGTAGCCCAGCGCCAGCCAGAGGCCGCCGAACACCAACCAGATGATGTTCAGAACCAGTCGCATGTCACCTCCTGTGGTAAGGCCAGCCTATCGAACCAAACTCCGGTGCCCGGCGGGCCGGGCTTTGAGTAGGATCGCCGTCGTCGCTGCGGAATATGGCGACGGGGTCGCCGCGGACGACGCACGACGAGACGACGAACGACAGCAGGTGAGACAAGTGCCGACCGGCAAGGTGAAGTGGTACGACGCCGAGAAGGGCTTCGGCTTCCTGTCCCAGGACGATGGAGAGGACGTCTATGTCCGGGCCTCGGCGCTGCCCGCCGGCGTCGAGGGTCTCAAGGCCGGCCAGAAGGTGGAGTTCGGTCTGGCCTCCGGCCGCCGGGGACCGCAGGCGCTCAGTGTCACGCTGATCGACCCGCCGCCCAGCCTGACCCGGACCCGTCGCGAAGCGACCGCCGCCGAGCACAAGCACACACCCGACGAACTGCACGGCATGGTCGAGGACATGATCACCCTGCTCGAAGGTGCGGTCCAGCCGGAACTGCGCCGCGGTCGCTATCCCGACAAGAAGGTGGCGCGACGGGTTTCCGAAGTCGTGCGCGCGGTGGCGCGGGAACTCGACGCGTAAAACTCGTGAATCGTCAGTCGCGGTTCAGCCGCACCGACCATTCGGCATGCGGCAGTTCGAATTCCGCACCGTTCTGGTCGCGCACCAGAGTCATCAACTGCACGACGACACCGACCACCTCACCGCGCAGCGGATCGCGGGTGGGGACGGTGACCGCCAGTCGGGTGCCGGGCCGGAACACCGTCGCGGTGGTGTTGCGGTCGTCGGCATAGACCTTCAGCAGCCGCCACGGTGCCCGGCCGATCGACTCCGGCACCGATACCTGTACCGGTTCGCGGTCGTTGACCATCAGGGAGCCCTGTTGCCCACTGCGCGTGCAGTCATCGAGATTGACCACGTTGCAGAAGAAGTAGGGGCCCACCCGCGATGTGCTGCCGTGCGAGTAGGCGCTGATCTCGGGCAGGCGGGGCACCGCGTCACGCGACCAGTGGTATGCCCCGGCGCCGGCGCCTGCGGCGGCCAGCACCACGAGTGCGGCCACGATCGGTGCTGTCCGACGATGTCTCATCGGCGTGCGGCCCGCTTTCGCTGCGGTTCGGCGTGGACCGGCCGGTTGCCGCCGAATCCGGGGATCAGGGACTGTCCGCGATAGCTCAAGACGGTCTGGGCGAGGCCTGGG
Source organism: Mycobacteriaceae bacterium (assembly GCA_029977845.1). Classification (GTDB taxonomy): domain Bacteria; phylum Actinomycetota; class Actinomycetes; order Mycobacteriales; family Mycobacteriaceae; genus Mycobacterium. Next base: position 87,901 of record JAPOKC010000006.1, on the reverse strand, counting down.
ATGAGAAGTGCGGTGATGGCGGTGAAGCCGACCCAGAGTTCGGTGTAGACCAGCACGCCGATCGCGCCGCCGAGTACCCAGGCCAACTGCAGCACCGACTCCGAACGTCCGAACGCCGAGGCGCGGGACTGCTCGGGCAGATCATCCTGAAGTGAGGCGTCCAGCGACGCTTTGGCGATCGCGCTTGCGCCGGAAGTCACCAGGGTCGCCGCCGCCGCGACGAACAGATTTCCGGTCACCGCGGTCACCAGTGCCAGGGTGGTGACGATGATGGCGGCCCGCACCACCACCCACGCGGGCCGGCCCAGCCGCATCCGGGCCGCAGTGAAATTGCCGGCGAAGTTGCCCAGACCCGCGGCTGCGCCGATCATGCCCAACATGCCCAGTTGCACCCAGCCGCTGGCGTCGTGGGCCTTGGCGACGAAGGCCGGGTAGAGAAACAGAAAGCCCACCATCGCCTTGATGGTGCAGTTACCCCAGAGCGCGGCGATCGTGTTGCGCCCCAACGGTTGTCGCGGCGGCCCTGACCTCCGCATGGCGTTGCTGGGCTGGTCTTCGAGCCAGTCCCATGCGCCGGTGCCGTGGTAGGTCAGGGTTGCCGGCACCTCGCCCTCGGTCACTTCGACCCAGCGCGGGATCCGCATCGTCGCCGACGCTCCGGCCAGGGTGACGAACACGACGACGAACAGCGCTCCGGGAAGTCCCAGTGTCGCCCCGAAGACGTACTCCGCTCCGGCGGCGACCGCGCCGCCGACGATGGTGCCGCCGATGAGGCCGAACATCGTCAGCCTGGAGTTCACTCGCACCAGATCGATCGACGGCGGCATGACCCTGGGTGTCACCGCGCTTCGCAACACCGAGAACGATTTGGACAACACCATCATCCCGAGCGCGCACGGGTAGAGCACCCACGGCGGGTAACCGCCGGTTGCGCTGTCGTAGTTGGAGATCAGCACCACGGCCAGCACGGTGCGAAGAAGGAACGACATCGCCAGCGCGGCCCGTCTGCCGTGCTGGATGCGGTCCAGTGCCGGACCGATCAGCGGGGCGATCACCGCGAAGGGAGCGATGGTGATCAGCAGGTACAGCGCCACCCGGCCCTTGCTCTCACCGGTTGCCGCGGCGAAGAACAACGTATTGGCCAGTGCCACGGCCATCGCCGAGTCCACCGCGAAGTTGGCGACCACCGGCCAGGTGAGCGCGGTCAGGCCGGACTTGTCCGCTCCGTCGGCGGTGGCCGCCCGCTGGACCATCGAATACACCCGCGAGCCCATCTCGCGGCTGCGCATCGCAGCCGCCCGGGCCCGCCTGCCGCGCTCGGACCCGCCGTCGGTGTCGTCGTCGGGATCGTCGAACTGACCTCGGTAGAGGTGGCGTTCGCCGTCCAGTGGTGGCAGGTACCTGTTGGCGCTGGGACCTGGGTCGTGGGTGACACCGCCCCGCGGCCCGACCCGCGCGCGGCGTCGCGCGGCCTGTTCATCGGGGTAATTGGCCATGCCGGGATGCTCGCCCTGGGGCGTGCGGCGGCCTGGGTCCATGTCCCGATTCTCCCTCAATGTCGTCCCCCGACGACGGTGGTGTGGCTGCGCGCCGGGACGGTGAGGCAAGATTGCCGGTGATGGACAACGTGATCGATGTCGTGGACCAGCCGCCGGCCGAGCCGACAGCGGCGGTTGCCGCCGTACTGACCGGGGCAGCCGAGCAGGCACGCGAGGCGATCAGCGATCCCGGCGCCGTGGGTGACCACCTCGGTGTCGTCTTCGAGGACGGGGCATCGGCCACCCACCGGTTCACCGCCACCCTGCCGGGCTATCAGGGCTGGCAGTGGGCCGTCGTGGTGGCCGGCTATCCCGGTGCCGATCACGCCACCGTCAGCGAAGTGGTGCTGGTGCCCGGACCCGGCGCATTGCTGGCCCCGCCCTGGGTGCCGTGGGAGGAGCGGATCAAACCCGGTGATCTCAGCCCCGGCGATCTGCTGGCGCCGCTGCCCGACGATCCACGACTGGTTCCCGGTTTCATGGGCACCGGCGACCCGTTGATCGACGACACCGCGGTCGCGGTCGGACTCGGCCGGCGCCGGGTGCTCAGCGCCGAGGGGCGTGACGACGCCGCGCAACGCTGGCATGACGGCGAGCACGGTCCGGCCGCCCCGATGGCCCGTTCCACCAAGCGGGTGTGCCGCGACTGCGGCTTCATGGTGCCGTTGGCCGGCGGACTCGGTGCGATGTTCGGGGTGTGCTGCAACGCGATGTCCGCCGATGGCCGGGTGGTGGATTTCTTCTACGGCTGCGGCGCGCATTCGGACACGCCTGCGCCGCAGGGTGCCGGGACGCCCGCGTATGCGCCCTACGACGACGGCATACTCGAGGTTCTGGAAATCCCGGCAACGGCGCCGGAGGTCCCGGCCGCACCCGCGGCCGGCGAAGAAACCCCGGCCGAGAGCGATTAGCTCTCCGCCGCTGCCTTGATCCGGGCCAGGCTCTGATTCATCCCCTCGAGCAGTTCGGCCTCGAAGGTGTCCACACCGCCGAGCGCGGCCTTGGTCACCGCAGTGGAGACCGCGGTGACACCGTTTTCGGCGTGCCGGGTCTCGATCAGCCGGGTACCGGTTGCGGTCGGCTCCAGCTCGTAACTCCACACGCTGGTGTTGATCGGGATCCGGAAGGCGAACTTGCGTTCGGGAACCACTTCGGTGATCACCGATGTGGTCGGCCAGAACAACATTCCGCGGCGGTTCATGTTGAGCGTCCGGGTTCCCGGACGCACCGGTCCGAGGGCCTTCATCATCCGGCACTGCGGGCTCCACTGCGGCATGCGGCTGACATCCGAGACGAGGCTCCAGACCTTGCTCACAGGTGCGTTGATCTCGATCTCGGCCCGCAGAAGTGGTGCTGCCATGTTCTCTCCTTAACTCGGTTCCAGTCCGGACGGTTCCAATCCCGTTTGCGCGCCGCGCGCGCCCCGGCGTGCAGCGGAGCGCTGCCAGAGGAATATCGCGACCCCCAACACTCCCACGCCGAGGCCCGCGACGGTGATGGGCCTCCAGGTGTGCAGTGCCGGAAACGTGAAAGCGGCGATCGCGGCGAGCGCCCACAGCACCGCCATGACGGTGATCACCGGGCGCGGGTCCAGCAGTGCGGCGGGAAGCCTCGGCGGTTCCGGGGGAGTGTCCGGTTCGGCGGGTGTCATTGCGGATACCTTATCGCCGTGGGCACGGTCATCGACATCACCGATCCCACCGACTCCCGGGTCGACGACTTCCGTGATCTCAACAGTGTGGACCGCCGCCCTGATCTGCCGACCGGCAAAGGACTGGTGATCGCCGAGGGCGTTCTGGTGGTGCAGCGGATGCTGGTCTCGAGATTCACCCCGCACGCGTTTCTGGGTACCGAGCGCCGGCTGGCCGAACTCGGCGACGACCTCGCCGAAACGGCGGCCCCGTTCTACCGGGCGTCGGCGGAGGTGATGGCCGAGGTGGTCGGCTTCCACCTCAACCGGGGTGTGCTGGGCGCGGCCCGGCGGCCGCCGGAGTTGTCGGTGGCAGAGGTGCTCGACGCAGCGCGCACCGTCGCGGTGCTCGAAGGTGTCAACGACCACGAGAATCTCGGCTCGGTCTTCCGCAACGCCGCCGGCCTCGGCGTCGACGCGATCATCTTCGGGGCGGGCTGCGCCGACCCGCTCTATCGCCGGGCGGTCAGGGTGTCGATGGGCCACGCATTGCTGGTGCCGTTCGCACGGGCGCAGCAGTGGCCGGGGGAGTTGAAATACATGCGGGACAAGGGTTTTCGGCTGCTCGCCATGACTCCCAGTGCACAGGCGCGCACGCTGGCCGAGGTGATGGGCGAACTCGCCGGAGATCGGGTGGCCATTCTGGTCGGGGCGGAGGGGCCGGGTCTGACCGAGACGGCCATGCGCGCTGCCGACTTCCGGGTGCGCATCCCGATGTCGCGGGGCACCGACTCGCTCAACGTCGCCACCGCGGCCGCGCTGGCGTTCTACGAACGGCTAACCTGAGCCGGTGTCCGACGATCCGGTGAGAACGCCGTGGGGGACGGGATTGACGGTTGCCGCGTTCACCGCGGCCGTCACCGGTGCGGCCATCGTGGTGCTGAGTCTGGGCATGATCAGGGTGCACCCACTGGTTTCGATCACACTGAACCTGGTGGCTGTCGGCGGGTTGGCGCCCACGCTGTGGGGCTGGCGACGGATTCCGGTGCGGCGGTGGTTCGTTCTGGGGGCGGCGGTAGGAGTCGCCGTCGGCTGGGTGGCGCTGCTGGTGCTGAACCTGTAGGTGATCAGCGGTCGCCGCTGGAGCGCACCCCGAGCAGGACGTCCTCCCATGCGGGGACCTCGGCCCGGCGCCTGCCGCGCCTGACCGGAGCGGGTTGCGAAGCCTCCTCCACCACCGAAGCGGTCACCGTCGTGGTGATGACGGTCTGCTCCTCGAACTCCAGCTGAGCCACCGGCGCGACCGGGCGCAGCGGACGTTCGAAGTCCGGGTCGATCAGCTCGCTGGCCGCCTCGTCGATCGCGGTGACGGTGCCGCCGTGCGCGCCCGGGGTGAAGCGGAAGTGGGCGAAATTCTCCGACATGCCGGCCTGCCAGCTCATCCGGACGGTCCAGCGGCCGTCGTCGGTGCGCCAGGCGTCCCAGCTGGTGACCTCGGCGCTCAGCCCGCGTTCGGTCAGCGAGTGGTTGATCGTCTCCAGCAGCGTCTCCACGGCGGGTCCGTCGGCCAGCACCGGATGGGCGGCGGTGGCCAGTTCGGCGGCGCGGGCCCGCTCCAGCAGCACCGGATTGGCGAAGCGCTCGATCTTGGCGGGGTCCACCCCGGAGGCCTCGGCCAGTTCCTCGACCGACGCGCCGGCCCGGATCCGGGATTGAATGTCCTTGGGCCGCAGCACGCCCTTGAGCTCGGTGTCCTTCTTCGACTGGACCAGTCCGGCCCGGTCACCGCGGACCGCGGCGCGCAACCGGTCGTCGACCCGGACCAGGAATTTGTCGGCCGGGTCACCGCCCTCGCAGATGACGTGCTTGCCGTCCACATCGAGCCCGATGAGTGTCAGTTCCCGCATGCCGGCCTCCTTCTGCCCGGACTGTAACCGCGGCCGCGTTGACATAACGAGCCCGACACGCGTGTGTGACAGCTGAGGTTAGAGGTGTTCGAGGACCCAATCGACACACCGCGTCAGGGCGCTGACGTCCTCGGGATCGATGGCCGGGAACATCGCCACCCGCAACTGGTTGCGGCCCAGTTTGCGGTACGGCTCGGTGTCGACGATGCCGTTTGCACGCAATATCGCGGCGATGGCGCTTGCGTCGACGTCATCGTTGAAGTCGATGGTGCCGACGACCTGCGATCGCAGCGCCGGGTCGGCCACGAACGGGGTCGCGACCGGCGAGGCCTCGGCCCAGCTGTACAGCCGAGAGGACGAGTCGGCGGTGCGCTTGACCGCCCAGTCCAGTCCGCCGTTGCCGAGCATCCAGTCGATCTGTTCGGCCATCAGCACCAGCGTGCCGATCGCGGGGGTGTTGTAGGTCTGGTTCTTGAGGCTGTTGTCCACCGCCACCGGCAGCGACAGGAACTCCGGCACCCAGCGGCCGGAGGCGGCGATCTTCTCCACCCGGGCCAGCGCGGCCGGGGACATCACCGCGAACCACAGGCCGCCGTCGGCGGCGAAGTTCTTCTGCGGAGCGAAGTAGTAGACATCGACATCGTTGATGTCGACCGGCAGGCCGCCCGCCGCCGAGGTCGCGTCGATCAGCACCAGGGCGTCACCGGAACCGGCCGGCCGTCGCACCGGGAGGGCCACACCGGTGGAGGTCTCGTTGTGCGCCCAGGCGATGGCATCGACCGACGGATCCGAGGCCGGCTGCGGGGCGCTGCCCGGTTCGGCCTTGATGACGATCGGATCGCCGACGAACGGATTGCCGGCCACCGCCGAGGCGAATTTCGCGCTGAACTCGCCGAAGGTCAGGTGCAGCGAGCGCTTGTCGACCAGGCCGAAGGCGGCGGCGTCCCAGAACGCGGTGGCCCCACCGTTACCCAGGATGACCTCGTAACCCTCGGGAACCGAGAACAACTGCCGCAGCCCGTCGCGCACCCTGCCGACGAGGTTCTTCACCGGAGCCTGGCGATGCGAGGTGCCGAACAGACCGGCGTGGGTGGTGCTCAGCGCGGCGAGCTGCTCGGCTCGCACCTTGGACGGGCCGCACCCGAATCGCCCGTCGGCGGGCTTGAGGTCGGCGGGGATGGTCAGCGTTGCGAGATCGGCCATGTGAGCAGCCTAGATTCCAAGGTGCCGGTCTGATAAATCGAGGCGTACCGTGAGGCCGTGGTTGATCCGGAAATCCCCCCGCGCGGTGACCGCCTCGCGGCGATGCGCGTGGAGTACGGCTCGGTGGAGAAGGACGGCAGCAGCGACCTCGACGTCGACTGGCTCGCCGAGGGCTGGCTGTCACTGCTGCACAAGTGGATTCACGAGGCCGAGGCCGCCGGCGTCGCCGAACCCAACGCCATGGTGCTGGCCACCGTCGAGTCCGGCCGGCCGGTCACCCGTTCGGTGCTGTGCAAGAGCGTCGAAGCCGACGGGGTCACCTTCTACACCAACTACGAGTCGGCCAAGGGCCTGGAACTGGCGGTCACCCCGTACGCCTCGATCACCTTCCCCTGGTACGCCCTCGGGCGCCAGGTCCACGTGCGCGGCGCGGTCGGCAAGGTGAGTCCCGCGGAGACCGCGGAGTACTGGGCTCGCCGCCCGCGCGGCTCGCAGCTGGGCGCCTGGGCCTCCGATCAGTCCCGCCCGATCTCTTCGCGCGGTGAACTGCTGAACAGGCTCGCCGAGGTGACCGAACGGTTCGCCGACCATGACGAGGTTCCGGTGCCCCCGCACTGGGGTGGTTACCGGATGGCAACGGAGATCGTCGAGTTCTGGCAGGGCCGGGAGAACCGGATCCACAATCGGATTCGGGTGCTGACCGCCGAGGAACGCGTCGAACGACTCCAGCCCTGACGGCGCGCCGGCGGCTCTTCGCTGACACCACGCCGCTGAAGACGCCGGACTTCCGCCGGCTGTGGGCGGCCGGAATCGTCACCGTGATCGGCGCCAACCTCACCCAGTTCGCAGTGCCGGTGCAGTTGTACGTGCTCACCCGCAGTTCGGCCTATGTGGGACTGGCCGGCCTGTTCTCGCTGGTTCCCCTGGTGGTGTTCGGGCTGCTCGGTGGAGCCTGGGCCGACGCTATGGACCGGCGGACACTGCTGATCATCAGCTCTTGGGGTCTGGCTCTCGGGTCGGTGCTGCTGTGGCTGCAGGCTGCGCTCGCCGTTGAGAACGTCTGGGTGGTGCTGGTCCTGCTGTCGGTGCAGCAGATCTTCTTCGCGATCAACTGGCCCGCCCGCGGCGCGGCGATCCCGCGCATCCTGCCGATCGAACAGCTGCCCGCCGCCAACGCCTTGAACATGACCGTTGCGCAGTTCGGAGCTATCGTCGGCCCGCTGCTGGCCGGCATCCTGCTGCAGTGGATCGACTTGTCCACGCTTTACCTCATCGACGCGGTCACCTGTCTGGCCGCTGTCTGGGCGACGATACGACTGGGCCCGATTCCGTCGACCGAATCGGTTGTCACACAGGGGGGTTCGCGGTGGGGGTTGGGGGCCGTGCTGGAGGGGTTTCGTTATCTGGTCGGTAACCGGATAGTGCTCATGTCGTTCGTCGTCGATCTCATCGCCATGATCTTCGGCATGCCGCGGGCCCTCTTCCCTCAGATGGCTCATGAGAGCTTCGGCGGTCCGGTCGACGGCGGCACCACCATGGCACTGCTCGCGGCGGCGATATCGGCCGGTGCGGTCGCCGGCGGGGTGTTCTCCGGTTGGCTGCCACGGGTGCGCCGCCAGGGTCTGGCAGTGGTCGGCGCGATTCTGGTCTGGGGATCGGCGATCATCGGATTCGGATTGGCCGGCGGTGCGGCCGGCGGGAGCGCCGGGCCGATGCTGTGGGCGGCGCTGGCCTTCCTCGCCGCCGGTGGTGCGGCCGACATGGTGTCGGCGGCGTTCCGGTCGACGATCCTGCAGGAGGCCGCCTCCGATGACCTTCGCGGCCGGCTGCAGGGGGTGTTCTTCGTGGTGGTCGCCGGTGGACCCCGGCTGGCCGACACGGTGCACGGTGCCGCCGCTGCGGCGGTCGGCACCACGATCGCAGCCGCCGGCGGGGGAGTGCTGGTGATCGCCGGGGTGCTGCTCGCCGTGGCCGCCGCGCCGGTGTTCCTACGCTACCGGCCGGTACCGTTGTGAGGCGACGGTCACCGACTTACGATGCCTGACTGTGCCTAACCCCGCGGGGGGACCCGCATTGGGTCTGCGTGAGCGCAAGAAGCAGCGGACCCGAGCGACGCTGGTGGACGTCGCCGCCAAGCTATGCGCCGAGCGTGGGTACGACAACACCACCGTCGATCAGATCGCCGAAGCCGCCGACGTCTCGCCGCGCACTTTCAGCCGATACTTCCCCAGCAAGGAAGCGGTCATCGGAGCCCTGATCGAGGACACCGCCGAACACGTGGCCGCGGCACTGGCCGCCCAGCCGTTCGACATCACCGAACACGAGGCTTTGGCGAGGGCTCACATCGCGATTCTGCGGGCGACGCAGGCCCGCGATCCGGGCGCGATGTCCTTCGACCGGCTCAGTGGCTTCCTGCGCATCGTCAACGCCTCGCCGCTGTTGGGCCTGGCGGCCTTCACCTACCGGCCGGAGGCGCCGACGGCGGCGGTGATCGAGGCCCTCGCCGACCGGATGGGGGTCACCGCCGAACATCAGGCGGTCCGCATCCTGTTCGACACCTGGGCGGTGCTGATGGCGACCGCACTCGGCAGTCCCGGGGCGGACGTCGGCAACCCCGGTCTGGTCGCCGACCGGATCGAGGCGACCTATGAGATTTTCACCACCCTCTGGCAGCCCTGGCGGCCCCAGGACCAGCCCCCCGCAGGCGGAGCGGGAAGATAGCGACTACCTTTTCCTAGGGCGCGCAGTAGCGTGACCTGATGGCGGTGCCTGCCGCCGACGCGCAGAAGGGTTAGATGTGGCCGCACCTGAGGACACCGCCGCCCTCCGCTATCCGGGCGGAGAGCTGGACCTGGAGATCGTCCACGCGACTGAGGGATCCGACGGCATCTCGATGGGACCGCTGCTGGCCAAGACCGGCTACACCTCCTATGACCCGGGATTCGTGAACACCGCCTCGACCAAGAGCGCGATCACCTACATCGACGGCGACGCCGGCATCCTGCGCTACCGCGGCTACCCGATCGAGCAGCTGGCCGAGAAATCCACCTTCATCGAGGTCAGCTATCTGCTGATCTACGGTGAGCTGCCGACCGACGAGCAGCTCGCGGAGTTCACCACCCGGATCCAGCGGCACACCCTGTTGCACGAGGATCTCAAGCGGTTCTTCGACGGCTTCCCGCGTAATGCCCACCCGATGCCGGTGGTGTCGGCCGCGGTCAACGCGCTGAGCGCCTACTACCAGGACTCCCTGGACCCGCTCGATCACACGCAGGTGGAGCTGGCGACGATCCGGTTGCTGGCCAAGATGCCGACCATCGCCGCGTACGCCTACAAGAAGTCCGTCGGCCAGCCGTTCCTCTACCCGGACAACTCGATGTCGCTGGTGGAGAACTTCCTGCGGATGACCTTCGGCTTCCCGGCCGAGCCCTACCAGCCCGACCCCGAGGTGGTCCGGGCCCTGGACATGCTGCTCATCCTGCACGCCGACCATGAGCAGAACTGCTCGACGTCGACTGTGCGTCTGGTCGGTTCCTCACAGGCCAACCTGTTCACCTCGATCTCCGGCGGTATCAACGCGCTGTGGGGCCCGCTGCACGGCGGCGCGAACCAGTCGGTGCTGGAGATGCTGGAGAAGATCCGCGCCGAGGGCGGTGACGTCAAGGAATTCGTCCGCAAGGTCAAGAACCGCGAGGACGGCGTCAAGCTGATGGGCTTCGGCCACCGGGTGTACAAGAACTACGACCCGCGGGCGCGCATCGTCAAGGAGCAGGCCGACAAGATCCTCGGCAAGCTCGGCGGCGATGACGAACTGCTCGACATCGCCAAGACGCTCGAAGAGGTCGCCCTCACCGACGACTACTTCATCGAGCGCAAGCTCTACCCGAACGTCGACTTCTACACCGGCGTGATCTACCGGGCGATGGGTTTCCCGACCCGGATGTTCACCGTGCTGTTCGCATTGGGCCGGCTGCCGGGCTGGATCGCGCACTGGCGCGAGATGCACGAGGAGCCCAGCAAGATCGGACGTCCCCGGCAGATCTACACCGGTTACGGCGAGCGCGACTACAAGGTGCTTGACGCGCGCTGAGACTCAGCGGCCAGCACGGCCATCGCCGCATTGTGACCGCCGATGCCCGAGACCGCGCCGCCTCGGCGGGCTCCCGAGCCGCACAACAGGATCCGCTCGTGAGCGGTCGCCACGCCCCACCGTCGTGCCGGGGTGTCCAGCGGATCGCCGTCCTCGGCGAACGGCCACGCCAGCGCGCCGTGGAAGATGTTGCCGGCGGTCAGGCCGAGACTCTCCTCCAAATCGACGGTCGTCTTGGTCTCCACGCAGGGTCGCCCGTGGGAGTCGGTGAGTAACACGTCCTGAACAGGCTCGGCCAGAACCGAATTCAGTGACGCCAGGACCGCGTCGGTCAGCCTGCCGCGCATACCCACCGGGTCGTCGGCGGCCAGCCGATGCGGCACGTGCAGCCCGAAGACGGTCAGCGTCGCCGCCCCGGAATCGCGCAGGCTCGGCGACAGGATGCTCGGGTCGGTCAGCGAGTGGCAGTAGATCTCACACGGCAGCGGATCGGGCACCCGCCCGTCGGCCGCGGTCCGGTATGCGGTGTCGAGCTGGGACCATGTCTCGTTGATGTGGAACGTCCCGCCGAAGGCCTGCTCGGGTGTCACGGCAGGATCCCGCAGCCGGGGCAGCCGGCTCAGCATCAGGTTCACCTTCACCTGGCTGCCCGCGGCGGCGTCCGGAGCGGGCTCACCGAGCAGCCGGGCCAGCACGGTCGGGGTGACACCGGCGAGCACGTGACGGGCGTGCACACGCCGCTCGTCGCCGCGGTGGCGGTATCGCACCTCACCGTCGGGTGTGATGGCCAATGCCTCTGCGCCGGTGAGGATTTCGGCGCCGTGACGTTCGGCGACCGCTGCCAGCTCCCCGGTCACCGAGCCCATACCGCCCACCGGCACGTCCCACTCACCGGTGCCGCCGCCGAGCAGGTGGTACAGGAAGCAGATGTTCTGGTGCAGCGACGGATCGCCCATTCGGGCGAAGGTCCCGATCAGCGCGTCGGTGGCCATCACCCCGCGCACCAGATCGTCGGCCACCGCGGCGGTGATCGCGTCCCCCACCGGATGCTCGATCATCGATTCCCAGGCTGCGGCCGCGTCCCGACCGCCGGCGGCCAGCACATGTTCGCGAGCCTGGGTACGGGTGCGCAAGGGTTCGAGCATCGTGGGCCACAGCGGTTCGGTAACGCTGCGGCAGTGGCGGTAGAACTCGGTGAAACCCCGTTCGTCCCCGGCGGCGCCGACGGCGGTGAAGCTGGACCGGCCTGAATCAGACTGCGGCCCGATCAACAGCCCGGAAAGTCCGCCGTCCAACGGATTCGGCGTATACGAGGCATAGCGGCGGCGTGCCAGTCGGACCGTCGCTCCCAGATCGTCGAGAACGCGGGTCGGAAGCAGGCTGACCAGATATGCGTATCGCGACAGCCGAGCCTCGATGCCGTCGAACGCCTGCGCCGAGACCGCTGCGCCACCGGCCACATCGAGCCGCTCGAGCACCTGAACCCGCAGCCCGGCGCGCGCCAGATAACCCGCCGCCACCAGTCCGTTGTGGCCGCCGCCGACCACCACGACGTCGAGAGAAGGCATACGGCAGTGTAGAAAACGACTACGGTGGGTCCGGTGACGACCAAACCCGAAATCGAATTCCCCGGCGGCCCCGCACCGACCGAGTTGGTGATCTCCGATCTCGTCGTCGGCGACGGCGCCGAAGCGAAGCCCGGTGACGTCGTCGACGTGCACTACGTCGGCGTCGAGTTCGACAGCGGTGAGGAGTTCGACAGCTCATGGAGTCGCGGCGAGTCGATCTCCTTCCCGCTGCGAGGACTCATCCAGGGCTGGCAGGACGGGATCCCCGGGATGCGGGTCGGCGGTCGTCGGCAGCTGGTCATTCCCCCCGAACTGGCTTACGGCCCGGCCGGCGGCGGACATCGGCTGTCCGGCCAGACGCTGATCTTCGTCATCGACTTGCTGGGTGTGGGCTAGTCCGACGTTTCTCGCGGGGCATGGGCTTATTCTCCGAACCGTTGGTGTTTGCCTTTCCGGTGTCGTATCGTGCCTCCGATTCAGTTGATTGACACGCCGGAAACGGCGGAGGAGGGAACCGATGACGGGTTCCGGCGAGAAGCGCGCGACGGCCACCGCCACCGAGTGGCGGACCGAGTCGCGGTACTACCGGCGTTCACCTGGATTGGGCTGGCTGTTCGGCCTGGCACTGATCCCACTGGTGATCGCATGGCTGGGCTGGGCGGTGTTCAAGCCGAAGGTCCCCGATGCCAATCTGGTTCCCGACGTCAATCTGAGCGCGCCGAGCATGTCGGTTTCGGTGCCGAGCATCTCGGTGCCCAGTGTCTCGGTGCCGCCCGCGGCGGAGCCCGCTTCCTGCGCTGAGCTTCAGGCCACCATCACCAGGGAGCTGGCCGGTCCGCCGATCAAGTTCTTGACCGACGGTTACGTGCTGGACCCATCCGACTCGGCCGTGCTCGATCCGATCGCCGCGGCGATCAAAGCCTGCCCCGACGCCAGGATCACGGTCATCGGTCACACCGACAACACCGGCAACGACGCGATCAACACCCCCCTGAGCGCCAGCCGCGCCCAGGCGGTCGCCGACTATCTGGTGGCCCAGGGCGTGCCGGCGAACGCGGTCGGCAGCCGTGGCGCCGGTTCCGGCGAACCGGTGGCGAGCAATGACACCGAAGAGGGTCGCGCGCAGAACCGCCGCACCGAGATCAAAGTCAACTAGGGAGTAACGATGGGGTTTGTGGTGCATTGGTTGTGGTACGGGCTGGCCTTTCTGGCCGGCACCGCGGTCGCCTGGGTGATCACGGTTCAGACCGTTCACCGGACCAGCGAACAAGAGGCGATCGCCGATCTTCCCGGCTCGCGTGAGATTGGAGCGCGTTGATGCATGACCTGAACTGGTGGCTGATGGCACTGTCCTTCCTGGCCGGACTGGTGCTCACATTCCTGGTGATGATCGGCAAGGTCACCCGCGAAGTTCCGGTGACCCAGACGGTCTCGGCCGTGGTCAAGACCGGTGCGGCGGTTGCCGCCGGCACCGCCGCGGCGGCCACGTTGACCGCGCCGGCCGAGAAGGCCGCCGCGAAGGTCCAGAAGGCTGCCGTCATCAGCAACGTCCTCGAGCACGACCCCTACGGGGCGGGCTCCATCCGGGTGACATCCCGATTCGTCGCGCCCGAGGGTTATGCCGTCAAGGGTGACAAGGACACCGGCCGGTACTTCACCGTGGACAGCCCGGAGTACGGCGATGTCACCGCCGAGGTGTGGTTCTTCGACGAGGCCACCGCCCGGGCGGCCGGTTTCGACAAGTGGGACAAGAACTTCACGTAGTTCCCCGGCGAAGTAGGCTCAGACGAGCAGGCGCCCGCGCGGATGACCACGCGGGCGCCTTTCGTCGGGACGTCTTCTCACTGCATGCGCAGTACGAAACCCACACCGCGGACGGTGTGCAGCAGCCGGGGGGCGCCGCCGGCTTCCAGCTTGCGACGCAGATAACCGATGAACACGTCGACCACGTTGGTGTCCGCGGCGAAGTCGTAGCCCCAGACCAACTCCAGCAGTTGAGCCCGGCTCAGTACGGCGGTCTTGTGTTCGGCGAGCACCGCCAGCAGATCGAACTCGCGCTTGGTCAGGTCGACGTCGACGCCGTTGACCCGCGCCCGGCGGCCGGGGATGTCGACCTCCAGCGGACCCACCTGGATGGTCTCCGAGGAAGTGGTGGCGGTGGACCCGCGGCGGCGCAGCATGGCCTTGACCCGGGCCACCAGTTCGGCCAGGACGAAGGGCTTCACCAGGTAGTCGTCGGCACCGGCTTCCAGGCCGGCCACCCGGTCGTCGACCGAACTGCGCGCCGAGAGCACACAGACCGGAACGTCGTTGTCCATTGCCCGCAGGGCGGTCACGACACTGACGCCGTCCAGTACCGGCATGTTGATGTCCAGCACGATCGCGTCCGGGCGGGTTTCGGTGGCACTGCGCAGCGCCTCGGCGCCGTCGACCGCCGTGGACACCTCGAATCCGGAGAGTCGCAGCCCGCGTTCGAGCGAGGACAGCACGTCAGGGTCGTCATCGACGACCAGCACGCGCAGCGAAGCCTCCATGGGGCCCATCTTGCCGGATCAAGCGGTGTAGCGCCGTTAGGCGTGGCCGCTACGGTGGCCATAGATGAATCCGATGACCATCGCCGCGCCCCCGGCCCGTATCCGCACCGGGTCGGATCTGCTGCGACTGCTGCCGTATCTGCGGCCCTACCGGGTGCGCTGGATCGCCATGATCCTCGTCGCAATGGTCAGCCTGGCCGCGACGGTGGCGATACCGCTGATGACCAAGGCGGTGATCGACGGCCCGGTGCGCCATCGCGATCAGCACGCGCTGTGGGTCCTGGGCGCGGCGGCCACAGCCGTCGGCCTGGTCGAGGCCACCCTCTGGTTCATCCGGCGCTGGCTCGTCGCGCGCGCCACGATGGGGGTGGAGGCCGATATCCGCAAGGACATCTACGCCCGTCTGCAGATCCTCCCGATGTCCTTCCACGGCCGCTGGCAGTCGGGGCAGCTGCTGTCTCGAATCATGAACGACCTCAGCACGATTCGACGGCTGCTGTCCTTCGGGCTGATCTTCCTGTTGCTCAACGGACTGCAGATCGTCGTGGTGTCCGGCATCCTGCTGGCGATGTACTGGCCGCTCGGCGTGGTGGTCCTGGTCTCGATCCTGCCTGTCACCTTGGTGGTGCTGCGTTTCGAACGGGCCTTCACCCGATTGTCACGTCAGGCCCAGGATCAGGCCGGCCACGTCGCCACCCATGTCGAGGAGTCAGCGCTGGGACTGCGAGCGATCAAGTCGTTCGGCCGCGAGGACTACGTCTTCGACAGGTTCGACGAACAGGCCCGCGACCTCTACCGAACCCAGATCGGCAAGGTGTCGGTGTCGGCCAGGTTCTGGACTCTGCTGGAGGTCATTCCCAATCTGACGCTGATCGTGGTCCTGGGTATGGGCGCGTACGCGGCCGGACACGGGCTGGTGACCTTGGGCACGCTGGTGGCGTTCATCACGATGATGCTCTCGCTGGTGTGGCCCATCGCCTCCCTCGGATTCCTGCTGTCGATGACCCAGGAGTCCATGACGGCGGCGAACCGGATCGCCGAGATCTTCGACGCTCCCACCGAGATCAACGACGGTTCAGGGGGTGACCGGCCACGACGCGGACGACTCGAATTCCGTGACGTGGGTTTCCGCTACCCGGACTCCTCGGAGTGGGTTCTTCGGCAGGTGAACCTGAGCATCGAACCGGGGGAGACGCTCGCACTGGTGGGGGCCACCGGTTCGGGCAAGTCGACCCTCGCTGAACTGCTGCCCCGTCTCTATGACGTCACCGAAGGGGCGATCCTGCTCGACGGCGTCGATATCCGCGATCTGCCTCTCGATGCCCTGCGCTCGGCGATCGCGGTGGCATTCGAGGACCCGACCCTGTTCTCGATGTCGGTGGCCGAGAATCTCACGCTGGGCCGGGCTCCGGGCGATCCGGCCGCCGACGCCGAGATCGCCGCTGCGATCGAGATCGCGGCCGCACAGTTCGTCTACGACCTGCCCTTCGGATTGCAGACCCGCATCGGGGAGCAGGGAATGAGTCTGTCGGGCGGTCAGCGCCAACGGCTTGCCCTGGCCCGCGCCCTCCTTGCCGAACCGAAGGTCCTGGTCCTCGACGACACCCTGTCCGCCCTCGATGTCCACACCGAGGCAGTCGTCACCGAAGCGCTGGGCACAGTGCTGTCCGGTGTAACCGGAATCGTTGTGGCACATCGTGCTTCGACCGTTCTGCTGGCCGACAAGGTGGCGCTGCTCGATGCCGTCGACGGCGTTTCGACGATCACCCATGTGGGCACCCACGCCGAACTGCTCGCCGGTGTTCCCCGCTATCGAAATCTGCTCGCCGCCACCGACGAACTCGATGACGGATCGCAGCCCCGACCGCTGTGGGAAGAGGACGACGCCCGCCGCGGACTCGATCAGAACTACCAGGAGGGCCGGGCGCTGCCTCACCGTCCGGACGGCTACCTCTCATCGCAGCTCTCCTCCGAAAGCGGCAATCGATGAGCCAGTGGCGGGGTTTGCTCGGTGAGCAGGCCGACGAGGTGGGCAAGCGCCGGGAGGCGGCACGCAGACTGCTTGGCTCGCTGCTGGTCCCCTACCGGACGGCCATGGCGGTACTGGCCGTGGTGGTTGTGGTGGAAAACATTGCGCGACTGTCGGTTCCGCTGCTCGTTCAGCGTGGAATCGATCACGGGATTCCGCCCCTGCTGTCCGGAGGATCGGCGGCGGAACTAGTTACCGTCATCGCCACGCTGTGTGTGATGGTGGTGGTGCAGGCGGTGAGCCGGATGTACTTCCTGAACCGCTCCGGCCGGATCGGGCAGGGCGTGCTGCTGGAACTGCGCCGCCGGATATTCCGGCACTTCATGCGCCTCGATGTCGCCTTCCACGACCGGTACACCTCAGGTCGGGTGGTGAGTCGTTCCACCAACGACGTCGAAACCATTCAGGAGATGCTGGAGACCGGGTTCGACAGCCTGGTCACCGCTTTCCTCACGCTGTTCGGAACCGCGATCCTGTTGGTGTTCCTGGACTTTCGGCTGGGGCTCATGTGTTTGGGCGCCTTCCCGATGCTCGTCGCCCTGGTGTGGTGGTTCTCGGTCGAGTCCGCCAAGACCTATGCTCGCGTCAGGGAGAGCGCCGCACTGGTGATCGTGCAGTTCGTCGAGACCATGACAGGTATCAAGGCGGTGCAGGCTTACCGCCGCCAGCATCGTAACCAGGAGATCTTCGACGAGGTCGCCGATGTGTACCGGGCCGACAACGAACGGTCCTTCAAGCTGCTCGCCATCTTCATGCCGGCGGTGAAACTGATCGGCAATCTCACGACCGGCGTTGTGCTGCTCTACGGCGGATACCGGGTCCTGCACGGCCAGATGACGATCGGAACGCTGGCGGCGTTCCTGCTGTATCTACGGATGTTCTTCGAACCGATGCAGGAGATCTCCCAGTTCTTCAACACCTTCCAGTCGGCCTCGGCCGCACTGGAGAAGATCGCCGTCGTGCTGGCCGTCGAACCCGCCGTCGCCGACCCCGCCGAACCCTCGGCGCCGTCGGCGGTGCGCGGCGACATCGCTTTGCGGCAGGTGCGTTTCGGATACTCCCCGGATCAGCGGGTGCTTTCCGGGCTGTCGCTGTCGGTACCGGCGGGTCAGACCGTGGCACTGGTCGGTACCACGGGCGGGGGAAAGACGACCATCGCCAAGCTGATCGCCCGCTTCTACGATCCGCAGTCCGGGTCGGTCACCTTGGACTCAACCGATCTGCGCCGTTTCACCCAGGCCGATCTGCGCCGTCATGTGGTGATGGTGACGCAGGAGAACTTCCTGTTCTCCGGCACCGTCGCAGACAACATCAGGTTCGGCCGTCCGGAGGCGACCGATGAACAGATCCGCGCGGCCGCGGCCGCGGTGGGGGCCGACGTTTTCATCTCCGCACTGCCCGACGGTTACGACACCGACGTCGCCAAGCGAGGCGGGCGGCTGTCGGCGGGTCAGCGTCAACTGGTCGCCTTCGCCCGCGCGTTTCTTGCGGATCCGGCCGTGCTGATCCTCGACGAGGCCACCTCGTCGCTGGACATCCCCAGTGAGCGGATGGTCCAACGCGCGCTCCGAACGGTTCTCGCCGGACGGACCGCGCTGATCATCGCGCACCGGCTTTCCACGGTCGAGATCGCCGACCGGGTGATCGTGCTCGAGCAGGGCGAGATCATCGAGGACGGTGTGCCGGAGATGCTGATCAGCGGCGGCGGGCGCTATGCCGCTCTGCATCGGGCATGGATTGATTCGCTGGCATGAGCGGCCCATCAGTAGGCTCGACCGCATGATCGGTATCAACCGCGTCGGCGACGTGACTACCATCGAGTTGCAGCGGCCGGAACGGCGAAACGCTCTCAACACCGACCTGGTCGATGCGACCAGGGAGGCCATCGAGAAGGCCGCCGCCGACGATGTGCGCGCCATCGTGCTGACGGGCGCGGGCACCGTCTTCTGCGCAGGAGCGGATCTGTCCGGTGACGTTTTCGCCGCCGACTTCCCGGACAAGGCGATCGCGCTGAACCTCGCCATCGACGCCGTGCAGGTTCCGGTGATCGCGGCGATCAACGGCCCGGCGATCGGGGCCGGCGTGCAACTGGCCATGATCTGCGATCTTCGAGTGGTGGCGCCCGAGGCCTACTTCCAGTTCCCGATCGCCAGATACGGCCTGGCGCTGGACAACTGGAGCATCCGCCGGCTGTCCACGCTGGCCGGCTACGGCCGGGCCCGCGGCATGCTGCTGGCCGCCGAGAAACTGGACGCCCAGACCGCGCTGCTGACCGGGATGGCGAACCGGATCGGAACCCTCGCCGACGCGCAGGCCTGGGCGGCCGAGATCGCCGGACTGGCGCCGCTGTCGATACGGCACTCCAAGAGGGTTCTCAACGATGACGGCGCGTACGGGGAGAGCGCCGATCTCCACAAGGAGTGGTTTGACCAGGCATGGGGGAGTCAGGACGTCGTCGAGGCGCAGGTCGCCCGAGTGGAGAAGCGCGCGCCGCGGTTCCGGGGAGCCTGATCATGTCCGGACTGTCGGCGTTTCGGGTGGCGGCGGGCACCGCGTCGCTGGCCGCCGGCGGATGGGTACTTCGCGCGCTGCGTGAGGCGCCCGCTGCGCTGGGCGCCGCTGCGGCCGCCATTCACGAAGCCGCCGACGGTTCGCCGCATTACCGGGGCGGGGTGTTCCACAATCTCGAGCCGGCTTCACCGGTCCGTCTGGACACCGAGGAGAACCGGCTGGTTCTGTTCGACATGTTCTCCAGCGGCTCGGTGAGTCGCCCGTCGGCGGCCATCCCGCTTGCCGAGCCGGTCGCGACCACACGCTCCGATGAACTGTCGGTCACCTGGTTCGGCCACGCCACCGCGCTGCTGGAGATCGACGGGCACCGGGTGCTGACCGATCCGGTGTGGAGCGACCGTTGTTCGCCGTCCCGCACGGTCGGGCCGCAACGGTTGCATCCGGTTCCCATTGCGCTCGAGGCGCTGCCCGGCCTGGATGCCGTGGTGATCAGCCACGACCATTACGACCACCTCGACATGAGTACGGTGCGGATCCTGACCCGCACCCAGCGCGCTCCGTTCGTCGTCCCACTCGGTGTGGGCGCCCATCTGCGTGCATGGGGGGTGCCGTCGCAGCGGATCATCGAACTGGACTGGAACAGCAGCGCCGAAGTAGGCGCACTCACGCTGGTCTGTGCACCTGCCCGGCACTTCTCCGGTCGGTTCCTGTCCCGTAACAACACGCTGTGGGCATCGTGGGCCGTCATCGGTCCGCGGCACCGTGCGTTCTTCGGCGGCGACAGCGGATATGCCGGCGGATTCGCCGAGATCGGTTCGGCGCACGGCCCTTTCGACATCACCCTGCTCCCGATCGGGGCGTACAACAAAGCCTGGCCGGACATCCACATGAACCCCGAAGAAGCCGTATTGACGCACTGCGACCTCAACGGGGGCGCCCAGACCGGTGTTCTGGTCCCCATCCACTGGGCCACTTTCCGACTGGCCCCGCATCCGTGGGCCGAACCGGCCGAACGCCTGCTGAACGCGGCGGCCGAGGCGGGAGTCTCGGTGTCGATGCCGAGGCCGGGCGGGCGCATTGTCCCCGCGGCGCTCCCGGACATCGACTCGTGGTGGCGGTTGTGACGAATCTGCGTCGGGTCGCGGTCTTGATGCTCGTGTTGAGTCTGAGCGCATGTGGATCATCGGCTCAGCGCAACACAGCACCATCTGATGAGCCGCCCCAACTCGCCACCGCCCTGCCCCTGCCAGACAACGCGGTGGCCGACGCCGTCGGCAAACTCGACGGTCTGGCCGAAGAACTGATGCGCCGTTCGGGCATCCCCGGCATGGCCGTGGCGGTGGTGCACGAGGGGAAAACCCTGTACGCGAAGGGTTTCGGGGTACGTGATGCCCGAAGCGGCGAGAAGGTCGACGCCGACACGGTCTTCCAGCTGGCGTCACTGTCCAAGCCGCTGGCCGCCACTGTCGTCGCACATCAGGTCGGCGCAGGCTCGATCGGCTGGGGCACTCCCATCGTCGAGAAGCTGCCGTGGTTCGCGCTGTCGGATCCGGCGGTGACCCGGATGCTCACCGTGGGCGATCTCTTCGCGCACCGCTCGGGATTGCCCGATCACGCCGGGGACATCCTCGAGGACCTCGGCTACGACCGGCGTACCGTGCTGGAACGCCTGCGACTGCTGCCGTTGGCCCCGTTTCGGGTGTCCTACGCCTACACCAACTTCGGCGTCACCGCGGCAGCCGAGGCGGTGGCTTCCGCGGCCAACCGCGGGTGGGAGGAACTCAGCGAGCAGGTGATCTACCGGCCCCTGGGGATGGCGTCCACCAGTTCGCGTTTCGCCGACTACGAGTCCCGTGCTGATCGGGCCGTCGGGCACGTCAAGGTCGATGGGCGCTATCAGCCGCGCTACACCCGAAACCCGGATGCCCAGTCCCCGGCGGGCGGGGTGAGTTCCTCGGTCACCGACATGGCGCACTGGTTGACCATGATGCTCGCCGACGGCGCCTACGAGGGCCGGCGTGTCGTCGACCCGGACGCGCTGCTGCCTGCCGTCACCCCGCAGATGGTGTCCTCCCCGCCCGATGAGCCGGCGATGCGCTCCGGGTTCTACGGCTACGGATTCAACGTCTCGACCTCACCGGCGGGCCGGGTGCATCTCAGCCATTCCGGCGCGTTCGAACTCGGTGCCGGCACCAACCTGGTGATCGTGCCCGAGGCCGACGTGGCGATCGTCGTGCTGACCAACGCTGCGCCGGTCGGGGTGGCCGAGACACTCACCGCTGAGTTCACCGATCTTGTCGAATTCGGTGAGGTCCGATCGGACTGGCGAACGCTGTACGCCGACGCGTTCGCCGGCCTGAGCCGCCCACTCGGGGAACTGGCCGGCAAGCAGCCGCCCGCCGACCCGGCGCCGGCGCAACCGCTGTCGCGCTACGTCGGCAGCTATCGCAACGACTACTGGGGCACTGCGACGGTGGTGGAAAAGGACGGTGCGCTGAACTTGACCCTGGGTCCCAGAGGTCAGAGCTTTGCCCTGCAACATTGGGACGGCGAGACGTTCGCCACAAGTTTCGTTTCGGAGAACTTCCCCCCACGCGGCATCTCGAAGGTCAGCTTCGCGGGTACCGCGATGACGGTGGAGTTCCTCGACGAGGAGAAGATGGGGACCTTCTTGCGATGAGCGTCTTGCGCGAAGAGAGAAGAACCAGTTGACGACGAGCGTCGCAGCCGGCCTTTCCGACGCCGAGGTGGCTGCTCGTGTCGCCGAGGGCAAGACCAATGACGTTCCGTCGCGCGCCTCGCGCAGTGTCGGCGAGATCGTCAAGTCCAACGTCTTCACCCGCATCAACGCCATCCTCGGTGTGCTGTTCGGAATCGTGCTGGCAACCGGATCGTTGATCAACGGATTGTTCGGACTGCTGATAATCGCCAACAGTGCGATCGGCATCATCCAGGAGTTGCGGGCCAAGCAGACCCTGGACAACCTCGCCATCGTTGGTCAGGCCAAACCCACCGTGCGAAGGCAGTCCGGCACCGTCGACCTGCCGCCCGGGCAGGTCGTTCTCGACGACGTCATCGAGATCGGTCCGGGCGATCAGATCGTCGTCGACGGCGAACTGCTCGAAGCCTCCGCACTGGAGGTGGACGAGTCGCTGCTGACCGGTGAGGCCGATCCGATCAGCATGCATGTCGGCGATCCGGTCATGTCGGGAAGTTTCGTGGTGGCCGGAACCGGTGCGTATCGCGCCACCAAAGTGGGCCGGGAGGCCTACGCCGCCCGGCTGGCCGAGGAGGCCAGCAAGTTCACCCTGGTGAAATCCGAACTGCGCAGCGGGATCAGCAAGATCCTTCAGTTCATCACCTATCTGTTGTGGCCGACCGGCTTGCTGATCATCTACACCCAACTGTTCACGACCGGAGTGGGTTGGCAGGAATCACTGCTGCGGATGGTCGGCGCCCTGGTCCCGATGGTGCCGGAGGGTCTGGTGCTGATGACCTCCATCGCCTTCGCGGTCGGGGTCATCCGGCTGGGCCGCCGTCAGTGTCTCGTGCAGGAACTTCCGGCGATCGAGGGTCTGGCCCGGGTGGACGTGGTGTGTGCGGACAAGACCGGAACGCTGACCGAGAACGGGATGAGGCTGTCGCAGGCCGAACCGGTGGGTGGGGCGGGCCCGGATCAGATCGGTACCGTGCTGGCGGCGCTGGCCGGTGACGATCCGAAGCCGAACGCCAGCATGCAGGCCATCGTCGAGGCCTACCCGGTCAATCCGGGCTGGCAGCCGACGGCACTGGCGCCGTTCAAGTCGGCCACCAAGTGGAGTGGCACCTCCTATGGCGAACACGGCAACTGGGTCATCGGCGCCCCCGATGTCCTTCTCGCTCCCGGCACGCCGGTGGCCGACCGCGCCGAGGAGATCGGCGCGAAGGGACTCCGGGTACTCCTGCTGGGCGCCTCGGACCGTGCGGTCGACGCGCCCGACGCGCCGGGAACGATCACTCCGGTGGCCCTGGTCATCCTCGAGCAGCGGGTCCGGCCGGATGCCCGAGACACCCTGGAATACTTTGCCTCCCAGGATGTCTCGGTCAAGGTGATCTCCGGTGACAACGCGGTCTCGGTGGGTGCGGTGGCCGGTTCGCTGGGACTGCACGGTGAGGCGATGGACGCCCGGGAGCTGCCCGCCGATCAGAACGAACTCGCCGAGGTGATGACCGAGTACACCACCTTCGGGCGGGTCCGGCCGGATCAGAAGCGGGCGATGGTGCACGCCCTGCAGTCCCGGGAACACACCGTGGCGATGACCGGAGACGGCGTCAACGACGTGCTGGCACTCAAGGATGCCGATATCGGTGTGGCGATGGGATCGGGCAGCCCGGCATCGCGTGCCGTCGCGCAGATCGTGTTGTTGGACAACAAGTTCGCCACGCTTCCCTATGTGGTCGGCGAGGGCCGCCGGGTGATCGGCAACATCGAACGGGTCTCCAACCTGTTCTTGACCAAGACCGTCTACTCGGTGTTGCTCGCCCTGCTGGTCGGACTGGCGGGCCTGTCATCGAAGTTCTTCGGCACCGCCCCGTTGCTCTACCCCTTCCAGCCGATCCACGTCACGATCGCCGCCTGGTTCACCATCGGAATACCGGCATTCATCCTGTCGCTGGCGCCCAACAGCGAACGCGCCCGCACCGGGTTCGTCCGGCGGGTGATGACCTCGGCGCTGCCGGC
Source organism: Mycobacteriaceae bacterium (assembly GCA_029977845.1). Lineage (GTDB taxonomy): Bacteria > Actinomycetota > Actinomycetes > Mycobacteriales > Mycobacteriaceae > Mycobacterium. The sequence goes on along the minus strand of JAPOKC010000006.1, from coordinate 64,171 downwards.
CGGTGTGGTGATCGGGTCGTCGACCTATGTCAGCTACCTGTTGGCTCATCCGGGCCGGGACTCGAGCGTGGAGCAACTGACCCAGGCCTCGACGGGGGCGCTGATCACTCTGCTCATCGGCGCCCTGTGGGTGCTGGCCGTGGTGGCCCGGCCGTATCAGTGGTGGCGGGTCGCACTGGTGGCTGTCTCGGCGTTGGCGTACGTGGTGATCTTCGCCCTTCCGCTTGCGCGGGAGAAGTTCATGCTCGACCCGTCCAACCTCGTGATCACCTCGGAGGCGGTGGGCATCGGACTGCTGGCCGCGGTGCTCATCGAGGCACTGTGGTGGATTCAGGGCAGATGGCTCGGCGAACCCAGGCGGGTATGGCGGTAGCCGAACCCGGTGCGTAGATTGACGCGGGGGCTACTCGGGAAAGGGTGAACACATGTCGTTCATTGACAAGGCCAAGGAAACTCTCGGCGAAAACCTCGACAAGGCCAAGGACGTGGCCGAAGGCCTCGCGGCGCAGGCGAAGGACGCCATCAGCGGGAACGTCGACAAGATCGAGGACGCCATCGACAAGGCCGGTGACTTCATCGACGAGAAGACCGGCGGCAAGATCTCGGAGACCATCGACAAGGTGCAGGGCGCCGCGCACACCGCGGTCGGCAAGGTCGCTGAAGCTGCCGGCCAAGCCGCGACACAAGCCAAGGACGCCGCCACCGGCGCCGTCGATGCCGTGGCCGACAAAGCCGACAAGGCCGATAAGGCCGACGGCCAGTAGGTCGATGGCGAAGGTATCGGCTTCTGTCGAGGTTCCGCTTTCACCGCAGGAGGCGTGGGAACACGCTTCGGACCTCTCCCGGTACTCCGAGTGGCTCACCATTCACCGGGTCTGGCGTTCCAAGTTGCCCGAGACCCTCGACAAAGGCGCCGTCGTCGAGTCCATCGTCGAGGTGAAGGGTATGCACAACCGGATCCGGTGGACCATCGTGCACTTCAAGCCGCCGGAGTCGATGACGCTCAACGGCGTCGGGGTCGGCGGTGTGAAGGTGAAGCTGATCGGTAAGGTCCGTCCCGATGCGGGGGACGGGGGCGCCTCGGTCGTCACCCTCGACGTCCACCTCGGCGGCCCCGCCCTGTTCGGTCCGATCGGCATGCTGGTGGCCGCATCACTGCGCGGTGACATCGAGGAGTCGCTGGACCGCTTCGTCACGGTCTTCGCCCAACCCTGACGCGCTTTCAGTGCCGGGTGGGCTGGCGTTGAGCCCGCGCCAACTGCCCCTTGCGCAGCGTCTCCAGTAGTTCGTGGTACGGACCCACCAGGTAAGCGGTGTCGCCGGCCCGGAGCTGGAAATCCTTGTGCGGATGCAGCATCTCTTCCTCGCCGTCCCGCTCGAGTGCGATCACCCGGGTCTGGGTGGACAGTTCGAACATCCGGACACCGTCCAGTTCGCTGCCGGACTCGACTTCCACGCCACCGACCATGAAGGAACGCTGGCCGACCGAGAAGGTTCCGAGCACGTCCAGACCCATCGCTGCTCCGATGAACCACGGGGTGGCCAGATCCACGGTGGAACGCACGTACTGGAACCCGAGCCGATGTCCCACAGCGTCGCCCAGATCGCGGTCGAAGATCCGCATGACGATCGGAATACGCTGCCCGTGCGGAGTCTGATCCGAGCCGAGGATGTCGCGCAGGACGATACCGATCTCGATGTTCACCATGTCGTGGTCGGTGAGCACGGCGATCGCGCGGGCGTGTTCGACCCGGGCGGCCTCCAGGGTGTTCCGTTGTGTCGCATCGCCGATGATGATCGCGATCTTCTGCTCCGTCGCGATCGGCAGATACGGGTTGGTCTCATCGCGTTCGACCACCACCACCGAATAGCCGGCTTCCTTGAGCATGGTCGCCACCCGGATACCGAAGGATCCGAGACCGATGACCACGAAGTGCCGGCGCATGTGGCGCACGTGCTGTTTGCTGGTGGTCTGCGAAAGGCGCCGGGACAGAAGCACATCGGCGACGAAGGCCACCACGATGGCGGTGGTGGCCAGGCCGCCGAGCATCATCACCACACCCCAGAGCCGGAGCCACAGCGGCTGGTGCATGAAGTTGAAATCGCCGTAACCGACTGTCGCCAGCGTCTCGGTGGAGAAATACAGTGCATCCATCCAACCCATGTCCGGCGCGTGGTAACAGAACCGGAGAATGACGGTCGATCCGACGAGTAACGTCACCAGCACGCCGAGCGCCCGGTAGAACGTCGGATGGATGTCGTCGCTGAAGGCCCGGACCGAATCCAAGAGGCGCCACAGTGCAGGACGGCGTCTGGGTGTGATGTCGCCGGTGCGCCCGACCTGCATCCCCTGTGCCGCGAGTTCCTCTGGCCGCCCGATCATCGACGTCCAGTCGCCCTGACGGACCGCGGTGTCCAGTGGTGGGCACGCGATGACCTCGCCGGCGTCGGGGGAGTGGTCACCGCGGATGATCGCCACCGGGGCCAGCCGGCCGTAGAGTTCGCGCAGCGTCCCATCCGACGGGGCCGTTGCTCCGGAGACCACGAAATCCACGTCACCGACACGGATGCTGTGTGCTGTCCGGCCGAGTAACGCCTCCACCACGGACGGGGCCGCCAGATCGGCGACATCCAGCACGTCGCCCGGATCCGCGGGATCGTCCATGGCTTGGCGCAGCGCGGTATTGGCGATTCGGGCCACCACCCGTACACCGGGGCTCGCGCGGCGGGCCAGCAGGGCCACTTCGAGATTCAGGGCGTCATCGGGGGAGGCGGCGATCACGGCGTGAGCTGTCGCCACGTCAGCCGACTCGAGGGCTTTCGGCGACTTCAGCGGCACGACGCTGAGCTCGGCGTCGTTGAGCTCGTCGATGATCTGCATCGCGAGCGCATCATCCCCACAGACGATGATGTGACCCCGCATGGGGCAAAGCTACCTGCAAACTGTCTGTTCGGCCGATTAGTTGCGGTCCGGATTAAGGTCTGGGGATGCGACGAGTGCGCCCCGGCTGGCTGCTGGCGCTGTGCGCGGCCGGGGTGTCGGTCAGTTCGTGGCTGCCCTGGTTGACCACATCGGCGCTCGGCGGCGGCCGCGCGAGTGCCATCGGCGGCACGATGGGCAGCATCAGCCTGCCGCACCGGTTCGGACCCGGACAATTGATCGTCTTGCTGTCCTCGGTGCTCGTCGTGCTGGGCGCGATGGTCGCGCGGGACCTCGGCGCCCGGTCGTCGGCGATGGCCGCCGTGGTGATCGCCGCCCTGCTCATCGTGTTGACCTGGTGGTACTACGACGCCAATGTGCGGCCACCCGTCGATGCCGGCTACGGGCTGTACCTGGGTGCGCTGTTCGCCCTCTGCGCGCTGGGCTGCTCGGTCTGGGCACTGGTGACTGCCCTGCTCAGGGGATAGTCTCGGGCTTTGCTGGAACCGCGCCGGTAGGCTGTGGCAGGTCGCGAAGGAATGGAGTTGAACACAGTGATCAGACCGGTCCGGGTAGCCCCGGTGGCATTTGCCGCGGTCCTCGCCGCGATGTTGACCGGCTGTTCAGGCGGTGGAACACCGACCGCGGACAAGTGCCAGACGGTCTCTGTGCCGATGGCCGATATTCCGACCCGCACCGATCAGGAGCCGAAGATGCGGATTCCGCTGCCGCCGGGTTGGGAGCGCACGACCAATCTGGACAACGAGTCCATCCGGTTCGCGATCCGCAATCCCGCGCTGAAGGTCGAGGGGTTCATTCCCAACGCCGTGGTGACACTGCAGAAGGTCGGCACGGATGTCGGCAAGCCTGCGAAGATCCTCGAGGCGCAGAACGACCAGCTGGTCAAGAGGATCAAGGCCACCGATCTGAGCACCACGGCGACCGAGGTGTGCGGAATCCCGGGGCAGCTGACCAGTTACACCGCTCCCGAGATGAAGGTCAGTCCCAATCCGAAGGTGCCGGTTGTTCCCAAGCACAAGGCAACCTCGCTGGGCGTGGTCTGGAGGGCGTCGGACGCGAACTACATCGCGACCCTGACGGTCCAGTCGATGAATCAGGACGAGAAGGTCTTCGCGCAGGACTCCCAGTCGATCCTCAAGGGATTCCAGCTACTGCCGCCAAAGTGATCTAGAGGCCGACGGCCGCCGCGGGCGAGTCGGTCTCATGCCAGCGCCGCACATCGGATCCGGCCACCCACGTGGAGTGTGTTCCGCTCGAGATCCGTTCCGGTAGTTTAAGTTTGCACACCGGACCGTCGGTGATCCGGGCGGCGTCGAAAATCAGGCAGTAGGAGGCGTCGGCATTCATGTCGGTGGTCAGGGTGACCAGATATCCGTCATCCTCGCCGCGACTTCCGACCCGCGGCGCCATCGCGGTCTCGCTGCCGTAGACGCCATCGCCGAAGCTGATCCGCTGTTCGGTGCCGCTCGCCAGATCGTGGCGAATGAGTCCGTCGAACAGGAACCAGCCCGGCTTGCCGGTGGCCGCATAGACGTATCGGTAAGGCTCACCACCGTGGGCGGCGTTGATCATCCCGAATTCGGAGATGTTCTCGCTCAGCGGTTCCTCGTGTGCGGCTCCGGTCTTGAGGTTGAACCGCCAGCGGTGCAAACGGGTCTGCATCCGGTCGAGCGCGAGGAACCGGAACAGACGCTGCCACTTGGTGCCGCTGCCGTCATCGGCCGGTTCCGGATCGCCCTGGAAGAAACCGTCGAGAACGATCTCGTCACCGTCCTCGTATGCGTTGGTGAAGTGCAGTACGAAGGTCGGGTCCGCCTCGAACCACCGGATCTGACCGGCGTCGCCCCGGCGGGGGATCACCGCGAACCGCGACGGCATGTCCGGGTGGTAGCGGGCCACATGCAGATCCCGCTGCAGAAGTTCAGGGTCCCAGAACAGCGGGAAGTCGTTGAGGATGGCGTAGTTGCGGGTGAACGCCATATCGTGCGGCAGGCGCGGGCCCGGCAGCGGGATGTCTGTGTAGTGCACGAGTTTGTTGCCGTCGTCGACAACGCCGTAGTGCATGTAGGGCGCGTTCTTGCTGTAGTTGAAGAACAGCATCTCGCCGGTGCGCTCGTCGACCTTGGGATGGGCCGATACGCCCTGGGAGGGAAATCTGCCGCCCCAGGTCTCCCTGCCGTGCGTCTGGCCGGTGTACGGATCGATCCGGTACAGATCGCCGCATTGGTAGAAACTTGTCAGCGCGACACCGCGGTGCACCACCACATCGGTGCTCGAGGAATCCTTGAGCATCGTGCGCGCTCCCCAGCCGTGGTCAGCCTTGGCCAATGACAGCGGCTCGGCTATTCCCGGCCACAGCGAGCAGCCAGCTTTCTGTTCGGCTTCGAATCCCTCCGTGCGGACAAAACTGTTGCGGTAGAAGGCCTTTCCATCACGGAACCCCACGATGTGCAGCATGCCGTCGCCGTCGAACGGGTGATAGGTCTTCAGGGCGGGGTGCAGCGGATTCTCGGTGTTGCGCAGATACATCCCGTCCAGGTCGGCGGGGATCTCGCCTTCGACCGCGATCAGGTCATCGGCACGCCATTCGGTCGTCTGCGGTCGCCACGGTCCGGTCCGATAGGGGTGGTCGTCATCTTCGGGAAGGGTGGACAGGTATTTGCCGACGATCTCAACTTCCATCTACTGCCCCGATCACGAAGCTCACGGTGGTTGCCGTGCTCCCGCCGAGGTTGAGTGTGCCGAATCTGCGGGCGCCCTCGACCTGATACTCGCCGGCCAGTCCGCTGACCTGCTTGGCGGCATCCAGCATCATCCGGACGCCGGTCGCCCCCACCGGGTGGCCGCCGCCGATAAGTCCGCCGCTGGGGTTGATCGGCAGCCGGCCGCCGATCTCGATGTCGCCGGACTCGACGGCCTTCCACGACTCGCCCGCAGCGGTGAGTCCGATGTGGTCGATCGCCACGTACTCGCTGGGGGTGAAACAGTCGTGCACCTCGAAGCCGTCGATTCCCTCGAGATCCACCTCCGCGCGGGTGAAGGCGTCCTGCACTGCGGCACGTAGGTGCGGCATCACGTACGGATTGCCGGTGTCGCGTTCGAGTTTCTGCCGCAGGCCCAGGCCGACCGTGCGGTGCCCCCAGCCTTCGATCAGTCCGATCGGCCGCACTCCCGGGTGATCGGCCAGGAACTCGTCGCTCACCAGCACCACTCCGGCGCCGCCGTCGGTCATCTGACTGCAGTCGAACCGCCGGATGCGTCCCTCGATCGGTGCGTTCACAGAGTCGTCATCGCCGTCTGCGGCGAGATCGGGAACCTGCCAGTCCCGGGTCTGCGCGTTGGGGTTGCGTTTGGCGTTGGCCAGGTTGACGGCCGCGATCGCGTGCAGATGGGCGTCATCGATGCCGTATCGGCGGTCGTACTCGTCGGCGACCTTGGAGAACATGAAAGGCCACATGAACTTCGCATCCTGACCCTCGTGACCGGTCCACGCGGCCGCGCCCAGATGCTGGGCGGCGGTGTCGCCGGGCACCGTCTTCTCCAATTCGAGTCCGACGACCAGTGCGGTGCGGTAGTTGCCGGCCCGCAGGTCGGCCATGGCGGCCAGGGCGGCCACACTGCCCGAAGCGCAGGCCGCCTCGTGCCGGGTCGCCGGGGTGTTCCAGAGGCCGTCGTGCACGGTGGCCGGCATCGCCCCGAGGTGTCCCTGCTGGGCGAACATCTCGCCGAAGGCGTTGGCCACATGGACGACCTCGATGTCGGAGGCGTCGATCATCGCCTCGGCCAGGGTCTGGTCGACGATCTCACGGGTCAGGTCGGCGAAGTCGCGGCCCTCACGGTGGAGATTGCGGGCGAAGTCGCTCTGGTAGCCGCCGAGAATCCACACGTTTGCGCTCACGGTTCGAACCTACTCCGGGGGTGACCCACGCCACTACCGGCATCTGGTTGACCTCGATCGTGTCATTTTCGTGATGGACACCCACCGAAACCGTGATGAACCGTTGATTGACTGGGCTGATGATCCACGTCCGACAGCAGCTCAATGCCGCGATCGGCGCGGCCGGCGTTGTCACGGTCTGCGCCGGCATGCTGACCGTGCCCGTGCAGCACTCTGCGCCGCAGATCGAAATGCGCGAGATTCCCGTCGTCCTGCAGGCACTGACCATCAACGACATCGTCACCAGGGTGAGCGACGCCATCACCTACGGTGTCGCGATCGCCCCGGTCTGGTATCTGGGTCTGCCGGTCTCCATCCCGATGAGCATCGGGATCGGCTTCGGGTTGGCCGACCTGATCCCGGTGGTCGGTGAGTCGTTCGGACTGACCTGGACGCTGGATCAGGTGGGACGCATCGTGGTCGGCTCGGTGCTGGCCGTGGCGGTGTACGCGCTCGGGCCGCCTTTCATGGCGGTGTCCTCGCTGCTCGGTATCACCTACCCGTCGGTGATACCGGCGGCGGCCCGGCCCGCTTCTCCGCGCAGCGCCGCGGCCCAGTCCGCATCAGTGCGTAAGACGACCCGCTCCGACGCGCGGCCGAATCCGCGTGCGAATGCTTCGCGTGCCAAGGTCGGCGTTGGGCCCACCGGTGCAGTCAAGGCCCGGCGTCAGGCGCGCTAGTCGGTCAACGGTGCGAACCAGTCATCTGATGAACCGTCGGCCGTCGTGACGTGGCCGCGGTTGTAGTGCCGGTGTCCGCCGCGGGATACGCACACCTGGATCGTGCCGTGAATCTCCCTGACCGGATAAGAGAACAGTTGCAGGCCGGCCGGGTTTACGCCGAGGCCGGTGCGAAGGTCGAAGACCCATGCGTGGCCGGCACATGTCAGTTGGCTGGTCTCGGGATCGAACAACCCGGCGGCCATCGGGATCTCCTGATGCGGGCACATTCCCTGGTACGCGCGTAGATCTCCACCGAGCAACCGGGCGATCATCACCAGTTGCCCGCCCACTTCGACGTCGAAGACCTCGCCTTCCCACACGTCGGTGTTCGCGGCGATGAACCACTGCGCACTCGGATCGGCCATCGCGGCCCTTTCCTTCCGGCCGACCAGCGGTCGCGATGGAGGCCACTGGTGCTTCGAATCCCGTTTCACCTCGCATTATCGCCGAACTTGGACCGATGGGCCATCGATCCGCGGATTTGGTGATGACTGCGCTTGTGCCCCCGGCATGATTCGAACATGCGACACCGGCTTTAGGAGAGCCGTGCTCTATCCCCTGAGCTACGAGGGCGGACGGGCGGGAGTTTACCGTCTACCGGCCGCCCGCCGGGGGATCACCTGCTTGCGCAGTCGATACCGCAGAGCGCGAGTAGGTAGCAGTGACCACGAACCGGTGCGGAACGTGGGTAGTCCCTACGGATCCAATTGGCCAATCGGCCCGTAGTGACTGCGGTCGTGTGCACTCGCCGGTTCATATCGTCACCGCCTTTCGATCAGGTGATCATCACCGCAATGCGTTGATGACTTCAGCGAAGTAACGACCATGATAGTCCTGAACGATGAAATACGATATTCCATATCGCTCACGATGTGAATGCAGTTTTTCCGCGATCTGTTGTGGTGTTCCGTCAAGAACCGTCGGCAACGACAGAAGCTGCTCGTCACTTGTGTCCGGAAAGTAAGCACGTGTCAATGTGAGATCAGGAACACCGGAGGTATCAGTGGGCACAGCGGTGATCGCGAGATTGAATTCGAGTTCACTGATTCGGTCCTTCGCTTCGGCTCGAACGAACTCGACGCGCTCCGCCATCGGATCAGGATTGGCGGGAGTGGGAATTCCACCGCCGGTGAATCCGATGATGTCGGCCTGGCGTGCGGCGATGCGCAGGACGCGATCGCCGTTACCGGCGATGAGCACCGGTATCGATGGCGCCACATCCTTGATGTACAGAGTGGTTTCGCGCAGATGGTCGACGCGCTCTCCCGCGCTGGGATACGGGATTCCGGCCGCGTCGAACTCCTCACGGACATAGCCCGTGCCCAAACCTAGTTCCAGCCGTCCGCTCGTCAGCACATCGACGGAAAGCGCGTCGCGAGCCAACAGAGCGGGGCGATAGAAGGCGGCGTTGAGCACGAAGGTGCCGACCCGGATGTCTGCGGCCTCGGCGGCCGCGACCATCGTCGGGAAGGGCGCTGGAGCCCCGAGATGGTCGGGAATGTGAATCACGTCGTACCCGAGGTCGGCGAAGCGCCGGACCTTCTCCCGCAGCCTGTCCGCCGACTTGACCGTCCGCAGTCCGATTCCGAACCGGAAATCCCTCACCGTCACATGATCACTGTAAGAACAATCAGGGCCACATTCAGCAACGTGATGAGGACGGCGACCAGCCAGCCCAGAGCGGAGGTGAGGCGGCGGTTGGCGTCGGCGCCCATCACCGCGGGGTCTGCGGTCAGCCGCACCAGTGGCATCAGCGCGAACGGGATGCCGAAGGACAGCATCACCTGGGAGAGCACCAGGGCGCGAGTCGGGTCGATGCCGCTGGCCAGCACCAGCAGTGCGGGGATCAGGGTGATCAGCCGGCGCAGCAGCAGTGGATAGGACCTGCGCAGCAGGCCCTGCATGATCATCGCCCCCGCATATGCGCCGACCGAAGTCGAGGCCAGGCCCGAAGCGAGCAGGCCGATGGCGAAGAAGAGTGCGACCGTCGGCCCCAGCGCGTCTGCCACTGCGGCGTGCGCGCCCTCGATGGTGCCGGTGCCCGCCCGGCCGCGCAGATTGGTGGCAGCCACCAGCAGCAGTGCCAGGTTCACCGTGCCGGCCACCAACATCGCCAGTCCGACGTCCCACCGGGTTGCCCGCAGCAGCCGGGCGCGCGTGGTGCCCGGGCCGAGGTGGCCGTGCCGGTCGCGGGCCAGACCCGAGTGCAGATACACCGCGTGCGGCATCACCGTCGCGCCCAGCATCGCGGTGGCCAGCAATACGCTCTGGGTTCCGTCGAATCGCGGGATCAGCCCGGCGGCCACGTCACCGGGGGGCGGCGGGTTGACCACCAGACTGGCCAGAAAGCCGACCGCGATGATCAAGAGCAACCCGCCGATGACCCGTTCAAATACCCGTGGGCCGCTACGGTCCCCGATATCGAGCAGAAGCAACGACACCACTCCGGTGATCACGCCTCCTGCGACAAGTGGAAGTCCGAACAGCAGTTGCAGCGCGATCGCGCCGCCGATGATCTCGGCGACGTCGGTGGCGATGGCCACCAACTCGGCTTGCAGCCAGTAGCTCACCCGGGCCGGCGTGCCGGTCCGATCCCGGACCGCCTCGGGCAACGTGGCCCCGGTGACCAGTCCGAGCTTGGCGCTCAGGTACTGGACGAGTCCGGCCATCGCATTGGCCGCGACGATGACCCACACGAGCAGGAAGCCGAAGGTCGAACCCGCGCTGACGTTCGCCGCGATATTGCCGGGATCGACATAGGCGATCGCGGCGACGAATGCCGGACCGAGAAGTGACCAGTTGCGGACCCTTGACGGCGTCAAATGCCGATCCAGATACCGCCGATGCCCGAGCCGTAGCCGAGGCTGCCGAAGCCCCAGGCGGGATAGGGGTTGGTGAAGGCCGGATCGGGGGAGGTGGTGATCGCGGTGTGCCCCGGCCCGGTAGTGCACATCCGGGTGTTGGGCCCGACGTCGGCGCAATCAGGTGCGGCCTGCGCTGGACTGGCGCACACCACCGCGAAGGCGAGCATCATCGCTGCCTTGCTAGCGAGCAGAGTACAAGCCCTTCCCGGTGACCAATGGGAGGTCCAAGGTGGTGCGGATACCCGGCTCGGCGGCCACCACCGCGGGTATCGCGTTGACGATGCGCATCGCGGTGGCCAGCACTCCGGCGTGGTTGTGGTCGCCGTTGGGACTGCTCAATCCGAGTTCGAAGACATAGGACGGCTCCCCGGTGATCTCGATGCGGTAGTTGCCGCCCTCCGGGTTGGCCGGTTGCGGCCAGTCCGGGCAGAGGTCCGGGCGCAGCCGGGTGACGTGTTCCAGCACGATCGCCGGTGCGCCGTTGACCAAGCCGATGACCTCGAATCGCAGTGCTGCCGCAGTGCCCTTGGGAATGTGACCGGACGCGATGTCGAAGTCCTCGGGCGCGGGTTCGCGCACATACATCTCCTCGAGTCCGTCGAGTTCGACGCCGAGTCCCGCTGCGAGTTGACGCACCACCGAACCCCAGCCGATGCTCAGCACGCCGGGCTGCAGCAGCATCGGGATCTCGTCCATCGGCTTGCCGAAGCCCATAACGTCGAACATCACCGTGGCACTGTCGTAGGTGGCGTAGTCGAGGATCTCCATGCACCGCACCTGATCGATGCTCTGACAGGTGCCCATCAGCGCCAGCGGTATGAGGTCGTTGGCGAAGCCAGGGTCGATGCCGTTGACGTAGAGGCTCGACTTGCCCTCGCGTGCGGCGACTTCGAGGGGGGTGATCATCTCGTCGGGGATCACCTGCCACGGGTACTGCAGGAACACCGGACCGCTGCCGACGACGTTGACGCCGGCGGCCAGGATGCGCCGGTAATCCTCGAGCGCCTCCATCAGCCGGTTGTCAGCCATCGCGGTGTAGACCGCGCAATCCGGTTTGGTGGCGAGCACGGCGTCGAGGTCGGTGCTGGCCTTCACCCCGGTGGTGAGGTCCAGTCCGACGAGTTCGGCTGCGTCCTTGCCGGCCTTGGCGTCCGAGGACACCCACACACCGGTGAGTTCGTAATCGGGGTTGGTGATCAACGCACGCAACGCGTGCCCGCCGACGTTTCCGGTGCCGATTTGTGCGACTCGAATTGGCATGACAGTCCTTACAGGTCGGGGATGGGCAGATCCAGGTTGGGGACATTGATGCCGCCGTCTACCTCGATAACTTTGCCGGTGAGGTAGCTGCCGGCGGGTGAGGCGAGATAGACGGCGGCCGCAGCGATATCGCTCGGGACCCCGAGTCGTCGAAGCGGGGTGGCCTTCTCCATCGGTTCGCGCAGGGCGTCGTTGGAGGCGACGATCTCCAGTGCGGAGGTCATGATCGATCCGGGGGCGATGGCGTTGACCCGGATTCGCGGGCACAGATCGAGTGCGGTGAGTCGGGTGTACTGAGCGAGGGCGGCTTTCGCGGTGCTGTACGCGGCGAACCCGCGGCCGGCGGTCCGTCCCATGGTCGAGGTGATGTTGATGATGTTTCCGCCGCCGGCGTGTTCCAGCATCAGCGGCACTGCGGCGACGGTCAGTGCGTGGGCGGTGAGCACGTTGAAGGTGAACGCGTCGCGCATCTCCTTGACGCTCGTGGTCATCAACGCGTTCGGCATGCTGCCGCCGACGTTGTTGACCACGATGTCGAGCCGGCCGAAGTGGTCCACCGCCATCGTGGCCAGCTCCGCGGTCGCCTCGGGCTTGGCGAGGTCCGCGACGACGATATGCGCGCGCCGGCCCAGCGCCTCGATCTGGGCCGCGACGCCCGCCAGTTCGGATTCGGTGCGCGAGGAGATCAGCAGGTCTGCGCCGACCTCGGCGAATGCGATGGCGATGGCGGCCCCGAGGCCGCGGCCGGCGCCGGTGACGACGGCGACTTGGCCGTCGAGGCGGAAACTGTCAAGGATCACACCTCTTGTGTAACACGTTCTATTTCTTGGCGGCGGCCTTCTTGGCGGGAGCCTTCTTGGCGGGTGCGGCCGCTGCCGCCTGCTCACGGCGCTTGCGGACGCTGGCTTCCAGCTTGGCCAGCAGGTCGGAGACGTCCTCGGTGTCGTCGAGCCGGGTGGGCTTGTCCTCGGTGGCGAATGCCTCTCCGCCGGCGAGTTTCGCCTCGACCAGTTCGCGCAGCTGTTCCTGGTAGGTGTCGGTGAAATCCTCGGGATGAAAGTCCGCAGCCATCGAGTCGACGACCTGCTCGGCCATCTTCAGTTCCGGTGCGCGCAGCTCGACGTCGGCATCAAGGGACTGGAAGTCGGGATCACGTATTTCGTCGGGCCACAGCAGCGTTTGCACCACCATCACGTTGCGCTTGGAGAACTCGCGCACACGCAGGGCCGCCAGCCGGGTCTTGTTGCGCAGCGTGAAGTGGACGATGGCGACACGTTCGGTCTCGCTGAGTGCCTTGGCAAGCAGCACATAGGATTTCGAGGATTTGCCGTCGGGTTCGAGGTAATAGCTGCGGTCGTACATCATCGGGTCGATCTGGCCGGCCGGGACGAACTCGAGAACCTCGATCTCGTGCCCGCGTTCCTCGGGCAGGGTCGCGATATCGTCGTCGGTGATCACCACTGTCTGACCATTGTCGAACTCGTAGGCCTTCGCGATGTCGCGGTACTCCACCACCTCGCCGCACTCGGTGCAGACGCGCTTGTACTGGATGCGGCCGTTGTCCTTGGCGTGCACCTGGTGGAACTTCAGATCGTGATCCTCAGTGGCGCTGTACACCTTGACCGGAACGTTCACCAGTCCGAAGGCGACAGAGCCCTTCCGGATCGACCGCATCAAATAGCCGGGACGCTCTCGGGGTCAATTCCGGCGTCGACATCGGGATCCAGGCCGGGGGCCTCGTTGATCCCATCCTGATCCGGCAGCGGCTTGCAGACGCCGAAGAGCGGCTCCTGACCTCCGGTGCAGTAGGGGTCGGTGATATCCGGGTTGGCCGCCGCGGTCGGTGCCGCCAGCAATGGCGCGGCCACCAGCGCGGCGGCTGCTATCAGCCTCTTCATTGTTCCAGGCTAGCAGCGGGTAATACCGTGAGGTGGTGAGTCTGGTGTGGCCCCTGGGAAAGACGTCAGGGCCTGTGGTCACGCTCACCAACGCTGACAAGGTCCTTTATCCGGCAACCGGGACCACCAAAGCCGACGTGTTCAGGTACTACACCGGCATCGCCGAGGTCATGCTGCCGCATGTCGCGGCTCGGCCGGCGACCCGCAAACGCTGGCCCGACGGCGTCGGCGAACCGGCGTTCTTCGAGAAGGAATTGGCCAAGTCGGCTCCGGCCTGGCTGAATCGGGGCGTCCTGACCCACCGGTCCGGCGACACCGTCTACCCGATCATCGACTCCTCGACCGCATTGGCATGGATCGCGCAACAGGCGGCCCTGGAGGTTCACGTGCCGCAGTGGCGCTTCGCCGCGGACGGCCGGCCAGGTCCGGCCAACCGCCTGGTGTTCGACCTCGACCCCGGTGAGGAAGTCACCATGGCACAGCTGGGCGATGTGGCGCGGGCTGTGCGGGAGTTGATGGACGACGTCGGGCTGGTGCTCTATCCGTTGACCAGTGGCAGCAAGGGATTGCATCTCTACGCGGCACTGGCGAAACCGTTGAGCAGCACCGGCACGGTGGCCCTGGCGCGCAAGGTGGCCGAGCAACTTCAGGCGGCGATGCCCGATCTGGTGACGGCCACAATGACTAAGAGTCGCCGGGCCGGAAAGGTCTTCCTGGACTGGAGCCAGAACAGCGCCGCCAAGACCACCATCGCGCCGTACTCGCTACGCGGCCGCGAGACACCGACCGTCGCCGCGCCGCGAACCTGGGACGAGATCGGTGATCCGGAACTTCGTCAGCTTCGCTATGACGAGGTGCTGGCGCGGGTGGCCGAACACGGTGATCTGCTTGCCGGTCTCGACGACACAGCCGGGTCTGACCGGCTGAGCGCGTATCGCGGTAAGCGCGACGCGACCAGGACTCCTGAGCCGGTACCCGAGGCATCGCCGTCACTCGGCGAGAACAACGTGTTCGTCATCCAGGAGCATCGTGCCCGCCGATTGCACTACGACTTCAGGCTTGAGCACGACGGAGTGCTGGTTTCCTGGGCGGTGCCCAAGAACCTCCCGGGCACCCCGTCGGTCAATCACCTCGCGGTGCACACCGAGGACCATCCGCTGGAATACGCCACCTTCGAGGGCACGATCCCCAAGGGGGAGTACGGCGCCGGCGAGGTCGTCATATGGGACACCGGTACTTACGCGGCCGAAAAGTTCACCGACGGCGAGGTGATCGTCGACCTCGCCGGTAAACGCATCTCCGGTCGTTACGCACTGATTCAGACCGATGGCGACCAGTGGCTGGTTCACCGGATGAAGGAGCAGCCGCACGCCCGTCTGCGGGATTTCGCACCGATGCTCGCGACCCTCGGTTCGGCTGGCGATCTGAAATCCGGGCAGTACGCTTTCGAAGGGAAATACGACGGCTACCGCATGCTGCTGGAGGTCGATCACGGACGGCTGCGATTGCAGTCACGCAACGGCCGTGATGTCACCGACGAGTATCCGCAACTGGCGCCGCTGGCCGCTGCACTGGCCGAGCACCACGTCATCCTCGACGGGGAGTTGGTGGCTCTCGACGGGCACGGCGTGCCCAGCTTCGGGGAACTGCAGAACCGGGTGCGTGCGACCCGAATCCAGTTCTGGGCGTTCGACATCCTCGAGTTGGACGGCCGTTCCCTGTTGCGGGCGAAGTACCGCGATCGGCGGCGGATTCTGGAGACCTTCGCCGAAGCGACACCGCTGAGCGTCCCCGATCTGCTCGACGGCGATGGAGCCCGGGCGCTGGCTGAATCGCGCGAGCGCGGATGGGAGGGTGTCGTCGCCAAGCGGTGGGATTCCACCTATCAGCCGGGCCGGCGTTCGGCGTCGTGGATCAAGGACAAGAACTGGAACACCCAGGAAGCGGTGATCGGTGGCTGGCACGAAGGCAATGGCGGACGCTCCAGCGGTATCGGTTCGCTTCTGCTGGGCGTTCCGGGCGAGGGTGGACTGCGGTTCATCGGGCGGGTCGGAACCGGTTTCACCGAGAAGGAACTCTCCCACTTGAAAAACGTGCTCGCTGCGCTGCGCAGCGGGGAGTCGCCGTTCCGCCCGGCGCTGCCGAGATCCGAGTCAAAGGGGGTCACCTACGTGCGCCCCGAACTGGTCGGCGAAGTGCGCTACGGCGAGATGACCCCCGACGGTCATCTGCGTCATTCGAGCTGGCGCGGATTGCGCGCCGACAAGACCCCGGCCGAGGTGGTGCTGGAACCGCCGGTGCGGTACTAGGCCGCGTCATCGTCTTTGGGTAGTAGTCGTTCGGGGTGGTGATAATCGTTGGTGCCCCCGTTGAAGGGCAGGTCCGGCGGGGGCGTCATCCGGATTGCACGCGCCGGGAGCGGCGAACTTGGCGAACCAGGCATCGAGCATCGCGCGCAGTTCCGGTGTGGCGGTGAGTTTGCCGACACTCGTCCCGTCAGCCCGCTGTCCGCACCACAGAAAGCCGCGCTGCCGGACCCGGTCCTCATCGGAGAACTTCCCGTCGGGATTCAGCGTCACCGCCAGTCGGTTGGCCAGTTTCTCCAACTGGTCGGGCCGCAACTGAGCGGCCTTATCGGCCAGGAACTCCTCAGCGGCGGTGACCGCGGGGGCAGGGATGGCGGCGGGCAGATCCCGGATGAAGCTCTGGATCACCCGCAGGTGCTCGATATCGAGCACGCCCGCCTGCCACGCGACCGCGGTGGCCGGCAGAACCGGTGGCACCGATTGACCGGTGAGGGTGATCCGCGGGGCCAACTGTTCGGCATCGCGGATGCGGCGCCGCGCCTCGGTGCGGCTGATCCGTAGTACGTCCGACAACGCCACCGGCACCGGCGGGCAGCCTTCTACCTGCTCAAGACGGCACACCAGGGACGAGGCCACCGCCACCTGACGGCGCCGGTGGGTCTCCATCCGCTCGAGGACCCGATAGCGCTCCGCGACGCCCAGAGCATCCAGATCGGCAGCGCACAGAAGCTCAACCGCCTGGTCAAGCGCCTCCAACGCCACCGTCATCGAACTCATGTTCGAATACTCTCATCACCCTCCGACAAAAACCTCCACCGATCGGGGGACGACGAGTTCATCCTCCGACGGTCCTGTTGGACGACAGGAAGGGTGACGCCGACGGGCGAGAGTTGTCTCAACGCCGAAACCTCGGCCCCAAAGAGCAAAGGAGAAATCATGAACGCCACCATCACCCGCCGCATCGCCGCCGCCCTGACCGGATCCGCATTGGCGGCCGGGATCTTCGCCGGCGGAATCGGCCTGAGTGCCGCCGCCCAGGCCAGCCCTCGTGACGCGGGCACCGCGACCTGCAACATGGCCATCCCGACCAACACCGCGCCGGCCGCCGGTGCGCCGAACATGATGACCCGCGCCGGTGTGCTCGGACAGCTGAACCCCGCCGTTCCCGGTAAGAACTCGGCGATGGACGCCGCCTGCACAGCGTCGTAATCCAAAGAGACGAATCCAAAGAGACGCGAGTAGGACGACAACGATGAACGCAACACTGATACTCAAGGCGGCCGTCGCCGCGACCGGCCTAGCCATCGCGGCCACCTTCGCCGGCGCGGGCCTCGCCACCGCGGATCCCGCGCCGGAAACCACCCTGACCGTTCAGGACGGCGGATCGGTCTCCGCCGCAGCCGTCGACGGCGCCTCGATCGACGGCGACGGCACGCAGGGCAAGATCCTCGGACCCCTGGAGATCGCCAAGCCTCAGATCAAGGCTGACGCCTCAACCGCGAAGGATGGGTCGTAGCGTCTCGAGCACCCCGGCATCCTCGATCGTCGACGGCACCGGTTCGTCGTGGCCGTCGGCGATGCCCCGCATGGTCTTTCGCAGGATCTTGCCGGACCGGGTCTTGGGCAGAGCCGGCACCACGTCCACCCGCCGCAGTGCGGCCACCGGTCCGATCTCCTCGCGGACCGCGGCCACCAGTTCCCTCTCCAGTCCGTCGCCGGAGGCGCCGGCCTTCAGTACCACGAAGCCGCGTGGTTCCTGCCCCTTGATCTCGTCGGCCACACCGATCACCGCGCACTCGGCAACCGCAGGGTGAGCGGCCAGAACCGCTTCGATGGCTCCGGTCGAAAGACGGTGCCCCGCAACGTTTATCACGTCGTCGATACGGCCCATCACGAACAGGTAGCCGTCCGCATCCAGGTAACCGCCGTCGCCGGTCAGGTAGTAACCCGGATGCTCACACAGATAGGACGATTCGAAACGGGCGTCATCGCCCCACAGTGTCGGCAGGGTGCCGGGCGGAAGCGGAAGACTGATGCAGATCGCCCCGTCCTCTCCCGGTTCGCACCCGGAACCGTCAGGATTCAGGATCTGCACGTCGTAACCGGGCATCGGGACCGTCGGAGAACCGGCCTTGAGCGGAAGTTGTTCGATGCCAACCGGATTGGCTGCGATCGACCATCCGGTCTCGGTCTGCCACCAGTGATCGATGACCGGGATTCCGAGGACTTCGGTGGCCCAGGCGTAGGTGTCAGGATCCAGCCGCTCGCCGGCCTGGAACAAGTACTTCAACGACGAGAGGTCGTAGCGTCCGATGTGAGAGCCGTCGGGATCCTCCTTGCGGATGACCCGGATTGCGGTCGGAGCACTGAACAGAACCTTCACTCCGTACTCGGACACCATCCGCCAGAACGCGCCGGGATCCGGCGTGCCGACCGGCTTTCCCTCGTAGAGCACGGTGGTGGCGCCGGCCAGCAGGGGCCCGTAGACGATGTAGGAATGCCCGACCACCCAGCCGACGTCGGAGGCGGCCCAGAAGACGTCGCCGGGCTCGATGTCGTAGATGTTCTTCATGGTCCACAGCAGCGCCACTGC
Source organism: Mycobacteriaceae bacterium (assembly GCA_029977845.1). GTDB lineage: Bacteria > Actinomycetota > Actinomycetes > Mycobacteriales > Mycobacteriaceae > Mycobacterium. Next base: position 45,650 of record JAPOKC010000006.1, on the reverse strand, counting down.
ATGGCCGCCGTTGTCGCGGACGATCCCCTTCGGTTTACCGGTGGTGCCCGAGGTGTACAGCACGTAGAGCGGGTCGGTGGCCGCGACCGGAACCGGGTCGGCAGGGGTGGCGGTCGCCATCAACTCCGACCAGTCGACGTCGCGACCCGGGGTCAGTTCACAGCGGTGCCGGTCGCGCTGGACGATCACGCAGGCGTCCGGCTGATGCTCGGCCAACTCGAGGGCGTGATCGAGCATCGGCTTGTATTCAACGACCCGGGAGGGCTCGATACCGCAGGAGGCCGACACGATCACCGTCGGCCGCGCGTCATCGACCCGGGTGGCCAGTTCGTGGCCGGCGAAACCGCCGAACACCACCGAGTGCACCGCACCCAGCCTGGCGCAGGCCAGCATCGCGATGACGGCCTCCGGGATCATCGGCATGTAAAGCACGACGCGGTCACCCGCGCCCACACCCAGATCGCGCAGCACTCCGGCGAAAAGCGCAGTCTCGTGCAGCAATTCGCGATAGCTCAGCACGCGCTTGGTGCCGGTGACGGGGGAGTCGTAGATCAGTGCGGCCTGGTCGCCGCGGCCGCCGGCGACGTGGCGATCCAGCGCGTTGGCGCAGGTGTTCAACTCGGCGTCGGGAAACCAGCGATAGAACGGCGGTCTGCTGTCATCGAGGATGCGTCGCGGAGCCTTTGTCCAGGTGACCGCTTCGGCGGCGTGCGCCCAGAACCCGTTCCGGTCGGCGATGCTTGCTCGGTAAACGTCGCGATATCCGCTCACGGGTAGCACCGTAGCGCGCGATGCCTGGATAGGGTCGGTCTATGTCCGCTGTTGAATTCGATGAGATCGACGAGGGAATCGCCCGCATCACCCTCAACCGACCAGAGGTCTTGAACGCCATCGACGGCGCTCTACTCGACGGGATTGACGACGCTCTCGCCAGGCTGGAATCCGGTGGCCACCGGGTGGCGATTCTCACCGGTGCGGGCCGCGGGTTCTGTGCCGGCGCCGACCTCAGCGGCACCGGCAGACCCTGGACGCGACCGGCTGCCGTGCCGTTCAAGACCACCTATGACGCACAGGTCCGACTAGCCGATCAGATGACCCGTCTCTACGAACTGCCGATCCCGGTCGTCGCTGCCGTCAACGGGGCGGCGGTCGGCGGCGGGCTGGCTTACGCGCTGCACTGTGACATCCGGATCGCCGCCGAAGCCGCCCGCTTCGGGTCGGTGTTCATCAAGGCCGGTTTCTCATCGATGGACATGGGGACCAGCTATCTGCTGCCGCGCATCGTCGGCGCCGGGGTTGCCCGCGAACTGATGCTGACCGGACGGATCATCGACGCCGACGAGGCCTACCGGATCCACCTGGTGCACGAGGTGGTTCGTGCCGATGCGCTGATGAACGCCGCGATCGCGATGGCCCGCGGTATCGCCGCCAACAACGCCTACGGGGTGTGGCAGACCAAGATCGGACTCAACGCCGCACTCGACGCCCCGAGCCTGCGGCACGCCAAGGAGATCGAGAACCGAACCCAGGTGCTGTCCGGGTTCACCAACAATCCCCATGAGGCGGCGATGGCGCTCCGCGAGCGCCGCGAGCCGGTCTGGGACGCGCTCTAGCTAGACCTTGCTCATGACGTGCTCGGCGAACATCTCGAGGTTCCGGATCTTGGCGTCCAGCGGCTCGGTGTCCGGTCCGTTGATGTAGGGAATCCGGAAGCCGACCATCACGTCCGTGACGCCCTTGTCCTCCAGGCGCTTGATGCCGTCGGGGGTGTAGGCGTCCAGCGAGATGACGTGGATCTGGAAGTCCTTGTCCGCTGTTCCCTCCTCCTCGCGATAGCGGTTCAGCTTCGCCAGCAGTTCGTCGAGATCCTCGTTGCCGCCGCCGTGCATCCAGCCGTCGTTGCGGGCGGCCCGGCGCAGTGCCGCGTCGGCGTGGCCCCCGATCAGAATCGGAACCGGCTTGGTGGGTGCGGGCGTCATCTTGGTCTTGGGAATGTCGTAGAACTCACCGTGGTATTCGAAGTAGTCCCCCGATGTCAGCCCCCGGATGATGTCGATGCATTCGTCCATTCGCTTGCCGCGCTTGGCGAACGGCACACCCATGAGTTCGTAGTCCTCCGGCCACGGGCTGGTGCCCACGCCGAGGCCGAGCCGATTGTCGAACAACGCAGCCAGCGACCCGGCCTGCTTTGCCACCAGTGCGGGTGGACGAATCGGCAGTTTGAGAACGAAGAAGTTGAAGTGCAGTTTGGTGGTGGCCGCACCTATTGCGGCGGCGATCACGAAGCTCTCGATGAAGGGCTTGCCGTCGAGGAACTCCCTGTTGCCGTCCGCGGTGTAGGGGTATTTGGAGTCGGATTCGAACGGGTACGCGACGCTGTCCGGAATCGTCATCGCGTGATAGCCGGCGTTCTCGGCCGCTTTGGCCAGCGGGATGTAGTAGCTCGGGTCGGTCATTGCCTCGGCAAAGGTGAATCGCACCTCGCCGATACTAAAACCCGTTCCGGGTTGATGGAGCGGATAGCGCTTACTCGGCTTCTTTTTCGCCAGACTCAGTGGTGGACAGCGCGTCATTCCAAACGGAGTTCGCACCCGAGTGCCCGATCCGGAACACCTGAACCGTCGTCGCCACCGAGGCGACCACGACGAAGACGGTGACCACGGCCGACAGCCCCGTCGAGAGCGCTTTGCCCCGATGGGCCCGAACATGCTGGATGGTCAGCAGAATCGCGGCCACCAGCAGCGCAAGGGCGAAGAACACCATGGTTTCGCCCAACTCCGCGTGCTCCTCGACCAGTGCGGTCTCCTCGATGTGGTGCTCCAGCCACTCGCCGGACTCGGTGGTGAGCGGGCTGAGTCCCGTGGTCAGCACCGCCAGCGCCAGGACGAGCCACACCAGCCGTTGCCGGGCGGCCGGCCATACGGCGCACAGGATGGCCAGCACCGCGGTCAGCGGAGCCAGGACCACGACGAAGTGGACGAGCAAGGCGTGGACGGGCAGGCCGTTGACGGTCGACATTTGGCGAATATTACAAGGTGATGGGTGCCGGAGCAGTTCACGCGCCGCGCTGAGAGACTTGCGGATTATGGCGAACGGACAGAGCAGGACCTGGTTGACCCGCAATGTGCGGGTCCTCTCTGCGGTGTCGTTCCTCCAGGACACCGCGAGCGAGTTGCTCTATCCATTGCTGCCGATCTATCTCACCACCGTTCTAGGTGCACCGCCGGCGGTGGTCGGCGCCATCGAGGGAGCGGCCGAGGGCGCGGCTTCGGTCACCAAACTGGCTGTTGGTCCACTCGGTGACCGGTTCGCCAAACGTCCGCTGATCGCGACTGGTTACGGCATGGCGGCTTTGGGCAAGGTCATCGTCGCCGCGGCGGGAGCCTGGCCCGGCGTGCTGACCGGGCGGGTGGTCGACCGTCTCGGCAAGGGTCTGCGAGGCGCTCCACGGGATGCGCTGCTGGTCGAAGGGATCGACTCCGCCTCGCGGGGAAGGGTTTTCGGCTTCCACCGGACGATGGACACCTTTGGCGCCGTCATCGGTCCGCTGCTCGGGTTGGCCGGTTATGAACTGCTCGACCACCGAATCCCGCCACTGCTGTGGGTGGCGATCGTGCCCGCCGTACTTTCCGTGCTGCTGATCGGATTGGTCTCCGAGAAGCCGAGGACCGGCCCCCGCCCGGCACGTCAGCCGATCTTCGCGGGGGTGCGCGAACTACCGGGGCGGTTCTGGAGGGTCACCGCGGTCGTGGTGGGCTTCGGTCTGGTCAACTTCCCCGACGCGCTGTTGTTGTTGCGGCTCAATGAGATCGGGTTCGATGTCGTCGCGGTGATCCTCGCGTACGTCACCTACAACCTGGTGTACGCGCTGGGAAGTTATCCGGCCGGCGTGCTGGCCGACCGATTGCCGCGATCGACCGTGTTCGGAATCGGATTGGTCTTCTTCGCGATCGGCTACATCGGCCTGGGTTTGACCCGTGACCACCTCACGGCCTGGCTGCTGATCGGCGTCTACGGCGTCTTCACCGCCTGCACCGACGGGGTGGGCAAGGCGTGGATCTCCTCGCTCGTCGGCTCCGGGCAGCAGTCCACCGCCCAGGGTGTGTTCCAAGGCGGCAGTGGCCTGGCGATCCTGTTCGCCGGACTGTGGGCCGGACTGCTGTGGGGCGCCGACGGCCGGCTGCCGTTGCTGGTGTCAGGGTCTGTGGGAGCGGTCTTCGCGATGGTGTTGATCGGCCGGCAGTTGACGCGGGGAGCGCGCTGATGCGCCACATCCACGTGATCGGCATCGGGGCCGGGGATCCGGACTACGTGACGTATCAGGCGATCCGGGCTCTCAACGACACCCAGGTGTTCTTCGCGATGGACAAGGGTGAGGCGAAGAGCGATCTCGTCGGACAACGTCGCGAGATCTGCCGACGTTTCATCGACGATCCGGACTACCGCTTCGTCGAACTGGCCGACCCGCCCCGTTCTGCCGACGGTGATTACGTCAACGCGGTCGCCGAGTGGCACACCGCGCGGGCCCGGTTGTGGGCCAACGCCATTCGCGACGAACTCGGTCCCGATGGTGTGGGGGCGTTCCTGGCCTGGGGCGACCCGTCGCTGTACGACAGCACCCTGCGGATCCTCGACCAGGTCTCCGAGCACGTCGACATCAGCTACGACGTGATCCCCGGTGTCACCGCGATCCAGGCGCTGACCGCCCGGCACCGCATTCCGCTCAACGATGTCGGTGAGCCGGTGCTGATCACCACCGGCCGGCAGTTGCGGGAGAAGGGTCTGACCGGCGCCGCGGTGGTGATGCTGGACGGGGACTGCGCATTCCTGGGTTGTGCACCGCAGACCCAGATCTGGTGGGGCGCCTACCTCGGAACGCCGGACGAGATCCTGGTGGCCGGAACGGTCGGGGAGGTGGGTGAGGGCATCGCCGAACTGCGGGCCGAGGCCCGCGCCCGGCACGGCTGGATCATGGACACCTATCTGCTGCGCCCGTGACATGATCGTGTGATGGCATTCCTCGCGCGCGCAGCGATCACCGGACTGGCACTGTGGGTGGTCACCCTCCTGGTGCCGGGCATCGAATTCGTCGGCGGTGATTCCGACGCGCAGAAGATCGGCATCGTGCTCGTCGTCGCGGTGATCTTCGGTTTGGTCAACGCGTTCATCAAGCCGATCGTCGCTGTTCTGTCGCTGCCGTTGTACATCGTGACACTGGGTCTGTTCCACGTCGTGGTCAACGCGCTGATGCTGTGGATCACCGCGTGGATCACCGAGCACACCACGCACTGGGGTCTGCAGATCGACAAGTTCTGGTGGACCGCGGTGTGGGCCGCCATTCTGTTGTCTTTCGTCGGCTGGGTGTTCTCGATGCCGTTCCGCAGCGTGGAGAATGCCTGAGCTTCCCGAGGTAGAAGCGCTCGCCGACCATCTGCGTCGGCATGCCGTCGGGCACACGATCGAGCGCCTCGACGTCGCGTCGCTTTCCGTGCTCAAGACATTCGATCCGCCGACGGGTGCACTGCACGGCCGCACCGTCAGCGCAGCACACCGGTGGGGCAAGTACCTCGGGTTGCAGGCCGACGGTCTGTACCTGATCGCCCATCTGTCGCGGGCCGGGTGGCTGCGGTGGTCGGACGTGTTGAGTCCCGCGCCGTTGAAGCCGGGCAAGGGTCTGATCGCGCTGCGGGTGCATCTTTCTTCCGGCGGGTTCGACCTCACCGAGGCCGGCACCCAGAAGAGGATGGCGGTCTGGCTGGTCGACGACCCGGGAAAGGTTCCGGGCATCGCTGCGCTGGGTCCGGACGCACTGGAGGTGACCGAGGCCCAACTCGGGGAGTTGTTGGCGCACAACAGCGGCCGGATCAAGACGGTGATCACCGATCAGAAGGTGATCGCCGGGGTCGGAAACGCCTACAGCGACGAGATCCTGCACGCGGCCAGGCTGTCACCGTTTGCGACGGCGGCCAAGCTGACCGCCGCCCAGCTCGGGGCATTGCACGCCGCGATGGCGTCGGTGCTGACCGATGCGGTCCGGCGTTCAGTGGGACAGCAGGCCGCCACCCTCAAGGGCGAGAAGCGGTCCGGCTTGAGAGTGCACGGCCGCACCGGCCTGCCGTGCCCGGTCTGTGGTGACACCGTCCGGGAAGTGTCGTTCGCGGACAAGTCCTTTCAGTACTGTCCGACCTGTCAGACCGGTGGCAAGGTTCTCGCCGACCGACGGATGTCTAGGTTGTTGAAATGACCCGACAGCGGATTCTGATCACCGGTGCGAGCTCCGGGCTGGGAGCAGGTATGGCGCGTGCCTTCGCGGCCAAGGGCCGCGACCTGGCGTTGTGTGCCCGGCGCACTGACCGTCTCGAGGAGCTCAAAGCGGAACTGCTCTGCCGGCACCCGGGTATCACGGTGGCGGTCGCCGAACTCGACGTCAACGATCACGACCGGGTGCCGGTGGTCTTCAACGCACTGTCCGACCAACTGGGTGGGCTCGACCGCGTCATCGTCAACGCGGGCGTGGGTAAGGGTGCGCCGCTGGGCAGCGGCAAGACATGGGCCAACAAGGCCACCATCGAGACCAACCTGGTCTCGGCTCTGGTGCAGATCGAGGCCGCACTGGAGATCTTCAAAAAGCAGGGATCGGGTCATCTGGTGCTGATCTCCAGCGTGCTGGGGAACAAGGGAGTCGCAGGGGTCAAGGCGGCATACGCCGCCAGCAAGGCCGGGCTGTCCTCATTGGGGGAGTCGCTGCGCGCCGAGTACGCGTCCGGCCCCATTGCCGTCACCGTCGTCGAGCCCGGCTATATCGAGTCGGAGATGACGGCCAAGTCGGAGTCGACGATGCTGATGGTCGACACCGGGACGGGTGTCGCCAAGATGGTTGAGGCCATCGAGAAGGAGCGGGGCCGTGCGATCGTGCCCGGCTGGCCGTGGGTGCCGCTGGCGGCTCTGCTCAAGGCGCTGCCGCCGCGGTTCACCAAACCGTTCGCATGATTGCGGGGATCGGTGAGAATGAACGTCATGAGACTGATGATGATCGCCCTGTTGGCCGGCGGCGTGTTGTGGGCCGCAGCTCCGGCTTACGCGGATCCGCCGACCTGTACGAGCCCCGACGGCACGCCGTGCGTGGTCGCCGATCCCGACGGCGTGACCGTGTCGACGCCCGATGGCGCCAGCGGTGAGGTGACCCCGAATGTGATCGAGGGGTCGCTCCCCGGCGGGCCGAGCGGTGAGATCACCCCGAATGCCATCGAGGGGTCCATCCCCGGCGGGCCGAGCGGTGAGGTGACCCCGACCGAAGTCAGCGGGTGCGTCCCCGGCATCGGCTGCCTGAACATCCCCCGCTGACGCCCCGGGTGTGAAGTTAGCTTCACCCGCGACGTCGGGCGTGAAGCTAACTTCACGCACGGTGGCGTGGCGCGGCGGTGTGGCCGCGTCCGGTGACCCTCAGCGGACCCGGCCGCGCTCCTCGCGATAACGGCGCACCAGCGCGTCGGTCGAGGAGTCCGACTGTTCGGGCGGCGAGGCGTCCTCGGTGATCACCGGCAGCAGCGCCTTGGCCTGGGTCTTGCCCAGTTCCACACCCCATTGGTCGAACGAGTCGATACCCCAGATCACCCCTTCGGTGAACACCTGGTGCTCGTACAGTGCGATCAACTGACCCAGCACCGAGGGCGTCAGCCGGGTGGCCAGGATCGAGGTCGTCGGCTTGTTGCCCGGCATCACCTTGTGCGGCACCACCGATGCCGGCGTGCCCTCCGCGACGATCTCGGCGGCGGTCTTGCCGAACGCCAGCACCTGGGTCTGTGCGAAGAAATTGCTCATCAGCAGGTCGTGCATGCTGCCGGTGCCGTCGGCGGTCGGCAGGTCATCGGTCGGCTGGCTGAAACCGATGAAGTCGGCCGGAACCAGTCGGGTGCCCTGGTGCAGCAACTGGTAGAACGCGTGCTGGCCGTTGGTGCCCGGCTCACCCCAGAAGATCTCACCCGTGGAGGTGCCCACAGGCGATCCGTCGGCGCGCACCGACTTGCCGTTGGACTCCATGGTCAGCTGCTGCAGATAGGCCGCGAACCGCGCCAGATCGTTCGAATACGGCAGCACCGCACGGGTTTCGGCGCCGAAGAAGTCGGAGTACCACAGCCCGATCAGTCCCAGCAGCGCCGGCGCGTTGGACTCCAGGGGCGCGGTGGCGAAATGCCGGTCGATGAGATGGAAACCGGACAGGAAGTCGGCGAAGGCCTCCCGCCCGATCACCGCCATCAGCGACAGCCCGATCGCGGAGTCCACCGAGTAGCGGCCGCCCACCCAGTCCCAGAAGCCGAACATGTTCGCCGAGTCGATGCCGAATGCCTCGACGAGTTGCTTGTTCGTCGACACCGCCACGAAGTGCTTGGCCACCGCGTCGTCACCGAGCGCGTCGGTCAGCCAGCGGCGTGCCGCTGTCGCGTTGGTGAGCGTCTCCAGAGTGGTGAACGTCTTGGAGGCGATGACGAAAAGTGTTGTGGCCGGATCGAGCCCGTCGAGTTTGGCGACCAGATCGGCCGGGTCGACGTTGGAGACGAAGCGTGCGGAGATCCCGGCGTCGGCGTAGTGGCGCAACGCCTGATACGCCATCGCCGGGCCGAGATCCGAGCCTCCGATGCCGATGTTGACCACGGTCTTGATCCGCTTTCCGGTGGCCCCGGTCCAGTTACCCGAGCGCAACCGGTCGGTGAAGTCACCCATCGCATCGAGCACTGCGTGCACATCGGCGACCACGTTCTGCCCGTCGACGCTCAAGGCGGCGTCGCGGGGCAGGCGCAGTGCGGTGTGCAGAACGGCCCGATCCTCGGAGGTGTTGATGTGCTCGCCGGCGAACATGGCGTCGCGGCGCTTCTCCAGGCCCGCCGCCCGGGCGAGGTCGACGAGCAGGGCCAGCGTCTCACGCGTCACCCGGTGCTTGCTGTAGTCGATGTAGAGGTCGCCGACGGTCAGCATCAGTTCGGTGCCCCGGGCGGGGTCCTCGGCGAAGAACTCCCGGAGGTGCTTGTCGGCGATCTGGTCGTGGTGACGTCGCAGGGCGTCCCAGGCTGATGGCAGATCCATTCCGCAGACCCTATGCGCAGACCTGCCCCGATGGGGTAGATCATTGACTCATGGCTAAACCAGATATCGCCCGGATCCTGGCATCGGTTCCCACCGGACTGTGGATCGGCGGTGAGGAGCGCCCCGGGAAGTCGACCTTCGACGTCCTCAACCCGGCGACCGACGAAGTGCTGGTGTCCATCGCCAACGCCGACGCGGCCGATGCGGTGACGGCGTTGGACGCGGCCTGCGCGGTGGCCGACGAGTGGGCCGCCACCCCGGCCCGGGACCGGGGAGAGATCCTGCGATCGGTGTTCGAGGCCATCATCGAGCGCGCCGACGACTTCGCCACCTTGATGACCTGCGAGATGGGAAAGGTGCTGCCCGAAGCGATGGGCGAGGTGAAATACGGCGCCGAATTCTTCCGATGGTTCGCCGAGGAGGCGGTGCGGATCCACGGCCGCTTCACCCCGAGTCCGGCCGGTACCGGCCGCATCGTCGTCACCAAGCAACCCGTCGGGCCCTGCTATGCGATCACGCCGTGGAACTTCCCGCTGGCGATGGGCACCCGCAAGATAGGCCCGGCCCTGGCGGCGGGTTGCACCATGATCGTCAAGCCGGCGCAGGAAACCCCGTTGACCATGATGCTGCTGGCCAAGCTCATCGACGACGCCGGTCTGCCCAAGGGCGTTCTATCGGTGCTGCCGAGCAATCAGCCCCGCGAGGTGACCACCGCGCTCATCGATGACGGCCGGCTGCGCAAGATGAGCTTCACCGGATCAACCGGGGTGGGCAAGGCTCTGCTGAAGCAGGCATCCGACGCGCTGCTGCGCACCTCGATGGAACTCGGCGGGAACGCACCGTTCGTGGTGTTCGACGACGCCGACGTCGATGCCGCGGTCGAGGGCGCGATGCTGGCCAAGATGCGCAACGGCGGTGAGGCCTGCACGGCGGCCAACCGGCTCTACGTCGCCAACGATCTGCTCGACGACTTCACCGACAAGTTCGTCAAGAAGATGGGCGAACTCACTCTCGGTGACGGGCTCGACCCGTCTTCAAAGCTCGGCCCGCTGGTCAACGCCAAGCAGGTCGCCTCGGTGCAGGAACTGGTCGACGACGCCGTCGAGAAGGGCGCGACCGTCGCACTCGGCGGACAGGCCCCCGGCGGACCGGGCAACTTCTACCCGGCCACCGTGCTGACAGGAGTCCCGCCGGACGCGCGCATCCTCAAGGAGGAGGTTTTCGGTCCGGTGGCCCCGATCGTCGGCTTCGACACCGAGGCCCAGGGCATCGCGGCCGCCAACGACACCGAGTACGGGCTGGCGGCCTACATCTTCACGCAGTCGCTGGACCGTGCCCTGCGGGTGGCCGAGTCGATTCAGGCCGGCATGGTCGGCGTCAACCGCGGTGTGATCTCGGATCCGGCCGCGCCGTTCGGCGGCGTCAAGGAGTCCGGCTTCGGCCGCGAGGGTGGCTTCGAAGGTATCGACGAATACCTCGACATCAAGTACATCGCGCTGACGAAATAGCCCTGCCGCCCGGCCGTCCGACTGCGATACACTTACCCGGACGTGAGCGGTTATCGCGATTCTTGAGGAGTTTGTATGTCGGCAGGTGTGATTCGCAAAGCAGTGCTCATTGCCGGCGCAGCCGCCATCCTGAGTTCGGGCGCCCTGGCTGCCTGCTCCAAGGACAAGCCGGCCGAAGACAAGCCCGCGACCAGCGCCCCGGCCGTCTCGCCGACCGAGAAGGCCAACGTCGGGTCGTTCGCCCCGACGGTCAAGGCGACGCCCGCGCCCACCGCCCTGCCGGGCAACGTCATCACCGGCAACTAGCGCTGAGCGGGTTCCGTTCGCCGGCCGCCTAGTGCCCCAGGCGTCCCCGGCCCATCCGCAGCAGCAGCATCGCAAGGTCCTTGCCGTCCTGGCCAAGTGAGCCGTAGCGCTCGATGACCTTCATCTCCCGGCTGTGCACGAGGCGGGTGCCGCCGGAGGCCATCCGGACCTTGCCGATCTGCTGGGAGATCTCCCTGCGCCGCGTCACCGCGGCCAGGATCGCCGCGTCGAGGCGGTCGATCTCGGCGCGCAGGGCGTCGATGTCGGACTCGGTGAGTTCTTCGCCTGCCATATCGTCGTTCTCCTGTGGGGGTTCTGGTGTCATCCGGTCCGGGCCTCACATGAGAAAAGCCCCGGATCCGGTTGTGGACCGCGGGGCTGTCGGAATGAGCAGCTAAGCCTCCACGGGCACCGCGGACCGGTACCCGTAGAAAAATCGCTGCGCCTGCACGCCGGTGAGTCTGCCACCCGATGGCGCGCCTTCGCAAAGGGGTGTCCCCCGGCGGCGGTAGGTTGGGGACGACATGAGTGTGCAGGTGAGCGATCTACGAGCGCCGGGGGAACCGGACGAACTGCTGGAGGGCCTCAATCCCCAGCAGCGCCGGGCGGTCCTGCACGAGGGCGCTCCGTTGCTGATCGTCGCCGGTGCGGGCTCGGGCAAGACCGCGGTGCTGACCCGCCGGATCGCCTACCTGCTGGCCGCCCGCGACGTCGGCCCGGGGCAGATTCTGGCAATCACCTTCACCAACAAGGCCGCCGCCGAGATGCGCGAACGGGTCAGCCAACTCGTCGGCCCGCGTGCCCGCAATATGTGGGTGTCGACGTTCCACTCCACCTGTGTGCGGATCCTGCGCAACCAGGCCTCGCTGCTGGCCGGGCTGAACTCGAACTTCTCCATCTACGACGCCGACGATTCGCGGCGCCTGCTGATGATGATCGGCAAGGACATGGGGCTGGACGTCAAGCGCTACTCGCCGCGGGTGCTGGCCAACGCGATCTCCAACCTTAAAAACGAACTGATCACGCCGGAGCAGTCGGCGGCCGCGGTCGAACCCGGCTCCGACGACCTCACCCGGATCACCGCCGAGGTCTACGCCGAATACCAGCGCCGGCTGCGCGGCGCCAACGCGCTGGACTTCGACGATCTGATCGGCGAGACCGTCGCGGTGCTGCAGCGCCATCCGCAGATCGCCCAGTACTACCGTCGGCGATTCCGGCACATTCTGGTCGACGAGTACCAGGACACCAATCACGCCCAGTACGTCCTGGTGCGCGAACTCGTCGGCGTCCGCGGTGCCGATGACGGGGTTGAAAACGATGGGGTCCCGCCCTCGGAACTGTGCGTGGTGGGCGACGCCGACCAGTCGATCTACGCCTTCCGTGGCGCGACGATCCGCAATATCGAGGATTTCGAGCGCGACTTCCCCGACGCAGCCACGATCATGCTCGAGCAGAACTACCGCTCGACCCAGAACATCCTGTCGGCGGCCAACTCGGTGATCGCCTACAACTCCGGCCGTCGCGAGAAGCGGCTGTGGACCGACGCCGGTGACGGTGAGCTGATCGTCGGCTACGTCGCCGACAACGAACACGACGAGGCGCGGTTCGTCGCGGCTGAGATCGACGATCTTGTCGAAAACGCCGATTACACCTATAACGATGTCGCGGTGTTCTACCGGACCAACAACTCCTCGCGCTCCCTGGAGGAGGTGTTCATCCGCGCGGGCATCCCGTACAAGGTCGTCGGCGGCGTTCGGTTTTATGAGCGCAAGGAGATCCGCGACATCGTCGCCTATCTGCGGGTGCTGGACAACCCGGGTGACGCGGTCAGTATGCGCCGCATCCTCAACACCCCGCGTCGCGGCATCGGTGACCGCGCCGAGGCCTGCGTGGCCGTCTATTCGGAGAACACCGGTGCGAGTTTCGCCGACTCACTCGCCGCGGCCGCTGAGGGCAAGGTGCCGATGCTCAACACCCGGTCGGAGAAGGCGATCGCCGGATTCGTCGAACTGCTCGACGAACTCCGCGGTCGGCTTGATGACGAACTGGGAGACCTCGTCGAAGCCGTCCTCGATCGCACCGGGTACCGCCGCGAATTGGAGTCCTCAAACGACCCGCAGGATCTGGCCCGGCTGGACAACCTCAACGAATTGGTCAGCGTCGCACACGAATTCAGCATCGACCGGGCCAATGCGGCCGCGCTCGCCGAGGGTGACGGCGACAGCGAGGATGACGGGGACGTCCCGCAGACCGGTGTGCTGGCCGAGTTCCTCGAGCGGGTGTCCCTGGTCGCCGACTCCGACGACATCCCGGAGAACGATGCCGGCGTCGTCACGATGATGACGCTGCACACCGCCAAGGGCCTGGAGTTCCCGGTGGTGTTCGTCACCGGCTGGGAGGACGGGATGTTCCCGCACATGCGGGCACTCGGAGACCCGACCGAACTCAGCGAGGAACGCCGACTGGCCTACGTCGGCATCACCCGAGCCCGCCAACGGCTATACCTGTCCCGGGCGAAGGTCCGCTCGTCCTGGGGCCAGCCCATGCTCAACCCGGAGTCCCGTTTCCTGCGCGAGATCCCCGAGGGTCTCATCGACTGGCGGCGCACCGATACGGGCCCGGGCTTCAGCGCGCCGGTGGCCGGCCGCTATGCGGGTGGAGCCGGTGGACCTGATCCGGCCCGACCGTCCCCGATGCGCTCCGGCGCCGGCAGGCGGGCGCTGATCGTGCTGGAACCAGGTGACCGGGTCAGCCACGACAAGTACGGATTGGGCCGCGTCGAGGAGGTGTCCGGAGTCGGGGAGTCGGCGATGTCGCTGATCGACTTCGGCACCGCGGGAAGGGTCAAGCTCATGCACAACCACGCGCCGGTGCAGAAGCTGTAGATGAACAAGAATCGCATCGAAGCCTTCAGCGACGCCGTGATGGCGGTGGCGATCACGCTGCTGGCCCTCGACCTGAAAGTGGAACCCAAGAGGGGTCTGCCGCTGGCCACCCAACTGTGGGAGCAGTGGCCGGGCTTCGCCGCTTTCGCGGTGAGCTTCTTCGTCATCGGCGCGCTCTGGATCAGTCATCATGAACTGTTCCGGATGGCCACCGGTGCCGACTCGGGGGTGCTGGTCGCCAATCTGTTGCTGCTGCTGTTCGTTACGGCGATCCCGTTCGTCACCGCCACGTACGCCGACTACGCCCAACGGGGCGATGACAACACCCGGGTTGCGGTGATCGCCTACGGCGTCGTCATGACCGGGATGTCGGTCAGCTTCACCCTGATTCTTCGGGCCATGTTGTCGGCGAACCTGTTCAAAGCGCGACTCACCCCGGACGAAAGCCGAAAGCTGGTGTTCAAGTACGGGATCGGCGCCCTGATCTATCCGGTCATGACGATCGTCGGACTGATCCTGATCAGGATGCCGATCATGCCCCTGCTGTACGTGCCGGTGGTCATCTACTACTTCGGGCCGGGGGCCCGCATCCTGAACGTTCTGAGGTCTGCTGACGATCAGTAGTAATGCCGGTCGGGCCGCGCCTCCCAGGCGTCATAGGCTGCCTTCGCGAGATCCGGGCGGAACTGCTTGATGTGGATCGAGCGGTCGCTGTAGTGCTTGGCGAAATCTTCGTACTGGAACTCGTCGCTGAAGCCGATTCGGCTGGTCTCCTCGAGGCTGTTGCCGAAGTACACGTTGTCGATTCGCGACCAGTAGATGGCGCTCATGCACATCGGGCAGGGCGCGGCACTGATGTAGATGTCGTGGCCCATCAGCATCTTCGCGCGTTTGGGCACCCGGTCGGGCGATCCCTTCGGGTGCGGAACGAGCTCGAGCAGGGATTCGTTGACATGCTCAACGGAGATCGACGGCCCCTCGGGAACCAAGGTGGCGCAAGCCTTCCGAATGGTCTCGATCTCCGCGTGGGCGGTGATATCCCCGGTGAGGAGGACCCGGTTCTGTCCCCGGGCGACGATCTGACCGTCCTTGACGATCACCGCGCCGAACGGGCCGCCCCAGCCGTTGACAACCGCTTCCTTCGCCAGACGGCAGGCCTCGGCCATCAACTCATCTGGTGTCATGTCAACCCCTTTCTGGGGTCGCGGCGGGCCAGCGGTTTGAATCAGCCGACGTAAGCGCCCAGCGAGACACCGCGGGAAGCCAGCCACGACACCGGGTCGGTGGGGTTGGATCCACCGAGCAGCACCGAGAAGTGCAGATGCGGGCCGGTGGAGTTACCGCGGTTGCCGATGGTGGCGACCTGATCGCCGGCGAACACCCGCTGGCCGACCTGCACGGTCCAGGAGTTGACATGTCCGTAGCGGGTGACCGTGCCGTCGGCATGGGTGATCAGAACCCAGGCGCCGTAGCCGGAGTTGGTGTACCCGGCCTCCTTGATGATGCCGTCGGAGGCCGCGAAGATCGGCGTCCCGATCGGGCCGGCGAGATCGACGCCGTCGTGCAGGGCGCCCCAGCGGTAGCCGAAGCCGGAGGTGAACAGGCCGCGGGTCGGCAGCGCGAACAGCGGGCGCTGCAGGCGGGCCTCACGCTCGGCGCGCTCAGCGGCGTAGGCGACGCCCTTGGCCAGTTCCTCGGAATGCACGGCGGTGTTGGCTGCCGGCTTCACCGAGATCACCTCTGCGCCGCGCGCTTCGCTCCCGGCGAGCGCCTCCATGGGGGCCCGCTCGGCGGCCAGAAGGGTGCGAGTGGTGGTCACCTCCGGCCGCGGGTTGACCATCGTGTAGGCGGCCGCTGCGGCGGCGCCGGCGGCCATCGCCGCGATCAGCACCCGCCCGCGGGCCGCGCTGGTCGGCTGCCGGCGGTTCATCGGAGTGCGCGGCAGAACGTCGGTGACCTCGGTGCTGCTGAACATTGGGCGCTCGGCACGCGGCTTGACAGGCTTGTATTCCGCCGTCAACAGGGGGGTGAAGTCCTCGGCATCGCGCATCAGATCGTCGCCAAAAACGCCCTTATCACCCGTTTTACTCGCCTCAGGAGAAGCGGCCGACCTCAGTTGCGTCAAAACTCAAGTCCTCGCGTCGTGATCAAAGCGTTATCTAACCCGTGAGACGGTAACCAAAATGAGACCTAATCGGCAACCCAGGCCGCGATGTGACCGAAGATTGTGACTTGAATCACCTACGTTCCGCGGGGTGGTAGGCGGCTCACCGCTACCGGCGGGTAATCGTTACAGTTCCCTGCGGACCGACACCGTCAACGAACCCCCACGGATCCACCACTCGGACAGGGAGCCCATGGATCTTTACGAATATCAGGCGAAGGAATTGTTCGCCAAGCACAACGTGCCCAGCACACCGGGCCGGGTCACCGAGTCCGCTGAGGACGCCAAGGCCATCGCCGAGGAGATCGGCCGCCCGGTCATGGTGAAAGCCCAGGTCAAGACCGGTGGCCGCGGGAAAGCGGGCGGTGTGAAGTTCGCCGCGACCCCCGAGGACGCCTACACCCATGCCAAGAACATCCTCGGTCTGGACATCAAGGGTCACATCGTGAAGAAGTTGCTGGTGGCCGAGGCCAGCGATATCGCCGAGGAGTACTACATCTCATTCCTGCTCGACCGCGCCAACCGCACCTACCTGGCGATGTGCTCGGTGGAGGGCGGTATGGAGATCGAGGAGGTGGCCGCCACCAAGCCCGATCGGCTGGCCAAGGTCCCGGTCGACGCCGTCAAGGGTGTTGATCTGGCCTTCGCCCGGGAGATCGCCCGGAAGGGGCACCTGCCGGCCGAGGTCCTCGACGCCGCGGCGGTCACCATCGCCAAACTCTGGGAGGTGTTCGTCTCCGAGGACGCCACCCTGGTCGAGGTCAACCCATTGGTGCGCACGCCGGACGACCGGATCCTCGCGTTGGACGGCAAGGTCACCCTCGACGGCAACGCCGACTTCCGGCATCCCGACCACGCGCAGTTCGAGGACAAGGACACCACCGACCCGCTCGAACTCAAGGCCAAGGCGCACGATCTGAACTACGTCAAGCTCGACGGCTCCGTCGGAGTCATCGGCAACGGCGCCGGTCTGGTGATGTCGACGCTGGACGTGGTGGCCTACGCCGGGGAGAAGCACGGCGGGGTCAAGCCGGCCAACTTCCTCGACATCGGCGGCGGCGCCTCGGCCGAGGTGATGGCTGCCGGCCTCGACGTGATCCTCAACGACAAACAGGTCAAGAGCGTCTTCGTCAACGTCTTCGGCGGCATCACCTCGTGTGACGCGGTGGCCAACGGCATCGTCAAGGCGCTGCAGATGCTGGGCAAGGACGCCAACAAGCCTCTGGTCGTCCGACTCGACGGCAACAACGTCGACGAAGGGCGGCGGATCCTCGCCGAGGCCAACCATCCACTGGTCGTCGTGGCCGACACCATGGATTCCGGCGCCGATAAGGCCGCTGAACTCGCTTTCGCTGCCGGGAAGGACGCATAGTCGTGTCGATCTTTTTGAACAAGGACTCGAAGGTCATCGTCCAGGGCATCACCGGCGGTGAGGGAACCAAGCACACCGCGCTGATGCTCAAGGCAGGCACCCAGGTCGTCGGTGGAGTGAACGCCCGCAAGGCCGGCACCACCGTGACGCACAAGGATTCCAGCGGCAAGGACATCGAGCTTCCGGTGTTCGCCACCGTCGCGGAGGCGATGAAGGCCACCGGTGCCGACGTGTCCATCGCATTCGTGCCGCCGCAGTTCTCCAAGGACGCCATCATCGAGGCGATCGATGCCGAGATCCCGCTGCTGGTGGTCATCACCGAGGGAATCCCGGTGCAGGACAGCGCATATGCGTGGGCCTACAACGTCGACCACGGCAACAAGACCCGGATCATCGGGCCGAACTGCCCCGGCATCATCACCCCGGGTGAGGCGCTGGTCGGTATCACTCCGGCCACGATCACCGGCAAGGGTCCGATCGGTCTGGTGTCGAAGTCGGGCACGCTGACCTACCAGATGATGTTCGAGTTGCGTGATTTCGGTTTCTCCACCGCGATCGGCATCGGCGGCGATCCGGTCATCGGCACCACGCACATCGACGCCATCGCGGCGTTCGAGAAGGACCCGGAGACCAAGCTGATCGTGATGATCGGTGAGATCGGCGGCGATGCCGAAGAGCGTGCCGCCGACTACATCAAGGCCAACGTCACCAAGCCGGTCGTCGGCTACGTGGCCGGCTTCACCGCGCCGGAGGGCAAGACCATGGGCCATGCCGGTGCCATCGTCTCCGGTTCGTCGGGCACCGCGGCCGCCAAACAGGAGGCGCTCGAGGCGGCCGGGGTGCGGGTCGGCAAGACGCCGTCGGCCACCGCCGCACTGGCGCGGGAGATCCTCAAGAGCCTGTGACGCTTGATCCGCGGACCCCAGTGATCGTCGGGGTCGGTCAGTTCACCGAAAGGCGCGACGATCCCGGGTACCGCGGCATGTCGTCGGTGGATCTGGCCACCGCGGCGGCCACCGCGGCACTGGCCGATACCGGCGCCGATCCCGGTGTGATCGCGGCTGCGGTGGACACCGTGGCCGGAATCCGGCAGTTCGAGATCTCCGGGCGCACGCCCACGCTGCTGGGCGCTTCCAACAACTACCCGCGCTCGGTGGCACGGCGCATCGGAGCCGACCCCGCCAGGGCGGTGCTGGAACCCATTGGCGGACAGGGGCCGCAGCACCTGGTCACCGAGTTCGCCGGTGCGATCGCGGCGGGAACCGCGGATGTGGTGCTCGTACTCGGTTCGGAGAACACCTCCTCACTGCGCCACTTCGCCGACCCGGCTGACAAGCCCGATCACTCCGAGACCGTCGAGGGGCAGTTGGAGGATCGCGGCTTCGGTTACGAGGGCTTGTTCACCGACTACACCGTCGCCCACGGACTCATCGGAGCCCCGGCCCAGTACGGCTTGCTGGAGAACGCGCGGCGCGGACGGGTGGGGTTGAGCGTGGCCGACTACCGGCGGGCGATGGGGGAGTTGTTCGCCCCGTTCACCGAGGTGGCGGCCAAGAACCCGTTCGCCTCCGCGCCGGTGCGGCGCAGCGCCGAGGAAATCGTCACCGTCACCGACTCCAATCGGATGATCTGTGACCCCTACACCCGGCTGCTGGTGGCGCGCGATCAGGTGAACCAGGGCGCGGCGGCGCTGTTGATGTCGGTGGCGTCGGCGCGAAGGCTCGGTGTGCCGCAGGAGAAGTGGGTTTTCCTGCGCGGCCACGCCGATCTGGTCGATCAGCCGTTGCTCGACCGCGAGGACCTCTCCTTCAACTCGGCCTCGGTGCTCGCGGTCGACGAAGCGCTGAGTACGGCCGGTGTCGGCATCGGCGACGTCGCGGCTTTCGACATCTACAGCTGCTTCCCGGTGCCGGTGTTCAACTTCTGCGACGGCACCGGAATGCCCACCGATGATCCCCGCGGACTGACCCTGACCGGTGGACTGCCGTATTTCGGCGGTCCCGGCAACAGCTATTCGCTGCACGCCATCGCGGAGGTGGTCGCCCGGATGCGTTCGGCGCCAGGGGAATTCGGTCTTGTGGCGGCCAATGGTGGCGTGATGAGCAAGTATTCGGTCGGGGTCTACTCGACCGCGCCGGCCGACTGGAAGCCCGATGACAGCGAATCGCTGCGCAGACAGGTCGCCGGCCGGCCGGCCGTGCCGGTCACCGTGGCGCCCGACGGCCACGGCGTCATCGAGACCTACACGGTGCGATATGACTGGCCGGTGACCACCGGGATCATCATCGGGCGTCTCGAATCAGACGGCAGCCGGTTCCTGACGCTCACCGAGGACGACGACCTGGTCGCGCTGCTCACCGGCGGCGATCCGCTGGGCGCACGCATCAAGGTGAGCGCCGGCGAGAAGACGAACCACGCCCGGCTGGCCTGATGCCGGGACTCCCGCCGAACCACGAGGACTTCGCCCGGCGGGCTCTACCGTCCTACGGCCGCCGACCCGACGCGCCACTGCGACTGCTGGGACTCTCCGAGAACGCCACCTACCTCGCTGATGAGGATGAGCATCCGGTGGTGCTCCGGGTACGGCGACCCGGTTACCACTCGCTGGACGCGATCCGGTCGGAGTTGGCCTGGGTGCGGGCGCTGCGTACCGAGACGCCGGTGATCACACCGGAACCCCTCGCGGCGACCGATGGCACTGACGTGCTGTCGATCTGTGTCGACGGCACCATGCTGCACGTCGATGCGGTGACATTCGTGCCGGGCTGCACCGCCGAGGAGGATCCGGACTCGGTGGGCTTCGACGAGCTCGGCCGGCTCACCGCGATCATGCACGGGCATGCGAGATCGTGGACACCACCGTCCGTCTTCACCCGATTCAGCTGGGATCTGGACAGCATCCTCGGCGCCGGCGCGCGCTGGGGGGACTGGCGGCAGGCCCCGGGGCTCACCGATGAGGATCGGGACTGGATTCAGCGCGCATCCGATGAGGTCACCGGCCACCTGACCGAGTTCGGTTGCGGTCCAGATCGTTTCGGCTTGGTGCACGCCGACTTGAGACTCGCCAATCTGATGATCGATCCCGCGCAGCCGGGCGGGCCGATCACGGTGATCGACTTCGACGACTGCGGATGGTCTTGGTATCTGGCCGACCTGGGCGCCGCCGTCTCGTTCATCGAGGACACCCTGACCGGCGAGCGGATCATCGGCGACTGGCTCGCCGGTTACCTCCAGGTCGCAACGCTGCCGCAGGAGCATCTCGAACTGGTTCCCACCTTCGTGATGATGCGACGGATCATGCTCACCGCGTGGACCGCCTCACACCGTGACGCCGACTCCGCAGTCGAGGTCGGCGACGAGTTCGCGCCGAACACCGCCAGACTGGCCGAGCGCTACCTGACGGACCGTACGTGGTTGCGGGACAGCATCTTCGGCTCCACCAACTGAAGGGTTCATTTCCGTGTTTGATCTGAGTTCGATCTCGGTGCTGGTGACCGGTGGAAGCAGGGGGATCGGTCGCGGTATCGCAGTGGTCTTCGCCACCGCCGGTTCCGACGTCGCGATCGCCGCCCGCTCCGGTTCCGGTCTTGATGCCGCGGTAGCCGCACTCGACGGCATCGGGAGCGGTTCGGTGATCGGAATCCAGGCCGACGTGTCCGACCCGAAGTCCTGCGCAGAGATGGCCGCTACCGTGGTCGAGGCCTTCGGCGGTCTCGACGTGGTGTGCGTCAACGCCGGAATCTTTCCAGAGGCGCCACTTGCCACGATGACACCGGATCAGCTTGCCGAGATGCTCGACGTCAACGTCAAGGGCAACTTCTACACCGTGCAGGCCTGTCTACCGGCCCTGGTTGCGTCGGGGCGTGGCCGGGTGATCCTGACCTCGTCGATCACCGGTCCGATCACCGGCCATCCCGGATCGTCACACTACGGTGCGTCCAAAGCCGCACAGCTGGGCCTGATGCGAACGGCCGCAATCGAACTCGCACCGCAGCGCATCACCGTCAACGCTATTTTGCCGGGGAACATCCGCACCGAAGGACTCACCGATCTCGGTGAGGAGTACCTGGCTCAGATGACAAGGGCGATTCCGGCCGGAGCGTTGGGCACACCGGAGGACATCGGGTATCTCGCGGCGTTCCTGGCGACCCGGGAGGCGGGGTACATCACCGGCCAGGCGATCGCCGTGGACGGCGGGCAGGTGCTTCCGGAGTCGCTCGAGGCGGTACGGCCCTGAGCTCTGGTCTCAGGCCATATCGGCGAGTTTGCCCGCCAGCCGCTCGACGTAGGCGGCCACCTCGTCCGCGGGTTTGTCGGGCAGTCCGAACAGCACCTCGGTGACGCCGATGTTCTTCCAGTGTTCGAGCTTCTCCGGAATCGGCTTGAAGTCCAGTGCCACGATCGTCGGGGCGCCGTCGCGGCCGGCATCGGCCCAGATGTCCTGCAGCATTCGCACCGGTGCGTCGATGTCGAAGTCGCGCGGTGTGGTGATCCAGCCATCGGCCGAACGGGCGATCCACTTGAAGTTCTTCTCGGTGCCGGCCGCACCGACCAATACCGGGATATGCGACTGGACCGGCTTCGGCCATGCCCAACTGGGCCCGAAGTTGACGAACTCGCCGTCGTAGGAGGCTTCCTCCTGCGTCCACAACTCGCGCATCGCCTCGATGTACTCGCGCAGCATCGTGCGCCGGCGCCCGGGCGGCACGTTGTGGTCGGTCAATTCGTCGGTGTTCCAGCCGAACCCGACGCCCACGCTGACCCGGCCCCCGGACAGATGGTCCAGGGTCGCGATCGTCTTGGCGAGGCTGATCGGATCGTGCTCGACGGGCAGTGCGACGGCGGTCGACAACCGCACGCGCGAGGTGACCGAACACGCCGTGCCGAGGCTCACCCACGGGTCCAGCGTGCGCATGTAGCGGTCGTCGGGCAGCGATTCGTCGCCGGTCGTCGGGTGCGCCGCGGACCGCTTGACCGGGATATGGGTGTGCTCCGGGACGTAGAACGTCGCGAAACCGTGGTCGTCGGCGAGTTTGGCGGCCGCCGCGGGCGTGATGCCCCGGTCGCTGGTGAACAGAACGAGTCCGTAGTCCATGTCCAGAATTAGAACGTGTTCTACTCCCATCCGGCAAGGCTGGGGACACGCCGCTACCGCTGCCGCACGGCGCCGGTGCGATAGCGTGGACGCCATGACCTACCCGCCGAACAACCCTGGCTACCCGGTATCGCAGCAACCCGGCGGCTATGGAGTTCCCGGCGGAGTTCCCGGCCCCGGCCCCGGTCCCGGCCCCGGCGGAGGGCCGGTGGCGCCGGCGTACCCGGCCGCCTCCGGCGCCGCGAAAATGCCCAGCCTGCTCTCCGGCGCGGTGGCGGCTCTGGGACTGGCGGCCTACCTGGCCAGCTTCGGGCCACTGCTGCGAATCAACGCCGATATCGGTCCCTTCGGCGGGGCATCGTTCACCGCCAGCGGTCTGAGCTACTGGACCATCGCCGCACTGACGGCCGCTCTGCTGGCCGCCGTGAGCCTGCTGCCCCGATCGAAGGCCGACGGATACACCCCGATCGTCGCGGTGACCGCGGCGCTCGGTGTGCTGCTGGTGATCGGACAGATCATCAACCGGCCCAACGGATTCGCGGTCGGTTGGGCGCTGTGGCTGGTGCTGCTGCTCACGGTGTTCCAGGCGGTCGTCGCGGTCACCGCCCTGCTGTTCCAGTCCGGCGTGCTGGCGGCCCCGGCGCCCCGGCCCCAGTACGGCCAATACGGTCAGTACCCACCGGCGCCCGCCGGCTATTACGGGCAACCAGGTGGGCAGCCGCAGGGTCAGCGCCCCGGCTATCCGGCGCCGTACGGCTATCCGGCCGGCGGATTGCCCACCGGGGACACCGATGCTCCGGACACCCCGCCGGCCGGCATCCCCGGCTACCAGCCGCCGTCCACCCCATCGGCCACCGAACCGACTCAGGGTTCAGGCTCGGCCCAGTCCTGATCAGCGCTACATCGACACTCGCCTTGGCGGACAGACTCCAGACACCGACGGGTACCCCACAGTCCCGTGACTTGGTCCGAGTCGCATTCGGACCATCGCTGGTGGCGCTCGCCATCATCGCGGCGGTCACCCTCGTCGAACTGGTTGTCGCCAACAGCGACCTGACCGGAACCTTCGCCGCGGTGGCCAGCATGTGGCTCGCCGTGCATCTGGTTCCGGTGTCGATCGCCGGCCAGCAGCTCGGTGTCCTGCCGCTGGTGCCGGTGGCGGCGATGATCTGGGCCACCGCGCGAACCACCGCACAGGTCACCCCGGCGCAGGGTTCGTGGTTCGTCATCCGCTGGATCGTCGCCTCGGCGCTGGGCGGGCCTCTTCTCATCGCGGCGGTGTGTCTGGCCGTCGTGCACGACGCCGCCTCGGTGATCAACGTCCTGCAGACCCCCAACGCGCTTGCCGCCTTCTGCTGTGTGCTGGCCGTACACGGCCTTGGTGTGCTGATCGGCGTCGGTCCGCGGCTCGCGCCGCGCGCGCTGGCCGGAGTGGGGATCCCGGGCTGGCTGATCGACACCGTGCGGCCCGCGCTGATCGGGGTGGCGACCCTGCTGGCGCTGTCGTGCGCTGTCGTGGCGGCCTCGCTGGTCGTGCACTGGGGGACGATGCATGAACTGTTCGGGATCACCGATTCGTTCCTCGGTCAGCTGAGTCTGGGGCTGCTGTCGGTGCTCTACCTGCCCAACGTGGTGGTGGGTGCGGCGGCGGTGGCCGTCGGATCAAGCGCGCATATCGGGTTCGCCACCTTCAGCGCCTTCACGGTGTTCGGCGGTGACATCCCCGCCCTGCCGATCCTGGCCGCCGTGCCGACGCCGCCGTTGGGTCCGGTGTGGGTGGCGCTGCTGATCGTCGGCGCCACCGCGGGTGTGGCCCTGGGCCAGCAGTGTGCGCTCAAGCCTGCGCCATTGCCCACCGCGATGGCCAAGCTCGCGGTGGCATCCGCACTGGCAGCCGCGGGTTTGGCGGTGCTCGGATTCGCCGCCGGCGGGCAGCTGGGCAACTTCGGTTCGGTCGGGGTCGATCAGGCGACGTTCGCTCCCGGCGCCTTCATCTGGTTCTTCCTCATCGGCGCGATGACCGTGGTGACGGCCGGCGGTGTGATCGCCCGGCCCAAGCGCCCGGCGGCCGCCGCACCGGTCGCCGAGGACAGCGCCGAGCAGAGCGATCCGCCCACCGAGTCGTTGGCGGTCGCCGAGCCCGAGCCGGAACCCGAGCCGGAACCCGAGCCGGAACCCGAGCCTGAGCCGGGGGTCGAGACTCCGGGCGCGGCCGACTCGCCGGTCCCGCCCGAAACCGGGGCCGAGGATCTCGAGGACCTGATGCCTGCCGATGACGACCGGGCGGACGGCCGCGGGGACGACGGGGAGCCCGGTCCGCCGTCCTGAACCTGACGGATAGGCTGGCCGCCGTGCCCGACCCGATCCAGCCGCCGCGCCTTCCGGCCCGCGTCGTCGTGCTGGCCTCGGGCACCGGATCGTTGCTGAACGCCCTGCTGCAGGCCGCCGGCGGCGACTATCCCGCCCGGGTGGTGGCTGTCGGCGTGGATCGCGACTGCCGGGCCGCCAAGATCGCCGCCGATGCCGGTATCCCGTCCTACACCGTGCGACTTGGAGACCACCCTGACCGCGACGCCTGGGACCGCGCCATCGCGGACGCCACCGAAGCGCACAAGCCGGATCTGATCGTCTCGGCGGGGTTCATGAAAATCCTTGGGCCGCAGTTTCTCTCGCGCTTTCCAGGTCGTGTGATCAACACCCATCCGGCACTACTGCCCGCGTTTCCGGGGGCACACGCCGTGCCGGACGCGCTGGCCTACGGGGTGAAGGTCACCGGATGCACCGTGCATGTGGTCGATTCCGGGGTCGACACCGGGCCGATTCTCGCCCAGCAGGCCGTCGAGGTCGCAGACGGTGATGACGAAGAGACCCTGCACGAACGGATCAAGGTCGCCGAACGGCGATTGCTGGTTGACGTACTGGCCGCGCTGTCGACGCGCGGCGTGAAGTGGAGCGGTAGAAAGGCGGTGTTCTAGATGACGGCGCAGACACTGATCGGTAAGAGGCCGATCCGGCGGGCTCTGATCAGCGTGTACGACAAGAGCGGTCTGATCCCGCTGGCTCAGGGTCTGCACGAGGCCGGTGTCGACATCGTCTCCACCGGGTCGACCGCGAAGACCATTGCGGACAAGGGCATCCCGGTGACCCCGGTGGAGTTCGTCACCGGCTTCCCGGAGATTCTCGACGGCCGGGTCAAGACGCTGCATCCGCACATCCATGCCGGCCTTCTGGCCGACACCCGCAACCCCGAACACGTTGCGGCACTGGAGAAGCTGAAGATCGAGGCCTTCGATCTGGTGGTGGTCAACCTTTACCCGTTCAGTGAAACGGTCGACTCCGGCGCTGAGATGCAGGAGTGCGTCGAGCAGATCGACATCGGCGGTCCGTCGATGGTCCGAGCCTCGGCCAAGAACCACGCGAGCGTGGCCGTTGTGGTCGAACCGCTGGGCTACGACGGTGTGTTGGCGGCGGTCCGCAACGGGGGTTTCACCCTCGAGGAACGCAAGAAGCTCGCCTCCCTGGCATTCCGGCACACCGCCGACTACGACGTGGCGGTGGCGAGCTGGATGGAGTCCACGCTGTCCCCGGAAGAGGATGCCGCGGCGGTGTCTTTGCCGCGCTGGTTCGGCCGCAGCTGGCGGCGCACATCACTGCTGCGCTACGGCGAGAACCCGCATCAGCGGGCCGCGCTGTACAGCGATGACGCCGGCTGGCCGGGCCTGGCCCAGGGCGAGCAGCTGCACGGAAAAGAGATGAGCTACAACAACTTCACCGATGCCGACGCGGCCTGGCGGGCGGCATTCGACCACCAGCAGATCTGCGTGGCGATCATCAAACACGCCAACCCCTGCGGTATCGCGATCTCGCAGGTGTCGGTGGCCGATGCGCATCGCAAGGCCCATGAGTGCGATCCGTTGAGCGCATTCGGCGGTGTGATCGCCGCCAACGCCGAAGTCACCCGGGAGATGGCCGAGACGGTCTCGGAGATCTTCACCGAGGTGATCATCGCGCCGGCCTACGAAGAGGGCGCGGTGGAGATCCTGGCCCGCAAGAAGAACATCCGTGTCCTGGTGGCTGCCGAACCGGCGATCGACGGGGTCGAGATCCGTCAGATCAGCGGCGGACTGCTGATGCAGGAGCGTGACGTTCTGACCGCGGCCGGGGACGATCCGGCCAACTGGACGTTGGCGGCAGGTCAGCCCGCCGATGCGGCGACCCTGGCCGACCTGGTGTTCGCCTGGCGCACCTGCCGGGCGGTCAAGTCGAACGCGATCGTCGTCGCCGCCGACGGCGCCACCGTCGGTGTCGGCATGGGGCAGGTGAACCGGGTGGACGCCGCCCGGCTGGCGGTCGAACGCGGCGGCGACCGGGTGAGCGGAGCCGTGGCCGCCTCGGACGCGTTCTTCCCGTTCCCGGACGGCCTGGAAGTCCTGACCGCCGCGGGAGTGAAGGCCATCGTCCATCCCGGTGGTTCGGTTCGTGACGAAGAAGTGACGGCTGCCGCGGAAAGCGCTGGTATCAGCCTCTATCTCACCGGCGCACGGCACTTCGCGCACTGAATCGAAGGAGCAGTCGTAGCGTGGAGGGCGTGACGGTACCGACATCTGAATCCGCTCCCATGCCCACCACCCTCGGCGAGCTGCGCGCCTCCGGTCACCGGGAGCTCAGCGTCAAGCAGGAGATCAGGGAGAACCTGCTGGCAGCGCTGACGGCCCACAAGGACGTGTGGCCGGGAATCTTCGGGTTCGAGGACACTGTGCTGCCGCAGTTGGAGCGGGCGCTGATCGCCGGCCATGACGTCGTCCTGCTCGGCGAGCGCGGGCAGGGCAAGACCCGGCTGCTGCGCTCGCTGGTCAATCTGCTCGACGAGTGGACCCCGGTGATCGACGGCGCCGAACTCGGTGAGCACCCGTACTCGCCGATCACCCCGGAGTCGATCCGGCGGGCCGCCGAGCTCGGTGACGATCTGCCGGTCAGCTGGCGGCACCGCAGCGAGCGCTACACCGAGAAGCTGGCCACCCCGGACACCAGCGTCGCGGACCTGGTCGGTGACATCGACCCGATCAAGGTCGCGGAGGGCCGCACCCTCGGGGATCCGGAGACCATCGCCTACGGTCTGATCCCCCGCGCGCACCGCGGTATCGTCGCGGTCAACGAATTACCGGATCTTGCTGAGCGCATTCAGGTTTCGATGCTCAACGTCATGGAGGAGCGCGACATCCAGGTCCGCGGGTACACCCTGCGGCTGCCGCTGGACGTGGTCGTGGTCGCCAGCGCGAATCCGGAGGACTACACCAACCGCGGCCGGATCATCACCCCGCTCAAGGACCGGTTCGGGGCCGAGATCCGGACCCACTACCCGCGCGAACTCGACGCCGAGGTGGGGGTGATCGAGCAGGAGGCGCATCTGACCGCCAAGGTGCCGCAGTACCTGCTGCAGATCATCGCCCGCTTCACCCGGCTGCTGCGGGAGTCGCAGTCGGTGGATCAGCGCTCCGGTGTGTCGGCGCGCTTTGCGATCGCCGCCGCCGAGACGGTGGCCGCCTCGGCGCGGCATCGCGACGCGTTGTTGGGCGACGACGAGGCAGTGGCCCGGGTGGTCGACCTCGCGACCATCGTCGACGTCCTGCGCGGCAAGTTGGAGTTCGAATCCGGCGAGGAGGGCCGCGAGATGGCGGTACTGGAGCACCTGCTGCGGCGCGCCACCGCCGACACGGCTCAGAAGACGCTGGGCGGTATCGACGTCGGTCCGCTGGTGAGCGCGGTGGAGGATTCCGCGGTGACCACCGGCGAGCGGATCCCGGCGAAGGAACTGCTGCTGGCCCTGCCACCGCTTCCGGTGATCGACAAGATCGCCGAACGGGTGGGAGCGCAGACCGAGGAGGAGCGCGGGGCTGCGCTGGAGCTGGCGCTGGAGGCGCTGTATCTGGCCAAGAAGATCGACAAGAACTCCGACGGCGGAGAAACGGTCTACGGCTAGCGATGTCCCCGACCCGAAAGCCCCACGACAGCCGTTATTCCGCCTATTCCGGCGGACCGGATCCGCTGGCGCCGCCGGTGGATCTGCGCGAGGCCCTGGAGCAGATCGGTCAGGACGTCATGGAGGGCGCCTCGCCACGGCGTGCGCTGTCCGAGCTGTTGCGCCGCGGCAGCAAGAACATGAAGGGTGCCGACCGGCTGGCCGCCGAGGTCAACAAGAGACGTCGGGATCTGTTGGCGCGCAACAACCTTGACGGCACTCTGCAGGAGATCAAGAAGCTGCTCGACGAGGCGGTGCTGGCCGAACGCAAGGAACTGGCGCGGGCACTCGACGATGACGCCCGTTTCCGGGAGATGCAGATCGAGTCGCTGTCGCCGTCGCCGGCGAAAGCGGTGCAGGAGCTCTCCGATTACGACTGGCGCAGCGCCGAGGCGCGGCAGAAATACGACCAGATCAAGGATCTGCTCGGCCGGGAGATGCTCGATCAGCGTTTCGCCGGGATGAAGCAGGCGCTGGAGAACGCCACCGACGAGGATCGGCAAGCGGTCAACGAGATGCTCGACGACCTCAACGGGCTGCTGGACAAACACTCCCGAGGTGAGGACACCCCCGAGGACTTCCAGAATTTCATGAAAAAACACGGGCAGTACTTCCCGGAGAACCCCAAGAACGTCGACGAACTGCTGGACTCCTTGGCCAAACGCGCGGCGGCCGCCCAGCGGTTCCGCAACAGTCTGTCTGCCGAACAGCGTGCCGAACTGGATGCCCTGGCACAGCAGGCATTCGGCTCGCCGGCACTGATGGAGGCGCTCAACCGGCTGGACTCGCATCTGCAGGCGGCGCGCCCCGGTGAGGACTGGGGCGGGTCCTCGGACTTCCAAGGCGACAATCCGCTGGGCATGGGGGAGGGGACGCAGGCGCTCGCCGATATCGCCGAACTCGAGCAACTCGCCGAACAGCTCTCGCAGAGCTACCCCGGCGCCACCATGGATGATGTCGACCTCGATGCGCTTGCCCGCCAACTCGGTGACCAGGCGGCCATCGACGCACGGACGCTGAGCGAACTGGAGCGTGCCCTGATGAATCAGGGCTTCCTGGACCGTGGCTCCGACGGCAAATGGCGGTTGTCCCCCAAGGCCATGCGGCAGCTGGGCAAGGCCGCGCTTCGTGATGTGGCCCAACAACTTTCGGGTAGGCACGGTGAGCGCGAGACGCGCCGCGCGGGAGCGGCCGGTGAACTGACCGGTGCCACCCGGCCGTGGGCGTTCGGTGACACCGAGCCGTGGAACGTCACGCGAACGATCACCAACGCGGTGTTGCGCCGGGCCGGGGCCGACCATGGTGACGGACCCGTTCGAATAGACGTCGACGATGTCGAGGTCTCCGAGACGGAGACTCGGACCCAGGCCGCCGTGGCGCTTCTGGTGGACACGTCGTTCTCGATGGTGATGGAGAACCGCTGGCTGCCGATGAAACGCACCGCGCTGGCGCTCAATCATCTGGTGAGTACCAGGTTCCGGTCCGACGCCCTGCAGATCGTCGCCTTCGGCCGGTACGCGCGCACCGTCTCCGCCGCGGAGCTGACCGGACTGGAGGGTGTCTATGAGCAGGGCACCAACCTGCACCATGCGCTGGCGCTGGCGACCCGTCATCTGCGCCGGCATCCCAACGCCCAACCCGTTGTGCTGGTGGTGACCGACGGCGAACCCACCGCCCATCTCGAGGATTTCGACGGGCGCGGCTCGTCGGTGTTCTTCGATTACCCGCCGCACCCGCGGACCATCGCCCACACGGTGCGGGGTTTCGACGAGGTCGCCCGCCTCGGCGCCCAGGTGACGATCTTCCGGCTCGGCGACGATCCCGGGCTGGCCCGGTTCATCGATCAGATGGCCCGTCGGGTCGAGGGCCGGGTGGTGGTGCCCGATCTGGACGGCCTGGGCGCGGCGGTGGTCGGTGACTATCTGCGGGCCCGGCGCCGTCGGCGCTGACCAGCGCGCGGTCGGTCCGAGCAAACACCCGCGGTGCACCGTCGGGGCTTGAATCCGTCGCCGCGACCGGCTCGTCGGGCGTCCCGCCGCGTGCGTGGCCGGGTTCTCTGGTTTCGCCGGAAATTCGTGGAAATCGGGCTTGATCGACTGCGGAAGGGGGTTCGGCGTTGATGGCGGACGGCGTGGCTCACCATTGCTCACCGGCCGTTATCGAGCGGTTACATCGTGGTCACCATGTGAAACCGGGTGGCGACGTGTTTGCTGACGGCTAATGGCCGGGTGCCGCGGGAGGCTGGTTATGCCGAAGGCGAAATCATGTCCCTGGCAAACATTGTTAAGGGTTCCGGAACCTGAGACCAATATATGAAAATGCCTAACGCGGGCTGATGATCGGCAGCAAAGCCTCACAGGTCCGGCTAAAGTCCCCGCTCACCGGGTTTTCCCCCGGTAGGCCGCAAACATCGACCGGTGCCGATTTTTGCTCTTCGGTTTGCCGGATGGCAAACATGCCCGTAGTATTGGCATCGACCATCGAGGATGGATCTCAGCAAAGCAGAGCCCGCCAGACCAAGGCGGGCACGACTGAAGGAATCGCAGCATGGCGACTCGTACCACACCCCTTATGTCGGCCGCCGCTCTGGCCACCGCTGCCGCGGTCGCAGTCGCCACTCCGGCGATCGCACCGTCGATCACCAGCGCCACCTCGCCCGTCCTGTCGACGGCCAAGGTGAATCTGGCCAACTTCGCCGACCTGATGTCGATCACGGCGTCGGACTGGAATTACTACTACTACACCGGCTGGGGCGGCGCCATCGGCCAGATCGAGATCGATCCCCAGACCAGCATCGCCGACTACTGGCTGCCGAACTGCAACTACGACTGCACCATCAGCGGCGTCTCCGGTGTCGCCTACCTGGCACTGGATGCGCTGATCAACGGCAACGGCCAGGGCATCGGCGACGCGTCGAACTGGGGCGTCTCGGCGGTCAACTACCTGTTCGAGGGTGACGCCGGCCCGGTTACCGCTCTGCAGTACATCCTGGAGAAGCCGTTCCTGGGTGAGCCCTACACGACTCCCGGGCCGCTCTACAACCCGGCGATCGCCAGCGCGATCGCGCTGGTCTTCCAGGGCGGGTACGCGTTGACCACGCTCTACGTCACCGGGCTGTCGCTCCTCGCGCAGGCCTCTCTGGCCGTTCCGTTCATCGGCGAGTACCTGTACCGGGGAATCGGCTCCTACATCGGCCCGGCCTTCTCCTCGGTCGACACCGCCTTCGACTACAGCGCCTACTCCGGCTTCTCGGGTGTGCTGCGCTACCTCGGCGGTGTGATCACCACGGGTGGCAACCCGAACCCGTACCCGCTGCTGCAGGCCTCGTCGGCTTCGGCGACCCCAGCACTGGCGGCCAAGGTCGGGTCGGCTGGTGCCCCGTCTGTCGACACCGCGGTCGCAGCCGCCTCAACCGAGGTGGACACGACCCCGGCTGAGTCGGCCTCCTCGACTGCGGTCGCCGCGACCACCGCGGCCGCGACGGAGACCAAGCCGGCAGACAGCACCCCGCCTGCCAGCACTCCTGCCGACAGCGCGAGCCCGGTCGCCGACGCGGTGACCACGGCGGCCCCGGCGACCAAGCCGGCTGAGGCTCCCAAGAGTCGCAAGCGCCCGATGCGCGATGCGGCGGCGAGCGTCAAGAAGGCGGTCGGCGCGGCTGTCAGCGGCGCTGCCAAGGCTGCCACCGGCGCCAGCGCTGCCGGCTGACATCAGCGACAAAACACTTCGGCCCCCTGTTGAAGGGGGCCGAAGTGTTTGTGCGGCAGGTTAATCCGCGCCGCCGGATTTGCGTTTACGACGTTTGATGCCCACGCCGCCGAACAGTGAGAAGCCCTTGATCTTCACTTTCGGGGCACCGGGTGCGCCGCCGTCGTCGACATCGCTGTCGAAGCCGCCCAGCACGCCCCGGCCGTCGATCTCGACATTGACCTCGGGCGGCAGCAGGATCGTCTGCCCGCCCAGGATCGAATACGCGTGGATCTCGACCTCCGATGAGGTGAAGTCGGCGTAGCGCAGATCTACGACGCCGCCACCGAACAGGGTGAAGGTGGTCATCCGCCCCGGCACGTACCAGCGGCCGCGGCGTTCGAACCCGCTGAGAATGGCCAGCAGCATGGTCGAGGGCGCCGGGCGACTCTTGCCCCGCCGGTACTCCGCCGCCTCGGGCAGATCGTCGGTCAGCCGCTCCAACTCCTCGTAGGTCTCGGCGGCATACGCCTTCGCCAGGCGGCCTTCGTAATCGGCGAGGGTCAGCCTGCCGTGCGACGCGGCCTCCGAGAGCAGCTGCGCAGCCTGGATCCGATCATCGTCGGAGGCGGGCAGCGACGCCGCACGCGGCTTCCGGTCGCTCATTGTGCCGAGCCTAGTGGGGTGTAACGCCTCAGTACGAGCGGGGCAGACCCAGTGACGTCTGGGCGATGAAGTTGAGCACCATCTCCCGGCTGACCGGCGCGATCCGGGAAAGCCGGGAGGCGGTCAGCATGGCGGCCATGCCGTACTCCTGACTGAGCCCGTTGCCGCCGTGCGACTGCACGGCCTGATCGACGGCCCGTGTCGAGGCCTCGCCGGCGGCGTACTTCGCCATATTCGCGGCTTCGGCGGCGGCGGTGTCGTCACCGGCGTCGTAGAGCGTCGCCGCTTTCTGCATCATCAGCTTGGCCAGTTCCAACTCGATATGGGACTGGGCCAGCGGGTGGGCGATGCCCTGATGCGCCCCGATCGGGGTCTTCCACACCTGCCGGGTCTTGACGTAGTCGGTCGCCTTGTTCAGCGCCAGCCGCCCCATCCCGATCGCGCTGGCCGCACCCATGATCCGCTCCGGGTTCAGACCGGCGAACAGTTGGGCGATCGCCGCATCCTCCGCGCCGACCAATGCGTCCGACGGCAGTCGCACCTCGTCGATGAACACCTGGAACTGGCTTTCCGGCATCACCAGTTCCATCGGGATCCTGGTGAAGGTGAACCCGGGCGTGTCGGTGGGCACGATGAACAATGCGGGCTTGAGGTTGCCGGTCTTGGCTTCTTCCGTTCGTCCGACGACGAGTACGGCGTCGGCCTGGTCCACTCCGGAGATCCACACCTTCTGCCCGGACAGGATCCAGTCGCCGCCGTCCCGGCGAGCCGTGGTGGCGATGCGGTGCGAGTTCGATCCGGCATCGGGTTCGGTGATCGCGAACGCCATCGTGATCGAGCCGTCGGCGATACCGGGGACCCAGCGCGTGCATTGCTCGTCGGTGCCGAACTTGGCGATGATCGTGCCGTTGATGGCGGGGGAGACCACCATCATGAGCAGCGGGCAGCCAGCCATGGACAGTTCCTCCATGACCAGTGCCAGTTCGTACATTCCGGCACCGCCGCCTCCGTACTCCTCGGGCAGATTCACCCCGATGAAGCCGAGTTTGCCTGCCTCCGACCAGAGTTCGTCGGTGTGGCCGCCGGAGCGGGCCTTCTCCAGGTAATACTCCGAGCCGTAGTTGGCACCGAGTGCGGCGACGGCCTTGCGCAGCGCCAGTCTTTCTTCGCTCTCGATGAAGCTGGTGTCGGTCATTGTTGTCCTCCGGATTCCTCAGTGGTCTCGACTCGGGCCAGGACGGCGCCCACCTCGACCTGCTGGCCGACGGACACGTTCAGTTGACTCAGCACACCGTCGGACGGAGCGGCGATGGTGTGTTCCATCTTCATCGCCTCCAACCACACCAGCGGTTGACCGGCGGCGACGGTGTCGCCGAGTTCGGCGCCCAGTCTGATCACGGAGCCGGGCATCGGCGCCACCAGCGAGCCCTCCTCCAGCGCTGATCCGGGTTCGGGGAAACGCGGCACCATGGTGAAGGCCACCGGGCCGCGAGCGGAGTCGACGTACACCTGATCGCCGTATCGGGCCACGCTGAATTCGGTTCCCACCCCCTTCGCGGTGAGCACCACCTGCGAGGGACTCGCCGAATCGAGGCCGATACCCGGATCGTCGGGAAGGCGCAGACCCCGGTGGGTGTACCGGTAGGACACCGTGTGCTCATCGCCGTCGGAATCGCGGAATGTCTTGTGCTGATCGCCCGAGGCGACATTGCGCCATCCGCTGGGAAGTCCGCCCAGCACCGTCGCTTCCGCCCGGTTTCTGGCGGCGTCGGCCAGTGCGGCGGCGATCGCCGAGAGCCGCACGGCGAACTCGTCGGCGAGTGGGGCGGCCAGTTCGTCGAGTCCATGAGTGGCGAAGAACGCCGTATCGGTGGCGCCGCCGAGGAAGGCGGGGTGGCGCAACACGTTGACCAGCAGATCGCGGTTGGTGCGCAGGCCGTGCAGGCGGGTGCCGGCCAGCGCACCGGCGAGCACCTGGGCGGCGCGGGTTCGGGTGGGGGCGTACGAGATGACCTTCGCCAGCATCGGGTCGTAGTGAATGGACACCACCGAGCCGTCGACGATGCCGGAGTCCAGCCGGACGCCGGTGCGGTGGGTCAACCCGAACTCTGTGATGACGCCGGGCACGTCGAAGTGATGCACGGTGCCGGCCTGCGGCTGCCAGCCACGGGCCGGATCCTCCGCATAGAGCCGGGCTTCGATGGAATGCCCTGTCGCACTGGGGGGTTCATCGGGGAGTTTCTCCCCGTCCGCTACGGCCAGTTGCAGTTCCACCAGATCCAGGCGGGCGGTCAGTTCAGTGACCGGATGTTCGACCTGCAACCGGGTGTTCATCTCCAGGAAGTAGAACTCGCCGTCATCATCGGCAAGGAACTCCACGGTGCCTGCTCCGGTATAGCCGATCGCCCTGGCCGCCAAACGTGCGGCGATGAACAACCGTTCCCGCATCCCCGGGATGCTGTCGACAAGCGGCGAGGGGGCCTCCTCGATGATCTTCTGATGCCGGCGCTGGATGGAGCATTCCCGTTCGCCGACGGCCCACACCGTTCCGTATCGGTCGGCCATCACCTGGACCTCGACGTGGTGGCCGCGCGGGAGGTAGCGCTCACAGAAGACCGCCCCGTCGCCGAAGGCGGACAACGCCTCACGTGCCGCGGCCTCGACCTGACCCGCCAATGCCGTGACATCGTCGACGATCCGCATACCGCGCCCGCCACCGCCGGCGGAGGCCTTCACCAGCACCGGCAACTGCTGGGGTCGCACCGACGCCGGATCGATTTCGGCGAGTACGGGCACACCGGCTGCGGCCATCATCTTCTTGGCCTCGATCTTGGATCCCATCGCGGTGACGGCGGCCGGCGGGGGACCGATCCAGATCAGTCCCGCGTCGATCACCGCCATCGCGAAACCGGCGTTCTCCGAGAGGAATCCGTAACCCGGATGCACCGCGTCAGCGCCGGCCGACCGGGCGGCCTCGACGAGTTCGGCCGCATCGAGATAACTGTCGATGCGGACGCGTGCGTCCGCATCGGCGACATGTGGGGACCCGGCGTCGGGATCGGTGTAGACGGCGACGGTGCCGATTCCGAGCCTGCGGCAGGTGGCGAAGACGCGGCGGGCGATCTCGCCGCGGTTGGCGACAAGCACTCGGGTGATCACCGGTTGACAGCCCTCACATCCGGAAGACGCCGAATTTCGACGTCCCCTCAATCGGGCCGTTGGCGATGGCGGACAGGCATATTCCCAATACGGTGCGGGTGTCCCGCGGGTCGATGACGCCGTCGTCGTAGAGCCGTCCGGACAGGAACATCGGCAGCGACTCTGCTTCGATCTGTGCTTCGACCGCGGCCCGCAACGCGGCGTCGGCGTCCTCGTCCACGGCCTGGCCGCGGGCCTCGGCGGCGGCGCGGGCCACGATGGACAGCACCCCGGCGAGTTGCGTTCCGCCCATCACCGCGGATTTCGCACTGGGCCAGGCGAAGAGGAATCGGGGGTCATACGCCCGGCCGCACATTCCGTAGTGCCCGGCGCCGTAGGAGGCGCCGATGAGCAGTGAGATGTGCGGAACCGTGGAGTTGGAGACGGCGTTGATCATCATCGCGCCGTGCTTGATCATCCCGCCCTCCTCGTAGGTCCTCCCCACCATGTAGCCGGTGGTGTTGTGCAGGAACAGCAGCGGGGTGTTGGACTGGTTCGCCAACTGGATGAACTGGGTGGCCTTCTGGGACTCCTCGGAGAACAGCACGCCGCGGGCGTTGGCGAGGATGCCGATCGGATAGCCGTGCACGCCGGCCCACCCTGTGACCAGGGAGCCACCGTAGAGCGGTTTGAACTCGTCGAACTCCGAGCCGTCGACGACCCGGGCGATAACCTCGCGTGGATCGAACGGGATGCGCAGATCCGCGGGAACGATGCCGAGGAGTTCGGCCGGATCGGCCAGCGGTTCGACTGCGCGGCGCGGCGCCGGACCTTGTTTGGTCCAGTTCAGTCTCGCGACGATGCGACGGCCGATCCGGATGGCGTCGAGTTCGTCGACGGCGAAGTAGTCAGCCAGGCCCGACGTGCGCGCATGCATCTCGGCGCCGCCGAGTGATTCGTCGTCGGATTCCTCACCGGTGGCCATCTTCACCAGTGGCGGCCCGGCCAGGAAGACCTTGGAGCGCTCCTTGATCATCACCACGTAGTCGGACATGCCGGGGATGTAAGCACCGCCCGCGGTGGAGTTGCCGAACACCAGGGCGATGGTGGGGATACCGGCCGCCGAGAGCCGGGTCAGATCCCGGAACATCCGGCCGCCGGGGATGAAGATCTCCTTCTGGGTGGGTAGGTCGGCTCCGCCGGACTCCACCAGGGAGATGACCGGAAGCCGGTTCTCCAGTGCGATCTGATTGGCGCGCAACACCTTTTTCAGCGTCCAGGGGTTGGATGTGCCGCCCTTGACGGTGGGATCGTGGGCCACCAGCATGCACTCGACGCCTTCGACGACCCCGATGCCGGTCACCAGACTCGCGCCCACCGTGAAATCGGTTCCGTAGGCGGCAAGAGCGCCCAGTTCCAGGAAGGGCGAGTCCGGGTCGACGAGCGCTTCGATGCGTTCCCGGGCGGTGAGTTTCCCGCGGGCGTGATGGCGCTCAACGTATTTCGGCCCGCCACCGGCCAGCGCTTTGGAGAGTTCGGCGTCCAGTTCGTCGAGCTTCACTGTCATCGCCGCTGCCGCTTCGGTGTGGGCCGCCGAGTGCGGGTCGATGGTGGAGTGCAGCACTGTCATGCCTGATATCCCAGCGTCTTGGCGGCCAGACTGGTCATGATTTCGGTGGTTCCGCCGCCGATGCCCAGGATTCGCATGTCCCGGTACTGGCGCTCGACTTCGGATTCGGCCATGTATCCCATCCCTCCGAACAGTTGCACGGCCTGGTTGGCCACCCATTCCCCGGCTTCGACGGCGGTGTTCTTGGCGAAGCACACCGGTGCGATCAGATCGGTGTCGCCGGCGAGTTGGCGTTCGATGACGTGACGGGAGTAGACCCGTGCGACGTCTATTCTCCGTGCCATCTCGGCCAGGGTGTTCTGCACGGTCTGCCGGGAGATCAGCGGCTTGCCGAACGTCTCGCGATCGCGGCACCAACCGACGGTGATGTCCAGACAGCGCTGGGCGCTGGAATATGCCTGGACGGCCAGGCCGATCCGTTCGGAGACGAACGCCTGGGCGATCTGCAGGAAGCCGGAGTTCTCGGCTCCGACGAGGTTCTCGGCCGGGACCCGGGCATCGCTGAAGGACAACTCGGCGGTGTCCGAGGATCGCCAGCCCATCTTGGCCAGCTTGCGGCTCACCTCGAAACCCGGTGTCCCCTTCTCGATGACGAGCATCGAGATTCCGGCCGCGCCGGACCCGCCGGTGCGCACCGCGGCCACGATGTAGTCACCGCGCACGGCCGAGGTGATGTAGGTCTTGGCGCCGTTGACCACGTAATGATCGCCATCCCGGACCGCCGTGGTGCGCAGGTGTCCGACGTCGGAGCCGCCGCCGGGTTCGGTGATCGCCAGTGAGCCGATCATCTCGCCGGCCAGGGTGGGCCGGACGTAGGTGTCGATCAGCCGACCGTCGCCAGAGGCGATCATGTGCGGCACCGCGATGCCCACGGTGAACAGTGAGGCGAACACGCCGCCGGGGGTGCCGGCCTCGTGCAGTTCCTCGCAGATGATCGCCACATCGGCCGCATCGCCACCCTCGCCACCGACCGACTCCGGAAAGCCGACTCCGAGCAGACCTGCGGCCGCCGCTTTGCGGCTGAGGTCGCGTGGCAGTTCCCCGACACGTTCCCACTCGTCGACGTGGGGAAGGATCTCGCGTTCGGCGAAGGCGCGCACCGACTTCCGCAACTGACGGCGTTCGGGTGTGGTCCAGATGCTCACCTAAACAATCTCCTCCGGAATGTCGATGAGTCGGCTGCGCAGCCACTCGCCGAGTCCCTTGGCCTGCGGATCGAACCGGGCCTGATACGCGACGCCCTTTCCGAGGATGCCGTCGATGACGAAGTTGACGGCGCGGATGCGCGGAAGCAGATGCCGCGTGACGTCGAGTTCGGCTGCCTCGGGCAGCAATGCGCGAACCTTCTCGACGGTCAGCGCGCTGGCCAGCCAGCGGTACTGCTCATCGGTGTGCACCCACAATCCGATGTTCGCGCCCCCGCCCTTGTCCCCGCTTCGGGCGCCGGCGACGGTTCCCAGCGGCACTCGCCGGGTGGGTCCGGCAGCGGGCGGATCCGGTAGTGCGGGGGCCTCGAGTGGTGCGAGTTCCAGAGTCTCGGCGGCGGGGGCGATCTCGACCCTGCTGCCGTCGGGGTGGACCGCGATGTGCGGCACCTCGGTGGCCGGAACGTATCCGGGTGTGAAGATCCCGTACACCGAAGCATCTGAGGGCGGGGCGGTGGTGTGGAAGCCCGGGTAGCTGGCCAGCGCGAGTTCCACTGCGGCAGAGGAGAATCGGCGTCCGACCTTATCAGAGTCGGGATCGCGGACCGTGCACGTCAGAAGTGCGCTCGCGGTCTGCTCGGTGTCGGCATCGGCGCGGTCGGTGCGGGCCAGTTCCCACTGGACCTCGGCGGGCCGCGAGGTCAACGCGGCATCGAGCTGGCTGCGCAGCAGGTCCGCTTTCGCATCGATGTCCAGACCGGTCAGCACGAAGGTCGCCGAGTTGCGGAACCCGCCGATGCTGTTGAGCGAGACCTTGAGCGTGCCAGGCGGCGGTTCGCCGCGTACCCCGCTGATGCGCACCCGGTCGGGTCCGTCGTCGGTGAGCGTGATGGTGTCGAATCGGGCCGTGGTGTCCGGGTTGGCGTAGCGCGCCCCGGTGATCTCGTAGAGCAACTGTGCGGTGACCGTCCCGATGCTCACCTGCCCGCCGGTTCCCGGCTGCTTGGTGATCACCGACGACCCGTCGGGGTAGATCTCGGCCAGGGGGAATCCGGCCCGGCCGAGATCGGGGATCTCGGTGAAGAAGCAGTAGTTCCCCCCGGTCGCCTGCGTGCCGCACTCGATCACGTGACCGGCGACCACCGCACCGGCCAGCCGGTCGTAGTCCGCGCGGTTCCAGCCGAAGTGAGCGGCAGCCGGGCCGACCACCACGGAGGCGTCGGTGACCCGGCCCGTCACCACGATGTCGGCCCCGGCCTCGAGGCAGTCGACGATGCCCCAGGCGCCGAGGTAGGCGTTGGCGGTCAGAGGAGAACCCAATCCCAGCTCGGAAGCCCGTGACAGCAGGTCGTCGCCCTCGACGTGGGCCACCGCGACGGCTACGCCCAATTTGTCGGACAGTGCCCGGATCGCATCGGCCAGACCCGCCGGGTTGAGGCCACCGGCATTGGACACGATGCGAACGCCCCGGTCCTTCGCCAGGCCCAGGCATTGCTCCAGCTGGGTCAGGAAGGTCTTGGCATAACCCCGGTCGGGACTCTTCATCCGGTCACGGCCGAGGATGAGCATGGTCAGTTCGGCCAGGTAGTCCCCGGTCAGATAGTCCAGGTCGCCGCCGGTGAGCATCTCCCGCATGGCGGAGTGCCGGTCGCCGTAGAAGCCCGAGCAGTTGCCGATCCGCACCGGATCCGCCATCCACACCCTCCTCCTGCCCCAACCAACCGGTAGGTTACCCGGGGGTCCCGCTTTGGAGAAGCGAGCATCCGGCGGCTATCCTGGGAACAACTCGCCGGCGCGTTGTCCTGCGCGGCAGCACTCACAAGGAGACTTTTCGCCATGGCCGTGCCCAAACGCCGGATGTCGCGCTCGAACACCCGCAGTCGGCGCTCGCAGTGGAAAGCCACCGCGACCGGGCTCGTCACCGTCTCCGTCGGCGGCCGCCAGCACAAGGTGCCGCGTCGTCTGCTCAAGGCGGCCCGCCTTGGTCTGATCGACCTCGACAAGCGCTGATCACGTCCGACGGCTGCGGATAAGCTGGTCGGGGTGGCGCGTCCCTTAGACATATCCAAGCCGATTGGTTGACACTGGTCCCGTGCGAATTCTTGTGGTCGATGACGACCGTGCGGTGCGCGAGTCCCTGAGGCGTTCCCTGTCGTTCAACGGCTACACCGTCGATCTGGCCGAGGACGGGGTCGAGGCGCTGGACGCGATCGCCAACGAGCGACCCGACGCAGTCGTACTCGACGTCATGATGCCCCGGTTGGACGGGCTGGAGGTCTGCCGCCAGCTACGCAGCACCGGTGATGACCTGCCGATCCTGGTCCTGACCGCCCGCGACTCGGTCTCCGAGCGGGTCTC
This sequence comes from Mycobacteriaceae bacterium, assembly GCA_029977845.1. GTDB lineage: Bacteria > Actinomycetota > Actinomycetes > Mycobacteriales > Mycobacteriaceae > Mycobacterium. Next base: position 4,596 of record JAPOKC010000006.1, on the reverse strand, counting down.
CGGCCTGGACGCCGGCGCCGATGACTACCTGCCCAAGCCGTTCGCGCTGGAGGAGTTGCTGGCCCGGTTGCGGGCGCTGCTGCGCCGAACCGGACCGGAGGAGGCGGGCGAGGCCGCTCTGCTGACCTTCGGCGACCTGACCCTGGATCCGGGGACCCGCGAGGTGCACCGCGGCAAACGGGCCATCAGCCTCACCCGCACCGAGTTCGCGCTGCTGGAGATGCTGATGGCCAATCCGCGCCGGGTCCTCACCCGTAGCCGGATCCTTGAGGAGGTATGGGGTTTCGACTTCCCGACCTCAGGCAATGCGTTGGAGGTCTACGTCGGTTACCTCCGTCGCAAGACCGAAGCAGAAGGAGAGCCGCGGCTCATCCACACCGTTCGCGGGGTGGGTTACGTGCTGCGCGAAACTCCCCCCTGAGTTCAAAGGCCCCTGAGTTCAAAGGCTCGGTGAATGTCTCGTTGGAAGCGGCGCGCGAAGGCGATGCGGGTGCCCGAACGAGCCCGCACATCGCTGTCGCTGCGCTGGCGGGTGATGTTGCTCGCCATGTCGATGGTCGCGATGGTCGTCGTGCTGATGGCGGTCGCGGTGTACGCGGTGGTTTCCGCCGCGCTCTACACAGACATCGATAACCAGTTGCAGAGCCGTGCGCAGCTGCTGATCGCCAGCGGCTCGCTGGCCGCCGACCCCGCCAAAGCCATCGAGGGAACCGCCTACTCCGACGTCAACGCGATGCTGGTGAATCCCGGCAAGTCCATCTACACCGCCAATCAGCAGGGCCAGACCTTGCCGGTGGGTCAGCCGGAGAAGGAGGTGATCCGCGGCGAGCTGTTCATGTCGAGGCGGACCGTCGGCGACCAGCGGGTGCTGGCCATCCATCTGCCCAACGACAGCGCGCTGCTGATCTCCAAGAGCCTGCAGCCGACCAACGCGGTGATGACCAAACTCAAATGGGTTCTGCTCGCGGTGGGCGGTATCGGCGTGGTGATCGCCGCGGTGGCCGGCGGCATGGTGGCCAGGACCGGTCTGCGTCCGGTCGGCCGGCTGACCGAAGCAGCTGAACGGGTCGCGCGCACCGATGATCTCCGGCCGATCCCGGTGTTCGGCAGTGACGAACTCGCGCGTCTCACCGAGGCCTTCAACGCCATGCTGCGGTCCTTGACCGAGTCGCGCGAGCGGCAGGCCCGACTGGTCGCCGACGCCGGGCACGAACTGAAGACGCCGCTGACGTCGTTGCGCACCAACGTCGAGCTGCTGATGGCATCCAGCAGTCCCGGAGCCCCACCCATTCCGGAGAGTGAACTCGCCGAACTGCGTTCGGACGTGATCGGTCAGATTGAGGAATTGTCAACGCTGGTGGGCGATCTGGTCGATCTGACCCGGGAAGACAACGCGCACGGGACGGTGCTCGAGGAAGTCGACATGGCCGAGGTCGTCGATCGCAGCTTCGAACGTGTGCGTCGTCGCCGAAACGACATCCAGTTCGACATCGACGTCATCGACTGGCAGGTTCACGGCGACCCCGCCGGTTTGTCGCGTGCGGTGCTCAACCTGCTCGACAACGCCGCGAAGTGGAGTCCCTCCGGCGGAGTCGTGGGATTGCACCTGCGCCAAGTGGATTCGGCGCACGCCGAACTCGTGGTGTCCGATCAGGGGCCCGGCATCGCCCCGGAGGAGCGCGGTCTGGTCTTCGAGCGGTTCTACCGATCGACTGCGTCGCGAGCCATGCCCGGCTCGGGTCTGGGTCTGGCGATCGTCAAACAGGTTGTGGTCAAACACGGCGGCATGATCCGTATCGGCGAGACCGATCCCGGGGGCGATCCGCCCGGCACATCGTTCTTCGTTCTGCTGCCGGGCAGGCCGGGCCACGCGACATACCGCGACACCTCCGCCGTGAGCGAAATCGCACACCCAAAAGGCGAGGTCAACGGCTCCGCGGAAAACACCTCAGTCCTGCCGCGTGTTATCACAGTGGATTCTCAGTAGCGCTCGGGAGACTTGACATCAACACGCACCGAAGTGGTGCGGCTTCGAGAAGGAACATACGAGCAACATGACGGACGAGCGGTTCACCCCGCAGCAGCCCGGCCAGACGGCACCTAACGCACAGCCCGGATACCAGCAGCCCTACGACTGGCGTTATGCGACGACCCAACAGCAGCAGTACCCTCAGGGCTGGGATCCCTACCGGAGCGCCACTGCCGCACCGGACAAGCCGAGGAAGCGGATGCGCGCGATCGGGTTGACGACCGGTGCGCTGGCCATCGCGGCGGTGTCGGCGGGAATCGGCGGGTTGGCGGCCACGGCCGTGCAGCCCGACGGCCGTCCCACGTCCACCATCACCACCGCTGCCCAGCCCGGGCGCACCGTCCCGACTGCCAATGTGCCGATCGGCTCCGTGGAGCAGGTCGCCGTCAAGGTGGTGCCCAGTGTGGTCAAGCTGGAGACCAAGATGGGCCGGCAATCCGAGGAGGGATCGGGAATCATCCTGTCCGCGGACGGGCTGATCCTCACCAACAACCATGTGGTGGCTGCGGCCAAGAGCCCCGGCCCGGTGAAGATCCCCGGTCCGAATCCCGGACCGCTGAGCCCGCTGCCGGGCGGCCCCGGTGTACCGCCGTCCGACCCCACCGGCGGTGCGATGACCACGATCGTGACCTTCTCCGACGGAAGCACCGCGCCGTTCACGGTCGTGGGCACCGACCCGGCCACCGATATCGCGGTGGTGCGCGCCCAGGGAGTGTCGGGCCTGACTCCGATCGCGCTCGGTTCGTCGGCCAACCTGCGGGTGGGCCAGGACGTCGTCGCGATCGGATCGCCGCTCGGACTCGAGGGAACCGTCACCACCGGCATCGTCAGCGCGCTCAACCGCCCGGTGGCCGCCGGCGGTGATGCGAACAACCAGAACACGGTGCTCGACGCGATTCAGACCGACGCTGCCATCAACCCGGGCAACTCCGGCGGCGCGTTGGTCAACATGAGCGGTGAACTTGTGGGGGTGAACTCGGCGATCGCCACCCTCGGCGGTGACTCGCCGGACGCCCAAAGCGGTTCCATCGGGCTGGGATTCGCGATTCCGGTCGATCAGGCCAAGCGAATCGCCGACGAACTGATCAGCAAGGGCAGCGCCGCACACGCCTCGCTGGGAGTTCAGGTGAGCAACGATGTGACCACACACGGCGCCAAGATCGTCGAGGTGGTCAAAGGCGGTGCGGCATTCAGCGCGGGCCTTCCCAGCGGCGTGGTCGTCACGAAAGTGGACGACCGGGTGATCGGCAGCGCCAACGCCTTGGTGGCCGCGGTGCGCTCGCGCGCGCCCGGCGACAAGCTGACCCTGACCTACCTCGACCCCTCCGGCGCACCGCAGACCGTCCAGGTCACGCTCGGCAAGGCGGATCAGTGATCCGTGTCGTCGCCGACCGCCCGGAGTTGTCGCGGCGGTCGGCCCCCGGATATACGGTGAGGAGCATGCAACAGCCTGATGGGCCGGCCGGGCGCGCGCTGGTGGTGGTCGTCGACGACCGTAGGGCGCGCGGCGTCGAGGAGGACCACAGCGGTCCCTTGGTCACCGAACTGCTCGACGAGGCGGGATTTGCGGTGGAGGCCGTGGTGGTGGTGTCGGCCGACGAGGCGGCGATCCTCAAGGCGCTCAACGCCGCGGTGGTCGACGGTGTCGACCTCGTCGTGTCGGTGGGGGGTACCGGTGTCACGCCGCGTGATGTCACCCCGGAGGCCACCGGTGCGGTGCTGGACCGCGAGATCCTGGGCATCTCCGAAGCGCTGCGCGCCTCCGGCCTCGCTGCCGGGTGCACCGACGCCGGACTGTCGCGGGGGCTGGCCGGGATCTCCGGCAGCACGCTCGTGGTCAATCTGGCCGGCTCGCGTTCGGCGGTGCGCGACGGGATGGCAACCCTGTGCCCGCTGGCCTCCCAGGTGATCTCGGAGTTGTCGAGTCTGGAGATCTAGGTCCTGGGCCGCTTGTGTTAATGCCGCGTTTCACCGCTGTGACGTGCGCAAACACTGGCAATGTGACCTTCGTCACATTTATTGGAGGATTTGATGGAGGGTAAGCGGCCCGATCGGGAGTCAGTTAACCGCGTGTTCGGCACCGAACTCCCACAGGCCTCCTCCGATGAGCGCGACCCCGCCGAGGCATCAGATGCCGACGATCGCGACCGCTGGCTGCGGGATAACGTTCCCCCGCACCACATTTAGGCGCTATTGACGGCTGTCGGGTCTGCTGTCCCGGGCTGATCGGAAACGATGCCGAAGCCGGTGAACTCCGGTGAAGCACGCCCGCGGCCGCGGCCGTCTCGATGGGTCAGCTAACTCCGGTCCTGGAAACAGCGCGGCGTGCCGTTTCCGTTCGCGTTGCCGGGACAGTTGCCGTACCGATATCTTTCTGGCTGTCAATGATTGAAAGCGTCACGCAGTCGGGCGAGATCCGAGCCGACAGCGGGTCCGCCGGTGAGCCTGCACGGGATCGCCGCCGAACGTCTAGGGAGACCATGAAGGTTATCGGTCGCGTGCTGGTCGCGGTTCTGCTTGCCGTGGCGGGGTTGTTTGTGGGGTCGGGGACCTCGCAGGCGGCGCTG
>JAPOKC010000069.1 GCA_029977845.1 Mycobacteriaceae bacterium | reverse complement strand
CGGTCTCCAGGGAGAGGCCCACCTCCTCGCTGACGACCTGACCACCGGTGAGGATGGCCATGTCCTGCAGCATCGCCTTGCGGCGGTCACCGAAGCCCGGGGCCTTGACGGCGACGGACTTGAAGGTGCCGCGGATCTTGTTGACCACCAGAGTCGACAGCGCTTCGCCCTCGACGTCCTCGGCGATGATCAGCAGCGGCTTGCCGGACTGGATGACCTTCTCCAGCAGCGGAAGCAGATCCTTGACGGTCGAGATCTTCGAGCTGACGAGCAGGATGTAGGGATCCTCCAGGACGGCTTCCTGACGCTCGGCGTCGGTGACGAAGTACCCCGAGATGTAGCCCTTGTCGAAGCGCATACCCTCGGTGAGCTCCAGCTGCAGGCCGAAGGTGTTGGACTCCTCGACGGTGATGACACCCTCGTTGCCCACCTTGTCCATGGCCTCGGCGATCAGGTCGCCGATCGTCTGGTCACCGGCGGAGATCCCGGCGGTGGCAGCGATCTGCTCCTTGGTCTCGACCTCCTTGGCGCTCTTCAGCAGGGTCTCGGTGATCTTCTCGACGGCCTTCTCGATGCCGCGCTTGAGGCCGAGCGGGTTGGCGCCGGCCGCGACGTTGCGCAGGCCTTCGCGAACCAGGGCCTGAGCGAGCACGGTGGCCGTGGTGGTGCCGTCGCCGGCGACGTCGTCAGTCTTCTTGGCGACTTCCTTGACCAGCTCGGCGCCGATCTTCTCGTACGGGTCCTCGAGCTCGATCTCCTTGGCGATGGAAACGCCGTCGTTGGTGATCGTGGGGGCGCCCCACTTCTTCTCGAGAACGACATTGCGGCCCTTGGGGCCGAGGGTGACCTTGACCGCGTCGGCGAGGCTGTTCAGACCCCGCTCCAGGCCGCGGCGAGCCTCTTCGTCGTACGCAATAATCTTGGACATTGCGAAGTGATTCCTCCGGTTGGGGATTGCACGTCTTCGGCCGGACGCAGTGCCCGCGACGGACGGCTGGAGAGTGCTCCGCGCGTGCGCGGCCCCAGGCCTCACCGTCCCGACCTAGCACTCACCGATCGTGAGTGCCAACGTCATTTTTAGCACTCTCCCCCATCGAGTGCAAGATCGGGGGGCGGGGTTCGCCACCCGCGAAACGCCCGGGTTGTCCAGACTGATCCGACGGCTGCCGTTGGGCTAGAGTCCCCTGGCAGCCAGGGGAACTGGCGATCAGGAGGGAGTCCCAGGGTGCGGGCAGTCGAGGCGCCCAGCACCCAGGCACTGCGGGGCTGGCAGCGGCGGGCGCTGGTCCGCTATCTGAGCGCCCGGCCACGTGACTTCCTGCTGGTGGCCACCCCCGGCGCGGGCAAGACGACCTTCGCGCTCAAGATCGCCGGGGAACTGCTGGCAGACGGGACCGTCGAGAAGGTCACCGTGGTGGTGCCCACCGAACACCTGAAAGTCCAATGGGCGGCGGCCGCCGACGCCGCCGGGATCGCGCTGGACCCGAAGTTCTCCAACGCCCGCGCCCAGATCTCCGACGACTTCCACGGCGTGGTGGTCACCTACGCCCAGGTGGCCAGCCACCCGACCCGGCACCGGGTGCGCACCGAGAACCGGCGCACGCTGGTGATCTTCGACGAGATCCACCACGGCGGGGACGCCAAGAGTTGGGGCGACGGGATCAAGGAGGCGTTCGGCGACGCCGCGAGGCGCCTGACGCTGACCGGGACCCCGTTCCGCAGTGACGACGCCGCGATTCCGTTCGTCCATTACGAGTCCGACGGAGCGGGTTTCCAGCGATCGGTGGCAGACCACACTTACGGGTACTCCGATGCCCTGACCGACGGAGTGGTCCGTCCCGTGGTGTTCCTGGCCTACTCCGGGGAGGCCCGCTGGCGTGACAGCGCCGGGGAGGAGCACGCGGCCCGACTCGGGGAGCCGCTGACCGCCGAGCACACCGCCCGGGCCTGGCGCACAGCCCTGGACCCCGACGGCGACTGGATGCCCGCGGTGGTGCGGGCGGCCGACAAGAGGCTGAGCCAGAAGCGCGAGGACGGTATGCCCGACGCGGGCGGCATGGTGATCGCCTCCGACCAGAAAGCCGCGCGCGCCTACGCCAAACTGCTGACCGCCATCACCGGCGAGAAGCCGACACTGGTGCTCTCCGACGACCCGGGGTCCTCGAACCGGATCAGCGCCTTCTCGGCCGGGACCGGGCGATGGCTGGTCGCGGTCCGGATGGTGTCGGAAGGTGTCGACGTGCCCCGGCTCGCGGTCGGGGTTTATGCCACCAGCGCTTCGACACCGTTGTTCTTCGCCCAGGCGGTGGGCCGCTTCGTCCGGTCTCGACGCCCCGGTGAGACTGCCAGTATCTTCCTGCCGTCGGTGCCCCAGTTACTGGGACTGGCCAGCGAATTGGAGGAGCAACGCAATCACGTGCTGGGCAAGCCGCACCGGGATTCGCTCGACGACGAGATGCGGGCCGAGCGTCGCCGGACCGAGCCCGGCGAGATCGAGAACAGCTTCGAATCGCTGGGGGCCGACGCCGAATTGGACCAGGTGATCTTCGACGGGGCCTCGTTCGGGACCGCCACCCCGGCCGGCAGCGCCGAGGAGGAGGACTACCTCGGTATCCCCGGCCTGTTGCACCCCGACCAGATGCGCGACCTGCTGCGCCGTCGCCAGGACGAGCAGTTGGCGTTGCGCTCGGCGGCCGGCGCCCCGCCCCCGCCGCGCACCACCCACGGTCAGCGCTCCGAATTGCGCCGCGAACTCAACTCCCTGGTGTCGGCGATGCACCACCGGACCGGAAAACCGCACGGCTGGATCCACAACGAGTTGCGCCGGATCTGCGGCGGACCGCCGGTGGCCGCGGCCAACCGCGACCAGTTGCAGGAGCGCATCGATAATCTGCGGACGTGGCGCAATCCCTGACCGCCTACTGTTCTAGGCATGGCATGGACTGAGAAGGACGTTCCCGATCAAAGCGGCCGGCTGACGATCATCACCGGCTCCAACACCGGCCTGGGCTACGACACCGCGCGGGTGCTGGCGGCTCGGGGCGCGAAGGTGGTGATGGCCGTTCGTGACACGGCAAAGGGCGAGGCCGCCGCGGCCAGCATCCGGAAACTCACCCCCGGAGCCGATGTGACCGTGCAGAAACTCGACCTCGGCTCCTTGACGTCGGTCAAGGAGGCTGCCGCCGAGATGGGCGCCGCCTATCCGCGGATCGACCTGCTGATCAACAACGCCGGTGTGATGTACCCGCCGAAGTCCACTACGGCCGACGGGTTCGAACTGCAGTTCGGAACCAACCACCTCGGGCATTTCGCGCTGACCGGGCTATTGCTGAAAAACCTTCTGCCCGTTGATAAGTCGAGAGTTGTTGTGGTCTCCAGCATCGCCCACAACCTGCGGGCCAAGATCGACTTCGACGATCTGCAATGGGAGCGCCGTGGCTACGATCGCGTCGCCTCGTACGGACAGTCCAAGCTGGCCAATCTGATGTTCGCCTACGACCTGCAACGCCGTCTTGCCGCCGCGAACGCGAAGACCATCTCGGTGGCGGCACACCCGGGGGTGGCGGCCACCGAGTTGACCCGTCACATCCCGGGCGCCGGACTGCCCGGGGTGAACTGGCTGTTCGGCAGGATCCTCAACACCGCCGAGATGGGGGCGCTGCCCACCTTGCGCGCCGCCACCGATCCGGGTGTCCAGGGCGGTCAGTACTGGGGCCCGGACGGGTTCCGCGAGATGCGCGGTTATCCCGAACTGGTGACCTCCAGCGAGCAGTCCCGCGACGTGGCGATTCAGGAGCGGCTCTGGACGGTGTCCGAGGAACTGACCGGCGTGAAATTCCCGGTGTGATGCGAACGGTCGAGGAGCATCAGCAGTTCGTCGCCGATCTGATCCGGACGCGGGACGGCGTTCGGACCGCACTCCCCGACGCCCTCGGTCTGGCACTGGCCGAGGATGTGGCTGCACCGATTCCCCTTCCGGTGTTCGACAACTCGGCGATGGACGGCTACGCCGTACGGGCAGCCGACCTCGCCGATGCCGGCGCCGCTAACCCGGTGAAACTGCCTGTGGCCGAGGATATTCCGGCCGGCCGAACCGATCAGCTGGTGCTCTCACCGGGATCCGCCCACCGGATCATGACCGGTGCCCCGGTGCCCGACGGGGCCGACGCGATCGTGCCGGTGGAACAGACCGATGGCGGGAAACCCGGTGCGGCGGTGCAGATCCGCGTCGCTCCACGTCCCGGGCAGCACGTCCGCCGGGCCGGTGAGGACGTCACGGTGGGCACCACCGTGCTGCGAGCCGGCCACGTCCTCACCCCCGCGGCCCTCGGCCTGGCGGCCGCACTCGGGCTCACCGGGCTGACTGTCCGGCCACGCCTGAGGGTTCTGGTGGTGTCGACGGGATCTGAGTTGGTTCAGCCGGGAACCGAACTACGCCCCGGACAGATCTACGAGTCCAACGCCGTGATGGTGGCCGCCGCGGTCCGCGAGGCCGGCGGTACCGTCGTCGCAACCGCGACCTCCGCGGACGATGTCGCCGCATTCCGCACCCTGCTCGCCGACCGGGCCGGCGGCGCCGATCTCATCCTGACCTCCGGCGGCGTGAGCGCCGGGGCATACGAGGTCGTCAAGGACGCCTTCGCCGGGACCGATGTGGAATTCACGAAGGTCGCGATGCAACCGGGGATGCCGCAGGGCGCAGGCACCGTGGCCATTTCCGGCGAAGCCGGAGAATTCAGCACCGTCCCGATCATCACCCTGCCGGGCAACCCCGTCAGCGCCCTGGTGTCCTTCGAGGTGTTCATCCGTCCGGCCCTACGCACCGCCATGGGCCTGTCCCCCCACCGGCCACGTCGCACCGCGGTGCTGACCGAGGACCTGACCTCGCCGGCCGGCAAGCGACAGTTTCGGCGCGGGGTCTATGACCCGGCCACCGGGACCGTCAGCAGCTACGGTCCGGCGGGCTCCCATCACCTCCGATTCCTCGCCTCGGCCAACTGTCTGCTGGAGATCAGCGAACAGGTCACCGACCTGGCCGCCGGCGATCAGGTCGCGGTGTGGGACCTGTCCTGATCGGGAAACCGTAGAATCCCGCAGGTGGCCAGACGCCCCGACCTTCCCTCGCAGTCCGGCCCGCGGCGGCTGGCCGCCCTGGTGCGTTCCTCGGTGCCGCCGGTCCACCCGGCCGGATTACCCTTCATCTCGGCTGCGCTGGCGGTGGCCGCGGCGGGTCGCAAGCATCGTTGGCTGCGCCGGGCCGGTCTGGCGGCGGCGGTGGCCAATGCCGGGTTCTTCCGGCATCCACCGCGCACCCCACCCACCC
>JAPOKC010000068.1 GCA_029977845.1 Mycobacteriaceae bacterium | reverse complement strand
ACACGGGGGCCTCGGGCACGGTGACGTTCGCCGCCGGCCAGACCTCCAAGCAGATCACCGTCACAGTGCTCGGCGATGCCGCGGCAGAGACCGATGAGACGTTCACGGTGACGTTGTCGGCCCCGTCGGGGGCAACTCTCGGTACGGCGGCATCGACGGTGAAGATCACCAATGATGATCTGCCGGTGGTGTCGATCAGCCCGACGAGCGTGTCGGTGGCCGAGGGCAATTCGGGGTCCAAGGCCGTGACGTTGACAGTTGCTCTGTCGCAGGCTGTCGGGTCGACGGTGACGGTGAAGTATGCGACTGCCAACGGTTCGGCGACGGCCGGGCAGGATTACACGGGGGCCTCGGGCACGGTGACGTTCGCTGCCGGCCAGACCTCCAAGCAGATCACCGTCACGGTGGCGGGGGATACCGCGATCGAGGCGGACGAGACGTTCACGGTGACGTTGTCGGCCCCGTCGGGGGCAACCCTCGGCGCGGCCAAGGCGTCGACGGTGACGATCACCAACGATGACCTTCCGGCGGTGTCGATCAGTCCGGTGACCACCGTCGTGGCCGAGGGCAATTCCGGGTCGAAGACGGTGAAGTTCACCGTGGCGCTCTCCCAGGCGTCCAAGACTCCGGTCACTGTCAGTTACAGCACCGCGGACGGTTCGGCCAAAGCCGGGCAGGACTACACCGCGGCTTCGGGCACTCTGACGTTCACCGCCGGCCAGACGTCGAAACAGGTCAGCCTGATCGTCCTCGGTGACCGCACCGTGGAGGCCAACGAGACTTTGACGCTGACCCTGTCGGCCCCCACCGGGGCAGTCCTCGGGGTCGCGAAAGCAGCCACCATCACGATCAACAACGACGACACCGCACCGGCGGCCACCCTGGCGATGGACGCACCGATCCTGCGGAGGAAGACGGCCGCCTAGGCCGGCTTCACCAGGCTCGCGTAGGTTCTCACTGAATAAACCCAATGCTCAGCATTCGACGAAAGCCATCATGTCCGAAGATCAGAGCGCAGACGTTCCGCCGAATCACCTCTCCATCGATCCGCGCAGCCCCTTCTACGACGAGGAGTTGCTCATTCGTGGTGTCGGAATCCGTTTCAACGGCGTCGAGACGACCAATGTCCATGAATACGACGTGGCCGAGGGTTGGGTGCGCGTTGAGGTTCCGACCGCGAGGGATCGCCGCGGTAACCCGATGACCATCAAGCGCGTCGGCACGGTCGAACCCTATTTTCGCTCGACTGAGTAGCCGAAAGGGTTTCGGCTATCGGCGCCCCGCGGGGTGATCCCTTGCGGGTGATCCAACGGAACCCACCCTCACACCGGCGCGTCGAACAGATACTCCGCCTGGTTCGCTTCGGGTGGCGAGTGTTGGGGGCGATCAGCAGCTGAGCAGCGGGCCCATCATCGGGACCGTGCCCCGGATCAGACCGCCGTCGACGGCGTCCACCAACAGGCAGCCGCCCAGTCCGCGGCACAGATCGGGCGCACGGGTGGTCCCTGAGGGATCTCCGATTCACCGGCAGCGGTGATCCCGACCGCCGTGGAGTCGGCGTCGGTAGCCAATCCGGCGATGACCGCCCCGGCGGCGGCTGCGCCGACCGCCATTCCGCCTAGGACCTGGCGCCTCGACAGGCCGCTATCCGCCTTCGCCACAGAGTGCCTCCTCACAACCGTTCGGACGTATCAGTCTCGCACGCATCGCCGTCCGGAGGTCCGGAACGCACCGAGTCGCAGGCCGGCGCCTCTCAGCCGAACGGGTCGAAGAACGACACATCCGTCAACCCGGCCGAGGCGTTGTACATCGACCAGGTGGGGATGTCGAAGAGCGGTGTCAGGATCTTGAACGTGGTCCTGGCGCCGTTCGTCATCGGCTCGGATGAGTAGTACGTCCCGAATCCGGTGTTGCCGTAATAGACGTAGTTGATGATCGAGCCGACCGGCGGGACGCCGGCCGCGTCAGCGGTGACTTTGGTGACCAGGATGGCCTGGCTGTAATTGCCGTACATGTCCAACTGGGTGCAGACGTCGGCGTTGAAGCCACCCTGCTGGACTCCGTTGGAGTCGTACACCCCGAACTGCTGATAACCCTGGACCTGGATATCCCTGGGCGGCAGTCCATTCACTCCGGAGGGGATCAGCGCGGAGGTCGGCAGCAGGCTGTAGCCGCCGGAGGTCGGCAGTCGTTTGACCGGAGGCAGCGCGGCAGCGTCGAGGAGGTTCATCGGGAACGTCCCGATGTTGGAGATCTCGTCCGCATCGACCAGGATCGTCGACACCACATCACCCGATGTGGACGGCAGCGCCGAATAGATCACGTAGGTGCCGTCGGCTTCGTACATGACGTTGAACACCGAACCAACCGGCGGGACGTCTCCGGGCAGGACACCCGGTGAGCCGTCGATGACCTTCGTCACCAGGATCGCCTCGGTGTGCACGCCCATGACGTCGGCGGTGGGTGTGACGACTCCCTCGAAACTTCCTACCGTCGTACCGGATCCGTCGCGGAGGTCGAACACCTGGTAGGCCTGGACGGTCGTGTAGTAGGGCAGGAATCCGCTTGTGCCGACATAGGTGTCGCCGAACGGGTCGGCGGGGACGATGCTGTAGCCGTTGGCCAGATCGACCGGCTGATTGTCGACCGTGTGGTCGGCGATGCCCTTGGCGGCGTCGAAACCGAACGGAAGGGGAATGTCCCCGAACGGCGTCGTCAGCGCGAAGCTCACCACGTTCGCCGGTGATGATGCCAGCGCGGAATACGACCACCCGAACCCACCGAGAAGGTCGAAGTTCGCGATCAGCGAGCCCACCGGAGGGATCTGACCCGGTCCGGTTCCGACGTTGACGCCGTCGTTCGCGGTGACGAGGAGTTCCACGTAGCGGCTGCGGATGGTGAACGGGCTGCCCGTGCTCACCAGCGCGTCGAAGTTCCCCACCGGCAGATTGGTGGCCGGGTCGACGACGGCGTACTGCTGCTGTCCCTGAATCAGGGTCGGGCCACCCGGCCAGGACGCCCACTGGCCGTAGAACGAGGTGACGGTCTCGGTGGAACTGGGAGTCAGGTTGTAGCCGTTGAGGGTCAGCGTCTGATTCAGCGTCGACTGGGTCGGTCCCAGATAGGCGGCTATGCCGACCGCGCGCAGCGTGTTCTGCACCAGTCCCATCACCGACGACGCGACGCCCACCCAGATCTCGCGCGGCGCAAGAACCGCCGGCAGCGCACTGGGGTTCACGGCGGAACTGCGCACGACGGACGCCCGGAGCGAAGGCGCTTTGACAGAACGTCTTTCCGTCCGGACCGTGGCAGGCCGCGCCGGACCCGACCGTGGGCTGTGGTGCGCCGGCCTGCTCGCCGATGCAGCCGGGGTGTCCGTCGAACCGGAGTCCGCCGACGCGATTGCGCATCCGGTCAGGATCGCCGTGCACATCCCGAGGCCCACCCCGAGGCCCACCGATGATGCTGTTCGGGGGTGCTTACGGGTGGCCATACCCGCCTACAGTAAACCCTCCGGCCGGCCGGCGCCGCTTCGGATCACCCGGATCCGGATATCAGCACTCTTAGCTGCATAAAGAGAAAGACGAGCAAGAGTGACCAGATATTATTTACTGGCGCGTCACGCCTAAGTTGCGTCAGTGAAGCGAGGTAGCAAACAGCCAACACCATCTCCAGGGCCGGCGCCCGCAGGGTTGCAGTGTTCCCGATATCACCCGGGGGTAATCCCCGAGATGCTTGCACGGGCCGAGTGTCGCGCGGCAACATCGGTTTACATGAACCTCGCGACCTGGGTGGAGCGCAACGGACATCGGCTACGCGATCACGCGGCACTGGCCGAGGGACACCGGGTGCATGCGACCTGGAGCGAGTTCGCGGGGCGGACCGCGGCGGTGGCCGGCGGCCTGCGAGAGGTCTTCGGGCTGAAGCCCGGTGACCGGGTTGCGATCGTTATGCGCAACCGGCCCGAGTATCTCGAGGCACTCTTCGGCGCCTGGCACGCGGGCCTCGTCGCAGTGCCGGTCAACGCTCGTCTGCACCGCGACGAGATCGCCTATGTGCTTGACCACAGCGGCACCTCGGTCGTCGTCACCGACGCCGAGCACGCCGAGGACGTCGAACCCCTCGTCGAGACGATCGATGGACTGAAGGCGGCGGTCATCGCACCCGGGCCGCAGTGGGACAAGATCACCCGATCCACCCCGGTGCACCTGTTCGACTCCGCCCTGGGTGATGCGGCGTGGCTGTTCTACACCAGCGGCACGACCGGCCGACCCAAGGGTGCGACTCTCACGCACCGCAACCTGCTGATGGCCTCGATGAGTTACTTCGCCGACATCGACCCGATTTCCCCTGCAGACGCGATCCTGCACGCCGCGCCGCTGTCGCACGGATCCGGCCTCTACGGTCTGCCGCATGTCGCCCGCGGTGCGGTGAGTGTCATCCCGGAGTCCGGCGGTGTCGACGGACCCGAACTCCTCGACTTGCTGAAGCGATGGTCCGGTGTGTCGATGTTCGCGGCGCCGATCATGGTCAAGCGGCTGGCCGGCGATCCGGTGATCGTCGGGGCGGACCTGTCGAATCTGAAAACGATCATCTACGGCGGCGCACCGATGTACCTCGCGGATCTCGAAGTGGGCCTTGAGGTTTTCGGACCACGGCTGGCGCAGATCTACGGGCAGGGCGAAACCCCGATGACCATCACCGCGCTGTCCAAACAGGAGCACGCCGATCGTGCGCACCCGCGGTGGCGGGACCGTATGCAGAGCGTCGGATTCCCGCGGACCGACGTCGAGGTCCGCGTCGTCGACGATGACGATCGGGAGGTGCCTCGCGGGGAGCTCGGTGAGGTGGTGGTGCGCGGTGACGTGGTGATGTCGGGCTACTGGGGAGCGCCCGAGGCCACCGCCGAGACCCTGCGCGGTGGCTGGTTGCACACCGGGGACATCGGCAGCTTCGATTCCGACGGGTACCTGACCCTGCGTGACCGGTCCAAGGATCTGATCATCAGCGGCGGGATGAACATTTACCCGCGCGAGGTGGAGGAGGCATTGCTGTGCCATCCGCACGTCAGCGCCGTGGCGGTCGTCGGGCGCCCCGATCCGGAGTGGGGCGAGGCCGTCGTGGCGTTCGTCGTCGCGGCGGGGGAGCAGCCCGCCACTGACGCGCTCGATCAGACCTGTCTGGATCGCATCGCACGCTTCAAGCGACCCAAGGAGTACCGCTTCGTCGACTCGCTGCCGACGAACAACTACGGGAAAATTCTCAAGCGCGAACTGCGTGAGCGACTCCACGCAGAGGCTTGAATCATTTCCCCATGGCCGATCTCACCGAGGAATTGGAGTTCCACCCCGTCTGGAAGCTCCGGCGAGCGTGATCTGGTGCACGATCACCGATGAAGTGATCGCCTCGATCCGGGAGCGGGCCCGCAAGGCCGGCAAGGGTGAGGGTTGGTCCTAGTTCGTCGATGGTTTCTGTGGGTCGTACGGGTTGTACCACCACCAGTCGGCGCGTTCGCCGAGTGGTCCCGGGTAGGGCGGGACGTCCGGTGGGGGTTTGGTGGGTGGGCGTGCCAGTGATCCGGGACTGAGGAGGTGGCCGTCTTCGTCGGTGACGGTGAGGGTCTCGGCGC
>JAPOKC010000067.1 GCA_029977845.1 Mycobacteriaceae bacterium | reverse complement strand
GGCTGTCCATGGTGGTGCCGGGGCGCATGTGCTCGTCATGGTCGATGATCAGCAGACCGTTCTGATCGCGAACCGGAATGACCGACTTGGCAAAGTAGCCGCCGGACCACGCCTCGGCGGCGCGCTCCTGGGACTGCACCGCGTAGGCGTCGACGTCCTCTCGGCTGAAGCCCTCCAGGGTGGCGATCAGGTCGGCGCCGATGCCCTGCGGAACGATGAAGGCGTCGTAGTTGGTGGCCGGGTCGGCCATCATGGCGCCGCCGTCGGAGCCCATCGGCACCCGGCTCATCGACTCGACGCCGCCGGCGTACACCAGGTCGTCCCAACCGGAGCGAACCTTCTGCGCGGCGGTGTTGACGGCCTCCAGGCCGGAAGCGCAGAACCGGTTGAGCTGCACGCCACCGACGGTGTCGGGCATACCCGCGGCGATCACCGCGGTGCGGGCGATGTCGCCGCCCTGGTCGCCGACCGGCGAGACGCAGCCCAGGATGACGTCGCTGATCATGTTCTCGTCGAGGTTGGGATGACGCGAACGCATCTCGTCGATCAGACCGGTGACGAGGTTGAGCGGCTTTACCTCGGTCAGGGCGCCGTTGCGGCCCTTTCCGCGCGGGGTGCGGATGGCCTCGTAGATGAAGGCTTCTTCTGACATAGGGATCCCTCGGATTTGATATGTGGATTTCCGGCACTAGCAGCCTAGCCGCCCCTACCGATGGGTAACTGACGGCCCCGGCCAACCTGTTGGTTGAGGCCTGGCCAGGCCGGCGCTCACCCTCGCCGGTGAAGCTATCTTCACCCTCAGCGCCGGGAGTGACAATGGCTTCACGGGCGGCGGGAATCGTGGCGGGGTGGCGGCGGGATCTACGCTGACCACCCATGACGGTCGAACGGTTGCGGCCCTTCAGCGTGAACATCTTCGCCAAGATGTCGGCGCTGGCCGCCCGCCTCGGCGCGGTGAATCTCGGGCAGGGTTTCCCCGACGAGGACGGTCCGCCGGCCATGCTCGAGACAGCCCGCCAGGCGATCGCCGACGGGGTCAACCAGTACCCGCCCGGACTGGGTATCGCGGAGTTGCGCGAAGCGATCGCCGCCCAGCGCCTGCGCCGGTACGGCCAGCAATTCGATCCGGAGAACCAGGTGCTGGTCACCGTCGGCGCATCCGAGGCGATCGCCGCGGCGGTGATCGGTCTGGTCGAACCCGGGACCGAGGTTCTGGTCGTGGAGCCGTACTTCGACACCTACGCGCCCAACATCGCGATGGCCGGCGCGCACCGGGTCGCGGTGCCACTGGTTCCCGACGGACGCGGTTTCGCTCTAGACGCCGACGCCCTGCGGGCGGCGATCACCCCGCGAACCCGGGCGATCATCGTCAACTCGCCGCACAACCCGACCGGGATGGTGCTCTCCGAGGACGAATGCCGCGCACTGGCGCAGGTGTGCGTCGAGGCCGATCTGCTGGTGATCTCCGATGAGGTCTACGAGCGGCTGACGTTCGACGGCCACGAGCATCGGCCGCTGGCCCGCTACCCGGGGATGGCCGAGCGCACCGTCACCATCTCCAGTGCCGCCAAGATGTTCAACTGCACCGGCTGGAAGATCGGCTGGGCCTGCGGCACTCCGGAACTGGTCGCCGGAGTACGCGCGGCCAAGCAATACCTGAGTTATGTGGGCGGGGCGCCGTTCCAGCCCGCGGTCGCCTACGCCCTGAACCACGAGGACGCCTGGGTGGACTCGCTCCGCGATTCTCTCCAGGCCAAACGCGACAAGCTCTCAACGGCGCTGAGCGCCATCGGATTCGATGTGCACACCAGTGCGGGCACCTATTTCATCTGCGCCGACCCTCGCCCGCTCGGCTATACGGACAGCACCGCGTTCTGCGAGGAACTACCGCATCGCGCAGGGGTCGCGGCGATCCCCATGTCGGCGTTCTGTGATTCCGCCGGCACGCCCGATTCGTGGAAGCACCTGGTGCGCTTCGCGTTCTGCAAAAGCGACGCGACCCTGGACGAGGCGATCAGCCGTCTCGCCTCGCTCAGCCCTTCTTGATCTTCAACACCTGCTTGCGCAGCCCATTGGTCGCGGTGTCCATCGCGCCCTTGATCGCCTGCTTGACGATGAACCCGGGTAGCGGGATCGACAGATCGAGTGCGAGATCGAAACGCACCTTGGTCGCCTCGCCCTGCGGGGTCAGCGTGTACCACGCTTCCTGGGACCGCATCTGACCGGCTTTGAGCAGCGTCCAGCCCGCGGTGTTGTCACCCCAGCTGTACTCGACGGTCTGCTCGTCGGTGATCCCGGCCGCCTTCACCTTCATCTTCACCTGTTTGGGCTTGCCGTCCGGGTAGGTGCTGAGCACCTCGGCACTCTGATACTGCGAGGACCAGGACGGGGCCGAATCGACGTCGGCGATGACGGCGATGATCTCCTCCGGCGTCGCCTCGATGACCACTTCGCGGGAATCCTTGACTGTCATGGAAACGACGATAGTTCGGCCGCAAAGCGCTACGTAATGGTTTGGCGGTACGCCTCGACGACCGGCCGCAGCTCGTCCGGGGTGGCCCCGTGCAGGATCACCGCGTCGGCGCCGTGGTCGAACTCCTGGCGGATCCGGTCCACACACTGGCCGGCCGAACCGGTCGCGGCCGGCTCCAGCCATTCGTCGGGGATCAGTGTCGCGATGTGTTCGATCTGCTCCGCGCTCGCCTTGTGGTCGATACCCCCGCCGATCGACTGCACCACCGAATCGGCCCGGAAGTCCTGCAGGACAGCAGGATCCCAGTCGTTGGTGCTCACCAGCAGATCGCCATAGCCCTGCAGGTAGGTGGCCAAGCGGGCAACCGTCTTCTTCAGCCGCAATTCCTCGGGCAGATGATCGCCGACGGTGGCGAAACACGACCAGACCCGCACGCTGTCCGGATCCCGGCCGGCGGCCTCGGCGGCCTCCTTGACGGTCCGCACGCAACGCTGCAGCGTCTCCGGCGTGAAATAGGTGTGCAGGATGACATCGTCGAAAAGCCGGCCGCCGAGTCGCAGGGTGTTGGGACCGAAGGCCACCAGCGCAAGCCTGATGTCCTCGTTGAAGTCGGGGTCGAGGACCAGCACCGGATACTCACCCATCGGGCCGTCATGGCCGATGATCACCTCACCTCGCCACAGCCTGCGCATCACCGTCGCGAAGTCGGCCATCTGCGCGGTGGTCACCGGGGCAACCCCGAAAGCGTTGTAGATCGCCGCGATACCGCGGCCGATGCCGAGGGTGAAACGCCCCCCGGAGAGCCGGTGCATGGTGGTGGCCCATGACGCGGTGATCAGCGGGTGGCGGGTGTTGTGATTCGTTGCGGCCGTAGCGATCTGCATCCGGGTGGTGACGGCGCAGGCCGCACCGGTCAACGAGGCGGCCTCCTTGACGTTCCACCGTTCGGAGATGAACGCGGTGCCGAATCCGAGTTCCTCACCTCCCCGGGCCTCATCCATCAGCGTGGCCGGGCCCTCGCCGCCGGCACCTGCCAGCAGGTAGTAGCCGAGTTCATCGAGTACGCGTTCGGTCACGTCCGCTCCACCTCGATGGGCACCCCCGTCAGCCAGGCCATCCCGGACAACGCCTCGACATCCTGCGGATCGTCGGAGGTCAGTTCGTTGACGTTGACGCCACCGGCCCGGTTGGCCAGCTCCCACCCACCGCCCCGATGTCCCCAGCCGTGCGGGATCGCCACCGTCCCGGGCACGATGTCCTCGGTGACGGTGGCCGGCAGCGCGATCTTCCCGTAGGGCGAGCGCACGGCGATATCGTCACCGTCGGCGATACCGCGCCGATTGGCGTCCGCAATGTGGATGAGCGCCTTCGGCCCCCGCTCGCCGCGCATCAACAGCGGCGAGTTGTGCATCCACGAGTTCTCCGACCGGGAATCGCGCATACCGATCAGCCGAAGCGGGTACTCCGGCGGCCAGATGCGAAGGCCGACGGCCTCGATGTCGCGGCTGATCTCGCTGTGCTGCAGTCGGATCCGTCCCCCGCGGTAGCTCACCACCTTCGACAGCACCCCGGTGGCGACGTCCTCGGCGAGAACTTTGCCGTGCGGATGCTCGGTGGTGAGCGAGTCGAAGGACAGACCACCTCGGCGAAGCCCGCCGAGATCCCCACCGGGCCCGAACCGGACGATGCCGTCCACCATCGGCCGCAGGCTCAATCGACGGCCCGAACGTCCGGCAGCCGAGCGCAACCGCGCCAGAACCCTGAACATCCGGGTCTGCCCGGACATCCGTTGCATCAGATCGTCGATGA
This sequence comes from Mycobacteriaceae bacterium, assembly GCA_029977845.1. Classification (GTDB taxonomy): domain Bacteria; phylum Actinomycetota; class Actinomycetes; order Mycobacteriales; family Mycobacteriaceae; genus Mycobacterium. The sequence goes on along the minus strand of JAPOKC010000067.1, from coordinate 2,281 downwards.
TGTCCCACTCGGTCTGGGCCTGACCGCGGGGTGCGATCACCGCGGCGGTCGCCTGCCGGAAGGGCTTGACCAGGAACGTCTGGGACAGCAGCGGGAAATCCTCCCGCTCGTACATGGTGGTGGTCGGCAGGATGTAGTCGCACTGCGCGGACGTCTCGGTGATGTAGAAGTCAAGTGCGACCGACAGATCCAGTTTCCGCATGGCATCGCTCAGTGCCGGGCCGTTGGGCACCGAGAGCACCGGATTGCCGGCGCTGACGAACAACGCCCGCAGTTGTCCCTCACCGGGCTCCTCGATCTCCTTGGCCATCAGCGTCGCCGGCTCACTGCGTACCAATCTCCCGAATCCGCCGATACGGGTGCGGTTGCGGCGATAGCCGCGGCGCAACAGCGCACCGAAGGCCGCGACGACCCAGGACTCGCCCGGTATGCCCAGACTGCCGAACACCGAACCGCCCGGGACGTCCGCATTTCCGGCAACCAGGTTGACCGCGTCGAGCAGATACGTGGTGAGGGTTCCCGACCGGCCGGAGCAGGTTCCCAGCCGGCCGTAGACGGCCGCCTTCGGTGTGCGGGCCAGATCGCGAGCCAGCGAACGCACGGTGCCGGCGGGAATCCCCGTCTCGGATTCGGTCCGTTCCGGGGTGAACGACGCGCACTGCGCCGCGAGCCAATCGACGCCGTCGGCCTGACGGCGGGCCAGACCCTGATCGACGAGTCCTTCGGCGAACATCACCTGCAGCAGCGAGAGCAACAGCAGTGCGTCGCCGTCCGGGCGGATGCCGAGCCAGTCGAACTGGGCGGCGGTCTCGGTTCGGCGCGGGTCGATGACCAGAACCCGGCCGCCGCGTTTGACGATGGCGTGCATACGTTCACGCATCCGCGGCGCGGCGATCAGGCTGCCGTGCGACACGACCGGGTTGGCCCCCATCACAACCAGCAATTCGGTGCGGGAGAGATCCGGGAAGGGCACCGACAGCGGATACCCGTAGAGCAGTTGGCTCGCCATCAGTCGCGGGTGGGAATCCTGCGAGGATGCCGTATAGAGGTGGGAGCGCCGCCCCAGACCCGCGAGGAACAGCGCGGCCGCCGGGATGTGCTCGTAGCTGAACGCGCCCGGATTACCGGCGTACCAGCCGATCGCGCCGCCGCCATGCTCATCGTGAATCGCGCTGAGCCGCATGGCGATATCGGACATCGCCTCGTCCCAGCCGACCTCCTCGAATCCACCGTCGGGGGTTCGTCGCAGTGGAGTCGTGACGCGGTCCGGGTCGTTGACGACCTCGGTGAAGGCGATGCCCTTCTGGCAGGCGAAGCCTTCGGAGAGCGGATGGTCCTTATCCGGTCGCAACGCAACCAGCCGGCCGTCTTCGACGGTGGCCACCATGCCGCACACCGACTCACAGATACGGCAGTAGGTCGTCTTCTGCTCGGTCGCCACGGTCAGATCCGATAGTCCCGCAGCAGCCGCTTGCTGATGATGGTCTTCTGGATCTCGCTGGTGCCCTCGCCGATCAGTAGGAACGGGGCGTCACGCATGAGCCGTTCGATCTCGTACTCCTTGGAGTAGCCGTAGCCGCCGTGGATGCGGAAGCTGGCCTGGGTCACCTCCGAGCAGAACTCGCTAGCCAGGTACTTGGCCATGCCCGCCTCCAGGTCGTTGCGCTGCCCGGAGTCCTTGAGTCGGGCCGCATTGACCATCATCAGGTGCGCGGCCTCCACCTTGGTGGCCATTTCGGCAAGAGAGAACGCGATCGCCTGGTGCTCGGCGATCGGCTTGCCGAAGGTGGAGCGCTGCTGGGAGTAGCGAACCGCGAGTTCGAAGGCCCGGATCCCCACCCCGCAGGCGCGGGCGGCGACGTTGACCCGGCCGACCTCCACCCCGTCCATCATCTGGGCGAAACCGCGACCGGTGACCCCGCCGAGCACATCGGCGGCCGAGGCGCGGTAGCCGTCGAAGATCAACTCAGTGGTGTCGATGCCCTTGTATCCGAGTTTGTCGAGCTTGCCCGGAATCACCAGACCCGGGGCGACCTCTCCGAAACCGGTCGGCTTCTCGATCAGGAACGCCGTCAGGTTGTCATGCGGCCGCGCCGCACCCTCGTCGGTGCGGACCAGTGCGGCGACCAGGGTGGAGCTTCCGCCGTTGGTCAGCCACATCTTCTGACCGGTGATGATGTAGTCCCCGTCGGCCTCGCGCACCGCACGGGTGCGGATCGCCGCGACATCAGAACCCAGTTCAGGCTCCGACATCGAGAACGCCCCGCGCATCTCGCCGGTG
>JAPOKC010000066.1 GCA_029977845.1 Mycobacteriaceae bacterium | reverse complement strand
AACCCCTCACCCTTGCCGGCCTTGCGGGCCCGCTCCCGGATCGAGGCGATCACGCCACCGTCGTTGAGGATGTCGGTTCCGGTCAAATAGCCGGCCCGGTCGCTGACGCAGAACGCGAAAAGGTCGGCCATCTCCTGCGCCGTGCCCCAGCGCGGGACCGCTGCGTTGGCGACGATCGCTCCGGAGCCCGAGCTCTCCTCCAGCCTGCCCATCTCGGTGTCGACCGAACCCGGTGACACCGACACGATCCGCAGACCCCGGCCGGTGAACCGTTCGGTCTGCGATGTGGTGTACCACCGGACGAAGTTCTTGCTGACTCCATACGCCATACCGGACTGCAATTCCGCCGGCGCGAGTTCGCAGACCGCCAGCAGTTCGGCGATGAAGCGCTTCTCGTCGGTGAAGGCGAGATCGAAATGCTGAGTCGGAAGCATCTCGTCGGGCATCAGATAGGAGGCCATCGACGCCACGTTGACGATCGCCGCACCCTCGGCGGCGCTGCCGTGGAACACCTCGTTGACGTACAGCGTGCCCAGCGCGTTGGTCCGCATCACATAGTCCGCATCACCCATGTTCGGACTGACGCCCGCGGTGTGCACCACCGCGTCGACCGTGCCCAGCCCCGCCGCGGTCGCGAACAGCGCCTCGACAGCCTTGCGGTCGGTGACATCGCAGAGCACCGCGGTCGCGGAGATGCCCTTCGCAGCCAGGGCCGACACCGCTGTGTCCAGACGGTCCTGCCGAACATCCGCCAGGACGACGGCATGGTCGGCCGCCAGAAGTTCGGCGGTGGGCACACCCATGCCGCCCGCGCCCGTGATCACTGCTACCCGAGTCATGGGTGAACCCTATCCGCGGCGCTCACCACCGGATACCGTATTTGCAGAAAATGAGAATGCCAATATCATTCCGGGATAACCAACCCTCCGAAGGAGGCCCATGACCGCGCACACCTTGGCCGATCGGACCCTGGTGATCTCCGGCGCAAGCCGAGGGATCGGACTGGCCATCGGGATGGCCGCCGGACGGCAGGGTGCCAACGTGGTGTTGCTGGCCAAGACCGATCAGCCCCATCCGCGACTGCCCGGGACCGTGCACACCGCGGCGGCCGATATCGAAGCCGCCGGCGGCCGGGCCGCCGCGGTGGTCGGCGATGTGCGCAATCCCGACGACGTGCGCCGGGCCGTGGACGTCGCGGTGGCGAAGTTCGGCGGAGTCGACGTCTGCGTCAACAACGCCAGTGCGATCGCCACCGATCCGACCGAGACCCTGTCCGAGAAGAAGTTCGACCTGATGGCCGATGTCAACATCAAAGGCGCCTTCCTACTCACCCAGGCCTGCCTGCCGCATCTGCGCGCCTCGGCCAATGCGCATGTGCTGACGATCTCGCCGCCGGTCAACCTGAACCCGCGCTGGCTCGGAGCTCATCCGGCCTACACGCTGTCCAAGTACGGGATGACCCTGCTGGCCCTGGGGTGGGCGGCCGAGTTCGCCGAGGCCGGCATCGCGTCGAACTGCCTGTGGCCCAAGACCTATATCGCCACCTCAGCGGTGGCCAACATCTCCGACGGACAGTTCATGCCGTCCTCACGGAGTCCGGAGATCATGGCCGACGCGGCCGCGGAGATTCTGGCCCGCCCCGCGCGGGAGGAAACCGGGCACTGCCATATCGACGAGGACGTGCTGACATCGGTTGGCGGATATGACCTTTCGCGCTACGGCGGAGGCGACCATCCGATGCCGGATATGTTCCTGGACTAGACCCTCAGGGCCGTTGTTCAGAGGCTCAGGATGGTGGCCGAGGCGGTTCCCGGCGCACCGTAGACCTGGGCCAGCCCGACCCGCGGGCTGCCAGGCACCTGACGCTGGCCGGCCTCCCCGCGAAGCTGGCGCACGAGTTCGTGCATCTGGCGCAGGCCGGACGCCCCGATCGGCTCGCCATTGGCGATCAGGCCGCCGTCGGTGTTGATCGGCAACGCCCCGTGGATCTCGGTGACTCCGTCGGCCAGCATCTTCTCCTGCTCGCCGTCGGCGCACAGTCCGGTCTCGGCCATGTGAATGATCTCCGCACCGGCGTCGGTGTCCTGCAACTGCGCGATGTCGACGTCCTCAGGTCCGATCCCGGCCGCCTCGTAGGCCGCCTTGGCGGCATAGACGGTCGGCGAGACGTCCTCGTCCAGTGGCGCCGAGGTGGCGTGCACCTCATACGCGCCGAAGCGACGGGTGCGGATCTCGCTGGCCCGCACATAGACCGGCTTGTCGGTGAAGCGGTGGGCGATCTCGGCCCGGCACATGATGACCGCGGCGGCGCCCTCGTCCGGCGCGCAGAACATGTACTGCCGCAACGGATAGTTCAGCACCGGTGAGGCCATGATCTCCTCCACGGAGATCTCCTTGCGCCGGAACGCGTTCGGGTTCAGCACACCGTTGCGATAGTTCTTGTTGGCCACCCGCGCCAGCGTCTCCTCGGAGATGTTGTGGTCGTGGATGTAGCGGTTGGCCTTGATGCCGAAGAATTTCGTGGTGACGAACTGCCCGTTCTGGGCGTACCACTGCGGCAGCGCCAGCTTGGCCGGATCGTCGGTGAACGCACCGCGCGGATGTTTGTCGAGACCGACGGCGATACCGATGTCGTACTTGCCCAGACGAATGGTGTCCGCGGTCTGCTGGATCGCACTGGCGGAGGTGGCACAGGCGTTGAACACATTGGTGAAGGTGATCCCGGTCAGGCCGACCAGCCGGGTCACGGCATCGGGGTTCGACACCTCGTAGCTGCCGCCGAAGCCGAATTGGATATCGCCCCAGTTCATTCCGGCGTCATCGAGGGCGCCCTGGATGGCCTCGGCGCCCATCTGCATCGCGGTCTTCTCGAAGCGGCCGAACGGATGAATGCCGACGCCGACGATGGCCACATCTGTCATGGTCTAGGACTCCTTCGGGCGGAAAGCGAACGTGACGACCTCGTCGCCGTCAGCGTCGGTGGTGAACGGGATCATGGTGAGCTCGACGGGCATGCCCCACTTCAGTTTCGCCGGATCGTTCTCGGTGAGCCGTGCCTCGACGCGCACCACGTCGTCGAGTTGCACCAGGCCGACACCGAACGGCACGAAGTCCTTGCCGGTGGGTCCGATGTACGGGGCGCCGGGCGGGAAGCCCTGCGTGGTCCAGGCCACCAGGGTGCCGCTACGCGGCAGAAGCTCTTCGGACATCTGTCCGGCACTGCACCGCGGGCAGCGCTCCTGGCTGGGAAACGTGACCGCCGAGCATGCGCCACAGCGGCTACCGATCAACTGGGGGTTCTCGGCCGGCCAGGTCGAGATCTCTGGTGCGAGCGCCTTCTGCATCCCGCGATCGTACAATGCGATTGGCATAAAACGGAAACGTTATTCTCGCCGGTCAGCGTCGGCTTCGAGGGGGGCGCCGCGCACCGCGGTCAGAACGACCATGGCGGCGTCGAGTTCGGCCAGCACCTGCTCCGGGGGCGCGGCGAGCAGGCAGATGTCACCGGGCTGCCCTGCCGCAATCTCCCGGGGCCGGCCGGGATCCTCGGCCGATCCGAGGAACATCTGCAGCGCCTGTCGTGGCGCAACCGACTCCGCGGCGGTCCGGGCGATCGCCGCCCGCATCGCCGCCCACGGATCCAGGTCGCCGAACGGCGCGTCGGTGCTGCCGGCCACCGTGATGCCGGCACCCATGAGCGATCCGATCCGCCACAGCTGGGACTGCTCGGTGGCCGGGATGTCGCGGCGGTAGGCCTCACCTCGTTCGGCGAGGAAGTTCGGCTGGGTGACGACGGTGACGCCCAGCGCTGCCAGATCCTCGAGGGTGTCGTCGGGAACCATCGCGGCGTGTTCGATGCGATCGCCGCGGTGGGCGCCGGCGGCACGCAACGCGGCGATCGTCACGACCAGCTGAGCCGCGGTGACGCAATGCACCGCCACCGGCCTGTCGTCGGTGTGGCAACGGCGGATCCAACCGGTCAGCTCGTCGAGGTCGAGTCGATCGTCAGCGAGGATACGCTTGCCCGGTGCCAGACCGAACACGTTCTGCGGCAATGCTTTCCGGAGCGCTGCGAGGTCTTCGGCGTCCAGATCGGGGGTGGCGTCGGTGACACCGGTGACCCCGTACCGGGCGAAGCGGCGACCCAGCATGCGCAGGTCCGGGTCGCGGTGCGGTATCGCCACCAGACGGGGATCGGTGCTGGGCAACCGTCCGTCGGGGTGGTCAGCGGCGCCGATGCGCTCCAGTGCCGCGGAGTTCAGCATCCACAGCGCGCCACTGCGATGCTGCACCCGGAGCGGCGCCGAGGGGCCGAGCGCATCGAGACGGCGGCGGTCCAGATCACCGGCCACCGACTCGTGGTAGCCCACCGCACGGATCCACCCGTCGGCCCCGGGGGCGGCATCCGCCAGCATGCGGGCGAGGTCCGAGGCGGTGTGCGCGACCGGCGGTCCGGCCGTCACCGAGTCGATGGCCGCGGCCGCCGCGCGCAGGTGCAGGTGGTGATCGTGCAGTCCGGGCAGCAGTGTCCCGCCCCCGGCCTCGACGACGGCCTCCCCGGCCTCGGGGGTCAGATCCCGGGCGACCTCGGTGATGCGTTCGGCCAGTCGCACGTCGGCCACCCGGCCGTCCAGCAGTGTCGCCTGCCGAATCAGCATGCGGCCAGGCGTGTTTCGACCAGGGCACGGACATGGTCGTTGTCCGCACCCAATGGCCGGGCCGGGGGCGCGGGCGGCTTCGGGGCTTGGGCGCGCACGGTGACGGCGTCTCCACCGGTGGCGGCGTATGAGGCGGCGACCCCGGCCATCGAGATGTCAATGACCGAACCGCCACCGGTTTGCAGCGCCTCGAGCACCGCAGCGGTCGCGGTGATCCCGGTCAACGGGTCGGCGATCGCGTCACCGCAGAACATCGGGCCATCGGTGGAATCCACCACCAGACCGCCGGCCACCGCGGCGTCGTCGCCGAACGCGACGCGGTGCGGAAAGTCCGGTCCGTAGCCGCTGATCCGCACCCACACCCGGCCGGGACGTCCCGGGATGTGCTGCGGCCCGAGACCATGACGGGCCAGCGCCGCCGGACGGGAAGCCTCGATCACCACATCGGCCGTCTCGAGCAGTGCGAGGAGTTCCGCGGATCCGAACGAGACTGCGAAGCTCAACTTTCCGCCGTTGACCCAGTCGAAGAATGCGGGGTTGCCGGCGCGGGTGCCGTCCGGCCGGTCCGGGCTCTCGACCTTCACCACCGTCGCCCCGGCGTCGGCGAGGAGCTTCCCGCACAACGGCCCGGCCCACATCGAGGACAGGTCGACTACCAGCAACTGATCCATCGGGCGCGCAACACCCGGTTGCCGCTCGGTGATGACCGGATCAGACGCGGGCACCTCCCCGAGCACCGCCGCCGGAATATCAAGCAGCCGTGCTCTTTCCACGACATCAACGGTGCTGCGCGCCGCAACAGCCTCCGTCACCGCCTGCCACGGGTCGCCGCTCACGTCGCTTTCCAGCAGTGCGCCGACGGCGTCGAGATCCTCGCCGCGGCTCAGCGTCAGCGCGCACCATCCGTCGATTCCCTGCAGGATCCGGCTGGCCCCGCCGCAGGAGACCCGGGTCGGGGTACCCAAGCCCAACAGCGCCGCGCGCCCGGTGATGAGTTCGACGGCGTCGGGGGCGCCGATCGCGGCGCACTCCGCGCGGACCCGTTCCAGCACACCGGCCGGGATCGCGAACGCGCTCATCCGTTCATTGTGATGGCGTCGATCAAGCCCCACTGCAGGGAGGTCTCCGCGGAGACCGGTTGCCCGGACAGCACCAGATAGGCGGTGCGCCAGCGTCCGATCCGCCGGGTCACGCTCACCGTTCCCCCCGCCCCCGGAAGTAGTCCCAGTGACATCTCCGGCAGCGCGATCCGGCAATCGGGGTGGGCCTCGACGCGTCCGCAGAACGCCGCCATCTCCAGACCGCTGCCGAGCACCTGACCGTGGACACGGGCCACCAGGCGCTCCCCCAACCGTGCCGCCAACGCATCGAGCGCCAGTGCCGGGCTGTGCCGGGTGCGGGCGAGGTGGGCGCTGACCGGATCGGCGAAGCTGCCGAATTCGGCGAGGTCACCGCCACTGCAGAACGACGGCCCGCGGCCGGCGACGACCACCTGCTGGACCGAGTGATCGTGTTGCGCGACCGCCAGCAGGTCGAGGAGGTCCCGGCGCATATCGTTGGCGAAGGCGTTGTGCCGTTGCGGGCAGTTGAACCAGATGTGCAGAACGTCGCCATCCCGTTGGGCCACAACGGGGTCGGCGGTCTGCGGCGGCGAGGCCGGACCTCTGGCGGCGAGCCAGGCGGCGAACTCCGGTCCGGCCTGAAGCGTCGAGTAGGCCAGTGACTCGGTGACGACCCCGGTCCACGCCGCGGCGTCGGGCCGGACGGCGCGTAACACGTCGTCGCAGACCGAGGCCGCCTGTGGCCAGCGACCGATGCGGCGCGCGAGGTCCTCGGTCGCGGCCGTAACCGAGTCGACGGTGATCACCCGGCGGTCGTCGACCGGGTCCTCGGTGAGGGTGAAGGTCGCCTGCTCGATCAACGGCTGAGCCCGTTCGGAGGCGATGTCGGCGGCCGAACCGACCGCGATGATCGGGCCGTCTCCCGGGTCTGCGCCGAGAGCAGTGCCTAGATCCAGGACCCGCACTATTCGCTCCAGCGGTGCCGCTGTCCCTGTTCGCGATACCAGTCGATCAGTTCGGGGCGATCGACCGAGCGGGGGTCCAGCGACACCTCGCTGTGGCCGGCCATGATCGCGGTGATCGGCACCTCGAGTTTCTTGCCGGTGCGGGTGTGCGGGATACCCGGTGCGGCGATGACCTCGTCGGGCACGTGACGCGGCGAGAGCACGGTGCGGATGCGGGTGCGGATGGTCTCGATGAGTGCATCATCGAGGTCGGCGCCCTCGGCAAGGGTGACGAACAGCGGCATCCAGTACGCACCGCCGGGCCCGTCGATTCCGATCACGAAGGCCTCGGTCACCGCTTCGACACCCTCGACCACCTCGTAGATGTCGGCCGAACCCATCCGGATGCCGTGCCGGTTGAGGGTGGCGTCGCTGCGGCCGTGAATGATCATCGAACCGCGGTCGGTGATCGTCACCCAGTCGCCGTGGCGCCACACGCCGGGCGCCGGGCCGTCGGCCCAATCGTGATCGAAATACGCTGTTCGGTAACGCTTTCCGTCGGGATCATCCCAGAAGCCGATCGGCATGGACGGCATCGGTGCGGTGATGACCATCTCGCCGACCTCGTCGATGAGCGGCCGACGTTCCGGTGACCAGCTCTCCAGCGCCACACCGAGGTAGCGGGTGGTCAGTTCGCCGGGACGAGCCGGCACACCGGTGGTGCCGCCGGCGAAGGCGGTCACCACGTCGGTGCCGCCACTGATCGAGGACACCTCGACGTATTCGCCCACATTCGCCTTGGCCCA
>JAPOKC010000065.1 GCA_029977845.1 Mycobacteriaceae bacterium | reverse complement strand
GGCGCCGCGGAGGAGGCCCGGGGCCTCGCCTGCGACTCGGTGCGGGCGATGCTGCCGGGGACAACGCTCGCGCCCTCGTGCAGCACGCTGGCGCCGAGCACCGGTGTAAAGTCGTTCACGCTGCCACCGGCCCACTCCGCAGACATGCGCGCGCCGCCGCGCGGCCCGCGCGGCGACGCGGCGCTGGCGGCCCTCGCGCCGGCCTTGCGGCGGCGGCCCGCGCTGGAGGAGCTCTTCCTCTATTTCAACCCGTTCGGCGACGAGGCGCTGGCCATGATCGCCGGTGAACCGGGCATGGCGGGAATCCTGGCCAAGGAGGAGTGGACGTGAATCGGGTGGCGGCGATCGACTGCGGAACCAACTCGATCCGGTTGCTCATCGCCGACCGCGCCGATGGACGCCTGCGCGATCTGCACCGTGAGATGCGGATCGTCCGCCTCGGTCAGGGCGTCGACGCGACGGGCCAGTTCGCCCCCGATGCACTCGAGCGCACCCGCGCCGCCCTGGTCGACTACGCCGATCTACTTCGCCGCTTCGAGGTGACCAAGGTGCGGATGGTGGCGACGTCGGCCACCCGGGACGCCGCCAACCGCGACGACTTCTTCACCATGACCGCCACAGTGCTGGGTTCGGTCGTGCCCGGAGCGGTCGCCGAAGTGATCACCGGATCGGAAGAGGCCGAGTTGTCCTTCCATGGCGCGGTGGGCGAACTGGATTCCGCCGCAGGACCTTTCGTGGTCGTGGACCTCGGCGGCGGATCCACCGAGGTGGTGCTCGGCGACGACACCGGTGTGCAGGCCTCCCACTCGGCCGATATCGGCTGCGTCCGGATGACCGAGCGGTGCCTGCACTCCGATCCGCCTACCGCCGCCGAGATCGCCGAGGCCCGCGGCTACGTCCGCGAGCGACTGGGGGAGGCCCTGGCGGTCGTGCCGGTGGAACGTGCACGCACCTGGGTCGGTCTGGCCGGCACGTTCACCACCATCGCCGCACTGGCCCTGCGGCTACCGGCCTACGACTCCGAGGTGATCCATCTGTCCCGGATTCCGCTTCCGGACGTGCTGGAGGTCTGCGATCAGTTGCTCACGATGACCCGCGAACAGCGGGCCGCCCTCGGCCCGATGCACGAGGGCCGGGTCGACGTGATCGGCGGCGGGGCGATCGTCGTTCAAGAACTGGCCGCCGCGTTGTCCAAGCGCGCCGGGATCACCGAACTGGTGGTCAGCGAGCACGACATCCTCGACGGCATCGCCCTGTCGATCTAGGTCACTCCGGAACCAGTACCTCGCCCTCGGCGCCGGTGGGCACCTTGGTGCCGGCCAGGGTCAGACCGAGGATCACCATCAGCGCCCCGATCGCGAGGTGCAGCCAGTTGTCGGCGTTGTTGAGGGGGATCGCCGCGCGAACTGCTCCCTGCAGCACGCCGAGGAGCCAGAGCGCCAGATAGATCAGGCCGCCGCCGATGAGGTAGAGCTTCGAGCGACCGAACGTGCGGGCGGCCAGCAGGCCGGCGACGCCGAACCCGAGATGGACGAAGTTGTGCAGGACGGAGATGTCGAAGGCGCCCAGCAGTTGCGGGGCCGGGTGGCCGCCGTACCAGCGCAGCTGGTCGAGGTGGGTGGTGAGTCCCGGTATGAAGCCGGCGATGCCGACGACGAGAAAGACCGATGCGACGGCGATCGCAGCACCCTGGGCGGCGACCATCTTGACCCGACGTTTCCTTACCCGTGCCACCAGATCGGCGTACCCGGCTGAGGTGGACAAAAAACTGCGGGCGCCGGTTTCCCGACGCCCGCAGTCCTCACTGGAATGAGCTCAGAGTTTGACCTTGCAACCGCTGCCGATGTTGCGGCAGTGGGCCTGGCTCTTGCAGGCGTTGCAGCGGCAGGTGCAGCCACCGGTGCGCTTGGTCTCCGGAATACGCATGTCAGTCTCCTTCGCGGCCCACCCCGCGCGGGCTCTGTTGCCAACGATACTCAGGAAGGGACGAAACCGCCGTTGTTCACGCCGGAGTCGACGCGCACGAGTTTCCTGAACGGGTCAGCGGTACGGTTCTCGTGGCCGAGATTCGGCCACGCCCCTATAGCCCAATTGGCAGAGGCAGCGGACTTAAAATCCGCACAGTGTCGGTTCGAGTCCGACTGGGGGCACTGAAGCACCGCAGGTAGATGCGTAGCCGGGCGGGATGACTAAGAACCTGCACCAGTCTCGTTGTCACGAGTTGTCACATGTCGTTGAAAACTCGTCGCAGCAGCCTTGAGGGCCGCGTCCTGGGAGTGGGTGTAGACCGCCTGTGTGAATGCCGCTGACGCATGCCCCAGCCACGCGGAGATGACCGCGATCGGTACATGGTTGAGGTGCATCAAGGTGCCGCATGTATGCCTGGCATCGTGCAGTCGGACGTGGTCGATCTCCAACCTCTCAAGCATGCGGCCCCACCGGAACGTGAGCAGGTTCGGGTGGTACGGCGCACCGCTCTCGTCGCACCCCACGTAGTCCTCGGGGTTGTAGCCGTCGCCGAGCAACAGCCGCTCCTCAAGCTGCCGCCGGCGCGCAGCCCGCAGCACCGGCAAGACGTCGTCAGGAATCGGCAGGGTGCGCTTGCTGGCCCTCGACTTGGGCGGCCCCGTCTCGATCACACTGCCGATGGCGACCCGATTCTCGGTAATCCGGAGGTGCTTCGCCGGGATGATGTCCTTTCCCTCGCCGATCGCCTTGTCGGTCAGATTCACGTGTGCCCAGCGCAGCCCGGCCAACTCGCCGCGCCGTAACCCATACAGGGCCAACGTCCACAGGTGCCTGTCTCGGCAGTCATGGTCGAGGATTCGGTACATCTCCTCGCTTGTCAGCGTGCGGAACTGCTTTGGATCACCCGGCACTCGATCCACGAGCTGGGCGACGTTACGCACCAACATGTCGCCCTGCTTCAACTGGTCGTCCAGCACCGCGGTGATCAGATACAGCAGGTAATTGATCGAGCGGGGGCTCCATGGCTTCCGGTCGTCGTCGCCTCGGCGCAATCGGATCACCAAGTGGTCGAGGTCTGCCTTGGACAACTTCTGAATCTCAACGTGACCCAGCTCGTCGCGGAGAGCCTGCAGCTTCGACCGGTGCCCCGCCAGCGTCGAGGGCCTCAGCGAATGCTTTGACGCGAGCCAGTCCTCACAGACCTGATCCACCGTGACTGGAGAGCGGTGGACGTACGTGCCGGACTGCAGCCCTCCCTGGATCGCCGACAGCTCATCACGGGCCGCCCGCTCGGTGGTGAACCGCCGGCGAACCTGTCGCCGCCGGCCGGTGTTCGGGTTCACCCCGGCATCGACCACCAGTTGGTAACGCACGACCGGCTTGCCGGTGGAACGGTCGGTGATCGTGACCTTTTTGATCTGCGGCGGTAATTGCTGTCTTTTATTCATTGTCGTCCCCCTTAGGCGTTTTTCTTTCCCCGGACAGTCGGCGGTAACAATCCCTGCGCCCGTGCCCTTTGGACGTATTCCGAGGCCATTCGGTTCCCTACTCCGAAATGCTTGGCCACCGCCTGGGTCGGGGCGCGCTTGGTGATATTGGCCCGGTACACCTCGGCGACTGCCCGCAATAAGTCGTCATTGATCGCCCGGTATTCCCGTGGGCGACGTTGGCGATCAACGAAATTCCGCGCGGCCTTCCTGGACTTGCGCACCTTCGCGGCCCACTCATCAAGCTGTTCGTCGGTGGGAAACTCCCCGTCCGGCCCTTTTGGAAATGGGTGTCTTTCCTCAAAGCACGTCCCATAGAGGTCGATCGCCAGTTTGGCGATGTCAATGCCCCGCAAGTCCTTTTGGCGAATTTCTCGCTGATCGGATCGAGCTTTCCAACCCAGCTCGACGACCTCGGGTGAGCCATCGCGTATCTCGACCCGGACGCGCATGTCCGGCGCAGCTCCACCGGTGGTGGTCAACTCGATCCATTTCGGCACAAGCTTTTTACCGACGAGCTCTTTCTCCTTGGACGCGCTGGTGATGGAGTCGCCGTAATCCGAGGTGGTCAGCGTGTACCGGGTTCCGGCCTCCTGCCACTGGATCACGGCTGGGCCGATCACGGACTTCCACCTGCGCTCTGCCATGTTTCGGAACCTCCTCAAAAGTACGCAACGGGAACTTGCAACCCCGCATAAAACCACGCAGTCTGGGGTCGGCCGCCAGCGTACAGGCGGGTTCAAGAGAACGGAAACGAACGGAGATTCCGATGCTGGAACAGGTAGGGCAGCTCGTGCCCATTCCCGACACGTGCGGAGTGCTCGGAGGCATTGGCCGCACGAAGGTCTACGAGCTGATTAATGGCGGCGAACTCACCAAGGTGCGGATCGGCGCACGCGCTTTCATCACCAAGGAATCCTTGGAGGGCTTCCTGACCCGGCTTGCCGATGGATCGTCGTCGATGTCGGAGGGTAGGGAGGTTCCGGGCGGTGAGTGAAACTATGAGCCGCCCCAGTGGTGAGAACACCGAGGCGGCCCAAGAAGCTCTTGTCGAGGGAGCTATCTACAGCAGCAACACTAACCCGGAGGTGCTTGATGGCGAAGGATGCTTGGTAGAGCTGCCGGATGCCGGTTCGGAAAGCGTGGCCGCTGCCGGCGCGTGCGTCGGAGACGTCTCCGTCCCCAGGCGACTGTCGTTCAAGGAGCTGCTGGACACCCTGGGCTTGAATGACGACGAGTACATCGCGGTGTGCCATCAGAGGGTTGGCGGTTCGTTCCAGCCGCAGGTGACGCTGTGCAGCAACGCCAGTGCTGCTGTGGACGGCCTCCCGAAGCGTTCCTGTGTGTGGTTCACCCCTAACCCAACCGCTGGGCCTGAACGGCGAGGGCAGGGGAGGGGTCGTGAGCGTGATGTCACGCGGTGGGTAGCCCTTTACGCCGACCTCGACGTCAAGCCCGGTGCCTTCCGTGACGTCGCCGAGGCGGAGGCATTCATCGACGTGTTGTCGGTGTTGGTGGGCACCCGCCCGAGTGCGGTCATCCACTCTGGCCATGGTCTCCAGCCGGTCTGGAAGATCGAGCACGGTGTGCTTGGCGACGAAGTCCAATGGGCGCGGGCATACCGGCTCATCCGGCAGTGGGGAAGGCTCGCAACGAGTGCTGCCTACAACTTCTGTGGGGCCCGGCTCGACAACGTCTACAACGCCGATCGCCTTCTGCGGGTGCCGGACACGCTGAATCTGAAAGACCCCGACCACCCGGTGCCGACCCGCGCGGCTCCCGATACCGGCGGCCCCCTGTCGGTTGATGCCATCGAGGAGTTCCTCTCGGCCTACGGTGCTGCTGCGCTTGAGTCCGATCAGGCCGTCAACGAAGCCGTTGTGCTGGCCCCGGACGACTGGGCGTTCGGGGCGCAGGACTGCTCGTACGCGCAGGCGATGGTCTCGGCCTGGAGCCAGGAATCCGACCGCCCAAGGGCCGGCCGTCACCAGTGGGCTATGAACAAAGCGGTGCGGCTTGCGGCGGCACACAGGCACGGTTGCCTCACCGAGGAGGGCCTGACCGTCGCCAAGGAATACCTGAACGATGCACTGGCCCAATGGTGTTCGAAGGTCGGTGACTATCGGCCTCTTCATCACCGCGAGATCGACTCCGCCTACCAGTGGGCGATGAGGAGGGTGGCGACCTTCACCGAAGAGCAGATTGATCAGGAACTGGGCTGCCACATTCACCGCAAGCAGGGTGACGGGGCAGCCGCGGCTGCCGGCGACCCGGGCGAAGAAAACGTCGCATCGGAGCCCGTGCCACTGCTGGACGGCGCGGAGCTGCTGGACGGGGCGATGGCGGTCTTGCAGCAGTACGTGGTGTTTCCCGACGAGCATGCCGTCGTCGCGACGACACTTTGGGTGGCCGCCACGCACGCCATCGACTGCTGGAACGCTGCGCCCCGGCTGGTGATCAACAGTCCTCAGAAGCGGTGCGGCAAGACCCGCACGCTTGATGTGATCTGTGGGCTGTGTCACCACCCCCTGATCACCGTCAACGCTACGGCGGCGGCGGTCTTCCGTTCGCTGGCGGGGGAGCGGCCGCCCACCTTGGTAATCGACGAAGCGGACACCATTTTCGGCAACAAGCGGGTCGCCGAGCAGAACGAGGAATTGCGCGCTCTCCTCAACGCCGGACACCAGCGCGGCCGCCCTGCGTTGCGCTGTGTGGGGAACCAGCAGACACCGACGGAGTTCCCTACCTTCGCCATGGCTGCGCTGGCCGGCATCGGCATGATGCCGGACACCGTCACTGACCGCGCCGTCAACATCACCATGCGCCGTCGCTTGCCGGGGGAGGAGGTTGCGCAGTACCGGGTGCGCCGCGACGAGCCGATTCTGCATGGGCTGCGGGATCGGCTGGCGGTGTGGGCGCGGGCGCACGCGGAAGAGTTGGCGGGTGCGGTGCCGGAGATGCCGGTGGAGGATCGGGCCGCTGACACCTGGGAGCCGTTGATTGCCGTCGCAGACGCGGCCGGCGGTCGATGGCCGCGTATGGCCAGAGCCGCTTGCCTGGCGATGGTCGCCGGCGCAGATGCGGCGCAGGAGGAGCGATCTGTTCAGGTGAGGCTTCTCGCCGATATTCAGCACATTTTCGGCGAACAGGATGCGGTGTTCATGTCGTCGCTGGAGTTGGTGCAGCATCTCAAGAACCTGACCGAATCGCCCTGGGGTGACTGGGGTTTGACCACGAGCAGGCTTGCCCGCGATCTCGCACCGTTCGGCATCAAACCAGGACACAACGTCGAGAAGACGATGCGCGGCTACCGGCTGGAGTCCTTTCACGATGCATTCCAGCGGTACATCTGTCCTGGGCCGTCCAGCCTGTCCGACGTCGGGGCTGATCAGCGGTGACATCCGGACGACTAGATGCTGACCGGACGGCCCATTGCGTCCGGACTCCCGGAGGCCGTCCGGCTGGAATCCCAGTTCAGCAAGGCTGCGGGACTCAGGGACGGGTACGGACGGCCCCCTGTCCGTTGGCCGGCGAAGCCCCTTTTGACACCAAGTGAGAGTGAGGATGGATTCTTGAATACCGAAAGCCATGACGACCCCGTGACCGTGGCCGCCGACCACGCCGAGGACTACCTTGACGCGCTCATTGACGACCTACGCGACGAGATTGCGGCGGGCGCGCCTTCATCCGTAGACGCGCTGGCCGACAAGCTGATGGATCACCTTGAGGCCCTGCCGCTCGTTCAGCGCGACCCCAACTGGATGCCGCTGATGGCTTCGATCTTGGCATCTGTGGCTATCCAACGGCTGGCCTACCGTCAGGAGGGTCTTACGCCGACCGAAGATCAGACCCGTGTCCTGATAGCCATGGCCGAAGCAACGGGGGGTGCGGGGGGATGCTTTTCAATCCCAGAACTGGCCAGCAAGCTCAAGTTGACCCGCGATGAGGTATACCGTCACGCCCGCGCGCTTGCTCGGCTGGGTCTTGTCGAGAGGCTCTGATCCGTAGGCCCGGAGAGTTCTGTTCAGTCCGGCAAACATCAAGGCGCAGAGGACGTTCTCAATTGTTTCGATTTGAGTTCCTCTTAACTAAATGGCCAGAGTGTGCCGACAGTTCAGGGGCTACAACCTCCGCACCCCTCGTCATCCATATCGTTGATCAGGGTCGGTGCGCAACAGTTCTCGCCCTTCCATGCCTCGCGCCCTTCAC
>JAPOKC010000064.1 GCA_029977845.1 Mycobacteriaceae bacterium | reverse complement strand
CTGCAGCACTACACCGTCCTGCAGTACGTGCCCGAACCGGAGACCCTGCACCGCGGGGTGCGCCGGCTGGAGTCCGGCTGCTACGCGGTCGTCCGGCCCGGCGAGCCCCCCAGGACACACCGGTACTTCGAACCGAGGTTCACTTCAATTCCTTTTTCGGCCGGTTCCGGCCGGGGTGGCGACCAGGCCCGCTATGACGAGATCACCGCGGTCCTGGAGGACTCGGTGGCCAAACACATGCGCGCCGACGTCACCGTGGGCGCGTTCCTGTCCGGCGGGATCGACTCCACCGCGATCGCCGCACTGGCGATCCGGCACAACCCGCGGCTGATCACCTTCACCACCGGGTTCGAGCGGGAGGGTTTCTCCGAGGTCGACGTCGCGGTCGCCTCGGCCGAGGCGATCGGCGCCCGTCACGTCACCAAGGTGGTCAGCCAGGCCGAGTTCGTCGAAGCGCTGCCCGAGATCGTCTGGTATCTCGACGAACCCGTCGCCGACCCGGCGTTGGTCCCACTGTTCTTCATCGCCCGCGAGGCGCGTAAACACGTCAAGGTGGTGCTCTCCGGCGAGGGTGCCGACGAGCTGTTCGGCGGCTATACGATTTACCGGGAACCGTTGTCGCTCAAGGCTTTCGACTATCTGCCGGGCCCGGTGCGCAAATCACTGGGCAAGGCGTCGCGGCCGCTGCCGGAAGGGATGCGCGGCAAGAGCCTGCTGCACCGCGGATCGCTGACGCTCGAGGAACGTTACTACGGCAATGCCCGCAGCTTCTCCGACGAACAGCTGCGCACGGTGCTGCCGGATTTCAACCCGTCGTGGACCCACACCGACGTCACCGCGGCGATCTACCGACAGTCCCAAGGCTGGGATCCGGTGGCCCGCATGCAACACATCGACCTGTTCACCTGGCTGCGCGGCGACATCCTGGTCAAGGCCGACAAGATGACGATGGCCAACTCCCTGGAGTTGCGGGTGCCCTTCCTGGACCCCGAGGTGTTCGCGGTGGCCTCGCGGCTGCCGTTCGACCAGAAGATCACCCGCACCACCACCAAGTACGCGCTGCGCCGCGCGCTGGAGCCGATCGTTCCGGCCCATGTGCTCAACCGGGCGAAACTCGGCTTCCCGGTGCCGATCCGGCACTGGCTGCGATCCGGTGAGCTGCTGGAGTGGGCCAATCAGATGGTCACCACCTCACAGGCCGGACACCTGGTCGATCTGGCCGGCGTGCGCACGATGCTCACCGAACACCGGACCGGGGTCAGCGATCACAGCCGGCGGCTGTGGACCGTGCTGATCTTCCTGCTGTGGCACGCGATCTTCGTCGAGCACAGCGTGGTCCCGGTGATCAGCGAACCGCACTACCCGGTTCAGATCTAGCCGAGTGCGGCGACGATCTCGGTGGCGGGCTCGGCGCCGTAAGCCTCGGTGAGCCGCTGCCTGGCGACCCCGAGATCCCAGGTCCAGTTCTGGGTTCCGGTGGTCTCCAGCACCAGCACGGCGACCAGCGAGCCCAACTGAGCCGAGCGCTCCAGATCCAGACCCGCGCCGCGCCCGGTGAGGAAGCCGGCCCGGAACGCGTCACCGACACCGGTCGGGTCCACCTGAGCGGTCTCGGGCACCACGCCGACGTGAATCCTGATGCCGTCGGCGGTGATCAGGTCCGCCCCGTCGGCGCCTAGCGTGGTGACCCGCAGCCCGACCTGCCCCAGCACGTCGGCCTCGGTCCAGCCGGTCTTGGACAGCATCAGATCCCACTCGTAGTCATTGCTGAACAGGATCGCGGCCCCGTCGACCAGGCGACGGATCTCGTCACCGGAAAGGCGGGCCAGCTGCTGGGACGGATCTGCGGCGAAGGCCAGGCCGAGCGCCCGGCACTCCTCAGTGTGGACGAACATCGCTTCCGGGTCGTTGGCTCCGACGATCACCAGTTCAGGCTGGCCGATATCGGCGATCACGTTGGCCAGCTTGATGTTTCGGGCCTGCGACATGGCCCCGGGATAGAACGAGGCGATCTGTGCCATGTCCTCATCGGTGGTGCAGACGAATCGCGCGGTGTGCTGGGTGTCGGAGATCAGCACGTTGCTGCAGTCGACTCCGGCCGACTCCAGCCACTCCCGGTACTCGGTGAAGTCCACACCGGCCGCGCCGACCAGGGCGGCCTTGCCACCGAGAACTCCGATGGCGTACGCCATGTTGCCCGCAACTCCGCCGCGATGCACCACGAGGTCGTCGACCAGAAAGCTCAGCGACACCTTCTGAAGATGCTCGGCGAGGAGTTGCTCGGAGAACTTCCCCGGGAAGCGCATCAGGTGGTCGGTGGCGATGGATCCGGTCACGGCGATGGTCACGAGGTGTCCACCCTTCTCTGGCTCGCTGGCTGACCGTGCGACTATATGGCCACCCGGATCGAACGAGCTTCAGGAGACCCCCATGGCCGGCCCGTACCCGCCCTATCCGGGCGACGCCGTGCCGTATCCCTCGGGACCCGTTCCGTCGGGGTCTTATCTCCCGGGCTACCCCGGTCCCCTGCCGCCGCCGGTCGGCTACCCCGCACCCGGGCGGCGCGGGCGGGCGCCGGTGTGGGTGATCCTGGGAGCACTCGCCGTCATCGCCGCCGTCATCGCGGCCGCCCTGTTCATCGGCGGTCGCTCGGCCGGTGGCTCGGCGGGGTTCACCGACGCCACGGCGAAGACCGCGATCCAGAACTATCTGACCGCGCTGTCATCGGCGGACACCGAGACGATCGCGCGCAACGGCGCGTGCGGATTGTTCGACGACGTCAAGGACAAGAAGTCCGATCTGGCGCTGGCCAGGCTGGCCAGCGACGCGTTCCGCAAGCAGTTCAGCAAGGCCGAGGTGTCCTCGATCGACAAGATCGTGCTGTCCTCGTCCTATCAGGCCAACGTGCTGTTCACCATGAAGGTGGCGCGAACCTCGGCGCGCAGCACCCGCGAGGAGGAGCAGGGCGTCGCGCAGTTACTGCGGCAGGACGACCAGATCCTGGTGTGCTCCTACCTGTTACGGACTTCCGCCCAATACTGAGTGCCGTGACTCAGTTGAACGAGTCGCCGCAGGCGCACGACCCCGTGGCGTTGGGGTTGTCGATCGTGAAGCCCTGCTTCTCGATCGTGTCGACGAAATCGATGCTCGCGCCCTGCACATAGGGGGCGCTCATCCGGTCGACGGTCAGATTGACCCCGCCGAAGGCGACGGTGAGATCACCGTCGAGCGCGCGATCGTCGAAGAACAGGTTGTAACGCAGGCCGGCACATCCGCCCGGCTGGACGGCGATGCGCAGGGCCAGGTCGTCACGACCCTCCTGCTCCAACAGGGACTTGGCCTTCACCGCCGCGGCGTCGGTCAGCGTCACGCCGTGGGCGGCGGTCTCGGTTGAAGTGGCCGACTCGTCGGACACAGTCATCGGTTCTCCCTCGAGCGAATGTGATGTGGAATCTGGCATGGCCTTGGCAGGCCGTCATCGATAACGGTACCCGGTGTTCGGCTATTCCCGAACCAGTCCGGCGGCCACCCGTTCGGCCAGCCCGCGAAGCTGTTCGGCGGCCTCCTCGATGGCCCGCTGCGCCGACCCGCAGAACTCGGCCAGCGAGTGGGTCGCCGCGAGCCCCAGCCTGCCGGACTCGTCCTCGGCCAACCCCACCTGACCTGCCAGGACCACCACCGGGACCCCTCCCGGCCGGGCCGCCCCCGCCATCCCGGCCAGCGTTCCCACCACCTTTCCGCCCAGGGTCTGCGCGTCCAGCCGGCCCTCCCCGGTGACCAGCAGATCCGCCGAGGCGAGGTCCTCGGACAAACCGGTGCGCTCGGCGATGAGAGCCGCCCCCGAAACCCGCTGGGCGCCCAACGACAACAGCGCCGCGCCCAGCCCGCCGGCCGCACCCGCGCCGGGCAACCCGCGCACCTCGCGGGCATCAGCGCCCAGTTTGCTGGCCTCCAATTCATCTGCCCAAGCCGCCAGCCGCCTCTCCAACAGGTCCACCGTGTCGGGGTCGGCGCCCTTCTGCGGACCGAAGACCCGGGCCGCCCCCCGTTCACCCAGCAGCGGGTTCTCCACATCGCTGGCGCTGATCAGCCGCACACCGGCCAGCCGGGACCGCGCCTCGTCGAGACCGCCCAGGGCCGCGACCATCCCCCGCCCGCCGTCGGTGCAGCTGCTGCCGCCGAGTCCGACCACGATGCACCGGACGTCCTGCTCCAGCGCGGCCTCGATCAGCCGGCCGACCCCACGGCTGTGGGCCGCCATCGCGGTCTCCGCGGTCGGGGGGCCGCCGAGCAGGCTCAGCCCGCACGCCTGCGCACACTCCAGATACGCCGTCGCCGTCCGCTGGTCGAACAGCCACTCGGCAGCCACCGTCCCGGTGAGCGGCCCGTCGACCGGGGTGCGGCGGACCTGCAGTCCGGCGTCGCGGGCGGCCAGCACCCGGACGAACCCCGGCCCGCCGTCGGACTGCGGGGCGAGGATCACCTCGTCCCGCGGGCGGGCCGCGTACCAGCCGTCCGCGATGGCCGATGCGGCCTCGAGGGCGGTGAGACTGTCCCCGAAGCAGTCCGGGGCGATCAGCACACGCATTCCTGCAGGCTAGATGCATGCCGGTAATCTGACTGGCGTGAAACTGCTGGGCCGCAAGAACGGCAAGGCTGACGGGGCCGCCGACGGGGCCGCCGGGGATTCCGAGCCGTCTGACCCGGCCCCGGTCACCGCGGCGGGGACCACCGCCCCTAAAGGTCGCCCCACCCCCAAGCGCGACACCTCCAAGCGTCGCGGCCCGGTGGCGCCCGCGCCGGCGACGGCCGCCGAGGCCCGCAAGCGGCGCAAGGAACTGCGCAGCACGATGACAAGAGAGGAGCGGCGGGCCGAGAGGGATACCCGTCGCGCCGCGATGAACATGCGCCGCGAGAAGATGATGGAGGGCGAGGAGGCCTACCTGCTGCCGCGCGACAAGGGTCCGGTGCGTCGCTACGTGCGCGACATCGTCGACTCGCGGCGGAACATCCTGGGCCTCTTCATGCCCGCCGCGCTGGGCCTGATCTTCTTCTCGATGGCCCTGCCGCAGCTCCAGTACTACATGTCACCGGCGATGCTGCTGATCATGGTCATCATGGGAATCGACGCAATCCTGTTGTCCCGCAAGGTGAACAAGGCCGTCGACGCCAAGTTCCCGGACAACGCCGAAACCCACCTGAAGCTGGGCGTGTACGCGGCGGGCCGCGCCACCCAGATCCGCCGGATGCGCACCCCTCGGCCTAAGGTCGCGCTCGGCGACAAGGTTGTCTGAGCGCACGGCGTGCGCACCCTGGTGCTCGGTGGCATCCGGTCCGGCAAGTCCGACTGGGCGGAGTCGGCGATCGCCGATGCTTCGGGAGCCGCTCCGGTCCGCTATCTCGCCACCGGTGCGGACGCCGCGGCCGATGAGTCCTGGGCGGCCAGGGTCGCCGCGCATCGCGCCCGCCGGCCGTCGTCGTGGACCACGGTCGAGACCGGCGACCTGGCGGGCGAACTGCGCACCGAACCCCACGCCTCGACCCTGGTCGACGACATCGGCGGCTGGCTCACCGCCGTGCTGGACCGGCACGGCTGGGCTGACCGGCCGCTGGGTGGCGAGGTGGACGAACTGCTGCGTGCCGTGGGCGATTTCACCGCGCCGCTGGTCCTGGTCAGCCCGGAGGTCGGTTTGAGCGTGATCCCCGCCACCGATGCGGGCCGGCGGTTCGCCGACGAACTGGGTGCGGTCAACCGACGGCTCGCCGCAGTCTGCGAACGGGTCGTGCTGGTCGTTGCGGGACAACCGGTGTGGGTCAAGCCGGCAGCGAAGGAGCCGTTCTAGATGGAGTACGGGTTCGACCAGACATTCGACGAAGTCGCACCACCGGATGCCCGGGCCGGTGCGGCCGCGCGTCGCCGTCAGGATCTGCTGACCAAACCCAGCGGAGCGCTGGGCCGGCTGGAGGATCTCTCGATCTGGGTGGCGGCCTGCCAGGGTCACTGTCCGCCAACGGAATTCACCCGTGCGCGGGTGGTGGTGTTCGCCGGCGATCACGGTGTCGCGCACGCCGGGGTGTCCGCCTATCCCCCCGAAGTGACCGCGCAGATGGTGGCGACCGTCGAGTCCGGCCGGGCGGCGATAAACGTCCTGGCCGACGTCGCCGGTGCGACGGTTCGCCTGGTGGACATGGCCGTGGGCCGGCCCAGCGGCAATATCGCGATAGCGGATGCGCTGGGCCGCGATGAGACAGTGGCGGCCGTGGAGGCGGGCCGCCGGATCGCCGATGAGGAGGTCGACAGTGGCGCAGACCTGCTGGTGGCCGGCGATCTGGGAATCGGAAACACCACTGCCGCAACGGTTTTGGTGGCCGCCCTGACCGGATCCGAGCCGGTCGCGGTGGTCGGCCGAGGTACCGGGATCGACGACGCCGGCTGGGCCCGCAAGACCGCCGCGGTTCGCGATGCGCTCTATCGGAGCCGCCGCCTGGAGTCCGATCCCCTCGCCCTGCTGGCCACCTGCGGCGGAGCCGACCTGGCGGCGATGGCGGGATTCTGCGCCCAGGCCGCGGTCCGGCGAACCCCGCTACTGCTCGACGGCCTGGTGGTCACCGCCGCGGCCCTGATGGCCGAACGGCTCGCACCGGGAGCCAAGGCGTGGTGGCAGGCCGGGCACCGCTCCACCGAACCGGCGCACACGCTGGCCTTGAACCAACTCGGCCTGGAGCCGATCGTCGACCTCGGGATGCGACTCGGCGAGGGAACCGGTGCCGCGATCGCCCTGCCGATCGTGCGGGCCGCGGTGGCGGCACTGTCCTCGATGGCGACCTTCTCCGATGCCGGGGTGTCCGGCCCGGTGATTCCGGAACCGGCGGAGCCGTGATCGCCGCTCTGGCAAGCGCTTTGGGGTTCGGCACGGTTCTCCCGGCGACTCACCGGGCCCCGGGTGGCGGCACGGTCGCGGCCCTTCCTGCGGTCGGCATCCTGCTGGGATCGGCGGCCGCGGCACTGCTGTGGGCCGGCCGGTGGGCGTTCGGCGCCCACGCCCTGCTGTCCGGACTGCTGGCCGTCGCGGCCCTGGCATTGCTGACCCGCGGTCTGCACCTCGACGGTCTGGCCGACACCGTCGACGGCCTCGGCTGCTACGGCCCGCCGGAGCGGGCGCTGGCGGTGATGCGCGACGGGTCGGCCGGACCGTTCGGGGTCGCGGCCGTGGTGGTGATCATCCTGGCTCAGGTCTGCGCGCTGGCGGCGCTGGGAAGCGGGCCGTCCGGATGGGCCGGTGCGATCACGGCGGTGACGACCGGACGGGTGGCCGCCGTGCTGGCCGCCCGACGCGGAGTGCCGGCCGCTACCGGTAGCGCACTGGGCGCGTCGGTCGCCGGAACCCAGTCGCCCGCCGCACTGATCGCCTGGACGGCGGTGGTCGCCGGTTTGTCGACGATCGCCACCCCGCGGCTGTGGCAGGGGCCGGTGGTGGTGATCCTGGCGCTACTGGGTGCGGCGATGCTGGTTCGGCATTGCGTGCGGCGGTTCGGCGGCATCACCGGTGACGTGATCGGCGCGGCGATCGAACTGGCCACCACCCTGACCGCCGTCGGCCTGGTGATCCGTCCCTGATCACGCCACATCCGCGCCCGGAAACCGGCTAATCTTTTCGGCTATGGCCGATCTCGACGACGGGCCGACCGGGAGCGCACCCGATCCGGAGTGGTTCCAGCGCGTCGCGGACCGCAGCGGCCTGGTGTTCTTCATCCTGCGG
>JAPOKC010000063.1 GCA_029977845.1 Mycobacteriaceae bacterium | reverse complement strand
CGGCGGCAGCGGATTGCTGGCCGTGTAGGTGCGGACGGCCGCCGCGGCGGGCCTGCGCGTGGGACTGTGCGGCGAGGTCGTCGTCACCGACTCGTCGGCATGGGCCGTTGCGGATCCACCCAGCAGCGCGTAACCGAGGCAAGCCACCATCGCGCCGGCGCCCAGCCAGGCCAGGTGCGTACCTGCCTGGGTGCTGCTCACCCGGTCGGCTTGTCCGACGAGACCACCCACATCGAGTAGTACTGCGATCCTCCGCCGTAGGCATGTCCGAGGGCCTTGCGGGCACCGGGCACCTGATGCTCGCCGGCCTTGCCCATCACTTGAATGGCGGACTCGGCGAACCGGATCATCCCGGAGGCGCCGATCGGGTTGGACGACAGCACACCGCCGGAGGGGTTGACCGGGATCCGGCCGCCGATCGCCGTCTCGCCGGCCTCGGTGAGCTTCCAGCCGTCGCCCTCGGCGGCGAAACCGAGGTTCTCCAGCCACATCGGTTCGAACCAGGAGAACGGCACGTAGATCTCGGCGACGTCGATCTCGTCGATCGGGTTGGTGATCCCTGCGGCCTTCCAGAGCGCCGCCGCGGCGTCCCGGCCGGCCTGCGGGTTGACCTGGTCGCGTCCGGAATAGGCCAGCGGTTCGGTGCGCAGGGCGGTCGCGTGCACCCAGGCCACCGGATGCCCGTCGGCAACCCGCGCATCGGCGATCGCCTCGTCGCCGATCACCATGGCGGCCGCGCCGTCCGAGGACGGGCAGGTCTCGTCGAAGCGCACCGGGTCCCAGAGCATCTGCGAGGCCAGTACCTTCTCCAGGGTGATATCGGGCTGACGCACGTGGGCGAGCGGATTCTTCGCCCCGTTGAGACGATCTTTCACCGCCACCATCGCTCCGATGTGCGCGGGCGCGCCGGAGCGGCGCATGTAGGCACGGATGTGCGGGGCGAAGTAGCCGCCGGCGCCGGCGCCCACCGGCTTGGTGAACGGAACCGGAATCGACAAGCCCCACATGGCATTCGACTCCGACTGTTTCTCCCAGGCCATCGCCAGCACCCGCCGGTATTTGCCGGACTGGACCAGGCTGGCGGCGACGATTGCGGTCGATCCACCCACCGATCCGGCGGTGTGCACCCGGATCAGCGGTTTGCCAGTCGCTCCCATGGCGTCGACCATGAACAGCTCCGGCATCATCACGCCCTCGAAGAAGTCCGGCGCCTTGCCGACCACGACGGCGTCGATATCGGCCAGCGTCGAACCGCTGTCCACCAGAGCCTTGTCGATCGCCTCACGCACCAGGCCGTTCATCGAGACGTCGGTGCGCTTGGAGACGTACTTGGTCTGCCCGGTGCCCAGCACCGCAGCGAGATGCTTGCCGGCCACTACGACTCCCTACCTTCTTCGTGCAAGCGGCTCATCGCCCCTCCATCACTGCGACCAGATTCTGTTGCAGCACAGGACCACTGGTGGCATGTGCCAGAACCCGCTGGGCGGATCCGTCGAAGATGTGCCGCGCGGCGAAACCGATCCGCTCGAGTCCCGCCGAGAACATCGGGTTGGCCGCCAGCGCGCCGCCGGAGGGATTGACCTTCGCCGAGGCGGGCAGGCCGATCGCCTCGGCGAGGATCAACTGCTGGTGGCTGAACGGCGCGCAGAGTTCGGCGATCTCGATCGATCCGGTGTCTCCGCCCGTTGCCGCCGCCGCCGACACCGCCGTCGACGGGGAGGTGGTGAGATCGCGGGCGCCGATCACCGGCGTCTCGACCCGGTGCTCGAAACCCGTGAGCCAGGCCGGTCTTTCGCGCAGCGCGCGGGCCCGGTCGTCGGCGGCCAGCACGATCACCGAGGCTCCGTCGGTGATCGGCGCGATGTCGTGACGGCGCAGCGGATCGGCGAAGAACGGCCGGCTGAGCAGTTCGTCGACGCTTTTGGCGGGCTTCACCGAATCGGTGCGACCGCCGGCCGAAATGCTGTCCAGGGCGACCTGGGCCATCTGCTCGGCGGTCCACTTGCCGGCGTCCAGTCCCATCCGGGCCTGCAGTCCGGCCATCGCGACCGAATCCGGCCACAGCGGAGCGACGGTGTAGGGATCGGTCTGCAATGCCAGCACCCGGCGCAGTGTCCCGGCACTGGACTTGCCGAACCCGTAGACCAGTGCGGTGTCCACCTCGCCGGTCAGCACCTTGATGTAGGCCTCGTAGAGTGCCCAGGCCGCGTCCATCTCGACGTGGGACTCGTTGATCGGCGGAACCGCGCCGATGGAGTCGATGGCCGAGATGAACGAGAATGCCCGGCCGGCAAGATAATCCGAGGAACCAGAGCACCAGAACCCGATGTCCTTCTGGCTCAATCCCAGCTCGCCGTAGACCTCCTCGAAGCACGGCATCAACATCTCGACACCATTGGTGGTGCCTTCGGTGCGCCGCACGTGCGGCGCGTGCGCGAAGCCGACGACGGCAACGTCTCGTGTCATTGTCTGCCTCTAGAGGTGCTGTTTGTAGGTGTCGTAGTCGGCGTCCGGTTCGCCGGTGGGCCGGAAGTGCGAGATGTTGTCGATCCCGTATCCCCATTGGTCACGCGGTTCCCACACCGCCTCGACGCGCATTCCCATCCGGACGTCGGCCGCGTCGATGTCGGCGACCAGATGCAGGAACGGGATGTCGGCGCCGTCGAGCAGGATGTAGGCCGCCACATACGGCGGCTTGATCCGCTGGCCGGCGAACGGGACGTTGACGATCGCGAACGTGGTGACCGTGCCCTTGTCGGGCAACTCGATGAACTGATCGAGTTCCTTGCCGGTTGCCGGATCCGCTTCGCGCGGAGGGAAATAGACCTTCCCGTGCTCGCCGGTGCGGGCGCCGAGGAGCTTTCCCTCCTTCAGCGCCCGCAGATACGCGCTCTCCGGCGCCGATGCGCTGTGCTGGATCTCGATACCGGTCGGGATGATCATGATGCTGACCGGGTCGAGATCGGCGGAAGCCTCGGGCACATCCTCCGGCTTGTCGCCGGGGGAGAAGTAGGCGATATCGGTGATCGCCCCGACCGGCTCGTCGACCCAGTGCGCATGCACCCGGTCGCCGGTCTTCACCGCCCCGTCCACCGCGTGCAGCAGCGCGGTGTCGGCCCCGTCGAGTTTGATCAGCGCCCAGGCGAAGGGGCGGTCCAGCGGCTGGCCCTCCAGCGGCTCGGACTGCCAGGTCCAGGACACCACCGTGCCGGCGCTGGCCACCGGCACCATCTGGGTCAGCCGCTCGCAGGTGACCGGGTCGTACTCCGCGGGCGGAACCAGCACCCGCCCGTCGGATCCGCGGATGCCCAGGATGTGGCGGTCGCGAAGGGCGGTGAAGAACGCACCGAGCGTCGGGCCGACCGAGCGGGTGTAGTCGAATGACAGTTGCAGCGGCGCTGACAGCGGCGGTTCGTGGGACTCGATTGTCGTCACGGAATGAAGTAGAACAGGTTCTAATAAACGTGGCAATGGAAAGGCGACACCGATGAAGCTGGGCCTGCAACTCGGGTACTGGAGCGCGCAACCCCCGGAGAACCATGCCGAATTGGTGGCCGCCGCCGAGGAGTCCGGCTTCGACACGGTTTTCACCGCCGAGGCCTGGGGATCGGACGCCTTCACCCCGCTGGCCTGGTGGGGGCGCCAGACCGTCAAGATGCGACTGGGCACCTCGGTCGTGCAGCTCTCGGCCCGCACGCCGACGGCCTGTGCGATGGCCTCGCTGACCCTGGACCACCTTTCCGGCGGCCGGCACATCCTCGGACTCGGCGTCTCCGGCCCGCAGGTGGTGGAGGGCTGGTACGGCCAGCGCTTCCCCAAACCGCTGGCGCGCACCCGGGAGTACATCGACATCGTCCGGCAGGTGTGGGCGCGCGATGCCCCGGTCACCAGCGCGGGTCCGCACTATCCGCTGCCGCTGTCCGGGGAGGGCACCACCGGGTTGGGTAAGGCGCTCAAGCCGATCGTGCACCCGTTACGCGCCGATATCCCGATCATGCTGGGCGCCGAGGGGCCGAAGAACGTCGCTCTGGCGGCGGAGATCTGCGACGGCTGGCTGCCGATCTTCTACTCGCCCCGAATCGCCCACATGTACAACGAGTGGCTCGATGAGGGCTTCGCGCGTCCGGGTGCCCGGCGCAGCCGCGAGGACTTCGAGATCTGTGCGACCGCTCAGGTCGTCGTCACCGATGATCGCGCCGCAACGATGGAGATGATGAAGCCGTACGTGGCGCTCTACATGGGCGGGATGGGTTCGGAGGACACCAACTTCCACGCCGAGGTCTACCGCCGGATGGGGTACGCCGAGGTGGTCGATGACGTCACCAAGCTGTTCCGCTCCGGCCGCAAGGACGAGGCCGCCAGGGTCATTCCCGACGAACTCGTCGACGACGCCGCGATCGTCGGCGACGTGGCCTACGTCCGCGAGCAGATCAAGGTCTGGCAGGCCGCCGGCGTGACGATGATGGTGATCGGCGCCCGCAGCCCCGAGCAGATCCGTGATCTTGCCGCGCTGGTCTAGAACACGTTCTAGATTGGAGCGATGACCACGAGGTCAGCGCACCCGGTGGGCGTCTCCGAACGTCATCTCGACATTGCCGACCGATCCGGACACCATGGCGCGCTTCGGCAGCCCCAGCGTGGCCAGCTCTTTGGCGTAGGGATGCTCTCCCAGGCGCAGTCGCACCCCGGCCGGGCGGAACCGGACGAACGAGTTCTTCATCTCCCACGGCACCTCGCGGGTGACGCCGTCGCCGCAGCTGTAGGTCCGCAACAGTTGCTCGCGCGGCCGCAGCGACGGGATGGGCAGACCCCGGCGGAACTCCATCGACGCGATCATCGAGCCGCCCTCGGAGACCTTGAAGCCGAATGTGGTGGCGTCGCGAATCTTGAAGTCCGCCATGATCTTCGGGAAACCCCAGATGGTCCGGCCCGCCTCCAGGGTGAAGGACTGGTCGACCGGCAGGTGGTGGATGAATGCCGCGGCGTCGCCGAGCGCCTTGAGTCCCCGGGCATTCGACTCCGGGGGATTGACCATCACGCAGGTGCCGAACTCGTTGTAGCTGCCCAGGTCGCCGTCGAGGTAGCGGGCCAGCATCAGCGTCACCACTGCCCGGCCCGGCCGGAACTGGCAGACCTTCAGACCGCTGTAGTCGATCATCTGCTGGGCGGCCTGCGCGGGCACCGCGAACATGGCCGTGTGAACATCGGCCTTGCGGATCCGCACCGGCATGGTCAGTACGGTCCCGGCGATCGTGTGCTGGGACATCCGTCAACTCTAAGCCGGTACCGAAGCGATGTGGAGGATTCTTGATGAAGCCGGATGTGGATCTGACCGCCGGGACGTTCTACGCCGACGGCGGCGCGCGAGAGGCCTACCGGTGGATGCGGGCCAACGAACCGGTGTTCCGGGACCGCAACGGCCTGGCCGCGGCGTCGACCCATCAAGCGGTTCTGGAGGCCGAACGGACCCCGGAGGTGTTCTCCAACACCGGCGGCATCAGGCCGGACAACCCCGCGATGCCGTACATGATCGACATGGACGATCCCGACCACCTGCTGCGCCGCAAGCTGGTCAACGCCGGCTTCACCCGCAAGCGGGTGATGGACAAACTGGCCGGGATCGAGCAGTTGTGCGACACCCTGATCGACGCGGTCTGTGAGCGCGGCGAGTGCGATTTCGTCCGCGATATCGCCGCGCCACTGCCACTGGTGGTCATCGCCGACATGCTCGGTGTTCTTCCCGAGGACCGCGCCACACTGCTGAAGTGGTCCGACGATCTGGTCTGCGGACTGAGCTCACAGGCCGACGAAGCACAACTGCAGGCAGTCATGGACGCCTTCGCCGGCTACTCGGCCTTCGCGATGGAGACCATCGCCAAGCGGCGTGGCGCACCCGCCGATGACCTGTTCTCGATCCTGGTCGACTCGGAGGTCGACGGGCAGAAGATGGCCGACGACGAGATCCTGATGGAGTCCCTGCTGATCCTCATCGGCGGTGACGAGACCACCCGGCACACGCTGTCGGGCGGGACCGAGCAGCTGCTGCGGCACGGCCACTGGGGCAGCCTGGTCGGTGATCCCGCACTGATTCCCGGAGCGGTCGAGGAGATGCTGCGCTGGACTTCGCCGGTGAAGAACATGTGCCGAACCCTGATGCAGGACATCGAGTTTCATGGCACCGAGCTCAAACAGGGCGAGAAGATAATGCTGATGTTCGAGTCGGCGAACTTCGACGAGAAGGTGTTCGGCGATCCGGAGAACTTCCGCATCGATCGCAATCCCAACAACCACATGGCGTTCGGGTTCGGCACGCATTTCTGCATGGGCAACCAGCTGGCCCGGCTCGAGCTGACCACGATGCTGCGCAAGCTCACCGAACGCCTGCCCGATCTGCGGCTGGCCCCCGAGGTCACCGATTCAGCGCTGCCACTGCGGGCGGCCAACTTCGTCAGTGGGCTGGAGAAGATGCCGGTGGTGTTCACCCCGACCAAGCCCCGCCTCCAGTGAAGTTATCTTCACTCTCGGCGCCGACCGTGAAGATAACTTCACGCGGGGCGGGGTGGGCCGGGAAACTGCGCCCCTAGCGCATCTTGAACTGCGGCGCCCGCTTCTCCTTGAAGGCCAGTGGGCCCTCCTTGGCGTCCTCGGACAGGAAAACCTCGATACCGATCTTGGTGTCGATCTTGAAGGCGTCGTTCTCGTGCATACCCTCGGTTTCGCGAATCGAGCGCAGGATGGCCTGCACCGCCAGCGGCCCGTTGTTGGAGATCACCTCGGCGATCTCCAGCGCCTTCTCCAGCGCCGTGCCGTCGGGCACCACATGCCCGATCAGCCCGTACTCCAGGGCCTCGGCGGCGGTGATGTGCCGTCCGGTCAGCAGCAGATCGCAGGCGATCGTGTACGGAATCTGGCGCACCAGGCGCACGGCTGAGCCGCCCATCGGGTAGAGGCTCCACTTGGCCTCGGAGATGCCGAACTTGGCGCTCTGCCCGGCCACCCGGATGTCGGTGCCCTGCAGGATCTCAGTGCCCCCGGCGATCGCCGGGCCCTCGACCGCGGCGATCAGCGGCTTGGTCAGCCGGCGGCCCTTGAGCAGCGCGTCGATGCGGGTCGGGTCGTATCCGCCGCTCTTGAACGAGTCCCCGGGCGGGGCCGCGGTGGCCGCCTTGAGGTCCATGCCCGCGCAGAAATAGCCGCCGGCGCCGGTCAGGACGGCGACCCGGATGTCGGGATCGTTGTCGACGCGGTCCCAGGCCTCGACCATGACCGCCATCATCTCGCCGGACAGGGCGTTGCGGGCCTCCGGACGATTCATCGTCACGATCAGCACGTGTCCGCGCTGTTCGATCAGTGCGTGAGCTTGTTCAGAAGCCATATTTCTCCACCTTCCGTTGAGAAAAAATGTAACAGGTTCTAATTTGGGATCCGTGGCCTTGAACATCGCCGATCTCGCCGAGCACACCATCGACGCGGTGCCGGACCGGGTGGCGGTGATCTGCGGCGACGAGCAGATCACTTTCGCCGAACTCGAGGAGAAGGCCAACCGGTTGGCGCACTACCTCATCGACCACGGCGTCAAGAAGGACGACAAGGTCGGCCTGTACTGCCGCAACCGCATCGAGATCGTCATCGCGATGCTGGGCATCGTCAAGGCCGGCGCCATCCTGGTCAACGTCAACTACCGCTACGTCGAGGGCGAACTGCGTTACCTGTTCGACAACTCAGACATGGTGGCCCTGGTGCATGAACGCCAGTACGCCGACAAGGTGGCCAATGTGCTGCCCGAGGTCCCGAACGTCAAGACCGTCCTGGTCGTCGAGGACGGCAGTGACAAGGACTTCCAGCGCTACGGCGGGGTCGGGTTCTACGACGCGATCGCCCAGGGATCACCGGAACGCGATTTCGGACCGCGCAGCGCCGACGACATCTACCTGCTCTACACCGGCGGCACGACCGGGTTCCCCAAGGGTGTGATGTGGCGTCATGAGGACATCTACCGGGTACTGCTGGGCGGAACCGACTTCGCCACAGGCGAATTCGTGCAGGACGAGTACGAGCATGCCCGGCAGGCGACGGCCGGTCCGCCGATGGTCCGGTTCGCGATACCGCCGATGATCCACGGCGCCACCCAGTCTGCGACCTGGATGGCGTTGTTCGCCGGGCACACCAGCGTGCTC
>JAPOKC010000062.1 GCA_029977845.1 Mycobacteriaceae bacterium | reverse complement strand
ACCGACTCGGCCGGCAACTCCTATGGCTGCCACGATAACTACCTCATCGTGCGGGCCGGGGAGTTCTCCCGGATCTCCGACGTCCTGCTGCCGTTCCTGGTCACCCGTCAGCTGATCTGCGGGGCCGGCAAGGTGCTGCAGACCCCGAAGGCCGCGACGTTCTGCCTGTCCCAGCGCGCCGAGCACATCTGGGAGGGCGTCTCCAGCGCGACCACCCGGAGCCGCCCGATCATCACACCCGCGACGAACCGCACGCCGACGCCGAGAAGTACCGCCGCCTGCACGTGATCGTCGGTGACTCCAACATGAGCGAGACCACCACCATGCTCAAGGTGGGCACCTGCGCGCTGGTGCTGGAGATGATCGAGGCCGGTATCCCGTTCCGGGACTTCTCCCTGGACAACCCGATCCGGGCGATCCGCGAGGTCAGCCATGACCTGACCGGACGGCGCCAGGTCCGGCTGGCCGGCGGCCGGCAGGCCAGCGCGCTGGACATCCAGCGCGAGTACTACGCGCGGGCGGTGGAGTATCTGCAGTCCCGCGAGCCCAACACCCAGCTCGAGCAGGTGGTCGATCTGTGGGGCCGCCAGCTCGACGCGGTGGAGAGCCAGGACTTCGCCAAGGTGGACACCGAGATCGACTGGGTGATCAAGCGCAAGCTGTTCGGCCGCTACCAGGACCGCTACAACATGGAGTTGTCCGACCCGAAGATCGCCCAGCTGGACCTGGCCTACCACGACATCAAACGCGGCCGCGGCGTGTTCGATCTGCTGGCCCGCAAGGGTCTGGCGGCCCGGGTCACCACCGACGAGGAGATCGAGGCGGCCGTAGACACCCCGCCCCAGACCACCCGGGCCAAACTGCGCGGGGAGTTCATCGCCGCCGCCCAGGAGGCCGGCCGTGACTTCACCGTCGACTGGGTGCACCTCAAGCTCAACGATCAGGCGCAGCGCACGGTGCTGTGCAAGGACCCGTTCCGGTCAAGCGACGAGCGCGTGAAGCGCCTGATCGCCTCCATGTGATTTAAGGTTGGCCGCGTGGCGACCAACATTTCCAAGGTCGAGCGGCTGATGAACCTGGTCATCGCGCTGCTGTCCTCCCGCGGCTACCTGACCGCCGAGAAGATTCGGAAGATCGTCATCGGCTACGGGGACCAGAGTGACGAGGCATTCTCCCGGATGTTCGAACGCGACAAGAGTGAACTGCGCGACCTCGGCATCCCGCTGGAGACCGGCAAGGTCAGCGCGTTCGACCCGGTCGAGGGCTACCGGATAAAACCTGACGACTACGCCCTGCCCGCCGTCGACCTGACACCGGACGAGGCTGCCGCCGTCGCGGTCGCCACCAAACTGTGGGAGTCGCCGGAGGCCATCACGGCCGCACAGAACGCGGTGTTGAAACTACGAGCCGCCGGTGTCGACGTCGACGACGCCGGGGCGGTGGCGATGCGCACCGGCATGGGTCCGACCGGATTGCGTGGTTCCGATGTCGTGCTCGGCGCTCTGCTGGCGGCCATCGAGGCCCGGCAGGCGGTGCAGTTCCAGCACCGCTCCAACCCGGTCGAGCCCTATACCGTTCGTACCGTCGAACCCTGGGGTGTCGTCACCGCGCGGGGGCGCTGGTATCTGGTGGGTCACGATCGTGATCGCGAGGCCACCCGGACCTTCCGGCTGTCCCGCATGGTCGAGGTGAAACCCATTGGGCCGCAAGGAATAGTGACCGTTCCGGGAGGCGAAGACCTGCGCGCCATCGTCAATCAGGCGATCGGTGATGCGGCCAGCGGCGGCAAGGCACTGGTCTGGGTCGCCGACGGCCGCGCCACCGCACTGCGCCGCAACGCCCACCCGGTGCAGCGGCGCCGGGTGGGCGATCGCGAGGGGGATGTCATCGAACTGGAAGTGGAGGCGCTGGACGCGTTGGCGCGTGAGGTCGCCGGATACGGAGTCGATGCCCTGGTCCTGGAACCCGCATCGCTGCGGGCCGATGTCATCGCCCGGTTGACTGCGCAGGCCGGCGCATGACACCCGTCGCCACCCGCCTGGTGCGGCTGCTCAACATGGTCCCGTACTTCAAGGCCAATCCGCGGGTGACCTTCGCCAAGGCCGCCGCCGATCTCGGCGTCACCGTCAAGCAGTTGAGGACCGACATCGACCAGTTGTGGATCTGCGGCCTGCCCGGCTACGGCCCGGGTGACCTGATCGACTTCGCGCTGTCCGACGAGACCATCTCGGTCACCTTCTCGGCAGGGATGGACGAGCCGCTGCGTCTCAACTCGATGGAGGCCACCGGCCTGCTCGTCGCACTGCGAGCGCTCTCGGATATCCCCGGCGTGCTGGATCCGGCGGCGGCGCGCAGCGCGATCGCCAAGATCGAGGCGGCTGCCGGGACGGTTCTCGATGACGACGACGTGGCGGCCGAGGACGAGCCCGCGCCGATCGAGGCCGTGGCCGCGACGGCGGTCCGCAAAGCGGTCGCCGATTCCCGGGCGGTGCGCATCGAGTATTACTCGGCCTCCCGCGACGCCCTCTCGGAGCGGATCGTCGATCCGATCCGGGTGGTGCTGGTCGGCAACCACAGCTATCTGGAGGCCTGGTGCCGGGAGACCGAGAGTGTGCGGCTGTTCCGCTTCGACCGCATCGTGGAGGCCCACGAACTCGACGAACCCGCGGCACCGCCGCCGCCCGCGGTGAAGGCCCCGCCCAGCACCGGTTTGTTCGAAGCCGACCCGTCGCTGCCGTCGGCAACCCTGCGGATCGCCCCGGGGGCGGCCTGGATGTTCGAGTACTTCCCGATGCGTCTGCTCTCCGAGTTACCCGACGGCCACTGCGAGGCGGCCATGACCTATGCGGCCGACGAGTGGATGACCCGGCAGATCCTGGGATTCGGGGCTGACGTTCAGGTATTGGCCCCGGCCTCGCTGGCCGAGAGTGTCCGGCGCGCTGCCGGCGCCGCGTTGGAGGCCTACACCGCGCTGTGAGCCCCCACTCAAGTAGCATCGAGAAAACCGTCAGGAGGTAAAGCGAATGGGTGCTCTACAACCGTGGCACTGGATCATCCTGCTGCTGGTGGTCGTCCTGCTGTTCGGGTCCAAGAGGTTGCCTGACGCGGCGCGGTCCCTCGGCAAGTCGATGCGGATCTTCAAGTCCGAGGTCAAGGAGTTGCAGGCCGAGCGCAAGCCCGACGGGGTTCCTGTCCAGGCTCCCGTTCAGCCTCCCGTCCAGCAGGTGCAGTCCGAACGGGTCGATGCACCCGCGGCACCCACACCGCCGCAGCCACCGGCCTGAGCCGACCAGCACCGGCGCCGGTGACGGTGCCAGGTAGTCGCCGTGCGTACCCCTAGATTCCTGACCCGGCTCGACCCGCGGCAGCGGCGCAGTCGCACCAACCCCGACGGCACCATGTCGCTCGTCGAGCACGTGCGCGAATTGCGGACCCGGCTGCTGATCTCCGCGGCCGCGGTCTCGCTGACCACCGTGCTCGGCTTCTTCTGGTACAGCCACGGGATTTTCGGGCTGGAGAGCCTCGGCGAATGGCTGCGGCACCCGTACTGCTCGCTGCCGGCCTCGGCGCGAGCCGACATCAGCGCCGACGGCGGGTGCCGGCTGCTGGCGACGGCCCCCTTCGATCAGTTCATGTTGCGGCTCAAGGTCGCGCTGATGGCCGGCATCGTGCTGGCCTGCCCGATCTGGCTGCATCAGCTGTGGGCGTTCATCACACCGGGTCTGTACCGCAACGAGCGGCGGTTCGCGTCGGTGTTCGTGTCGGCGGCGGCGACGCTGTTCGTGGCGGGTGCGCTGCTGGCCTACATCGTGCTGGCCAAGGCGCTGCACTTCCTGTTGACCGTCGGCAGCGACGTTCAGGTCACCGCGCTGTCGGGTGACCGCTACTTCGGCTTCCTGGTCAACCTGCTGCTGGTGTTCGGTGTCGGGTTCGAGTTCCCGCTGCTGATCGTCATGCTCAACGTCGTCGGGGTGCTGAGCTACGAGAAGCTCAAGGCATGGCGGCGCGGGCTGATCTTCGCGGTGTTCGCCTTCGCCGCGGTGGCGACACCGGGTTCGGATCCGTTCTCCATGCTGGCCCTCGGTCTGGCGCTGACCCTGCTGCTGGAGTTCGCCATCCAGATCGCCCGCCTGCACGACCGGCGCAAGGCCAAGCGGGCCGCCATCGCCGAGGCCGAGCTTCCCGACGACCAGGCCGCACCGATCGAGCCGGCCGCCCCGGTGGCTGTCCATGACGACATCACCTGAGCCCGGCTCGCAGCTCGCCGGGTTCGCCGAGGCGCTGACCTTCCGGCTGGATCCGTTCCAGGTGCAGGCCTGCGCGGCGCTCGAGCGCGGGCACGGCGTGCTGGTCTGCGCGCCGACCGGCGCGGGTAAGACGGTGGTCGGCGAGTTCGCGGTGCACCTCGCGCTGGCCGCCGGGCAGAAGTGCTTCTACACCACACCGATCAAGGCGTTGAGCAACCAGAAGCACAACGATCTGGTGCGCCGGTACGGGGCCGACAAGATCGGTCTGCTCACCGGCGACCAGTCGATCAACGGTGACGCCCCGGTGGTGGTGATGACCACCGAGGTGCTGCGCAACATGCTCTACGCGGGTTCGTCTGCGCTGCAGGGACTTTCCTATGTCGTGATGGACGAGGTGCACTTCCTGGCCGACCGGATGCGCGGTGCGGTGTGGGAGGAGGTGATCCTGCACCTGCCCGACGACGTGCGGCTGGTCAGCCTGTCGGCGACGGTCAGCAATGCCGAGGAGTTCGGCGGCTGGATCAAGACCGTCCGCGGGGACACCACGGTGGTCGTCGACGAGCACCGGCCGGTGCCGCTGTGGCAGCACGTGCTGGTCGGCAAGCGGCTGTTCGACCTCTTCGACTACGAGGCGGTTGGTGACCGTCCGGGTAAGGCCCACCTGGTCGATCCGGAACTGGTGCGCCACATCGCCCATCGCCGGGAATCCGAACGGCTGACCGACTGGGAACCGCGTGGGCGGGGACGCGGCCGTCGCGGTCAGGGTCCGGGTCTGTA
Source organism: Mycobacteriaceae bacterium (assembly GCA_029977845.1). Lineage (GTDB taxonomy): Bacteria > Actinomycetota > Actinomycetes > Mycobacteriales > Mycobacteriaceae > Mycobacterium. Next base: position 3,158 of record JAPOKC010000062.1, on the reverse strand, counting down.
CCGGCCACCGTCTCGCCCCGATGTCATCGCGACCCTCGACCGGGAGGGCCTGCTGCCGGCGATCACCTTCATCTTCTCCCGGGCCGGCTGTGACGCCGCGGTCAAGCAGTGCCTGCGCAGTTCGCTGAAGCTGACGACACCCGAAGAGCAAGCCCGCATCGCCGAGGTCATCGACCGGCGCTGCACCGATCTGGCCGACACCGATCTGGCGGTACTGGACTACTACGAATGGCGCGAGGGGTTGTTACGCGGGCTGGCCGCCCACCACGCCGGCATGCTGCCGATCTTCCGGCACACCGTCGAGGAACTGTTCACCGCCGGACTGGTGAAGGCCGTGTTCGCCACCGAGACACTGGCATTGGGCATCAACATGCCGGCCCGCACGGTGGTGCTGGAGAAGCTGGTCAAGTTCAACGGTGAACAGCACCTGCCGCTGACGCCGGGGGAGTACACCCAGCTGACCGGCCGGGCCGGACGGCGCGGTATCGACGTCGAGGGCCACGCAGTGGTCTTGTGGAACGCCCAGGACGCCACCGCCGAGCCGACCGAGATCGCCGGTCTGGCCTCCACCCGCACCTTTCCGCTGCGCAGTTCGTTCGCGCCGTCCTACAACATGACGATCAACCTGGTCAGCCAGATGGGACCGGAGCAGGCCCACCAGCTCCTCGAACGTTCCTTCGCGCAGTACCAGGCCGACCGCTCGGTGGTCGGACTGGTGCGCGGCGCCGAACGCGGCGAGAAGATGCTCGACGAGATCGCCGACGAACTCGACTGGGACCGCAAGGCGACGCCGGTTGAACCCGCCATCCTGGACTACGCCCGGTTGCGGGCGAAGATCGGCGAGCGCGAGCGCTCCCAGTCGCGCGCCTCACGCCTGCAGCGCCGTGCGGCCGCGGGCGAGGCGCTGGCCGCGCTGCGCCGCGGTGACATCATCAACATCACCCAGGGCAAGCGGGGCGGGCTGGCCGTGGTCCTGGAACCGGCCCGCGACGGGGATGATCCGCGGCCGCTTGTGCTGACCGAAGACCGTTGGGCCGGAAGGATTTCCACCGCCGACTACCCCGGTGCGGCGCCTGCGGTGGGTTCGATGCCGCTGCCGAAACGGGTCGAACACCGCCAGCCCAAGGTGCGCCGCGATCTGGCCTCGGCGCTGCGCTCGGCGGGGGAGAACCTGGTGATTCCACCGCGCAAGCGTCGCGGCGCTCACGAGGATCAGGATCCCGACATCGATCCCGAACTGCTCAAGCTGCGCGAGCAGATGCGTCGGCACCCGGGTCACGGGCTGGCCGACCGGGACGCCAAGGTGCGCATCGCGGAGCGCTATCTGCGGGTGGAACGCGACAACGAACAGATCCGCTCGAAGGTCAACGCGGCCACCAACTCGCTGGCCCGGACCTTCGACCGGATCGTGGCGCTGCTGACCGAGCGCGGGTACATCGATTCGTCCAACGGCCGGCCGACGGTCACCGACGCCGGGCGCCTGCTGGCCCGCATCTACAGCGAGAGCGACCTACTGGTCGCCGAATGCCTGCGGACCGGAGTCTGGAAGGGGCTGGCGCCCGCCGAGCTGGCCGCGGCGCTGTCGGCGATGGTCTTCGAGGCCCGCGGCGGTGACGGACCCACCGCCGTGCACGCCCTCGACATGCCGACCCCCGGGGTGCGCAAGGCTCTGGCCGAGACCCGGCGTTTGTCGGGACAGTTGCGCGCCGACGAACAGCGCCACCGCCTGGCGCCCAGCCGGGAACCGGATGCCGGGTTCGTGCCGGCCGTGCACCGCTGGGCCACCACCGGCAACCTGGCCGCCGCGCTGGACGCCTCCGATGTCGCCGGCAACGGCACGCCGATGCCCGCGGGCGATTTCGTCCGGTGGTGCCGTCAGGTGCTCGACCTGCTCGATCAGGTCCGCAACGCGGCCCCGGAGAGCAGCGTGCGCACCGCCGCCAAACGTGCGATCGACGACATCCGGCGCGGCGTCGTGGCTGTTGACAGCGGGTAGGGTGGTCCAACCGCTACGGTGGGGACTGCGAAAGCAGACGGAATCGAGGAGAGATTGATGAGCGGACCGCAGGGATCTGACCCCACTGGATGGCAGGGTCAGGATCAGCCTGGCTCGGGCCCCGCTGCCGGCTCCGAGCAGCCTCCGGCGTGGGGACAGCCCGCCGCCGGGTCCGAGACCCCGGCCTGGCAGCCGCAGGCCTATCCGCAGCCTTACCAGTACGGCCAGCCCCAGGGTTACCCGGCGGCTCCGCCCTATGGCGCGCCCGGTGAGTACAACCCGGCCGCCTATCAGCAGCCGGGTTACGGCCAGCCGCAGTACGGCCAGTACGGCCCGCCGCCGCAGTACGGCCAGTACCCGCAGCCCGGCCAGTACCCGGGCCAGTATCCGCAGTACGGTATGCCCGGCGTTCCGGAGGCCGGCCAGAAGTCGATGAAGGCCGCCGGCGTTCTGCTCGGTGCGCTGGGTGCAGTGGCACTGCTGGCGGTGCTGATACTCGGCTTCTGGAAGCCGGGCTTCTTCGTGACCACCAAGCTGGACGTCAACAAGGCCCAGCAGGGCGTGCAGCAGATCCTCACCGACGAGTCCAACGGTTACGGCGCCAAGAACGTCAAGGACGTCAAGTGCAACAACGGCGCGAACCCGACGGTCAAGAAGGGTGACACCTTCACCTGTGAGGTGAGCATCGACGGCACCAAGCGTCAGGTGACGGTCACCTTCCAGGACGACAAGGGCACCTACGAGGTCGGGCGGCCCAAGTAGGTGCTCTTAGAGGGGTTCCGGGCACATCGCTCCCGGGACGGTATCGCCCTCCGGGTGGGTGGTGACGGCCCACCGCTGTTGTTGTTGCACGGCTATCCGCAGACTCAGGCGATGTGGCATGCAGTCGCCCCCGAGCTGATGCGGAACTTCACGGTCGTCCTTGCCGACCTGCCCGGCTACGGGGACTCGGAGCCGCCGGTTCCCGAGGCTGATCATGCGCCGCATTCGAAGCGTGCGTGGGGTCATCGCCTCGTCACCGCGATGGCCGAACTCGGATTCGAGACCTTCTCGGTGTGCGGGCACGACCGCGGCGCGCGGGTGGCCTACCGGATGGCCCTCGACCACCCGGAACGGGTGCAGCGCGTCGCGGTTCTCGACATCGTGCCCACCGCCGAGATGT
>JAPOKC010000061.1 GCA_029977845.1 Mycobacteriaceae bacterium | reverse complement strand
CGCGGCACAGGCACTCGGCGTCGACGTGGGGATTATCGACCGGCCGCCGCTGCCGACCGGCGTGACCGTGGTCGGATCCGTTGATGAGGCTGCGGAATGGGTGCTCAGCCGGGATAACGCCGGGGCGTGAAGACGGTGTCGCCCTCAGCCGCTGAGTACCACTGAGTCTGGGACGAGCCCACGATGAGCAGGCAGCGCATGTCCACCGTGGCCGGGTCCAGGTCGGCCAGTCGCACCACCGTCACCGACTCATCCGGACCGGAGACATCCCGGCCGATCACCACCGGTGTGCCGGCGTCGCGATGTTCGAGCAACAGATCGCGCATGGCCGCCACCTGCCAGGTCCGGCTCTTGGATGCCGGGTTGTAGATCGCCAGCACCAGATCGGATGCCGCCGCGGCCGACAGCCGGGCGGCGATCACCTCCCACGGCTTGAGCCGGTCGGACAGCGAGAGCACCGCGTAGTCATGACCCAGTGGTGCGCCCACCCGGCTGGCCACCGCCTGGGCGGCCGTCATCCCAGGAATCACCCGCACCGCGACCGACGGCCACTGCTTTGCCTCCTCGAGGACGGCGGTCGCCATCGCGAACACCCCGGGGTCACCGGAGGACACCACCGCCACCGCACGGCCCTGCTCGGCAAGTTCACACGCCAGCCGCGCCCGCTGCGGTTCGTCGGTGTTGTCCGACGGGTGACGGCGCTGGCCGGGGCGGGCCGGCACCCGGTCCAGATACGGCCCGTAACCGATCAGGTCGGTGGCGGCGGCGAGTTCGCGGCGACTCTGCGGCGTCATCCACTGAAGGTCGCCCGGACCCAGTCCGACCACCGCCACGGTGCCGGCAGCAGTCCGTGCGGTGCGCGCGTTACCGGGCAGGATCGCCAGTGAGAAGTACGGGACATCGGTGTCGTGCACATCGGCGGCGGGAAGCACCCGCTCGTCATCCGAGCTGGCCCGCTCGACATAGAGTGCGTCCTCGAGGCGTCCGGACAGCGAAAGCGCTTCGCGCACTTGCGGATAGGTGCGTCCGAGCTTCAGGATCACCGCCGCGTCGGTGTCGGAGAGCCGGCGGGACAGCTCCTCGACGTTCATCGTGCCGGGCAGGATCGAGAGCACCTGGTCGCCGGTGACCAGCGGGGTGGAGATTGCCGCCGAGGCCGCACTGACCGAGGTGACGCCGGGGATGATCACCGCATCGAACTCACGTGTCAGCCGCGTGTGCATGTGCATGTAGCTGCTGTAGAACAGCGGATCGCCCTCGGCCAGTAGTGCGACGTTGCGGCCGGCGTCGAGATGCGCGGCGAGTCGGGCGGCCGCCTCGGTGTAGAAGTCCTCCATCGCGCCGCCGTAGCCGCCCGGATGATCGGTGCTGCCGGTGGTGACCGGATAGACCAGATGTTCCTCGATCTGACCCGGGCGCAGATACGGCTCGGCGATCCGTCGGGCGATACTGCGCCCGCGGGCGCTGTGATAGGCCACCACGTCGGCTTCGCCGATCACCCGGGCGGCCTTCACCGTCACGAGTTCGGGATCGCCGGGTCCCAGGCCGACGCCGTAGAGCGTCCCGCTCATTCGCTGGAGCTCGCGATCGCATTCACTGCGGCCGCGGCCATCGCGCTGCCGCCGCGCCGGCCCGTCACGATGAGGTACTCCATCCCCCGCGGGTCGTCGATCAGTTCCTGTTTGGACTGCGCCGAGCCGACGAAGCCCACCGGGCCGCCGAGCACCGACACCGGTGCGCCGGTGCCCTCGTCGATGAGTTCGAGTAACCGGAACAGGGCGGTCGGCGCGTTGCCGATCGCCAGCACCGCGCCGGGCAGCCGCTCAGCCCACAGTTCCACGCCGGCCGCCGAGCGGGTGGTGCCGCGCCGGGCGGCGAGCTCGGGGGCGCCGGGGTCGGCGACCAGCGACACCACCTCGTTGCCCGCCGGCAGCCGGGCGGCGGTGATGCCGGCGGCCACCATCGACGAGTCACAGAGGATCGGGGCGCCGGCCGCCAGTGCGGCATGGGTGGCCGCCACCACGCCGGGGGTGAAAGCCACATGCTGGGCCAGGTCGACCTGGCCGCAGGTGTGGATCAAGCGCACCACCGCGCGCGCGACGTCGTCGGGAAATCGCTCGAGGTCGGCCTCGGCCCGGATCGTCGCGAACGACTGCCGATAGATCTCGGCGGGGTCCCGGACGTAATCGAGCACATGATCACATTACGGTCGGCCAGCAAGCCGCTCATAACCCGTTCCGGTGGCCACCATGACCTGTCCCGCGACCGGCTTGCCGCAGGCCCGTTCGCAGCCCACGTAATGCACCCGGCCGGAGCCCTCGCCGAAGGCGACCGCCCTGGCCGCCTCGGAGCGCACGTCGGCATGCGACCGCTCGCAGCCCGGGCTGCCGGCGCAGGCGCTGACCTCCAGCCACCGCGAGTTCTCGTCGAACACCAGGCCCATCGGGGCCAGCACCCGCAGTGCGGTGTCGGCGACGCCGTCATCGAGGTCGCAGATCAGCAGCGAACGCCACGGGGTGATCACCACCGGCTTGTCGATAGCCGCGACGAACTGGGCCTGCCGCGCTGTGAGGACGCCGAGGGGAACCGCCGCGCCCAGCGTCACCGATCCGTCATCCTGCTCGATCCAGCCGACCGGAGGGGAGGTGACCGGCGTGACGGTCAGTGTGGGCTCGCCTCGCGTCATGCCGTCCAGCAGTGCGTCCGGGTCGGCCAATTCGTTGACCCGCCAAACCTTTCCGCGTATCTCGGTGAACCGGCGGGCCACCGTCACCAGCGCCGGGATGGCCTCGTCGCGCGTCAGTCGCACTCCGGTGTCCCGGCCGGCCAGCAGCAGCGCGAGGCTGTCATCCGGCAGCACCTGCACCCCGGCGTCGGCCGCCAGTCCGGACACATCGCCGGTGCCGTCGTCGAGGGAGAACAGGAATCTGCCGGACAACCCGGTCAGCGTTGGTTCGTCGCAGATCACGTGATCCAGCTCGCCGACCCACGCCCGGATGTCGGCAAGTCCGCCGAGCCGGCCGGACAGCGGTGAGGCGACGATGTTGCGGACGGTCTCGTGACCGGGCGAGGGGAGCAGGCCGACGGCGGCCACCACTTCGGCGACGGCCGTGGTGTCGGTGATCCCCCGCAGTTGCAGATTGCCCCGGCCGGTCAGCTCCAGGGTCCCGGCCGCGCATTCCAGCGACGTCTCGGCCAGCGCCTCGAGCTGGGCGGGGGTGATCATCCCGCCGGGCACCCGGATCCGGGCCAGCATGCCGTCGGCGGCCTGATGCACGCTCAGCGCGCCGGGGCAGGCGTCCTCGTCGCGGGTCCGGCTCACCGGTCTACGGTAACGAGGTGCCCCGGCCCACGATCCTGCTGCTGTCGACCTCCGACACCGACCTGATCACCGCGCGTGCCGGCGACGTCGGGTTCCGCTGGGCCAATCCGTCCCGGCTGATCGACGGCGAACTGGCCGAGTTGCTGACCGCAGTGGACGCCGTCGTGGTTCGGGTGCTCGGCGGCTACCGGGCCTGGCCGGACGGTATCGACGCGTGCGTGGCCACCGGTTTGCCGGTCGTGGTGGTCAGCGGGGAACAGGCGCCGGATGCCGAACTGATGCGGCGCTCGACGGTGCCGGCCGGTATCGCCATGCAGACCCACGACTATCTGGCCCAGGGCGGCGTGGAGAACCTGCGCCAGTTGCACGCCTTCCTCAGCGACACCCTGCTGATGACCGGCTTCGGGTTCACCCCGCCGGTGCAGACCCCGGTGTGGGGCGTGCTGGAACCACGTTGTGAGGACTGTGACGGATGCGGCTTGAAGCGCGACGGTGACGACCGCCCGACGATCGCCGTGCTGTACTACCGCGCGCAGCAGCTTGCCGGCAACACCGCCTACATCAAGGCGATGTGCACCGCGATCAGGCAGGCCGGCGGACGGCCGCTGCCGGTCTACTGCACCTCGCTGCGCACCCCTGAACCCGAACTGCTGGAGCTGCTGTCCACCGCCGACGCCATGGTGGTCACCGTGCTCGCCGCCGGGGGAGCCCCGCCCGCCACGGTGGGCGCCGGTGGTGACGACGACGGCTGGGATGTCAAACACCTTGCCGCCCTGGACATCCCGATCCTGCAGGGGCTGTGCCTGACCAGTTCCCGGTCGCGCTGGACCGAGAACGACGACGGGCTCAGCCCGCTGGACGTGGCGACTCAGGTGGCGGTCCCGGAGTTCGACGGACGGATCATCACCGTCCCCTTCTCGTTCAAGGAGATCGACTCCGACGGTTTGATCTCCTATGTGCCCGACCCGGAACGCTGCGCCCGCGTCGCCGGACTGGCGGTCAGCCACGCGAGGCTGCGCCGGGTCGCTGCGGCGGATAAGCGACTGGCGCTGGTGTTCTCGGCGTACCCCACCAAACACTCCCGGATCGGAAACGCGGTCGGCCTGGACACCCCGGCCAGCGCCATCGCACTGCTGACGGCGTTGCGCGACAACGGTTATCAGGTCGGTGACGTGCCCGGCCTGGACGCCGCCGACGGCGACGCGCTGATGCACGCGTTGATCGAACGCGGTGGACAAGATCCGGACTGGCTGACCGAGGGACAGTTGGCTGGCAGCCCGATCCGTATCCCGGCCGCCCGGTACCGCGAGTGGTTCGCCGGTCTGCCCGCCGATCTCGCCGACGCCATGGTGCGGCACTGGGGTCCGCCGCCGGGGAATCTCTATGTGGACAACGACGAGATCGTCGTCGCCGCAATCCAATCCGGCAACATCGTCATCCTGGTGCAGCCGCCGCGGGGATTCGGTGCCAACCCGGTGGCCATCTACCACGACCCCGATCTGCCGCCGAGCCATCACTACCTGGCCACCTATCTGTGGCTGCGTCATGAGTTCGGCGCGCACGCCGTGGTGCACCTCGGCAAGCACGGCAATCTGGAATGGCTGCCCGGCAAGACGCTGGGCATGTCGGCGGACTGCGGTTCGGATGCCGCCCTCGGTGATCTGCCGCTGATCTATCCGTTCCTGGTCAACGATCCGGGGGAGGGCACCCAGGCCAAACGGCGGGCGCACGCGGTGCTTGTCGACCACTTGATCCCGCCGATGGCGCGAGCCGAGACCTACGGCGATATCGCCCGCCTCGAGCAGTTGCTCGATGAGCACTCCAATATCGCCGCCCTGGACCCGGCCAAACTGCCCGCCATCCGCCAGCAGATCTGGACGCTGATGCGCGCGGCGAAGATGGATCACGATCTCGGTCTTGAGGACCGGCCCGAGGACGACAGCTTCGACGACATGCTGCTGGGAGTCGACGGCTGGCTGTGCGAGATCAAGGATGTCCAGATCCGCGACGGCCTGCACATCTTGGCCCAGACGCCGACCGGGTCTGCAGAACTCGATCTGGTGCTGGCCATCCTGCGGGCCCGGCAGTTGTTCGCCGGCGAACAGCACCTGCCCGGCTTGCGCGAGGCACTCGGCTTGGCCGAGGACGGACATGACGACCGGGTCACCGTCGACGCCGCCGAGGCCCGGGCCCGTGACCTGCTGGCCGCGCTACAGGCCACCGGCTGGGACGCCGGCAAGGTCGAGGAGATCACCGACGACCCGGCGATCGCGCGGATCCTGCGGTTCGCCGCCGATGAGGTGGTGCCGCGACTGGCCGGCACCGCCGGTGAGATCGACCAGGTGCTGCGAGCGCTGGACGGCCGCTATATCGCGGCCGGGCCGTCCGGGTCCCCGCTGCGCGGCCTGGTCAATGTGCTGCCCACGGGCCGTAACTTCTACTCGGTGGACCCCAAGGCCATGCCGTCGCGACTGGCCTGGGAGACCGGGGTGGCGATGGCCGACTCGCTGCTGGCCCGCTACCGCGCCGATTACGGGGACTGGCCCCGATCGGTGGGCCTGTCGGCGTGGGGGACATCGGCCATGCGCACCTCCGGTGACGACATCGCCGAAGTGCTCGCCCTGCTCGGTGTGCGGCCGGTGTGGGATGACGCTTCGCGGCGGGTCGTCGGGCTGGAGGCCATCGAGCTCGGGGAACTCGGCCGTCCCCGCATCGACGTGACGGTGCGGATCTCCGGGTTCTTCCGCGATGCCTTCCCGCACGTGGTCACCATGCTCGACGACGCGGTGCGATTGGTCGCCGCCCTCGACGAGCCCGCCGAGCAGAACTACGTCCGGGCCCACGCCCAGGCCGACGTCGCCGAGCACGGTGACGAACGTCGTGCCACCACAAGGATTTTCGGCTCCAAGCCCGGCACCTACGGCGCCGGTCTGCTACAGCTGATCGACAGCCGCAACTGGCGTGACGACGCCGACCTCGCCGAGGTCTACACCGCCTGGGGCGGATTCGCCTACGGCCGCGGCCTCGACGGCCGCCCCGCGGCCGACGATATGGAGAACCAGTACCGCCGGATCGCGGTCGCCGCGAAGAACACCGACTGCCGCGAACATGACATCGCCGACTCCGACGACTACTTCCAGTACCACGGCGGCATGATCGCCACCGTCCGCGCGCTGACCGGGCAGGCGCCGGCGGCCTACATCGGCGACAACACCCGTCCCGACGCGGTGCGCACCCGCACACTGAGCGAGGAGACCACCCGGGTGTTCCGGGCGCGGGTGGTCAACCCGCGGTGGATGGCCGCGATGCGCCGCCACGGGTACAAGGGCGCCTTCGAGATGGCCGCCACCGTCGACTACCTGTTCGGCTACGACGCCACCGCCGGGGTGATGGCCGACTGGATGTATGAGCAGATCACCGAGTCCTATGTGCTGGACCCGGAGAACCGCAAGTTCCTGAGCGAGTCCAACCCATGGGCGCTGCACGGTATGAGCGAGCGACTGCTGGAAGCCGCCGGGCGCGGAATGTGGGCCGACCCGCAGCCCGAAACCCTGGCCGGGCTGCGCCAGGTACTGCTGGAGGCCGAGGGCGAACTGGAGTCCAGATAGGTGACCGGGTCCGCTGACCGCTTCTGGACCGGCGACGTCGAAGTGGTGTTCGAGACCGCGCGTGGCTATGAATACTGGGTCGGTGAACTCGTCCGCTGTTTCGGCGATTTCGGCATCAGCGACTTCAGCGAAACCTGGCACCGGGTGCACGGCGGTGCGCCGCTGATCGAACTGACGTTCCGGCACGCCAGGGAATCCCATCACGTATGGCTGGAAAGGCAAGGCGATTTCATCGACCGGCGGCTGCTCGACGTGTTCAACGCGATCCTGGGCGGTCCATGGTCTTTCACGTGGAGCGACACCGGTGAGGGTGTGGAGGTGCGGCGCGTCACCAGATGAGCCGCGTGTCGCGCTGTGGTTCGACGCGGGTAGGTTGGCCCCATGCCCGCCACTTTCGATGACGTCTCCAAGGCCCAGTACGTCCTGCTGACCACGTTCACCAAGGACGGCCGGCCCAAGCCCACCCCGATCTGGATCGCCTACGACGGCGGCCGCGCGGTGATGATCACCGAGAAGAAGTCCTGGAAGGTCAAGCGGATCCGGAACACCCCGCGGGTAACCCTGGCGGTCTGCGATATGCGCGGCAATGTCAAGGGCGAGGCGGTCGAGGCGAAGGCAGCGGTGCTCGACGACTCGCACACCGAGAGCGTCTATCAGGCGATCAACAAGCGCTACGGCATCGTCGGGCGCATCTTCACCTTCTTCTCCAAACTGCGCGGCGCCGACCGGCTGGTCGGCCTGGAGATCCGTCCGGCCTGATTCACGCCGCGTCGTCGTCTGGCGGGAGCAGTCGTTCAGGGTGGTGGTAGTCATTGACGCCGCCGCCGAACGGTAGTTCGGGTGGGGGTATCCATTCGGTGTTGCCGTCTTTGCGCTTTCGGGTCTTCCATCCGCCGGTGGTGAGGAGTTTGTGGTGCGGTGCGCACGCGAATGTCAATTCGGTGATGTCGGTGCGTCCGCCGCGGGCCCAGTCGGTGTCGTGGTGGACCTCGACGAGGTAGCCGGGCATGTCGCAACCCGGCGCTGAGCAGCCGCGTTGCAGGCCGTGTAGCACGATCCGTTGATCGGGGGAGGCGATGCGTTTGGAGCGTCCGAGGTAGAGCGGCCGGTTCGAATGCGAGTCGAATACGCAGAGGTAGTGCCAGGCGTGGGAGGCCATCCGGATCAGATCCGACATGGGCAGCAGCGTTCCGCTGGCTGTCACGGCGTGTCCGGTGGCCGAGCACAGTTCTTCGACGGTGGTGGAGGCGATGACGGTGACCGGTAGGCGGGATACCAGAAATGTAGTTGGAATAATCGGGATGTTTGAGTACATGGGTGTGTGTGTCTCAGAAAGTGGTATTTCTG
>JAPOKC010000060.1 GCA_029977845.1 Mycobacteriaceae bacterium | reverse complement strand
TGGCCAGCGTCTGCGCCAGGTAGGTCTTGCCGCAGCCGGTCGGGCCGAGCATCAGGATGTTGGACTTGGCCAGCTCGACGGGCTCGGAGCGGGAGTCCCGTTTCTCGCCGGCCTGGATGCGCTTGTAGTGGTTGTAGACCGCGACGGCCAGGGTGCGCTTGGCGGTGTCCTGCCCGATGACGTAGTTCTCCAGGAACTCCCGAATCTCGGCCGGCTTGGGCAGCTCATCGAGTTTCACATCGTCGTTATCGGCGAGTTCCTCTTCGATGATCTCGTTGCACAGGTCGATGCACTCGTCGCAGATGTAGACGCCAGGACCCGCGATCAGCTTCTTGACCTGCTTCTGGCTCTTTCCGCAGAAGGAGCATTTCAGCAGGTCACCGCCGTCTCCGATGCGCGCCATGGTGGTGTGCCCCTACTTTCGATGTTGGTCAGCCTCGACGCTACCCGCTGGGCCGAGAACCCTCGACCGATAAGCGCGAATAGCGTCTTTGGTATTCGGAAACATAGCCCGTACTCACCCTCCGGCACCTGCGACGCGACACGCGTGGCTCTGGCGTGTCGCGCCTGTTACCGAAGTGGAATCCGTCAGGAGGGCTGCGCAGACAGCTTCCGGTAGGCCAGCACGGTGTCGATGATCCCGTATTCCTTGGCCTGCTCGGCGGTGAGGATCTTGTCCCGGTCGGTGTCCTTGCGGATGACGGCCTGATCCTTGCCGGTGTGGCGGGCCAGGGTCTCCTCCATCAGGGTGCGCATCCGCTCGATCTCGGCGGCCTGGATCTCCAGGTCGGAGAACTGGCCCTGGATGACCCCGCCGAGAGACGGCTGGTGGATCAGAACCCGGGCGTTGGGCAGCGCCAGGCGCTTGCCCGGGGTGCCGGCGGCCAGCAGCACGGCAGCCGCCGAGGCGGCCTGCCCGAGGCAGACCGTCTGGATGTCGGCGCGGACGTACTGCATGGTGTCGTAGATCGCCATCAGCGAGGTGAACGAGCCGCCGGGTGAGTTGATGTACATGGTGATGTCGCGGTCGGGGTCGAGTGACTCCAGCACCAGCAACTGGGCCATGATGTCGTTGGCCGAGGCGTCGTCGACCTGCACGCCGAGGAAGATGATGCGTTCCTCGAACAGCTTGTTGTAGGGGTTGGACTCCTTGACGCCCCAGCTGGAGTGCTCGACGAACGACGGCAGGATGTAGCGGGCCTGCGGGGTCAGATCAGACATTGAAAGATCAGGCATTGTTGGCTCCCGAGATGTGCGCGCGGGTGATGACGTGGTCGACGAAGCCGTATTCGAGCGCTTCCTGCGCGGTGAACCAACGGTCGCGGTCGGAGTCCGCCTCGATCCGCTCGATCGGCTGGCCGGTGAACTCCGCGTTGAGCCGGAACATCTCCTTCTTGATCAAGGCGAACTGCTCGGCCTGGATCGCGATGTCGGCAGCGCCACCGGTGATACCGCCCAGCGGCTGGTGCATCAGGATCCGGGCGTGCGGCAGCGCGTAGCGCTTGCCCTTGGCGCCGGCGGCCAGCAGGAACTCGCCCATCGAGGCGGCCATCCCCATCGCGTAGGTGGCGACGTCGCACGGCGCCAGCACCATGGTGTCGTAGATGGCCATACCGGCGCTGATCGAGCCACCAGGAGAGTTGATGTAGAGCGAGATGTCCTTGGTGGGATCCTCGGCGGCCAGCAGCAGGATCTGCGCGCACAGCCGGTTGGCGATGTCATCGTCGACCTGCGAGCCCAGGAAGATGATGCGCTCGGCGAGCAGACGCTCGTACACCGAGTCCTGGAGGTTCAGCCCAGCAGCGCCGGAACGCATGTGAGTCACGACTTCGTACCCGCTTTCTGTTGATCCCTGCGTTTGACCCTAACCAACCAGGCTGCCGCGAACTTCCCGCCGCGGCGCGCTTTCGCTGTGGGCGTTATTCGCCGTCGCCGCCGGATTCGGCACCGGCCTCCTCGGCCGGCTTGGGCGTGCCGAAGAACTCGCTGGTGTCGATGACCGTGCCGTCGGTGTCGGTGACGGTGGCCTTCTCCACCACCGCGGCCACGGTCAGACCGCGCCGGACGTCGGCGTACACCGCCGGCAGCTGGTTGTTCTGCTGCAGCAGCTGCAGCAGTTGCTGCGGCTCGATGCCGTACTGACGGCTCATCAGGACCACCCGCTCGGTCAGGTCGTTCTGACCGACCTGGATATCCAGTTCGTCGGCGATGGCGTCCATCAGCAGCTGGGTCTTGACGGCCTTCTCGGCGGCCTCGCGGTTGTCGGCGTCGAACTTCTCCCGCGAGCTGCCCTCGGCCTCGAGGGCCTCGGCCAGCTTGGCCTCGTCGTGATCGAGCTGATGGATCGCGTTGTGCAGGGCGGCGTCGACCTGCGACTGCACGATCGCCTCCGGCAGCGGCACCTCGGTCAGCTCGAGCAGCTTCTCCAGGGCGTTGTCGCGAATGGTCTCGGCCTGATGGATGCGCTTGACCCGGCGAACCTGCTCGGTGAGGTTCTCCCGCAGTTCGGCGATGGTGTCGAATTCGCTTGCCATACCGGCGAATTCGTCATCGGCCTCGGGAAGCTCGCGCTCCTTGACGGTCTTGAGCGTCACCGTCACCTCGGCGTCCTCGCCGGCGTTGTCACCGGCGACGAGCTTGGTGGTGAAGGTGGCCGACTCGCCCTCCTTCAGCCCGACGATGGCGTTGTCGAGGCCCTCGATCAGCTGACCGGAGCCGACCTCGTGGGACAGGCCTTCGGTGCGGCCCTCGGGAAGATCCTCGCCGTTGACCGTCGCGGACAGATCGATGGAGACGAAGTCACCCGTCTTGGCCGCACGCTCGACACCCTTGAGGGTGCCGAACCGCGCCCGCAGCGACTCCAGTTCGGCGTCGACCTCGTCGTCGTTGACCTCGACCGGATCGACCGAGATCTTCAGCTCGGCCAGATCCGGCAGCTTGATATCGGGGCGGACGTCGACCTCGGCGGTGAAGGCCAGGTGGTCACCGTCCTCGATCTTGGTGACGTCGATATCGGGCTGGCCGATCGGGCTCAGTTCGTTGGCGGACACGGCCTCGCTGTAGCGGGCCGGCAGCGCGTCGTTGACCACCTGGTCGAGAACCGCGCTGCGGCCGACGCGGGCCTCGAGCAGCTTGGCCGGAGCCTTGCCGGGCCGAAAGCCGGGCAGCCGCACCTGCTGGGCCAGCTGCTTGTACGCGCGCTCGAAGTCTGGCTCGAGTTCCGTGAAGGGCACCTCCACGTTGATGCGAACCCGGGTCGGGCTCAACTTCTCGACGGTGCTCTTCACGGGCGGTGCTCCTCGGTTGGTCTGACGTTGCTGCTCGGGTGCTGCTCGGGCGTGTCGGGGTGACAGGATTTGAACCTGCGGCCTTCCGCTCCCAAAGCGGATGCGCTACCAAGCTGCGCTACACCCCGCTGCTGCTCGCGCCCGCGATCCTACGGCCAAAGGCGGGTCCGATTGGAATCGGACCGGGGTTCGCCGGTACATTTGGGCACGCGCAAGCACGCGGGCGTAGCTCAATGGTAGAGCCCTAGTCTTCCAAACTAGCTACGCGGGTTCGATTCCCGTCGCCCGCTCCACAGCCCGTCCCAGGTTCCCTTGAAGGGCGTATGCCCTGGTAACGACACAGTCGCGGTTCAGCCGCGATTGGCCTCACGCCCTCTTCGAGGCTCTTTGGCGACCGTACATTTCAGGGATGCGCGAGACTCCCATCGGCGGCAACTGTGCCTCCGGCTTCGAAACGGTGCGGGACGCCTTCGAGAAGAACTTCACCCACAACGACGAGGTCGGCGCCGCGGTGGCGATCTGGGTCGACGGCGATCTGGTGGTCAACCTCTGGGGCGGGTACGCCGACGCCAGGCGCCGGCGGCGCTGGCGGGAGAACACCCTGGCCAGCGTCTTCTCCGGGACCAAGGGCCTGACCAGCACGTGTGTGCACATGCTGGCCGACCGCGGGGAGATCGACCTGGACGCGCCGGTGGCGCGGTACTGGCCGGAATTCGGCCGGGCCGGCAAGCAGAACGTCACCGTCGCCTCGGTGCTCGGGCACCGGTCCGGGGTGATCGGACCGCGGGCCCGGATGGACTGGAGCCAGACCGCCGATTGGGATCTGGTCTGCGAGCGCCTGGCGGCCAGCGAACCGTGGTGGGAACCCGGCACCGCGCAGGGCTATCACATGGTGAGCTTCGGCTTCATCCTCGGCGAGGTGGTCCGCCGGGTCACCGGCCGCACCATCGGCGAGTACCTGCGCCGCGAGATCGCCGACCCGATGGGAATCGACGTGCACATCGGCCTGCCGGACACCGAGCACCGCCGCTGCGCCGAGATGATCAACAAACCCCACATCCGGGACGTGCTGGCCAAGGGCGGGGCGCCCGGACACCCCGAGTCGCTGGCCGAACACCCGATGGCCGCACTGTCGGTCGCGATGGGGTTCGTCCCCGACGACGAACTGGGGTCCAACGACATCACCGCCTGGCGACGCAGCGAGTTCCCCGGCACCAACGGGCACGTGTCCGCGCTCGGTCTGGCCACCTTCTACAACGGTCTGGCACAGGAGAAACTGCTCAGCCGCGAGCACCTGGAGAAGGTGCGGGTCTGTCAGGGCGGGTTCGACCCCGACATCGTCCTGGGCCCGCGAGTGGCCGACCACGGCTGGGGCCTGGGCTACATGCTCAACCAGCGCGGGGTGGCCGGGCCCAACCTCGGCAGCTTCGGCCACGGCGGCTCCGGCGGCTCCTACGGCTTCGTCGATCTGGAGAACCGGATCGGCTATGCCTACGTGATGAACCACTTCGACCACACCAAGTGCAATGCCGATCCGCGCAGCACATCGCTGAGCGACGAGGTGTACCGCATCCTCGGTGCGCTTTAGCCCCGGGGGCCCCGTCGGTACTGTGGGGCTATGAATGGTGTCCTGCTCCTGCTGCTGATCGTCGTCATCGGCGCCATCGCAGTGGCGATGATCGGTTCCTCACGCGCGTCGGGCAACCGCAACGCGGCCGGCCTGGCCGACGCCAAGGCCGACGCGCGGCGGGTGATCGAACGCCTCGGCGGCCAGGTGCTCAACCTCACGGGCACCGACTCGGCCTCCCAGCAGGCCCTGGCCGACGCCTCCGAGCGGTTCACCGCGGCCTCCTCCCAGATCGACCAGGCCACCACCGCGAAGCAGGCTCTGCTGGCCAAGGAGAGTGCGCTGGAGGGCCTGTACTACGTGCGGGCCGCGCGCACGGCGATGGGCATGGATCCGGGCCCGGAACTGGAAGCCATCGCCGGCCAGAAGGCGGCCGGGACGGTGACCGAGGACCGCCGCATCCAGTTCGAGGGCCGCGAGATCGAGGCCTCCCCCACCCCGACCCAGCGGACGCCGAACTACTACCCGGGCGGACGTGTCGCGGGCCGGCCGGTGCCGGCCGGCTGGTACTCCGAGCCGTGGTGGCAGTCGGCCCTGCGGACCGGCGCCTGGACCCTGGGCTCGGTGTTGCTGTTCGACGCGATGTTCTCCGGCATGCACGGCGTCGGGTACGGGGCATCGGGCTTCGAGAGCGGTTACGGCTCCGGTTTCGATCAGGGCTTCGACTCGGGCTACGACGCGGGGTACGACCAGGGGATGGACGCCGGCGACGGCGGTGGCTGGGACGGCGGCAACGATTTCGGGGGCGGCGACTTCGGGGGCGGCGACTTCGGGGGCGGCGACTTCGGCGGGTTCGACTTCTAGACCTGACAGGCCGGACACCAGAACAGGTTGCGGCTCTCCATCACCGCCGTGCGCACCGTGGCGCCGCACAGCCGGCACGGCTCCCCGGCCCGCCGGTAGACGTAGGTGCGCGGCCGCTTCGGCCCGTAGGCCGGCGCCCCGTGGTCGTCCTCGGGGCGTATCACGATGATCCGGCCGCGTCGCACGCCGACCTTCATCAGCTCGACCAGATCCGCCCAGGCTTCGTCGAACTCCGCTTCGTCGAGATCCCGGCCCGGCCGGTACGGGTCGATGCCGTGCCGGAACAGCAGTTCGCTGCGATAGACGTTGCCGACCCCGGCCATCACCGACTGATCCATCAGCAGGGCGCCGATCGCCTTGCGCGACTTGCTGATCCGCGACCATGCGTCAGCGGGATCGGCGTCGCGGCGTAGCGGATCCGGGCCTAGCCGGTCAAGGATGGCCGACACCTGCGCCTCGTCGAGGAGCTCACACGCGGTCGGGCCGCGCAGATCGGCGCCGTACTCCGCGCCGACGATCCGCATCCGGACCTGACCGACCGGGGCAGGCATCGGGGTGCGCATCTCTCTGAAGGTTCCGTACAGCCCGAGGTGCACGTGCACGATCGCGCCGCTGTCGTACTCGTGGAACAGGTGCTTGCCCCACGCAGAGGACTTCCGCAGCACCCGCCCGTCGATCGCGGCGGCGTCGGAGAACCGGCCCTGCGGACTGGAGACCCGGACCGGTGCGCCGGCGAACCGGCGCTGATGCAACCGGGCCAGCCGGTGCAGGGTGTGACCTTCCGGCATTTGTCAGGCAGGGCCACCCGGCACAGCCGGCGCCGCGTGGGTGCGCTCGTAGTCGGAGAGGATGTCGATCCGGCGCTGATGACGGGGGGCTTGCGACCACTGCGCGTGCAGGAAGGCGTCGACGATCGCCAGCGCCTCTTCCTCGGTGTGCATGCGCCCGCCGATCCCGATCAGCTGGGCGTTGTTGTGCTCGCGGGCCAGTTTGGCCGTCTCGACGCTCCAGGCCAGCGCGCAGCGGGCGCCGGGCACCTTGTTCGCGGCGATCTGCTCGCCGTTGCCCGAACCACCCAGCACGATGCCGAGGCTGCCCGGATCGGCCACCGTCCGTTCCGCCGCGGCGATGCAGAAGGCCGGGTAGTCGTCCTCGGCGTCATAACCGAAGGCACCACAGTCGATCGGCTCGTGGCCCGTCTCCCGGAGGTGGTCGATGATGGCCTGCTTGAGTTCGTAGCCGGCGTGATCGCCGCCGAGGTAGACGCGCATGGCGGTCACCTTACTCACGGCCTAATCGAACTGCGGCGGCTCGGTCCGGGTGCGCTTGAGTTCGTAGAAGTGCGGATAGGAGGCCAGGGCCACCGAGGCGTCCCAGAGCACCCCGGCCTGCTCGCCGCACGGAATCCTCGCGAGCACCGGGCCGAAGAACGCCACCCCGTTGATGTGGATGGTCGGGGTGCCGACCTGATCGCCGACTGCGTCCATCCCGGCGTGGTGACTCTCCCGCAGTGCCGCGTCGTAGGAGGTGTCGGTGGCCGCAGCGGCGAGTCCGGCCGGCAGTCCGGTATCGGCCAGCGAACCCGCGACGACAGCGCCGAGATCCTTGTTGCCCTCGTTGTGAATCCGGGTGCCCATCGCGGTGTACAGCGCGCTGAGCACATCGGCCCCGTGCGCCTGCTCGGCGGCGACGGCGACCCGCACCGGACCCCAGGCCTGCTTCATCAGTTCCCTGTACTGCTCGGGTAGACCTTCGTTGTTCTCGTTGAGCACCGCCAGGCTCATCACGTGGAAGCGCACGTCGATATCGCGGACCTTCTCCACCTCGAGGATCCACCGCGAGGTGATCCAGGCCCACGGGCACAACGGGTCGAACCAGAAGTCAGCACGCTCCCGGGAAGATGTACTCATGGAGCCCAGCATAAAAGTGCGAGCGCTAGGTTGGAGCGCGTGCTTCCGAATCTGACCCGTGCCGAGGCCATCGAACGCGCCGCTCTGGTGACGGCCGACAACTACCGGATCGAGCTGGACCTGACCACCGGCGATAAGGAGTTCCGCTCCACCACGACGGTGAGATTCGCGGCCCTGCCCGGTGCGGACACCTATATCGACCTGGCCGCCGACCGGGTGCACCGCGCGGTACTCAACGGACACGACGTCGACGTCTCGGAGTACGACGAGTCACGGGGGATTCCGCTGATCGGCCTGGCCCACGACAACGTCCTGGTGGTCGAGGCCGACTGCCGCTACTCCAACACCGGTGAGGGCCTGCACCGCTTCGTCGATCCGGTGGATCAGCACGTGTACCTCTACTCGCAGTTCGAGACCGCCGACGCCAAGCGGATGTTCACCTGCTTCGATCAGCCCGACATCAAGGCCACCTTTGATGTGATCGTCACCGCCCCGGCCCACTGGCAGGTGATCTCCAACGGCGCGACGGTATCGGTCGAGGATCGCGGCGAGGCGAAGGTGCACACCTTCGCCACCACACCCCGGATGAGCACCTATCTGGTGGCGCTGATCGCGGGCCCGTACGCGCGCTGGGACGACTCCTACATCGATTCCGATGGCGAGATCCCGCTGGGCCTGTTCTGCCGGGAGTCGTTGGCGCCCTTCATGGATCACCAGCGGCTGTTCACCGAGACCAAACAGGGCTTCCAGTTCTATCACCGCAACTTCGGCGTGCCCTACCCGTTCGGCAAGTACGACCAGTTGTTCGTCCCCGAGTTCAACGCCGGGGCGATGGAGAACGCCGGTGCGGTGACCTTCCTCGAGGACTACGTCTTCCGCAGCAAGGTCACCCGCGCGTCCTACGAACGCCGGGCCGAGACGGTGCTGCACGAGATGGCGCACATGTGGTTCGGCGACCTGGTCACCATGCGCTGGTGGGACGACCTGTGGCTCAACGAGTCCTTCGCCACCTTCGCCTCGGTGCTGTGCCAGGCCGGCGCCACCGAGTACACCGAAGCGTGGACCACCTTCGCCAACGTGGAGAAGTCCTGGGCCTACCGGCAGGACCAGTTGCCGTCGACTCACCCGATCGCCGCCGACATCCCGGACCTGCACGCCGTCGAGGTGAACTTCGACGGCATCACCTACGCCAAGGGCGCCAGCGTGCTCAAGCAACTGGTGGCCTACGTCGGCCTCGAGCACTTCCTGTCCGGACTGCGCGATTACTTCCGCGCACACGCTTTCGACAACGCCACCTTCGACGACCTGCTCGGCGCACTGGAGAAGGCCTCCGGGCGCGACCTGTCCGACTGGGGTCGGCAGTGGCTGAAGACCACCGGACTCAACTCGTTGCGACCGGAGTTCGAGGTCGACGATGAAAGCCGGTTCACCCGTTTCGCGATCCGGCAGGGCGGGGCCGCA
>JAPOKC010000005.1 GCA_029977845.1 Mycobacteriaceae bacterium | reverse complement strand
ACGGGAAGCGGCAACGCGCCGGCACCGGACTTCATGCCGCCGGAACTCAACGGAAAGGTGGGCACCATCGACATGTTCACCGCCACCCCCGAGGCGCAACTGAAATGGACCAAGGCGGACACCGAGATTCAGGCCGATCTGACCGCATCCGACACCAAGTATCAGTGGGGGATCAACGGGCCCTACCCGGACAACAAGCCGCTGACCATCAAACAGGGCCAGCAGGCCGTCATGACCTTCACCAACAAGACCCGGATGTGGCACCCGATGCACTTGCACGGGCACACCTTCGCAGTACTCAATGCCAAGGGGGAACCGACCGCCCGCAAGGACACCGTCATCGTGGTGCCCAACCAGACGGTGAAGATCGCCATCCTCGCCGACAACCCCGGTTACTGGCCGATGCACTGCCACAACACGTATCACGCCGAGGCGGGCATGCTCACGACCTTCGATTACCTGGTCTGAGCGCCATGCGGGAGACGTTCAACAACCAGCGGGTGCGTGTGGTGGTCGCCGACGACCATCCACTGTTCCGTGAGGGTCTGGTCCGGGCGCTGACCAGCAGCGGTCAGATCGAGGTGATCGGCGAGGCCGAAAACGGCTCGGCCGCACTGGAATTGATCCAGAAGGAGAAGCCCGACGTCGCGTTGCTGGACTACCAGATGCCGGGGATGGACGGCGCCCAGGTGGCCGCCGCGGTGGTCCGCGACGAACTGCCCACCCGGGTGCTGCTGGTCTCCGCTCATGCCGACTCGACGCTGGTCTATCACGCCCTGCAGCAGGGTGCGGCCGGTTATCTGCCCAAGGAGTCCTCGCGCAGCGAGATCATCAACGCCGTGCTGGACTGCGCGGCCGGCCGCGATGTGGTGGACCCCAAGCTGGCCTCCGGACTGGCTGCCGAGATCCGCCGCCGCGCAGAACCGTCCGGTCCGACCCTGAGCGCCCGGGAACGCGAGGTGCTCAAGCTGATCGCCGACGGCGGAAGCATTCCGATGATCGCCAAGCAACTCTTCCTGGCCCCGTCGACGGTCAAGACCCACGTGCAGCGGCTCTACGAGAAACTCGGCGTCGGCGACCGTGCGGCCGCGGTGGCCGAGGCTATGCGCCGCGGTCTGCTGGAGTAGCCGTGCTCGGAAAGGGACGCGGCGCGACCGAGCGGGTGCTGGATTTCCTGACCAGCGAGCCGCTGCGGATCCGGTCCTTCCTTCGGCTCGCACTGATCGTGCTGATCGCACTGCTGGTGTCGCTGACCCACACCGCGCACTGGCTCAGCGGCGTGTTCGTCGTGATCATGAGCCTCTACGCGCTGATCGCGGTGATCTGGATGATCGCGGTGCTCAACGTCGAGCCGCCGCCGCGATGGTTCGCCGGCGCTTCAACGATCACCGATGTCATCTTCGTGTTCATCCTGTGCGTTGTCTCCGGCGGCGCGACGATCTGGCTGCTGCCGATCTTCTTCCTACTGCCCATCTCGGTGGTGTTCCTCGACTCTCCGTTGAGCACCGCCGCGCTGACCCTGACCGGCGCCGCAGGCTATCTGCTGGCCTGGTTCGTCTACGCGGTGCGCGATCAGATGGTGAAGATCCCCGGAGTGGTCTACGTCCAGGTCGGATGTCTGCTCTGGCTTGCCGCAGCGCTGACCGCGTTGTCGTTCACCCTGAAACGCCGCGAGGCGCGTGAACAGGTGCTCCTGGAGGTGCGCCGGCGGTTGGTGTCGGAGGCGATGCAGGCCGACGAGCGGCACAGCCGTGAGCTCTCCGAGCAGTTGCACGACGGGCCGCTGCAGAACCTGCTGGCCGCCCGGTTGGACCTGGAGGATCTGCGGGCCAACCCGACCGATGAGGGTTTCGACCGGCTCGACGCCACGTTGCGGGAGTCCGCCGCCGCGCTGCGGACCACGGTGTCGAGCCTGCACCCCCAGGTTCTCGACCAGGTCGGTCTGTCCGCCGCGGTCGGCGATCTGGTCACCCAATTCGAGGACAGGTGGGGTATCGCGACCGACGTCGACATCGACGACGTCGGGCAACCGGGGTGTCGGGCCATCATCTTCCGGGCGGCGCGGGAGTTGCTGGCCAATGTCGCCAAGCACGCCCAGGCCCGGATCGTGCATGTGGATCTGCACCGCAGCGGTGACGTGGTGACGTTGCGGGTCGCCGACGACGGGGGCGGTTTCGATCCCGAGGTCCTGGCCCGGCGGGTGGCCGAGGGCCATATCGGTCTCGCCTCGCTGGTGGTCGGCATCGGGGCGATGGGCGGCTCGGTGGAGGTGGACACCGCCCCCGGTGCGGGCACCTCGGTAACCGTCTCGATGTCCGACGAACCGGCTCACGCCGCGGATCCCCTGAAAGGGGGAACCGGCCTTTCACTCCCGGTTCCGGCGCCGGGCTGACCCAAGCCAGCGGTTAGGGTGTCACGAACACCGGGGACCCTTCCCGGATCATTTCGCGCCAGAAAGCACGTGCAGAGCTGATGACAGAAACCAAAACGACTGTCGGGGTGGTCACCGAATCCGCGGCCGACGAACGCCGGGTGGCGCTGGTTCCCAAAGCGGTCGCCGCACTGGTGGGCAGCGGCGTGGCCGTGGTGGTCGAATCCGGCGCCGGTGAGCGAGCCCTGCTTCCCGATGACTTGTACACGGCGGCTGGGGCGAAGATCGGTGACGCCTGGAGTGCCGACATCGTGGTCAAGGTCGCCCCGCCCAGTGCCGCCGAGGTGGCCAGGCTGCGGACCGGACAGACGCTGATCGGATTCCTGGCTCCGCGCAATGCCGACAACCAGATCGGCGCGCTGAAGAGCGCGGGGGTTCAGGCCTTCGCGGTCGAGGCGATCCCGCGGATCTCCCGCGCCCAGGCGATGGACGCGCTGTCCTCGCAGGCCAACGTCGCCGGGTACAAGGCGGTGCTGCTGGCGGCCAGTGAGTCCACCCGGTTCTTCCCGATGCTCACCACCGCGGCCGGCACCGTGAAGCCGGCCACCCTGCTGGTGCTCGGTGTCGGTGTGGCCGGTCTGCAGGCACTGGCAACCGCCAAGCGTCTGGGCGCCCGCACCACCGGCTACGACGTGCGTCCCGAGGTCGCCGACCAGGTGCGCTCGGTGGGCGCTCAGTGGCTCGACGTAGGCATCGATGCGGCCGGCGAGGGCGGTTACGCCCGTGAGCTCACCGACGCCGAGCGCGCCGAGCAGCAGAAGAAACTCGAAGAGGCCATCGGCGGTTTCGACGTCGTGATCACCACCGCGCTGGTGCCCGGCCGCCCGGCCCCCCGGCTGGTGACCGCCGCAGCGGTGCAGGGTATGAAGCCCGGAAGCGTGGTCGTCGACCTGGCCGGCGAGACCGGCGGCAACTGCGAGCTCACCGAGCCCGGGCAGACCGTCGTCAAACACGGTGTCACCATCGCATCGCCGCTGAACCTGCCGGCGACGATGCCCGAACACGCCAGCGAGCTGTACTCCAAGAACCTGACCTCGCTGCTGGAACTGATGATCAAAGACGGTGTCCTGGCACCGGATTTCGACGACGAGGTCATCTCGGCCTCCTGTGTTACTCGCGAGGTGGCGAACTGATGTACACCCAACTGCTGGCCAATCTCGCGATCCTGGTGCTCGCCGGGTTCGTCGGATTCGCGGTCATCTCCAAGGTGCCCAACACCCTGCACACGCCGCTGATGTCGGGCACCAACGCCATCCACGGCATCGTGGTGCTGGGTGCGCTTCTGGTCCTGGGCAACCTGTCGGCCGACGCGCATTGGGGTGTGCGGGTGATCGCCTTCATCGCGCTGGTGTTCGGCACCCTCAACGTCATCGGCGGATTCCTCGTGACCGACCGGATGCTCGGAATGTTCAAGGGCAAGAAGGAAATCAACGCCGCCAAGACGAAGGAGCTCACCAAGTGACCTACCTCGTCGACGTTCTGTACATCTTCGCCTTCGCACTCTTCATCTACGGCCTTATGGGCCTCACCGGACCCAAGACCGCGGTGCGCGGCAACTGGATCGCCGCCATCGGTATGGGTATCGCCGTTGTAGCCACTCTGATCAAGATCCGCGACACCGCATCGATCAACTGGATCCTGATCATCGCGGGTCTGGCGATCGGCGTCATCCTCGGCGTGCCACCGGCCAAGAAGACCAAGATGACCGCCATGCCTCAGCTGGTCGCGCTGTTCAACGGCGTCGGCGGTGGCACGGTCGCGCTGATCGCCTGGGCGGAATTCATCGAGACGAAGGGTTTCTCGGAATTCAAGCCCGACCAGTCGCCCACGGTGGCACTGGTGGTGGGCTCGCTCTTCGCGGCGATCATCGGCTCGGTGTCGTTCTGGGGATCGCTGGTCGCCTTTGCGAAACTGCAGGAGAACATCATCCCGAAGAATGTCGAAAAGGCATTCGTCAAGAGCGCCAAGCTGTTCCAGGCCGCCAACATCGTTCTGCTGATCGCCGCCATCGTGGCGGCCGTCTACATCGGTATGAACAAGGGGCTCTCGGTCTGGTGGATCGTGCTGCTGCTGGTGCTGGCCGGCATCATGGGCCTGTTCGTGGTTTTCCCGATCGGTGGCGCCGACATGCCGGTGGTCATCTCACTGCTCAACGCGATGACCGGATTGTCGGCCGCCGCAGCAGGATTGGCGCTGAACAACACGGCGATGATCGTCGCGGGCATGATCGTCGGCGCGTCCGGATCGATCCTGACCAACCTGATGGCCGTGGCGATGAACCGCTCCATTCCGGCGATCGTGTTCGGTTCCTTCGGCGGTACCGATGCCGTCGGTGGGCCGGCCGGCGGTGACCAGGGTCCGGTCAAGGCCACCTCGGCCGCTGACGCTGCCATCCAGATGGCCTACGCCAACCAGGTGATCGTGGTGCCGGGCTACGGCCTCGCAGTCGCGCAGGCGCAGCACGCCGTCAAGGAGATGGCCGATCTGCTCGAGTCCAAGGGTGTCGAGGTCAAGTTCGCCATCCACCCGGTGGCCGGCCGGATGCCCGGGCACATGAACGTCCTGCTGGCCGAGGCCGATGTCGAGTACGACGCGATGAAGGAGATGGATGACATCAACGGCGAGTTCCCGCGCACCGATGTGACACTGGTGATCGGCGCCAACGACGTCACCAACCCGGCTGCGCGCACCGATCCGTCCAGTCCGATCTTCGGCATGCCGATCCTCAACGTCGACCAGTCCCGGTCGGTGATCGTGCTCAAGCGGTCGATGTCCTCGGGTTACGCCGGGATCGAGAACCCGCTGTTCTTCCTGCCGCAGACCTCGATGCTGTTCGGCGACGCCAAGAAGTCCGTCGGCGAGGTCATCGAGGAACTCAAGGCGCTCTAGCCCCACCCCCGCCCAAACCAACGTTTGGGCGGGAATGTGCGAGTCGGGCGCACCATTACGTCGATCTCGGGGAGCGAAGCAGCACGGTCTGCAGTGCCGCCCGGAACTCATCCGGCAGTGGCGCGGGACCGTTCTCGTCGACCAGAACCAGCACGGTGTCGCACACGCCGATGCAGGCGCCGCCGACGAAGAGGCCCGTCGAGGCCACATAGGACGTGCGCCCGATCCGGCCCACGCCCGCGCCGGTCCGGATCATCACGGGCCAGTGCGCCTCGGCCAGGAAGTGCACGGCGTTCTGTGAGGTGACCAGGCGAAGCCGCCGCCTGCTCGGCGAGTAGGCATCAGGCATCAGATCGCGGTTCATCGTGGCGCGGGCGTTCTCGTGCAATGACTCCAGCGCCAGGTTGTTCAGATGCGCGTTGGCATCCATATCGCCGTAGCGGGTCGCAATCTCACCGATGACGGGGTAGGAGTCCAGGCGCAGCCGCATCGGGTGGGGCCGGTCTGCGGTCGTGGTCGGATCGTTCACAAGTTCGGCAGCTTAGACTCTGGCGTGCGCTCCGACGGCATTGATCCCGAACGGTTGGCGGTGACGCTCGCCGTTCTGGCCGAACTCCACGATCTCGACGAGAACCATCCGGACTTCGTCGCCGTCCGCCGGGCGACGGCGAAGATGTTCAAATCGGTGAAGAAGACCCGCCGCCGGGAGAAGCGCGAGGAGATCGCCGAGGCGGACCGGGCGGTGGTCGCCGCGACGGCAACCGGCGCTGCGGACCGCATCGATGACGAGACGCGGGGTGTTCCGCTGTCCACCTCGACAACGGCGCCGAGTGCGGGCACGTTGCTGCGCTCGCGGGCCTGCTACATCTGCAAGACGCACTACACCCGGGTGGACGCGTTCTATCACCAACTGTGCCCGGACTGCGCCGCGTTCAGTCACGCCAGGCGGGACGCACGGACCGATCTGCGCGGCAGGCGCGCGCTGCTCACCGGTGGTCGCGCCAAGATCGGGATGTACATCGCGCTGCGTCTGCTGCGCGACGGCGCCCACACGACGATCACCACGCGATTCCCCCGCGACGCGGTGCGCCGGTTCGCCGGCCTGCCGGACTCCGGTGACTGGCTGCACCGGTTGCGCGTCGTCGGTATCGATCTTCGTGACCCCGCTCAGGTGGTCGGGCTGGCCGACGCCGTTTCGGCGGCGGGGCCGCTGGACATCCTGATCAACAACGCCGCCCAGACGGTGCGCCGGTCACCCGGTGCCTACGCGCCACTGGCCGAGGCCGAACTCGCGCCACTGCCGGCGGGTCCGCTACCTGAGATGCTGACCTTCGGTCACACGAACGATCCCCATCCGCAGGCGCTGGCGGCCTCGGTCGCCAGCCACCCGATTCTCGCGGCCGCCGCCTCGCGGGCCGATGAACTCACCGAAGCGGCGATGACCGCCGGTTCGAGTTCGCTCGAACGGCTGGCGGCCGGAACGGCCATCGACGCCGGCGGCCTCATCCCCGACGAGTACCACATCAACAGCTGGACCCAGCATGTCGATCAGGTCGAACCGCTGGAGATGCTCGAAGTCCAATTGGCCAATGCGACAGCGCCTTTCATCCTCATAAGCCGGTTACGCGCGGCGATGGCGGCATCGGCGGCCCGGCGCAAGTACGTCGTCAATGTCTCGGCGATGGAGGGCGTGTTCTCCCGCCGCTACAAAGGGCCCGGACATCCGCACACCAACATGGCGAAGGCCGCGCTGAACATGCTCACCCGGACCAGCGCGGGTGAGATGTTCGAGACCGACGGAATCCTGATGACGGCCGTGGACACCGGGTGGATCACCGACGAGCGGCCGCACTTCACCAAAGTCCGTCTCGCCGAGGAGGGTTTCCACGCCCCGCTGGATCTCGTCGACGGAGCGGCGCGGGTGTACGACCCGATCGTTCAGGGCGAAGCGGGCGTCGATCTCTACGGGGTGTTCCTCAAGGACTACCGTCCGGCAAACTGGTGACATGCGCGCCCTGATCCCGGTACTGGTGATGCTGACCGTCGCCTCCTGCACGACGGCGGGCGCGCCCACGGCACAGAACGGTCCGTCGTTGTTGTTCTACGGCCTCGGCGGCTCGATCTACGTCAGCGATCTCAGCGGCGCCCCGGCCCGCAAGCTCACCGACGGTCCGGGCGACACCCAGCCGGCGCCCTCACCGGACGGCAGACGGGTCGCCTATGTGCACAAGACCAGATCCGACGCGGCGGGCGGGGAACTGTGGGTGCTCGACGTCGCTTCGGGCGACAAGCGCCGACTGGTCGCCCCCGCCGACCTGACGCCGAAGTTCGAGGGGGACGACCGTCCCGGTGTCGAGGACCCGCGGTGGTCACCGGCCGGCGACCGGATCGCGTTCCTCAAATCCAGCATGGGCGGCGGTGGCTTCCTGCTGACGGCGGCCGCTGACACCGGCGCGGTGACCGCGCCGCCCGACGTGCTGTTCGCCGACTTCGGCTACGCGTGGTCGCCCGACGGTAAGCGCATCGCCTGGGCGGGCGGCCGTAGCGACGTCAGCCCCGTCGACATCAACGTCCTGACCGTCGGGGGGACATCAACTCCGGTGGCCAAGGACACCAACACCTTCTCGGTGAGTTACGCCGCCGATGGGCACACCGTGCTATTCACCAACGGTGATGCCCACGGAAGTGATTTCGCCGCAATACCTTTCGCGATGCGGGACGGCGGTGTCTTCGCGGTTGATCCGCCCGCACAACCGAAATCCTTGTTCTCGGGAGGAGTCTCGGGCACCGGGTCCTACGCGGATGTCTCCGGCCTACCGTCGGGTGCGGTCGCGTTCACGCAGTGGAGTCCGGACTGGCGGATGAAGACGATCGTGACGGTCGGTGCGGACGGGGTCAGGACCACGATCGCCGAGACCCCCGGTGATGCTCCCCGTCCGGCCTGGGCCACCGACGGCGTCGTCGCCTATCTGGGAACGGGCGACGGGCACCCGCTTCTGGTCAGCCGGAACGGGTTGGTCACCACGGTGGACCCAGGCGAGGGGCTAGTCGACGCCTTCGCCTGGGGTTAAACCGGGGGATAGGCCGGGGTGCCGGTCCAGTCGGTGCCGCGCAGCGCCCAGGGCAGCCAGCTGAAGAAGTACTCGATCTCATCGGTCCCGTCGTAATCGGGATTCGGATCCATCACAACCTCCCAGCGCCTGCGTCCGTCGGACCTGAGTCTAGCCCCGTGTGGCCCGGCCACGGGGCCGAACACCGTCCAATGCCTAAACTATCCAACCAGTTGATAGGGAGGCTCCATGGCACCGGATAACGGGACGAGTCGCCGCGAGGAGTTGCTGGCCGTCGCCACCAAGCTTTTCGCCGCGCGCGGCTACCACGGCACCCGGATGGACGATGTCGCCGACGTGGTGGGTCTGAACAAGGCGACGGTCTATCACTACTACGCCAGCAAGTCGCTGATCCTGTTCGACATCTACCGCCGGGCCGCCGAGAACACCCTGGCCGCGGTGCACGACGACCCCTCCTGGTCGGCCCGTGAGGCGCTCTACCAGTACACCGTGCGAATCATGACTTTCATCGCCGACAATCCCGAGGGCTCGGCCGTCTACTGGCAGGAACAGCCCTACATCACCGAGTGGTTCACCGAGGAACAGGTCGCCGAGGTGCGGGAGAAGGAGGAACAGGTCTATCAGCACCTGGCCGGCCTGATCGACCGCGGAATCGCCAGCGGGGAGTTCTTCGACTGCGACTCGCATGTGGTCGCGCTGGGCTATATCGGAATGACCATGGGCGCCTATCGGTGGATCCGGCCGGATGGCAGGCGCACCGCCAAGGAGATCGCCGAGGAGTTCGCCACCACCGTGCTGCGCGGCCTGATCCGCGACGAGAAGATCCGTGTCGGGTCCCCCCTGGGGCACCCGGACGGCAAGGCCGGTCTCTGATGCCCGTGGTGAGCAAGACGCTCGAGGTCGAGGCCGAGGCCGCCGCGATCCTGGCGATCGTCGCCGACTTCGAGGCTTATCCGCAATGGAACGACGAGGTGAAGGCGGTCTGGGTGCTGGCCCGTTACAACGACGGCCGGCCCAGCCAGTTGCGCATCGACACCGAGATCCAAGGGCAGGCGGGCACCTACATCCAGGCGGTGTACTACCCGAGTCCCGTGCAGATCCAGACCGTCATGCAACAGGGCGACTTCTTCAGCAAGCAGGAACAGCTGTTCTCGGTGGTGGAGATGGGTCCGTTGAGCCTGCTGACCGTGGACCTCGACATCGAGACCTCGATCCCGGGTGTCCCCAGCCTGATGGTGAAGAAACTCGTCAACGACGCCCTCGAGCACCTGGCAGGCAACCTCAAGAACCGGGCCGAGCAACTCGCCGACAACCCCTGACTTTTCTCGGTTCTCCCCCACGGGACAGTGTTCTTCGCGCAAGCTGAGGGCGATGGACATCCCCCATTCCCAAGTCCAAGGGACCGAACAGCCGTACCTGTCCCGGCGGCAGAACTGGGTCACCCAGTTGGCGCGCCACGCGATGATGCAACCCGATGCGACCGCGCTGCGATTCACCGGCCGCACCATCACCTGGGCGCAATTGCATCAGCGGGTGGGCGCCCTGGCATCGGCGCTGCACCGGCGCGGAGTCGCGGCCGGCGACCGGGTGATGATCCTGATGCTCAACCGCCCGGAGTTCTTCGAGGCGACACTTGCAGCCAACGCGCTCGGCGCCATCGCGGTCCCGGTCAACTTCCGGCTCACCCCGCCCGAGTTGGCTTATCTGGTCGAGAACTGCGGCGCCGCGGTCCTGATCACCGAACCGATGCTGGCCCCGGTCGCGGCCGCGGTGCGCGAACTGGCGCCACTGCACCACCTGATCGTCGCCGAGGCGCCCACATCGGAGAGCGCCCTCGGCTATGAGGACCTGATCGCCGAACCGGGTGAGCCCGCCCCGTCGGTCGACATCCCCGGCGACAGCCCGGCACTGATCATGTACACATCCGGAACCACCGGGCATCCGAAGGGTGCCGTGCTCACCCACGCCAATCTGGCCGGGCAGTCCATGACGGCGATCTACACCAACCCGCCGGAACTGGGCCGCGACGTCGGATTCATCGGGGTGCCGTTCTTCCACATCGCCGGTATCGGCATGATGCTGCCGGCGATGACACTGGGCGCACCCGTCGTCATCTATCCCCTGGGCGCCTTCGACCCCGGGGAGTTACTGGACGTCCTGGAGGCCGAGGGGGTCACCGGGATCTTCCTGGTGCCGGCGCAGTGGCAGGCGGTCTGCGCCGAGCAGCAGGCCAGGCCCCGGCGACTGGCGCTGCGGACGTTGTCGTGGGGCGCGGCCCCGGCCTCGGACACGCTGCTGCGACAGATGGCCCAGACGTTCCCGAACTGCAATATCGTCGCCGCCTTCGGCCAGACCGAGATGTCTCCGGTGACCTGCATGCTGCTCGGCGAGGACGCGATCACCAAACTGGGTTCGGTGGGCCGGGTGGTCCCGACGGTGGCGGCCCGGGTGGTCGACGACAACATGAACGACGTGCCGGTCGGCGAGGTCGGCGAGATCGTCTACCGGGCGCCCACCCTGATGGCCGGCTACTGGAACAACCCCCAGGCCACCGCCGAGGCCTTCGCCGGCGGCTGGTTCCACTCCGGTGACCTGGTCCGGATGGACGCCGAGGGTTACGTCTGGGTGGTCGACCGCAAGAAGGACATGATCATCTCGGGCGGGGAGAACATCTACTGCGCCGAGGTGGAGAACGTCCTGGCAGCGCACCCGGCCGTCATCGAGGTCGCGGTGATCGGCCGGCCGGACGAGAAATGGGGTGAGGTGCCGGTCATGGTCGCGGCCGTGTCCGACACCCGGTTGCGCCTGGAGGATCTCGGCGGCTTCCTCAACGAGCATCTGGCCCGCTACAAGCATCCGAAAGCGCTGGAGATCGTCGACGCGCTGCCCCGAAATCCCGCCGGTAAGGTGCTCAAAACCGAGTTGAGAAACCGGTTCGGTGCGGGGCAGAAACAGACCGGAGGTCAATAGTTGCGGTTGCGACATCCGGTCCCTGAGCCGTCGGGTACATTCCTGTGGTCTCTGTTACTACCTATGAGTAGGGAGACGCATATCACTCGTTCTGGGCAGGGAGGCCGTGTGTCGGAGAGTGTGACGCCATGACCACCACGAGTTTCCTGCGGAAGCGGTTCGACGGCCCCATGCAGGCCATGGGCGGCTTCTTCAAGATGTGCGTGCTCACCGGAAAGGCCTTGGCCCGGCCCTTCCAGTGGAAGGAATTCATCCAATACAGCTGGTTCTTGATGACGGTCGCGCTGCTGCCGACCTTCGCCATGTCCATCCCGCTGACCGTTCTGATCATCTTCATCTTCAACCTGCTGCTGCAGGAGTTCGGCGCGGCCGATGTCTCCGGCGCGGGCGCCGCCCTGGCCTCGGTGACCCAGCTGGGCCCGCTGGTGACCGTGCTGGTGGTCGCCGGCGCCGGCTCGACGGCTATCTGCGCCGACCTGGGCGCCCGCACCATCCGCGAGGAGATCGACGCCCTCGAGGTGCTCGGTATCGACCCGATCGAGCGCCTGGTGGTGCCCCGTGTGGCGGCCGCGATGTTCGTCGCCGTCCTGCTCAACGGTGCGGTGATCACCATCGGCCTGGTCGGCAGCTTCCTGTTCGGCGTCGGCCTGCAGAACATCTCGGCCGGCGCCTATCTGCAGACGCTGACGCTGGTGACCGGCCTACCCGAGGTGATCATCTCCATCGCCAAGGCCCTGACCTTCGGGCTGATCGCGGGACTGGTCGGCTGCTACCGCGGGCTGACCGTCGGCGGCGGCGCCAAGGGTGTGGGTATCGCGGTGAACGAGACTCTGGTGCTGTGCGTGGTCGCACTGTTCGCGGTCAACGTCATCTTCACCACGATCGGCGTTCGATTCGGGACGGGGCGATAGATGGCGACGACTGCTACACCGTCACGGTTTCCCGCCGTTCCGGGAAGTCTGGAGAGACTGGCCTCGATCCCCAACCGCGCGCTGAGCAGCACCGGCAAGGTCGCCTGGTTCGCGATCGAGGCGCTCAGAGAGATCCCCCACGCGATGCGGTACTACCGCAAGGAGATCATCCGGCTGATCGCCGAGACCGGGATGGGCGCCGGGGCCATGGCCGTGGTCGGCGGCACCGTCGCAATCGTCGGCTTCGTCACGCTGTCGGCCGGATCGCTGATCGCCATCCAGGGTTTCGCCTCACTGGGCAACATCGGCGTGGAGGCCTTCACCGGCTTCCTGGCCGCCATGGTCAACGTCCGTCTGACCGCTCCGGTGGTTACCGGTGAGGCCTTGGCGGCCACCGTCGGCGCCGGCGCCACCGCCGAACTCGGCGCCATGCGTATCTCCGAGGAGATCGATGCACTGGAAGTGATGGGCATCAAGTCCATCTCCTATCTGGTGTCCACCCGCCTGGTGGCCAGCGCCGTGGTGATCATCCCGCTGTACGCGATGGCACTGATCATGGCGTTCGCCTCCGCGCAACTGACCACGACGTTGCTCTACGGTCAGTCCAGCGGCACCTACGAGCACTACTTCCACACGTTCCTGCGGCCCAATGACGTGTTCTGGTCCTTCGTCGAGGTGATCATCATCTCGGTCATCGTCATGATCAATCACTGCTACTTCGGCTACAACGCCAGCGGCGGCCCGGTGGGCGTGGGCGAGGCGGTCGGCCGGTCCATGCGGGCCTCGCTGGTGGTGGTCCAGTTCGTCGTCCTGGGAGCCTCGTTGGCGCTGTACGGCACCGACCCGAACTTCAACCTGACGGTGTGACGACATGACCGCACCCCAGGCGCCCCTGAATCCGCCCCGCAACCCGCCGCTGAAGCTGGCGGGCGTGATCTTCCTGATCGTCACCGCGATCGTCGTGGCCTTCATCCTGGCGGAGTTCCGCGGCAAGCTGACGCCGAAGACCGAACTGACGATGGTGGCCAGCCGCGCCGGCCTGGTGATGGATCCCCAGTCGAAGGTCACCTACAACGGGGTGGAGATCGGCCGGGTCACCCAGGTCCTGCCGACCACCCAGGACGGTAAGCAGGCCGCCAAGCTGGTGATGCTGGTCGATCCGAAGTTCATCAAGCTGATCCCGGCCAACGTGCGTGGCGACATCCAGGCCACCACGATATTCGGCAACAAGTACGTCTCGCTGTCCTCACCGGCCAATCCGTCCTCCAAGCGGATCAGCAGTTCGGACGTGATCGACGCGCGCAGTGTCACCACTGAGTTCAACACCCTGTTCGAGACCGTCACCGGAATCGCCGAGAAGATCGACCCGGTCAAGCTGAACCTGACCCTGTCGGCCACCGCCGAGGCGCTCACCGGTCTGGGCACCAAGTTCGGTCAGTCACTTGTCAACACCAACCAGGCGCTGGACAACATCAACCCGCGGTTGGGCCGGTTGCAGGTCGGTATGCAAAAACTCTCCGGCCTGGCCGATGTCTACACGGCGGCCGGACCGGACTTCTGGGACGCCATCGACAGCTCGCTGACCACCGCCCGCACCCTGGACAATCAGCGCGGTGATCTAGACGCGACGTTGCTCGCGGCGGTCGGGTTCGGCAATACCGGCGCTGACGTATTCGAGCGTGGCGCACCGTATTTCGTGCGGATGATGTCGGATCTGGTGCCGACCTCCACAACGCTCAACACCTACGCACCTCAGCTGTACTGCATGGTCAAGAAGTATGCCGACGTGCTGCCCGCCGCACTGGACAGCTTCGGCGGCAACGGCTACTCGCTGGCCGACCACGCCCAGGCGATCGGCGCACCGAACCCGTACGTCTATCCGGACAACCTGCCCCGGGTGAACGGCCGCGGCGGCCCAGGCGGTGCGCCCGGCTGCTGGCAGGACGTGACCAAGAACTTCTGGCCGGCGCCGCACCTCGTCGTCGACGACGGCGCCTCGCTGGCTCCGTACAACCACTTCGAACTCGGTCAGCCGCTTCTCACTGAGTATGTCTGGGGCCGCCAGGTGGGGGAGAACACGATCAACCCATGAGTATCCGACCGACGGCTATCAAGCTCGCCATCTTCTCGTTGGTGCTGCTGCTGTGCAGCGCGCTGCTCATCGTGGTGTTCGGACAGCTGCGATTCCAGCGCTACAACGACTACACCGCCGAGTTCGCCAACGGTAGCGGGCTCAAGGGCGGCGACTTCGTTCGCGCCGGCGGTGTGGAGGTCGGCAAGGTCGCCGATGTGCGTCTCACCGACAACGGCCAGCGCGTGATCGTGGACATGAGGGTCGACCGGTCGCTGCCGCTGTACCAGTCCAGCACCGCGCAGATCCGCTACGCGAACCTGATCGGCGACCGTTTCGTCAACCTCGAGCGCGGCACCGGTGAGGGCTCCGACCGGGTGCTGCCGGCCGGCGGGTTCATCCCGATCGCCCGCACTCAGCCGGCCCTGGACCTCGACGCGCTCATCGGCGGCTTCAAGCCACTGTTCAAGTCGCTCGACCCGGAGAAGGTCAACAACATCGCGACCTCGCTGATCACCGTCTTCCAGGGGCAGGGCGGCACGATCAACGACATCCTGCGCCAGACCACACAGCTGACCAACACGCTCGCCGATCGCGACAAGGCGATCGGGGAGGTGATCACCAACCTCAACACCGTGCTGGCGACGGTCAACAAGCACCAGCAGGCCTTCGACGAGACCGTCGACAATTTCGAGGTGCTCATCACCGGCCTGAAGAACCGGGCCGATCCGCTGGCCACCTCGATCGCCGACATCAGCGACGCCACCGGAACGCTGGCCGGTCTACTCAGCGACAACCGGCCGCAGTTGCAGACGACGATGACCCACCTGGAGACCATCCAGGCCGCGTTCGCCGACAACCCGGACAAGCTGGACAAGCTGCTCACCGAGTACCCGCCGGCGATCAACCTGATCGGGCGCGTGGGCGGTATCTACGGTGACTTCTTCAACTTCTACCTGTGCGATCTCACCTTGACGCTCAACGGCCTGCAGCCCGGCGGTCCGGTGCGTGAAGTGCGGATCACCAAGCAGCCGACGGGGAGGTGCACGCCGCAATGATGACCCTCCAAGGCTCCGACCGGATCAAGGTCGGCCTACTCGGTTTGCTCATCCTGGTGATGGTGGTCGGCGTGGGACAGAGCTTCGCCAGCATCCCGATGTTGTTCGCCAAGCCGATGTATTACGCGCACTTCGCCGACGCGGCCGGTGCCGCACCCGGTGACAAGGTGCGGATCAGCGGTATGACCGTCGGACAGATCAAGTCGCTGAAGATCGAAGGCGACCGGGTCAAGGTCGGCTTCGTCCTCGGTGATCACCGGATCGGCGCCGACAGCCGGCTGTCCATCCGCACCGACACCATCCTCGGCAAGCGGGTCATGGAGATCGAACCGCGCGGCACCAAGCCGCTGGCGGTCAACTCGGTGCTCCCGCTGGATCAGAGCACCACCCCCTACCAGCTCTATGACGCGTTCTCCGATCTGACCACCACGACCGCCGGCTGGGATCTCGACAGCGTCAAGCGCTCGCTCAACGTCCTGAGTTCCACGCTGGATTCCAGCGAACCGGAGTTGAAGGCGGCACTGAACGGGGTGGCCCGCTTCTCCGACACCATCGGCAAGCGCGACAATGAATTCAAAGACCTCCTGGCACAAGCCAATAAGGTCGCCGGCGTCTTGGGTAACCGCAGCCAGCAGATCAACCGGCTGCTGGTCAATGCCAACTATCTGCTGGCCGCCGTCAACCAGCGCAGCCGCGAAGTGGACATGCTGCTGCAGAACGTCTCAGCGGTCTCCCAGCAGTTCGCCGGGTTCATCGACGACAACCCGAACCTCAACAACGTGCTGAGCCAGTTGGAGACCATCAGCGCGATGCTCGTCAAGCACAAGGACGACTTGGCGTACTCGATCACCACCGCCTCGAAGTTCATGGGCGCGCTGGCCGAGTCGATCAGCTCCGGCCCGTACTTCAAGACCCTGGTGGCCAACCTGATCCCGTATCAGCTGATGCAGCCGTTCGTCGACGCCGCATTCAAGGAGCGCGGCATCGATCCGCAGGAGTTCTGGCGGAATTCGGGCGTGCCGGCCTTCCGGTTGCCCGATCCCAATGGGGCGACCCAGGCCAACGGCGCTCCGCCGGCGGCTCCCAATGTGCTCGAGGGCACACCGGAGTTCCCCGGCCCCGCCGTTCCGCCCGGCCACCCGTGCTCCTACACACTGCCGGCAGCCAGCGACCAGTCGCCGGCCAACCCGCTGCCCTGCGCGAATCTCGACCAGGGTCCGTACGGCCTGGGTCAGTTCGGGCCGATGCAGGGCGTGCAGAACCTGCCGATGAATCCCGACGCCCTGGTGCCCAACCACGGGGTGCCCGCGGCGGCGATACCGGGTGACGCCGGACCGCTGGTTCCGGGTGCGCCCGGGCCTGCGTTGGCGCCAGGCCCGCCGGGCGCCCGGACGGTCCCGGTGCCGTCCATCGCTCCCACCGATCAGGGAGGGGCTTAACCGATGTCCATCCGTAATTTCGGCCTGTCCAAACTCTCCCGGACATCAGCGGCCGTGGGCGCACTTGCGGTGGTCCTGGCCGTGGTTGCCGTGATCGTCGGCTACAAGCTGTATGTGAAGGCGACGACCACGACCGTGGTGGCGTACTTTGCCGACGCCCTGGCCGTCTATCCAGGTGACCGGGTGCAGATCATGGGCGTCAAGGTCGGCAAGATCGACAGTGTCGAGCCGGCGGGCGACAAGATGAAGGTCACCCTGCACTACGACAGCAAGTACAAGGTTCCCGCCAACGCGACCGCCTCGATCCTCAACCCGACTGTCGTCGCCTCACGTGTGCTGCAGCTCTCCCCGCCCTACAGCGGTGGACCGGCGCTGGCCGACAACGCGGTGATCCCGCTGGAGCGCACCCAGGTTCCGGTGGAGTGGGATGACATCCGCAACCAGCTCGACAAGCTGGTCACCGAACTCGGTCCGACTCCCAGCCAGCCCAAGGGCCCGCTGGGCGATCTGATCGACTCCCTGGCCAATAACCTCAATGGCAAGGGCAAGCAGATCAACACCACGTTCCGTGCGCTGTCGGACGCGATCGGTGCGCTCAACGACGGCCGTGGCGATTTCTTCGGGGTGACCAAGAGCCTGGCGTTGTTCGTCAACGCGCTGCATCAGAACGACAAGCAGTTCGTCGCGCTGAACAACAACCTTGCGCAGTTCACCTCGTCGCTGAACAATTCGGATCAGGAGATTGCCCAGGCGGTTCGGGACATCGACACCCTGATGAAGACCGCGCGCAAGTTCGTCGATGACAACGGCTCATTGCTGTCCACCGACATCAACAACCTGGCCGAGGTCACCAACACGCTGATGCAGCCCGACGCCCGCAACGGCATCGAGACGGCGCTGCACGTGTATCCGAACATGGCCGCGAACGTCAACAACATCTACCACCCGACCCACGGCGCCATCGTCGCCGTCCCGGCGGTGGCCAGCTGGGCCAACCCGATGCAGTTCATCTGCTCGGCGATCCAGGCCGGCAGCCGGTTGGGTTATCAGGATTCAGCCGAGTTGTGCGCGCAGTACCTGGCGCCGATCCTGGACGCAACCAAATTCAACTACCCGTTCTTCGGTGTGAACCAGTTCTCCGGTGCGGAGACGCTGCCGAAGTATGTGGCCTACTCCGAGGAGCGGCTGCGTCCGCCGCCGGGTTACAAGGACACAACAGTTCCCGGTATCTGGTCGCGCGACACCCTCTTCTCGCACGGCAACCATGAGCCGGGCTGGATCGTGGCCCCCGGTATGCAGGGCGTTCAGGTCAACCCGTTCACCGAGGCGATGCTGACCCCGGACTCGCTGGCTGCCCTGATGGGTGGGCCGGACCCGGTCTCCTACCCGGCGGGTGGACCGCGCGGTGGCGCGCCGCCGAACTCCTATGACGGGTTCGGCAACCAGAACAACCCGCTGCCACCGCCGTGGTACCCGGGTGCGCCGCCGCCGCCGGCTCCCGGGCCGGACGTGATCCCCGGACCGTTGCCGCCGTCACAGTTGATCGGCGGACCGGCACCCGCGGCGGCCCCCGCCGCGGCGCCGATGCCGCCGGGACCCGCATTGCCTGCCGAGACGGGAGCCGGACAGTGACCGTGTCGATGAAATCCCTCGGCAAGCGGGGCCTGGCGCTGGGCGTGACCGCCATGGTGATGACCTCCTGCGGCTGGAAGGGCATCGCCAACGTCCCGTTGCCCGTCGGCCCGGGAAGTGAGAAGGGGAGCCAGACGATCTACGTCCAGATCCCGGACACGCTGGCGCTCAACACCAACAGCCGGGTCCGGGTCGCCGACGTCTTCGTCGGGACGGTCAAGAAGATCGAACTCAAGGACTGGGTACCCACCCTGACCCTGAACATCGAGCCCGGTATAAAACTGCCCGCCAACGCGACCGCCAAGATCGGCCAGAGCTCGATCCTCGGCACTCAGCACGTCGAACTGGCACCGCCGGCGAATCCGTCCCCGGAGCCCCTTCGCAACGGTGCGACGATCCCGGTCAGCCGTTCGTCGTCGTTCCCGACGGTTGAGCGCACGCTGGCAAGTCTGGCCACGGTGCTGCGCGGTGGCGGTATCCCGAATCTGGAGATCATCCAGACCGAGGTCAACAATCTGCTGACCGGAAACGCCGAGCAGATCCGCGAGTTCCTGAACAGGCTGGACACGTTCACCGCGGAACTGAACAAGCAGCGCGACGACATCGCCCAGGCGATCGAGTCGACCAGTAAGCTGTTCACCTACTGGGCAAGCCGTAACACCACCATCGACCGGCTGTTCGTCGATCTGCCGCCGCTGATGGAATACCTTGCCGGAGCGAAGGATCGGGTCGCCGATGCGATCGTCGCGGTCGGACGTTTCAGCAAGGTGACCGGGGAGACCCTCGGTGCCGCTCGGGCCGACATCACGACCAACCTGAATCTGCTGCAGCGCCCGCTCAAGCAGGCCGGCCGTGGCGCGCCCTACTTCCTGGACGCGATGCGGCTCATCATCACCAACCCGTACCCGCTGGACAACATCCCGAAGGTTATGCGCGGCGACTTCATCAACCTGTCGCTG
This sequence comes from Mycobacteriaceae bacterium, assembly GCA_029977845.1. Lineage (GTDB taxonomy): Bacteria > Actinomycetota > Actinomycetes > Mycobacteriales > Mycobacteriaceae > Mycobacterium. The sequence continues at coordinate 78,600 of JAPOKC010000005.1, read as the reverse complement.
AACCTTGATCTGACGCTCAGCTCGCTGGACAACGCTCTGCTGACCGGAACCGGCTTCTCCGGCATGCTCCGCGCTCTTGAGCAGTCGTGGGGCCGCGATCCGCAGACGATGGTTCCGGACGTCAGGTACACACCGCACCCGAACATGAGTGACGGCGGCCCGTTCGTCGAGCGCGGCGAGTAGAGGGGGGAGTGAACCGATGCTGACTCGTTTCATCAAGACCCAGCTGATCGTCTTCATCACCCTGACTGTGATCGCGCTACTGGCACTCGGGCTGTACTACCTGCGTCTGCCGAGTCTGGCCGGTATCGGTCAGTACACGATCGGCGCCGATCTGCCGGCTTCTGGCGGTCTGTACAAGACGGCGAACGTGACCTACCGGGGCGTGACCATCGGCCGGGTCACCGACGTCGAGCCGACCGAGAGGGGCGCCCACGCCACGCTGAGTATCAGCGACAAGTACAAGATCCCGGTCGATGCCAGCGCCAACGTGCATTCATTGACCGCGGTCGGCGAGCAGTATCTGGACCTGGTGTCGGAGGGCAATCCGGGGCAGTACTTCCAGCCGGGTCAGACCATCACCAAGAGCACCATCCCGCAGCCGGTCGGACCTGCTCTCGACAACGCCTACAAGTCGCTGGCGGCGCTGCCCGTGGAGAAGATCCCGACGATCCTGGACGAGACGGCGCTCGCGGTCGGTGGGCTGGGACCGATATTGCAGCGTCTGGTCGACGGAACTCAGTCGTTCGCCACTGAACTGAACACCAACATCACCGATGTCAACAGCATCATCGACAACTCGCCGCCGATCCTGGACAGCCAGGTGGTCTCCGCGGATGCCATCTACAGCTGGACGCGCAACCTGAATTCCATCACCGGACAGACCAAGCAGGAGGATGCGGCGCTGCGCAGCCTGCTGCGTGAGGGCGCGCCGACGGCGGAGCAACTCAACACGTTGTTCGTCAACGTCAAGGACGGGTTGCCGCAGACGCTGGCCAATGTCGAGATCATCGTCGAGATGCTCAAGCGTTACAACAAGGGGGTCGAGCAGGCGCTCGTGCTGCTCCCGCAGGCTCCGGCGGCCGGCCAGTCGGTCGCGGCTCCGTATCCGCACGAGGCGGCACTGGACCTCGGTCTCTCCATCAACCAGCCCGCCCCCTGTCTCACCGGCTTCCTTCCGGCGAGCGAATGGCGGGCCCCGGCTGATGTCAGCGTTAAGCCGGTGGTGGACGGTCTGTACTGCAAGATCCCGCAGGACGCACCGGCGATGGCCGTGCGTGGGCCGCGTAACTTCCCGTGCGTCGACGTCCCGGGTAAGCGTGCGGCCACCCCGCTGGAGTGCCGTTCGAACGAGCCCTACACCCCGCTGGGCACCAACCCGTGGTATGGCGACCCGAACCAGATCGTCACCTGCCCGGCCCCCGGTGCCCGCTGCGACCAGCCGGTCAAACCGGGCCTGATGATTCCGGCCCCGTCGATCAACAACGGGATGAACCCGCTGCCGGCCGACTTGCTGCCGACGCCGGAGAGTGGCAAGAACCCGGTGACCAGCGATCCGCTGACGCCACCGGGCCAGGGTTCGGTGCAGTGCGCAGGACCGTGGGAGTTGGGATGGCCGCAGCCCGGCCAGTGTGACTACACCCCGTCGGCTACCCAGGCTTCGGCAACCTACAACGCCTCCAGCGGCGAGGTCACCGGACCGGATGGTACGAAGTACACCGTCAGCAACTCGACGACTACAGGAGATGACGGATGGAAGGAGATGCTGGCTCCGGTCAGCTGACCCCCACCCCGCCACCCGAGGCTGATGAGACGGGCGCACCCGATGCCGGTCTCAGCGCGCCGACCTCAAGGCTGGCCACCAGCCGCTGGCTGATCGGGGTGTGCGCCGCAGTCGCGATCGCCGCGCTGGTTTTCACGGTCGCCGGTGTGCTGGCACTGCTGGGCCACCGCAAGACGGCGGCTGCCATCAACGGCGAGGCCGTCGCGGTGGCCGCCGCGAAGGACTGCATCGCGGCGACCCAGGCCCCGGATGTCAAGACGATGGCCGAGAGCCGCCGCAAGATCATCGACTGCGCGACGGAGAACTACGCGCCGCAGGCGAACCTCTACAGCGGTCTGCTCACTGACGCCTACGAGACCGTCAAGGCACGGGTGAAGATCACCGACATGCGTGCGGCCGCCGAGAAGCACAACCCCGACGGTTCGATCGATGTACTGGTGGCAACCCGTGTCTCGATGTCGAACATCGAACAGCAGGACCAGGAACTGAGTTACCGGTTGCGGGTGCGGATGGCCAAGGTCGGCGACAGCTACAAGATCGACAGCATCGAACCGGTGGGCAAGTGACCGACGGACCTCCGGCGGGCTGGTGGGCGCGCGCCGGCGCGTTCTGCATCGACGTGGTCTTCGGCCTGAGTCTGCTGGCGACGATCCTGATGGTGGGTTGGTCAGCGCCGCCCCGGGGCTGGCTGTGGTGGGTGTGCATGATCCTTGCCGGTACGGTGCTGCTGGCGGTCCTGGCGAACCGCTTACTGCTTCCGTCGGCGACCGGATGGAGTTTGGGCCGTTCACTTTTCGGTATCGCAGTGGTGCCCGCCTCAGTCGGTGAAGACGGCACCGGCGGGGCTGGGGTAGGTCCCTGGCGGCTACTGTTGCGCGACCTCGCGCATCTGATCGACACCGCACCGCTGTTCCTCGGCTGGCTGTGGCCGCTGATCGATTCCCGCGGGCGCACCTTCGCCGATCTCATCACCGGGACCGAGGTACGCCAGATCCAGGCCGATGTGCCCGACCGCAGCCGGGTCGCAGAGCGCGCACTCGCCGCGGCAGCGGCACTGTCGGTGGTGGTCGCCGGCCTGGGTTACGGGCTGATCTACCGTCCGGAACGCTCAGCCGCGCAGTCGCGTGCCCAGATCCGCATCGAGGGTCCACGGATCGTCTCGGACATGCTCAGCTACACCGCCAAGACTGCCAATGACGATTTCGCGAAGGCGCAGGGTCTGGTGACCGACGGCTACCGGCCGGAGCTGACCAAGCAGCAGGAGTCGGTGCGCAAGATCGGACTTGTCGACAACGACTACTGGGCGACCAACACCGCGGTGCTCTCAGCCACTGCGGACCGCGCGACCGTGCTGATGCTGCTGCAGGGCCAGCGCGGGATCGTGCCCAAGCAACGTCTGATCACCGCTTCGGTGCGGGTCTCCTTTGAGAAGACCGGCGGAACGTGGCGGGTCTCGGACCTGACGGTGCTGGCTCCGCCCAAACCCACCGGTCCGGCCAATCCGGCGCCTGCGGCTCCTGCCCCCAAGCCCGCACCCAAGCCGGCACCCACTCCATCCAAGGCTCCCGGGGGTGGTGGCCGATGAGCCCGCGCCGCAGAGTCGACGCCGAACTGTTCGTCCTGCCGCAATCACGACCGCGGCGTCCGCGACTGGCATGGATCGCCGCTATCGCGGGCACCGTCCTGATCGCGGCACTGATCACCAGCGCGGTGGTTTTCGGCAATTGGCGAACGGATCATCAGCGTCAGGTTCGCGAAGCGGCGGTACTCGGCTTCGTGCGCTCTTTCGTGACGCAGTACACCTCGCCGGATCCGTTCCACGCCAACGATTACGCGGACAAGATTCTGGCCATGGGGACAGGGCAGTTCGCGAAGCTCTACAGCGACAAGATGAACGAGGTGGTGCTCCAGGTGGCCCGCTCCGAGCCCGGAGTGGGGACGGTGCAGGAACTCGGAGTTGAGCATTGGAACGACGACGGCAGCGTCAACGTCATCGCGGTGTCATCGATGGTGACGACCATGCCCGACGGCCGTAAGATCCCGAGCGGGAACCGCTGGGTCATCACGGCGAGCAGGGAAGGGGAGCAGTGGAAAGTCAGCAACCTGATCCAGGTGCTGTGAGCGAGGAGACGGTCGTCGCCGAATCGGGGACGCTCACCGAGACCGTTCCCGAGCAGCCGAAGGCCCCGAACTGGTTGGTCCGCAACAAGACCCGGGTGGCGATCCTGTCCTCGGTCGGGTTCTTCGTCGTGGCCGGCGGATTCGCCGGAGCGACGGTGCAGCCCTATCTGATGGACCGCGCCGCGGTCCAGACCAAACTGACGATCGCCAAGACTGCGGCCGACGCCATCACCACCTTGTGGAGCTACACGCCGGAGAACATGGACAAGCTCTCCGATCGCGCGGCCAAATACCTCGCGGGCGATTTCGAGCAGCAGTACCGCAAGTACGTCGACGCCATCGCGGCCACCAACAAGCAGGCGAAGGTCACCAGCAACACCCAGGTGGTCGGGGCCGCGGTGGAAACCCTGCACGGCGGCCCGCCGCCGACCGAGGCGACCGCCATCGTGTACACCAACACCACCTCGACCACTCCGCAGAACAACAACATCCCGTCACTGAAGTACCTGTCCTATCGGCTGGAACTCACCCGCCGGGGCCGCGACTGGCGGGTGACCAAGATGACGACCGTCACCTCACTGGACCTGACGCCGAAGATCGGGTTCTAGCCGGCGAGACGGCCGGGCAGGACTGCCTGGTCAGTCGAAAGCCAGCCAGCTCGGCAGGGCGCGCTCACGGGCGTCGCACAGCACCTGGGTGGTGTCGCACGATCCGCGCGGCGAACCGGCGCCGGCCCACATCCCGCCGGTGTCGCGACGCAGCACGATCGCCGACGAGCCGCCGCCGTCCAGCAGGACGGCGGAGTCACTGCCCAAGCCGCGGAACAGATCCTGGATCTGGTCTGGGGTGTAGCTGCCGCCCTCGAAGATGTACATCTCGTCCCTGTCCCGCGCATAAGCCAGTGCGGTCCGGGCCGCGCTGGGGCCGGGATCGTTCAGTTGGCCGGTGTCGCCCGGCGCGAGCAGTTTGAGACCGCTGACGGCGACGAATCGGGTTCCGCTGTTCACCAGTTGGGCGATCACCGGAGCGGCGACGTCGTAGTCATCGGTGGACTTCGGCGCCACGATTCTCGGCGCTCCGCGCACCGGCAGGATGAGCGTCGCCAACGCCGTCCACACCTCGTTGCCGCCGGAGAGCGCCTGCTTGCCGGCGTAGGCCAGCGTGCCGGTGACCGCCATGTTCGTCTTGCCCCATGCGCCGGTGTTGTCGATGTAGGCCCCCAGCGGTGAACTGCACCCGGTGTTCTTCCACGACCCGCCCTGCTGGGACCGGACGTCGAAGAAATTCGCGTTGATCGCGATCGTCGGCTGCCGCAGCACCTGCCAGGCCTGCAACGGGTCGTAGGTCTCGGAGGCCTGTATCAGCCCCTCATGCGTACGCGCCCCAGGGGTGCGCTCGCAGCGGGCCTGAAAACCCTGATGGGTGTCGACCAGGAGTCGAGGGGACAACCGTTGTGAGGCGGACTTGACGATCATCAGGTGTCCGCCGTTGTTCATCTCGTACCAGTCGCCGGCGGCATTGAGCATCGGCGCCGGGAATCCGTCGCCGAAGTTGTACACCAGATAGCTGCCACGGGTGGTCGCGATGGCCTGTGCGAGTTGGTCGCGAGCCGCCGCCGCGGCCACCGGGGCGGTGGTGCCTGCTGCCAATGATATGGACGCGAAAACGGCACACAGCGCGCGAATGGGACGCATTGCCGGGCGACCGAACACGGATCAACGATAGCCACACGGGTAACGCTGTCAACAATTGTAACAGGCAGGTGACTCTTCGACTTCGGGCCTATCACGAACCGGCGCAGCCGAATTGGTGATCATCCCGCATCGGTTACCAGATCGCTGGAGGCGGCCCGTTACCCTCGCTGCATGGCCATGACCCGTACCGAGAAGACCTTCGAAGGAGTCGGTGGCATCACCATCGTCTATGACGTCTGGATGCCCGACACCCCGGTGCGTGCGGTGGTGGTGCTGGCCCACGGTTACGGCGAACACGCCCGGCGCTATGACCATGTGGCGCAACGGTTCGGCGAGGCCGGGCTGGCGATGTACGCGTTGGATCACCGGGGTCACGGCCGCGCCGGCGGCAAGCGGGTGCGGGTCAGGCACATCAAGGAGTTCGTGTCGGACTACCGAACCCTGGTCCTGACGGCGCGCAAGGAGAACCCCGGCCTTCCGATCGTCGTGCTGGGACACAGCATGGGTGGTGGTATCGCATTCGCCTACGGGGTTGCGCATCCGGCCGAATACGACCTCATGGTGCTCTCCGGGCCGGCGCTCGCCGCTCACAAGAGTGTGTCGAAGTTCAAGGCGGTCCTCGGTAAGACCGTCGGTTCGATTCTTCCGGATCTGCCGATCGAGAAGATCGAGGCCGCGATGGTCTCCCGTGACCCGCAGGTTGTCGCCGACTACGAATCCGACCCGTTGGTCTACCGCGGAAAGGTGCCGGCCGGTATCGGCAAGGCGCTGCTCGTCGTCGGCGAGACCATGGAACGCAAGGCGCCGGGGATAACCGCGCCGTTGCTGGTCGTGCACGGCGAGGATGACCAGCTGATCCCCGTCGAGGGCAGCCGCCGGCTGGTCGCATGTATCGGCTCCACCGATGTCGAATTGAAGGTCTATCCCGAGCTGTACCACGAGGTATTCAACGAACCCGAGCGTGACCGTGTGCTCGAGGATGTGACGACGTGGATCACTGCGCGGCTATGACGCCGCGCATCGGCCGGAGCGCGGCTATGACGCCGCGCATCGGCCGGAGTGCGGCTATGACGCCGCGCATCGGCCGGAGTGCGGCTGTGAAAACTCTCCTCGCGGTGTCGATTCTGGTGCTCGGACTGCTCACCGGATGCGGTTCGGGTCAGCGGAATTCGCCTTGGGTCGATGATGACGTCACCTTCTCCGCCGACGGGCTGACCCTGCACGGCACCTACCGCCACCGCGCCGGGGAAACCGGCCCGGCCGCGCTGCTCATCTCCGAGAGCGGACGAACCGACCGCAACGGCGACAACAGCGTCGCCGGCCCGATCGGCAACATGCGTCAGCTCGCCGAGTACCTGTCCGGGCACGGTGTGGCCAGTCTGCGCTATGACAAGGTCGGCACCGGCGCCACCGGACTCGGTCCGTACGCGACTCGGCCCGCCGATGTGGGCAGCGCGGTCTACACCGACGGGGCCAAGGCGGCGGTGCGGTTCCTGGCCGCGCAACCCGGCACCGCCGCCGAGCGCATCTCGGTGTACGCACTCGGGGAGGGCACCGTGCATGCGATGTCGATCGCCGATGACACCTCAGCCGGTGCGCCCCGGATTCACTCACTGGCGCTGTTGCAACCATTGGCCGCCCGCTACCTCGATCTGATCACCGCGCGGGTGGTTGCCGACACCGCCGCCGCCGTGCGTGACGGGGCCAAGTCCCAACAGCAGGCCGATCAGGTGCTCGGCGCCTGGCGGGCCGCTGTCGCCCAGGCCCGCAACACCGGCACCGCGCCGGCCTCCCTGCCCGACGGGCTGGGCGCCATCCTGGCCCCCCGCAACGTCAAGGCGGTCGTCGAGTCCGACGCCATCGACCCGGTGGAACTGGCAGCCCGGATACCGGCCGGAACCCCGGTGCTGCTGACCTGTTCGGACTCCGACGGCCAGGCCAACTGCGCGGATATGAAACCGCTGGCCGACGCACTGGACCACACCGCGTTGCAGTACGTCCAACTCAAGGGTGTCAACCATGTGCTGCGCGACGATCCGACCGACAGCGTGGCCGCCTACGCCAAGCCGGGGCCGTTGTCGCCGCAACTGACCACCGCGCTCGATCAGTTCGTCACCAAGTAGCCTGTGGACGAAGTAATCGCGATGTCCCCCTGCTCCTTTAGCGTGAGCCCATGACCGACGACAAAATGCTCTCCCGGATCGCCGCACTGCTGCGCCAGGCCGAGGGCACCGACAATGCGCATGAGGCCGAGGCGTTCATGGCTGCCGCCCAACGGCTGGCCACCGCTACCTCCATCGACCTGGCCGTGGCCCGGGCGCACTCAGCGGCCCGCACCGCTGCCCAGGCGCCGACCCAGCGCACCATCACCATCGGTGAACCGGGCTCGCGGGGTCTGCGCACCTACGTGCAATTGTTCGCGGTGATCGCGCACGCCAACGATGTGCAGTGCGATGTGGCGTCGAACTCCACCTTCGTCTACGCCTACGGCTTCGGCGAGGACATCGACGCCACCCATGCGCTCTATGCCAGCCTCGTCGTCCAGATGGTCCGCTCCTGTGACGCCTATCTGTCCACCGGTGCGCACAAGCCCACACCGACTATCACCGCAAGGCTCAACTTCCAACTGGCGTTCGGATCGCGGATAGGCCGGCGTCTGGCCGAGGCACGTGATGAGGCCAAGCGGGAGGCCACCAGGTCCCGCTCGGCGGCTCCGGGCACGGCGATCGCGTTGCGCAACAAGGAAGTCGAGTTGCGCAACCACTACCGCAAGGAGTCCCAGGCCCGCGGCACCTGGCGCGCGAGCAGCGCCTCGGCCGGTTATTCGTCGGCGGCGCGGCGGGCCGGTGACCGGGCCGGTAAGCAGGCCCGATTGGGCGCCAGTCCCGAACTGCCCGGGGCGCGGCCCCGGCTCCCCCGGTAAGCAACCGGTGAACGCGCGCGACACTCAACGGTCCCGGGTTTATGCCGCGGAGGAGTTCGTGCGCACTCTCTTCGACCGGGCCGCACAGCACGGCACCGGAGCCATCGATTTCTTCGGCGACCAGATCACGCTGCCGCCCGAGGCCCGGTTCGGCTCAATGGAGTCGGTGCAGCGTTATGTGGATGATGTGCTGGGAATGCCCGCGGTCGTCGGGCGCTGGCCGGGCGCCGGAGCGATCAGGGTGCGTGCCCGGCGTTCGGCCACCGCGGCGCACTATGAGAACACCGGCGGGGTCGCGGTGATCGCGGTTCCGGATCGAACCCGCGCCGATTGGGCGATGCGTGAATTGGTGGTGCTCCATGAAGTGGCCCACCATCTGTGCCAAGGACCCGGGTCTGCCCACGGCACTGGTTTCATCGCCGCGTTCTGCGAACTGACCGCGATCGTCATGGGGCCTGAAGCCGGCCACGTGTTGCGGGTGGTCTACGCCAAAGAGGGTGCGCGCTGAGCGCCTACGGCGCCATCACCTCCACCGGAACGCCGTTGAGCACCGCGGTACCCGACAGCGGCTCGAGTAGTGAACTGTCCAGCAGCGCATTGGAGTTGACCCCCGGCTGGGTGGCCGCCACCGACAGTCTGGTCCCCGGCGCGGTGTGACCCCAGCCGTGCGGCAGTGACACGACGCCCGGGCGGATCGCATCGGTGATCTCGACCGGCACCTGCAGCTTGCCGCCCGGGCCGGTGACAACGGCGAGGTCGCTGATGCCGAGCTTCGCGGCGTCGTGCGGATGGATCTGAAGGGTGCACCGGTTGCTGCCGCCGGCCAGCGCCGGAATGTTGTGCATCCAGCTGTTGTTCGAGCGCAGGTGCCGGCGCCCGATGAGCAGGAACCCGTCGTCCGGGGTGTGCAGCGAATCGGCCAGCCGTGGGATGTCGGCGAGGATCGGCTCGGGTGTCAGTTCGACCTTCCCGGACGGGGTTCGCAGAACCTCGGGAATCCGCGGGGTCAACGCCCCCAGGTCGATTCCGTGTGGGTTGTCCTTGAGCCGCTGAAGGTTCAGCCCGTCGGGGTTAGCGCCGAACGCGTCCCCGAACGGACCCAGCCGCAGCATCATGTCCAGTCGGCGCTCGTACCCGGCGCCGTCGGGCAGCATCGCGATGAGCTCGTCGACCGAACGCCCGGCCACCGGGGAGTCCGGATCCGCGACTTCCTTGCCCAGAACCGTCGAAATGATCTGCTGGTCAACCAGTCCCGGGTCGGCGTCGATCCCCAGCCCCAGCAGACCGAGGACCAGCCGGCAGATGATCTCGATCTCGTCGGGACGGCCGTCGGGAAGTTCGAAGACCGGTGGGGAGTAGCGGGCATTACTGCGAACAGCGGTCCCTGCCAACAAGATGTCGAAGTGCGCGGCATAGGACGGCGGTGGTGGGGGCAGCACCACGTCGGCGTGGCTCGAGGTCTCATTCAGATAGGGGTCGATGGACACCATGAAGTCCAGTGAGTCCAGGGCCGCAGCGAGACGATCACCGTCGGGGGCGGACAGCACCGGGTTGCCGGCGATGGTCACCACTGCCCGCACCTTTCCCTCGCCGGGGGTTTCGATCTCCTCGGCCAGCAGTGGGGTGGGCAGTTCGGCGCACACCTCGGGGTGGCCGGACACCCGGCTGTGCCAGCGGCCCACCGAGAATCCGCGACCGGGTTGGGCCGGTCTAGGTGCTGCGCCGATCGCGGATTTGGTGAACATCGCGCCACCGGGACGGTCGAGATTTCCGGTCAGCAGGTTCACCACGTCGACCAGCCAACTGGTCAGCGTGCCGAACGACACCGTGGATGTCCCGATCCGGCCGTAGACCGCCGCGGTCGGCGAGGCGGCGATCTCGCGGGCCAGTGTCCGGATCTCGTGGGCCTCCACTCCGCAGTGCGCGGCGACCGTCTGCGGCGGGAAGTCTGCGGCCAGCGCCCGAAGCTGTTCGATGCCGTCGACCTGGTCTGCCAGCTCGCCCAGGTCGACGAGGTCCTCGTCAAAGAGCACGTTCACCACGGCGAACAGCAGCGCGCCGTCGGTGCCGGGACGCGGTGCGATGTGTCGGTCGGCCAGTTCGGCGGTGCGGGTCCGGTTCGGGTCGATGACGGTGAGCCGTCCGCCCCGGCGTTTCAGCGCTTTGAGCTTGCCCGGGAAGTCGGCCACCGTGGTCACACTTCCGTTGGATACCAACGGATTTGCGCCGATGATCACCAGATGCTCGGTGCGGTCGACGTCGGGGACGGTGAAGGCATACGGATTGCCGTAGAGATAGCCGCACGCCACCTGCTTGGGCATCTGATCCAGCGTGCTCGCGGAGAAGACGTTGCGGGTCTTCAGCGCCCGCAACAACTGCGGGGCGTACAGACCGCCGGCGATGGTGTGCGCATTCGGGTTGCCAACGTACGCGGCAACCGCGCCGCCGGCCGCGGCGAGCCCCCGGACCGCTGCGCCGAGGGCCTCGTCCCAGCTGGTCTCCACCAGTTCGCCGGCGCGGCGGACCAATGGGGCGCTCAGGCGGTCCGGGTCGCTGTCGAGTTCACCGAAGCTGGCCCCTTTCGGACAGATGAAGCCGTGACTGAACACGTCATCGCGATCGCCCCGGGCGCCGGTGATCCGACCGTCGTCGATGGTCAGCACCAGCCCGCAGGTGGCCTCACAGATGGGACAGATGCGCAGTGCGGTGCCGGTCATGAACCTCACTGTGCGGCACCCCCGGGCGGGAGGCAAGGCTCGGCTTAGTCGGTTCCGGTGCGGTGCTTTGCTGAAAGTGCATCAGTGAGTATGTTCTGAGAGCTAGTGATCGCGCGAGAGGATGAGTGAAACATGGCTGGGATGCTGGCGAAAACGATGGCGTGCGTCCTAACCGCGACAGCGATGGCGATCGGGCCGACCGCTGTGCCCGCGCGGGCCGACGTGGACCTGGGCGCCGTGACCAGCGGTCCGCTGTTCGGCCTCGCCCAACTGGCGGGTGTCGACACGTTCACCATCCAGGACGTCGACGTCGTCGGCGACATCTTCATCCACACCGCATGGGCGCCCCCGTTTCCCAGGGTTGTCGCCGACGGCATCAACGCGTTCCCGTGGGGCGGATTCACTCCGGTGTTCGCGACCTTCCGGCGTCAGCCCGGCGGCTCGCTCGGTTCGGCCATCCTCGGCGGTTCGGGCTTGAGCGCCTACAGCGCGGGGGTCGCGTATCAGGCGCTGCTGTCAAGCGCCGCCGGTAACACTCCGGCCGGCTACACGCCGCTGGAGGCCCGGGGCCAGGTCAACTCGCTGACCGGTGAATCGTGCACACTCGGGCCGACCTGCGTTCAGGGCACCAACATCACCAATCTCGCGGTCTTGCAGGTGAATGATCCGGGTACGCCCAACGGCGGTGTCTTCGCCCGGTTCTCACCGATCCTCAACGTGTTCGGTCTCGACGGTGTCAGCCGGGGCGGGGAATCCGCCTCCAGCAGCGGAATCGCTTTCAACGCCGCGACGATCGGACTCGCGCTGGGATATAACCTGATGTCCGATTTTCCGGCGACGCTGAATCCGCTCTCATTGCTCAATTCCGTTGTGGCAACCGTTCTTCCGACCCATCTGCTCGGCGGGGCGACGCTGGCTGGAGCGACCGATAGCGAGATCTATGCCAAGCTCGGCGCACTGGCTGTGCTGGGTGCATCCAGCACCTCCTACAGCACGCTTGTGTCACCTGATCTTCCGCTGCTGGAGCCGCTGCGGCTGCCGTCGCGCATCATCAACGCACTTGCCGGCGCGCTGGGTCTGCCGTTGAATCTGGGCACTCCGCTGGCTGACGCGCTGCAGCCCGCGCTGTCGATTCTGGTGAACACCGGTTACACCGATGTCCAGACCCCCACTGAGGGCGGCACCTACACCCGCAGCTACGACCAGTCCGGAACCGTGGTGCCGTACCTGTCACAGCCGCCGCTGAGCTTCGCGGAATGGACGCAGGTTCCCGGCGATGTGGTGCGGGCGCTGGTCGTCGGATTCCAGGACTCCTTCCCGCTGCTGCGGTTCGGCCGGACCGCGCCGGTGCTGACCGTCGACGGCAACCACCTGGCGATCACCTACCCGGCGCCGCCCGCCGCCCGGGTCGCGTCGCGCCAGCCGGCCAAGCAGACCAAGTCGACCAAGCCGGGCAAGCCCGTGAAGGCAAAGAAGGCGCGGGCGGTCACCGCCCGCTCTGCGCGCTAGTCGCAGACCGCGCCGCCGGCAGCCGAGCCGACCAGCTTGCGGTACTTGGCGAGCACACCGGTGGTATAGCGCGGGGCCGGCGGGGTGAAACCGATCATCCGCGCGTCGATCTCGGATGGGTCGACCAGGATGTCGAGCTTGCCGTTGCCCACGTCGAGTCGGATCCGGTCACCGTCGACGACGAACGCGATCGGGCCGCCGTCAACGGCCTCGGGCGCGACGTGACCCACGCACAGTCCGGTGGTGCCACCGGAGAACCGGCCGTCGGTCAGCAACAGGACGTCCTTGCCCAGGCCGGCGCCCTTGATCGCGCCGGTGATCGCCAGCATCTCGCGCATTCCCGGTCCGCCCTTGGGTCCCTCGTAGCGGATCACCACGACATCGCCCTTGGTGATCGTGCCGTCCTCAAGTGCGTCCATCGCAGCCCGCTCGCCGTCGAAAACCCTTGCGGTGCCTTCGAACACGTCGGAATCGAAGCCGGCCGACTTGACCACCGCGCCCTCCGGCGCCAGCGATCCGTGCAGGATGGTGATACCGCCGGTCGGGTGGATCGGATTGGTCAGCGCGCGCAGCACCTTGCCGTCGGGATCCGGCGGATTGATCCCGGCGAGGTTCTCCGCCATCGTCTTGCCGGTCACCGTCATGACGTCGCCGTGCAGCAGTCCGGCATCCAGCAGGGCCTTCATCACCACCGGGACACCGCCGATCCGGTCTACGTCATGCATCACGTGTGCGCCGAACGGTTTGACGTCGGCCAGGTGCGGCACTTTGGCGCCGATCCGGGTGAAGTCGGCCAGTGACAACTCGACCTGAGCCTCGTGAGCGATGGCGAGCAGATGCAGCACGGCGTTGGTCGAACCGCCGAAGGCCATCACCACCGCGATCGCGTTGTCGAATGCCTCCTTGGTCAAGATGTCGCGGGCGGTGATCCCGCGGCGGAGCAGTTCCACCACGGCGATACCACTGCGGCGGGCATACCCGTCGCGGCGCCGGTCGGTGGCCGGGGGAGCGGCACTGCCCGGCAGTGACATCCCGAGCGCCTCAGCGGCACTGGCCATCGTGTTGGCGGTGTACATACCCCCGCAGGCGCCCTCGCCCGGGCAGATCGCGCGCTCGATCGCGTCGACGTCCGCACGCGACATCAGGCCGCGTGCGCAGGCCCCGACGGCTTCGAACGCATCGATGATGGTGACGTCCTTCTCCGTGCCGTCGGACAGCTTGGCCCGTCCCGGCAGGATCGAACCGGCGTAGAGGAACACCGCGGCAAGATCGAGTCGCGCCGCGGCCATCAGCATTCCGGGCAGTGACTTGTCGCAGCCGGCCAGCATCACCATGCCGTCGAGTCGCTCGGCCATCATCACCGTCTCGACACTGTCGGCGATGATCTCGCGGGACACCAGCGAGAAGTGCATCCCCTCATGGCCCATCGAGATGCCGTCGGACACCGAGATGGTGCCGAACTCCAGTGGGTAGCCGCCGGCCTCGAAGACGCCCTCCTTGGCCGCGTCGGCCAGACGGTCCAGCGAGAGGTTGCACGGCGTGATCTCGTTCCAGGACGACGCCACACCGATCTGGGGCTTGGCGAAGTCCTCGTCGCCCATACCGACCGCGCGGAGCATGCCGCGGGCGGCGGCCTTCTCCAGACCGTCGGTGACGTCGCGGCTGCGGGGCTTGAGATCAGGCTTTTTACTCACCGGTCAAGTATGGACCGCCCGCGGTGGCGGCCAAAATCCGAGGATATACCCCCAAGGGGTATAAGATCCCTGTCGTGACCCCACTTCATCGGCGCGCCGTCGCCCTGCTGGCCGCGTCCGCCGCCGCCGTCTCACTGTCCGCGTGTGGCAGCACCGCCACCAAGGATCAGGGCAGCGGGGCATCGTCGGCCGGTCAGTCGGCGGTGCCCGCGCAGTCGACAGCTCACAACACCGACGACGTGCTTTTCGCGCAACTGATGATCCCGCACCACGAGCAGGCGGTGGTGCTCGCGGCGATGGTGCCGGACCGGTCGACGAACACCGATGTGCGCGCTTTGGCCGCGAAGATCTCCGCGGCGCAGCAACCCGAGATCACCACGATGAGGGACCAACTCAAGGCATGGGGCATCAACCCGGCGGAGATGCCCCATGAGAGCGGCCATGCCGGTATGGCGATGCAGGGCATGGTCGACGACGACACGATTCTCAAGCTCCAAGGCCTCAGCGGTGCTGACTTCGACACGTTGTGGCTGCAGTCGATGAGCGCACACCACCAGGGGGCCATCGAGATGGCCAAGGTCGAAGCCGAGGCGGGAAAGAATCCCGAGATGATTGCGCTGGCGCGCTCGACCATCACGACGCAACAGGATGAGATCGATCAGATGCAGCAGATGCTGCAGTCGATTGGAGGCTGAAATGCCTGACGCCCATGGATATTCGGCGAACAAGGAGAACTACGCCAAGCGGTTGCGCCGGATCGAGGGACAGGTCCGCGGCATCGCCAAGATGATCGACGAGGACAAGTACTGCATTGATGTGCTGACTCAGATCAGTGCGGTCAACAGCGCGCTGCAGTCGGTGGCACTCGGTCTGCTCGAGGAACACCTCGGCCACTGCGTCACGCACGCTGCGGCCGAAGGCGGAGCAGAGGCCGAAGCGAAACTCGCCGAGGCCACCGCCGCGATAGCCCGGCTGGTGCGTTCCTGACGCCCGCATCCGGCCCGTGGACTCCGCGGGTCGCGCTCGCACTGGGAGTGCTGGCCGCCGCTGCGTTCGTCTACGTCACCGCCGAGCTCATGCCGGTGGGTGCGCTTCCGGCCATCGCCGGCGACCTGGATGTCAGCGAAGCGCTGGTCGCGACATTGCTGGCCAGCTACGCCTTGGTGGCGGCGCTGGCGACGGTGCCACTGGTCCGCTGGACCGCCCGCTGGCCGCGTCGAAGGGCGCTGGCGTTCACGCTGTCCTCGCTGACCGTGTCCCAGCTGATCTCAGCATTGGCCCCGACGTTCACCGTGCTGGCCGCCGGTCGCGTGCTGTGCGCGCTCACCCACGGACTGATGTGGTCGGTGATCGCCCCGATCGCGGTTCGGTTGGTGCCGCCATCGCATGCGGCGCGGGCCACCGTGGCGGTCTACATCGGGACCAGCCTCGCCCTCGTCGTCGGCAGCCCGCTGACCGCGGCCCTGAGTCAGCTCTGGGGGTGGAGGCCGGCGGTCGGGGTAATCGCCGCCGCCTCGGCCGCGGTCCTGGTGGCCGCACGGCTGACCCTTCCACTGATGACCATGCCGACCGGCGCGGCAAGCGGTGGTCCCCGTTGGTCCCGGCGTCATCGCAACCGCCGGCTCGTCATCATGTGCGCGCTCACGCTGGTCGGGGTGACCGGCCACTTCATCTCCTACTCCTTCATCGTGGTGATCATCCGCGACATCCTGGGCGTCGACGGACCCGAGCTGGCGTGGCTGCTCGCTGGATACGGCATCGCCGGACTGCTGGCGATGGCAGTGCTGGCCAAGTCGGGGGATCGCAGTCCCAAGGCGACGATCGTGGCCTGTATGGCCGGGCTGACGACGGTGTTCGCGGTGCTGGCCGGAGTGGGCTTCGGACACTGTCACGGCGCCCTCGCGGTGACCCTCGGAGTCGTCGCGATTCTGGGCTGGGGCGCCACCGCCACCGCCGTGCCGCCGATGCTGCAGACGGCGGCCATGCGGCACTCGCCTGAGGATCCCGACGGGGCATCGGGGTTATACGTCGTAGCGTTCCAGATCGGCATCATGGCCGGCGCACTGATCGGCGGGTTGCTTTTCGAGCACGCCGGGGAGCCGGTGATGCTCACCGCATCAGCGCTGTTGATCGCCTCGGCTCTGGTCTGCGTGGTGGCCGCCCGGGACCTGTTCGTCGCGCCGGTCGGCTCTGCAGCGGCGGCCGGCGGGCAGTAACGCGGGTCACCCCGGCGAAATGATCTTCACAGTTCAGGGCTATGACCAGCCCGGTGCTGGAATTCGCTGGGTCTCGGGCGCCGCGGCGCTGTGTCAGACTGGTTGCAACCAATCATTGGAGGATTTTGTGAAGCGGGTGAGAGGCGCTCTGGCCGCCGCTCTGTGTCTGGTGACGCTGACCGGAGCCGGTCTGGGAACGGGCCCGGCCCTGGCCGACCCCGACCAGCCGGTCGATCCGCAGGTCGTCGATGTCCCGCCGCCGCCGCCGATTCCGGTCGAGGCGCCCCCGGTGGTGTTGCCGCCACCTCCGCCGCCGCTGCCCGACAACCTGGCTCCCCCGGGGGACGTGCCGCCGCCGCCGCCGGCTGATGTCCCGCCGCCGGCTGCCCCGGCCCCGGCGCCGGTGACCACCGGCGCGGCCAAAGGCCAGAACGCAGCTCCCTTCACCGGTGATCCGGTGTTCGCGCCGCCGGCCTTCAACCCGGTCAACGGAGCCCTGGTCGGCGTCGCCAAGCCGATCATCATCAACTTCCAGCGACCCATCGCCAACCGGCCGCTGGCCGAGCAGTCCATCCACATCTCGTCGAACCCGCCGGTGCCCGGGGCGTTCTACTGGACCACCGACACGCAGGTCCGTTGGCGGCCCTACAGCTTCTGGCCGGCCGGCACCCAGGTGCACATCGACGCCAGCGGTGCGCAGTCGAACTTCCGGGTCGGTGACTCGCTGATCGCCACCATCGACGACAAGACGCACCAGATGACGGTCACCCGCAACGGCAAGGTGGAGAAGACCTTCCCGGTGTCGATGGGCATGCCCGACGGCAAGCACGAGACCAAGAACGGCACCTACTACGTGCTGGAGAAGTTCCCGGACATCGTCATGGACTCATCGACCTACGGCGTCCCGGTGAACTCACCGAACGGCTACAAGATCAAGGTGCAGTGGGCGGTGCGCATCGACAACAGCGGTGGGTTCGTGCACGGCGCGCCGTGGTCGGTGGCCGACCAGGGCAAGCGCAACGTCAGTCACGGGTGCATCAACCTTTCGCCGGCGAACGCCAAGTGGTTCTACGACAACTTCGGCAGCGGTGACCCGATCGTGGTGAAGAACTCCGTCGGGCTTTACAACAACCCCGACGGCGCCGACGATTGGCAGTGGACGCTGTACTGATTCACGTCGGGTGAGGAACCACGCAGGCGGTTACTCGCAGTTTGCCTGCAAGGTTCCTCACTGAACGCCTGGGGTCAGCTCCAGATCTTGACCCGCTGCTGCGGTTCCAGATACAGCGCGTCGTCCGGGCTCACGTCGAAGGCCTCGTAGAAGTCGTCGATATTGCGCACCACACCGTTGCAGCGGAACTCCGGTGGTGAATGCGGATCGGTCGCCAGACGCCGGATCGCCTCCGCCGTGCGGGATTTGGTGCGCCACACCTGCGCCCATCCGAGGAGCACGCGCTGAACCCCGGTCAGTCCGTCGATCACGGGCGCTTCCGCGCCACCCAGTGACAGCCGGTAGGCGAGCAACGCAATCGACAGGCCGCCGAGGTCGCCGATGTTCTCACCCACGGTGAAGGCGCCGTTGACGTGTGGTGCGTCATCGCGGCACTCGAGGTCGCGCGGAATGAACGCGTCGTACTGCGCGATCAGTTTGGCGGTGCGGGCGGTGAACTCAGCGCGGTCCGTGTCAGTCCACCAGTCGATCAGGTGCCCGTCGCCGTCGTACTTCGAGCCCTGGTCGTCGAAGCCGTGGCCGATCTCATGCCCGATCACCGCACCGATACCGCCGTAGTTGGCCGCATCGTCGGCCTCGGCGTCGAAGAACGGCGGCTGCAGGATTGCCGCCGGGAAGACGATCTCGTTCATTCCGGGGTTGTAATAGGCATTCACCGTCTGCGGTGTCATGAACCACTCGTCGCGGTCCACCGGACCGCCGAGTTTGGCGACCTCGCGATCGAACTCCAGCTCGGTACCGCGGATCACGTTGCCGTACAGATCGTCCCGGCGCACGACGAAGGTCGAGTAATCACGCCACTTCTTCGGATAGCCGATCTTCGGGGTGAACTTCTCGAGTTTGGCCAGTGCGCGCTGCCGGGTCTCCGGTGTCATCCACTCCAGATCGGTGATGCTCACTCGGTATGCCTCGCGCAGGTTCTCCACCAGGACGTCCATCCGGGCCTTGGCGTCCGGTGGAAAGTGGCGCTCCACGTACAGCCGGCCCACCGCATCGCCCATCAGGCTCTCGACCAGCGATACCGCCCGCTTCCATCGTTCGCGGATCTGCTCGGTGCCGCTGAGGGTACGGCCGTAGAAGTCGAAGTCCTCCTCGACCAGTGCGTCGGTCAGCACCGCCGCCCGGGCATGAATCAATCGCCAGCGCGCCCAGTCCTGCCAGTCGCCGAACTCCGCACCCGACCACAGTCCGGCGAACGCGCTGAGGTAATCCGGTTGACGCACAACCAGTTCGGTGACTGCAGACGCTGTCAGTCCCATCGACATGGCCCAGCCGGACCAATCGAATCCGGGGGCCTGCTCCGGCAGATCGGTGAAGGTGCGCAGGTTGTAGGTCAGATCGGCGTCGCGGCGGCGCACGACGTCCCAGTGCGCCGCCGCCAGTCGGGTCTCCAGGGCCACGATCCGGCCTGCGCGCTCGGCGTATTCATCGGCCGTGCCGCCGAACACCAGCGCGAACATCCCTGCGATATGTCGCGGATAGGCACCCAGGATCGCGGCGTGCTGGTCGTCCCGGTAGTAGGACTCGTCGGGCAGACCGAGCCCGGACTGGTAGAGGTGCACCAGATAGCGCGAGGAGTTCTTGGAGTCGGTGTCGATGTAGAGCCCCACCGGGCCGCCCACCCCGGTGCGTTGCATGCGGCCGACGAGTGCCGCCAGTGCAACCGGACCCTCAGTCGCGTCGATCGTCGCGAGTTCGTCGAGCAATGGCTGCAGACCTCGCGCAGCCACCCGGTCCTCGTCGAGAAAACTCGCGTAGAGGTCGCCGACTCGTTGTTCGTTCGTGCCCTCTCCGGCCTGGGCGTCGGCCGCCTCGATGATCAGATCCCGGACATGCTCCTCGGCCCGGTCGTAGAGCGTGCGGAACGCCCCGTCGGTGGCCCGGTCGGCGGGGATGACGTACTCGGCCAGCCAACGGCCGTTGAGGTGGCCGAACAGGTCGTCCTGCGGGCGCACGGCCGAATCAAGATGGGAGAGGTCCAGTCCGGACCGCGCAGTGTCTACCGTCACGCCATCACGGTAGCCTGCCCTGCATGTCAAAACCTTCCCGCTTCGGCATCGGATCCGCAGTGCTCGGGGCGGTGTGTATGGCGGCAGTCGCGCTGATCGGGGTTCTGTGGGCGGGTCATCGTGGCGCCGAAGCCGACCGCACCCGCCAGGCCCGGGAGATGCAGACCGCCGCCGAATGGACCGGCGTGCTGATCAACATGAACGCTAGCAACGTCCAGACCAGCTTGGAGACGTTGCGTGACGGAACCGTCGGTGAGCTCAACGCCGGTTTCGAGGGATCGATCGCGCCGTATCGCAAGGTGGTCGAAACACTGAACTCACGAACCACCGGCTCCGTCGAGTCGGTGTCGATCGAGGTGCTGCATCACGATCTCGACCTCACCCCTGGTGAGCGCCCGTCCGGTCCGCAGAGCCTGCCGCCGGAACTCACTGCCCGAACCGATACCGTGCTGGTGGTCGCCACGTCGGTCAGTGAGAACGCCGGCAACAAACCCACGACGGTGCGCTGGAATCTGCGACTCGGTGTCTCCGAGGTGGACGGCAAGTTCAAGATCTCGCGGCTGGAGTCGCTGCGATGAGAAACCTGACCCGGGTGCTGATTTTCGACGTCGCGGTGCCGGTGGCGATCATCGTCGGCCTGGTGTTGATCGGCGTAATGCTCGAATGGCCGCTGTGGTGGGTGTCGGTGTGTTCGATGCTGTGCCTGCTCGTCGCCCAGGCGATCGTGCTGAATGCCGTTCTGTACAGACGTGATTCGGTCACCATGGGAACCGACGACGATGCGCCCGGATTGCGGCTGGCGGCGGTCGGTGTTGCGACGGCGACACTGGTCTCGGCCGTGGTGGTCGGCTACACCCAGTGGGATCGCCCCGACCGAGCCTTCACCCGCGACACCGACGATGTCACCCGGATCGCCGTCGATGTCGCCCAGGCCGCCGCGACCTTCAGCCCGGCCTCGCCCGCCAAGTCCATCGACCACGCCGCCTCCCTGATGACCCCGGACAGTGCGGCGGCTTTCAAGAGCAATTTCGGTGCGGCCGCCGCCGATATGGCCAAGCGCAACATCTCCGCCGAGGCGCGCACGATCTCAGCCGGACTGGAGGCGCTGGGTCCGTCGGCGGCGAGTGTGGCTGTGGTGATGCGGTCGATCCAGAACTCACCCGGTCAGCAACCCGGCGCCGCGGTACTCGCGCTGCGGGTCGCGCTGACCAAGCAGGACGGTGACTGGAAGGTCGTCGACGTGGCTCCTATGAATTCCCGATGAGCCTGGCGTAGTCGACCTTCAGGCAGCGGTCCATCACCACGTCAATACCGGCGCGCCGGGCGGCCTCGGCGACCGGCTCATGCCATAGACCCTGTTGCAGCCAAAGGTATTTCGGCAACGGCTGCAGGGCCAGCACGTCGGCGAGCACCGCGGGAAGTTCATCGTGCCGACGGAACACGTCGACCATGTCCGGAACCTCGGGCAAGTCGGCCAGCGTTGGATAGGCGGGGATACCGTCGATCTCCTCGATGTTCGGATTGACCGGATAGAGCCGGTAATGGCTGTGCCGGCTCAGGTAACCGAATACGTCGTTGCTCGGCCGAGCCGGGTTGTCCGAGGCGCCCAGCACGGCGACCGTGCGAGTTTCGCTCAGGATGTCCCGCAGCTGGTCAGGGTTACTCAGGACTCGACTCCGCCGCGTCGTCGCAGTCGGACCCATCCTGGGCGCGAATCTTGGCGAACCGGTCGGAGAGCCGTCGCATCCGGATCATCAACGATGCCGACGGGCTGAACCCCGCCTCCAGGAACGTCGTCAACTCGGCAGCCGTCACCCCGATCCTGGAGGCGAACTCCCGCTCGGTCAGGCCGGAGCGCTCCACCAGGAGCCGGACGTGGCGGGACGCCTCGCTGCGTTCGTTGGCCTCCAGATGAGCCCGTGCGCGATTGATGACCTCGCTGAGCGCCTTGGCGATCCCGTAGGGGGAGGCCGCTTCCAGCACCTCTTCGACCTGACGGGCGGTGCGGCCGAAGGGATCCCGCTTGATGGCTACGACGATTCGCTGCCAGACGGTGATATCGCCGGTCTCCAGCGCGGAGCGGATCGAGGCGGTGGGCCAGAACTCGACCGGCCGCTGGTCGGCGGGCTGCTCGGATGGGCGAGTCAACTCGCCTCCTCCAAGATCGCCACCGCCAGGTTCAGGCAGGTCTGCCTCACATTATCCCACTGCGGGTCCCACTCCGCGATTCCCGGAGCGGCAGGGTCCTCGGCATCGGAGGGCATCGGATCGGCCAGCCGGCGCACCAACTGCGTCGCGATCCACTGTCGCTGTGGGCGTTCCGAACCGTAATACCGGTCGATCCCGGCCAGCACCGTGGCGGCGTTGTTCACCCCGTTGGAGTCCACCAGTTCGGCGAGTTGGACGTAATCGGCACGGTTGTTGCGGCACAGCACCAGATAGCTCTGCAGCCGCAGGGTCTCGGCCGCCGTCGGGATCTGCAACCGGTCGCCGGTGGGCAGTGCGACGTTTGTGGTCTCGACCGGGCTGATGCGTGCGGTTTTGGCATCGGTCTCGAGGGCGTCCAGCGCGACGGCCAGCCTGCCGCGCCACATCGTCACGGGGTGCACCGGTTGCGGCGCGACGCTGCCGTCATCGGAGCCCAGTACCTTGCCGGACAGCGCACCGGTCGGGATGTCGCATCCGCTGAGGGCCAAGGGGTCGGCGACACTGACGGCGTCGGGCGCCATCTCCTTGAGCCGCGCGGCGCCGCGGACGATCATCTTCAGATCGGCGCTGGGCGGTGTCAGCGAGGCAAGATGGTCGGGCAGCACGACGAGATCGCCGAGATCCAGCTTGGGCAAGGGCTTTTCGAAATCCACCGCCGGCAGGATGCGGCTCAGCCACCCCGGTAGCCACCAGTTCCACTGATCGAACATCGCCATCAGCGCCGGCACCAGCACCAGTCGGACGATGGTGGCGTCAACAGCGATCGCCACCGCGCAGGCCACCCCGAGTTCGGCTACCAGGGGCATGCCGGCGAAGGCGAATCCGACGAACACCGCGATCATGATCAGTGCCGCGCTGGTGATGGTGCGGGCACTGGTCGACACCCCGTAGGCGACCGAGTCGCGGGTGTCCCCGGACTGCAGATAGCGTTCCCGGATCCGGGTCAGCAGGAAGATCTCGTAGTCCATCGACAGGCCGAATGTCATCGCGAGCACCAGTGGTGGGATGACGCTGTCGATCGAGTTGATCGGTTCGAAGCCGATGTCGCGCAACCAGCCCCACTGGAACACCACGACGAGGCTTCCGTAGGCCGCCGCGACCGACAGCACGGTCATCAGCACGCCCTTGAGCGCCAGGAACACCGAGCGGATCGAGATGAGCAGCATGATGAACGCGATGAACGCCACGAAAAGGAAGACCTGAACCTGGGTGTGGGCCACCCGGTCGTCGAAGTCCTTGATCAGCGCGGTCGGGCCGCCGACGTCGATGCGGATCCCGGCTGCGTCCGGAGCCGCCTCGCCGGCGACCGGTATCGCGGGCAGTGTGGCGCGCAACCAGTCGATGGTCTCGCGGGCCCGTAGCTCCTCGGGATCGACTGCCAGCACCGCAGACAGCAATGCGCTGCGATTGTCGTCGGAGAACTCCGGAGCAGACACCGACACGATGTTCACCGCGCCGGACGCAGTCTTGCTCACGGCGTCGAGAACGGGCGCATGGCGCGGGTCGGAGGCGTCACCGTCGGGGAAGGTGACCAGGATCCGCACCGGTCCCAGCGCACCCGGGCCCAGTGCCTCGGCGGCCGCGGCGACCCCGCCTCGCACTTCGTGCGACGCCGGGAACTGCCGTTGCATGCTGTTGCCGATGGTCATCAGAGAGGCGGGTGCGGCAAGGATGAGCAGTACGGCGGCGGCGGTGAGCGCCGACCCCCACGGCCTGCGCATGACCATTCCCACCCATCTGGTCCAGAACCGGGACTGGGCCGCCTCGGGCCGCCGGGACAGATGCAGCAGCCGCGAACGCCGGGCGACGGCACGGCCGAAGGTGGCGAGCACCGCCGGTATCAGCGTGGTGGAGGTGAGCACGGCCACCGTGACGGCCAGGATCGCGCCGGTGGCCATCGACCGAAGCACCGGAGTGTTGATCAGGTAAAGACCGGTCAGCGAGGCGATCACGGTCAGGCCGGACAGCACAACGGCCAGACCGGAGGTGGCCATGGCCGCGTCCGCCGCCTGATCCGGATCCCGGCCGGCGCGTAGTTCCTCCCGATACCGCATCAGGATGAACAGCGAGTAGTCGATGGCCAGGGCGATACCGAACATCGACACCGTGGACGTCACGAACACCGACATGGTGGTCACCGTGGACAGCAGGTAGACGACGCCCATCGTCACCACGACCGTGAACACGCTCAGTACCAGTGGAACGGCGGCGGCGGCCAGCGATCCGAACACCGCGATGAGCACGATCAGCACGATGGGCAGGTTCCAGCTCTCCGCGGCGGCGATGTCACGTTTGGTGCTGTTCTGCGCCGCCGCCCCGAGCTCGCCCTGGCCGATCACATAGAGCCGGACCCGCCCGTTCTCGGTCCGCCCCGGCTGGTCGTCTTTGACTCCCACCTTGGCGCGCAACTGGCGGGCGACGTCGACGGCCCCGGTGTTGTCGAAGCCGAGCCGCAGCGCGACGACGTAGGGCCGGTCGGGAGCTGGTGCGGGCTGAGTCGGGATCGGGGCGAGGGTGACGCTGGGGATCTCCTGGGCGGCCTTCTCCAGCTGTGCCACCGCGTCGGACATGTCCTCATAGGTGGCGTCGGCCCGTGGTGCTGCGACCAGGGCCAGCGGTGAGGAGCCCTGCTGGGGAAAGTGGTCCTCGAGTTCGTACTGGACGTGCAGGGACTGCGAGCCCGCCACGTCGAAGCCGCCGCCGGTCAGGTTGTGCGACTGGGTGAGCGCCAAGCCCACCGACGGGACCAGGGCGACTAGCCAGCAGCAGAAGACCAGCCAACGGTGTCTGCGCAGGCTGCCACTCAGACGCATCATGAACTGCTGGATGGCGAACTCCCCGCGACTGGCACCAGGCGACTAGCGTGGTTTTGAGACTACCCCAGCCGCCTGAGCGGCCCCGGATGAAGGAGCCCCATGATTCGCCGTCCCCGCGGAGTTGGACGAGCTGCCGGATTGGCTGCCGCGCTGACCGTCGGCCTGGCCCCGTCGGCATTCGCGGCTCCGCCGAACTGCACCGCGGCCGACCTGGCCGCGGTCTCCTCAGGTGTCTCCGCGGCGACGTCGGCCTATTTGTTCACCCATCCCGACGTCAATGCGTTCTTCACCGGTCTGGAAGGGGCCCCCCGCGATCAGCTGCGCGGCGCGATCGCCGACTATCTGAACGCCAACCCGCAGGTGAAAGCCGAACTCCAGGCCATCCGCCAGCCGCTGATGGACCTCCGGACCCGCTGCGGCGGCGACTCCGCCGTGCCGGTCCCCGGCGCCTAAGCGGTCCGCCGGGCAAGCACGGCCCGAACTGCGCGCCAGCCCAGCAGTAGCGCCGCTGTGACGCATGAGGCGACCAGGACGAAGCTCGCCGCTGTCCCGGCGTGGCTGACCACCCGCAGTGCCATGCCCACCACGACCGTGCACAGCCACACCGTGACCCCGGTCGGCACCAGTGCGGCCGGCCGGCGCCAGCCCAGCGACAACAGCCAGCCGACGACCGTCCCGGTCAAGAACGGCCACGCGGTCGTCGCGATACCGGCCAGCGTCACCCCCTCGGCGTGGTTTCGCCGGCCGACCGCCACGAAGGCGATGACGCATGCGAGATCGGCGGCGAAGGCCAGCGAGGCGGTCCTGGCCGGACCGGGGGCGGGTGCGGTCATACGGCGATCCAACCGTGTTCAGCCGCGGTCCTCCTCGTCGGGGGCGAGTTCGTCGATGACGGCCAACTCTTCGGCTTTGAGGGCTTCGAGTTCATCGCCCACGGTTCCGGGATGCAGTGCACCTTCGGTGCGGAACATGAAGAAGAACACCACCCAGCCGATCGCGGAGATGAAGATCCAGCTCACCAATCGGTAGATCAGCATCGCCGAAATGGCGTCGGGCAGGGCCATGCCGCTGGACACCAGACCCGGAACCAGAACCGCCTCCACGACCAGCAGCCCGCCGGGCATCAACGGGATCGCACCCACCGCGCGCGCCGCCGCATAGGCGACCGTCAGACCGGGCAGGGAGGGATGGCCCCCGGTGGCGTAGGCCGCGAACAACAGGCAGGCGACGTCGGCAACCCAGTTGAACAGCGACCAGCCGAATGCCACGCTCAGTGCGCGCCGGCTCAGGCTCACCGACTCCAGCTGACGCAGCGTCTCACGCCACTTGCGCAGTCCGGTGTCGGCGGGCTTGTTGCGCAACGAGTTCAGATTGCCGAGGACCTTCACCCCGATACCGTCGATCAGCTCGGGCCGGGTCGCGACCGCCTGCGCGAGCAGTAATAGAGCAACAAACCCGCCGAGGGTGAACAGCAGGGAGAACGGATTGTCCTTGGCGCCCAACAGAAATGCGCCGCCGAGTCCCAGCAGGGCCAGGCCCACCACTTGCAGTGCACCCGACATCACCAACTGCCAGGAAGCCACCACCGGCGATGCGCCCCACCGCCGCTGCTGCCGGTAGACGAAGGTGGCGGAGAGGACCGGGCCGCCCGGCAGTGTGGTGCTCAGTGCGTTGCCCGCATAGAAGGCCGCCTCCGATCGCCACTGTCTCACCGTGACGCCGGCTGAGCGAAGCAGCGTGCGCTGGATCTGGGCGAAGCTGTGCATCGACATCATGGCGGCCAGCGCCGCGGCCAGCACCCAGGCGCCGTTGGCCGACAGCAGACTGGTCCAGGCCTTGGACAGCTGATCCCACACCAGGTGGGCCTCGACGGCCAGCACGATCAGTGCGACGCCGAGCACCACCCATCGCACCCACCAGTACCTACCCCGGGCGGGCGAGCCGCGTTCGTGGGCCACGTCGTTAAGGGTAGCCGTGCAGAGGCCGGGTTAGGCTGACCCGCATGTCGGCCGGACTGGCGAGTGACGACGAGGCTGTTGATCCGTTCGTCCGCAAGGCTGCCGCGTGGTGCTGGCGCCTGCTGGTGATCCTCGCCGCTGTTCTCGCGCTGCTGTGGCTGGTGGCCACACTCCAGGTGATCGTGGTTCCGGTCGCGCTGGCGGTGATGGTGACGGCTCTCATGCTGCCCGCGGTGGATTGGCTGGACCGTCGCGGTGCCCCGCGCGGCGGGGCGGTTGCGCTGGTCCTGCTCACCGGAATCGCGGTGTTCGGCGGGATCATGACTTTCGTTGTGAGCCAATTCGTTTCGGGTCTGCCGAGCCTGACCGAGCAGGTGACCCGAAGTATCGACAACGCTTCCAGTTGGCTGATCGAGGGCCCGGCTCATTTGAGCCACGAGCAGATCGAGAAGGCCGGCGAAGCGGCCGTGAAAGCGCTGCGTGACAACCAGGAGAAGCTGACCACCGGAGCGCTGTCCACCGCGGCCACCCTCGGCGAGATCCTGACCGGTGCGCTGCTGATGCTGTTCACGCTGATCTTCCTGCTCTACGGCGGGCGTGAGATCTATGGCTACCTGACCAAGATTGTTCCGGCGGCGACCAGGCAACGGGTGCGTGACGCCGGTCGGGCCGGATTCGGATCCCTGATCGGCTACGTGCGCGCGACATTCCTGGTGGCACTCGTCGACGCGGTCGGCATCGGCACCGGCCTTGCCGTCATGGGTGTGCCGTTGGCACTGCCGTTGGCCTCACTGGTGTTCCTCGGCGCGTTCATCCCCGTCGTCGGCGCTGTCATCACCGGAATGCTCGCCGTAGTGGTGGCACTGCTGGCCAAGGGTTTCATCTACGCGATGATCACCCTCGGGTTGATCATCGCGATCATGCAACTCGAGAGCCATGTGCTCCAGCCGCTGCTGATGGGCCGGGCGGTGTCGATCCACCCGTTGGCGATCGTGCTGGCCATCGCGACCGGGGGAGTGCTGGCCGGTATCGCGGGGGCACTGCTGGCGGTGCCCATCCTGGCTTTCCTCAACAGTGCGATCCGGGTGCTGGTGGCCGCGGATCCGGCCGGTGAAGCGGCCGAACTGCAAGCCGGTTAGAGCCGGCCTTCCCGGCGGAGCAACTCCTGTGCGCTGACCCCGCCGCCCTGCTTGCCGCGGGCGTTGAGTTGCTCGGTGGCCATATCGGAATCCTCGGCCGGCCGGCTGATCGGGATGGCCCGGGTCTCCTCGGCTGAAATCGGCTCAGAGGCAGGCGGATTCGATGCGATCGGCATCGCGGTCGTCGCGTCCTCAGGTGCCGCGCCACCGACCGGCCCGGGGACCGGCACAGTGGGGGTGGAGATCACCTGGGTCGGCTCGGCCGAAACCGGCCGTTCGTGCCGTCCGGCCTTCGCGCGCAGTTCGCCCAGCCAGGAACTGATGTCGCGGTCTTCCTTCTGGGGTTTACCCGAGGCGAACCGGGTCGTCGGTGCTTCGGGTGCGGGCGCCGGCGGCGCGGCGGGAGCCACTACGCGTACCGGCGCCGCGGGAACCGCAGCACCGGCGACGGCCAGGGCGCCCTGCGGTTCGGGCACGACGGGTCTGCGTTCATCGGGCAGGGTGGTCTCACCCAGGCCGATCTTGTGCTGCAGTCGTTTCATCCACTTCGGCGCCCACCAGCAGTCGTCACCGAGAAGTTTCATGATCGCCGGCACCAGGAACATCCGGACGATGGTGGCGTCGAGCAGCAGTGCGATGAGCAGACCGAACGCCAGGTACTTCATCATCACCAGATCGGAGAATACGAAGGCGCCGGCCACCACAGCCAGAACCAGCGCGGCCGCGGTGATCAGCCGACCGGTGGTGGCCGTGCCGATCCGGATCGCCTCGGTGGTCGACATCCCGCGATCGCGGGCCTCCACCATGCGTGAGACCAGGAAGACCTCATAGTCGGTGGACAGGCCGTATATCACCGCGATGATCAAGCCGATCATCGGCGCCATCAGCGGCTGCGGCGTGTAGTTCATCAGCCCGGACCCGTGGCCCTCGACGAACATCCAGGTCAATACGCCCATCGTGGAGCCCAGGGTCAACGCACTCATCAGCGCGGCTTTGATCGGCAGCACCAGTGAACCGAATGCCAGGAACATCAGAATCGTCGTGGTGGTGATCAGCAGCAGCACCATCAGCGGCAGTTTCGCGTACAGCGAGTGGATGCTGTCCTGCTCGAGCGCGGGTGTGCCGCCGACGTACACCGACAACCCCCTGGGCGGGGTGATGTCGCGCAGTTCGTTGATCTTCTTTGCGGCGTCGTTGCGATTCACCAGACCGTTCTGGATCACCCGCACCGACGGGTCCGACGAGGTGCCGGGGCGCGGTTTCCACATCGCGTCGGGATTGTTGTCGGGATCGGTGAAGCCGCTGATCGACATCGCCTTGTTGCGGATCTCGGCGACCTGCTGATCGGTCACCGGCTGACCGTCGTCACGTTTGATCACCAGCGTCAGGGGCTCGGTGCGGAAGCCGGGGAAGATCTTGTCGAACTCCTCCTGGGCCAGCCGGACCGAATTGTTCGGAGGCAGGTACTTCTCGCTGATGCCGCCGAGTGAGAGTTTCCCGAGCGGGATGATCATCAGGATCATGATGATGACGATGGGCGCGGCGAACAGGATCGGCCGCTTCATCACCCGGTTGACCAGAGTGCCCCAGAAGCCGTTCTCGACCTCTTCCCGGGTCTTGGTCTTCTGGGTCTTGTCGGCGAACCAGTCGATGATCTTGCGGGAGAACGGCCAGTTGGCCAGGAACGGCACCCGCAGCAGGGTGCGCACGCCGAGTGCGTCGACGTTGGGCCCGAGGATGGCGAGGCTGGCCGCCAGCACGGTGATGGACAGAATCGCCGCGAGCATGACCGAGGCGATGATCGCGTAGGTGATCGACTTCAGGAAGCCCTGCGGAAACAGCAGCAGCGGCAGCGATGAGGCGACGATGATCACCGCGGAGAACACAACTGTGCGTCCGGCGGTCATCACCGTCCGGCGCACGGCTGCCTCGGTGTCGTAGCCCTCGGCGATCTCCTCCCGGAATCGGCTGACGATGAACAGGCCGTAGTCGATTGCGATACCGAGGCCGATCAGCGTCACGACGGGTTGGGCGAAGAAGTGCACCGGGGTGAAGTCGGCGATCAGCCGCATGATGCCCAGAGCGCCCAGGATGGAGAGGCCGCCGATGATGGCCGGCAGGCTGGCCGCGATCACGCCGCCGAAAACGAAGAACAGCAGCACGGCAACGAGCGGGATCGCGGCGACTTCGGCGCGCTGCTGGTCGACGCCGATGGTTCCGGTGAGTTCACTGGCCAGCGGGTTCAGCCCGGCCAGTTCGATGTTGCCGTCGTTGACCTGCTGAAGGTCGGGCGCGACATCCTGATAGTTCTTCAGGATCTCGTCATCGCTGTCGCCCTTGAGCGGGATCGACACGAAGGTGTGGCGCTTGTCCGCCGTCTTCATCTGCGCGACGGTGGCGTCGGTGCTCTCCGGGGCGCGCAGCCAACCCGCCCAGCCGACGACCTTGTCCTGATGTTTCTTGGTGAAGTCGTCGAGCTCGGTGACCATCTCCTTTGACCACTCGGGGTCGTCGACCTTCTTGTCGCCGGGCGGGGTGAGGATGGCCACCACATGGCTGGTGCGATCGCGCCCGTAGGCGCCGTCGGCCACCAGTGAGGCCGTCACCGATTGGCTGCCCTCGTCGTAGAAACCGCTCTGGGTGACGTGCTTACCCAGGTCAATGCCGTAGATACCGCCGCCGATACAGAGCGCCACCATCACAGCGATGACGATGTACCGATACCGGTATACGGTTCGGCCCCACCAGGCGAACACTCAGATCTCCTTACTGCAGGTCTAAATCCGCGAGTTCAGCAACGAGGACAGCGGCCGGAACGGCTGCAGCCACGCACCTTGCTCTGGCAACGAATCCAAGCCGATTCGGGGCAGAGGCTCGCGGAAAACCCCCGGAATGTCCTCCAGGTCGACGAATTCGAAGGTATCCGACGCTAACGCCCAGCTGGCGTGTTCGCGAAATCCGAGGACCCGGACGTCGATGCCGTCCCGGGCGATGTCCTCCAGCGGTGACCGGAACGCCTGGCCGTCGGCCGATGCCACCAGCACCGATGCCAGGCCCTGGCTGCGTCGCAGCGCGATGTGCGCCAGCATGTCGGAGTCGACGTCGCTCTCCTCGTCGACCTTCGGTTTGGCGAACACCGCAAAACCGACGTTGCGCAGCGCCTCGACCCACGGACGCACCACATCGGCGCTTCCCGGTGCGATGTTGGTGAAAACCGTGGCCTCCGGTTCCAGGCACACGCCGGGGTGGCCGGCGGCCAGCTCCGCGGTGCAGGCCAGCAACCACCGGCCGAGGGCGTCGAACCGCGGCCGGTGCGCCGCCGTCGGCCGTCCGCCCAGGATCGACCCCAGGCCCATGTCGAGGTTCGGTGCGTCCCACACCAGCAGCACCCTTTTTCCGGCCGGATGCGGTTCCGCTGCCGCCGGCGCGATCCGGATTTCGTCGATGACGGTCATGGTCGCCTCACCCAGATGAATTCGGTCACCGCACTTCCGGCGCGGTGGGCCTTGGTCTCGTACTTCGTCGTCGGCCGTTCCGTCGAGATCGGCAGCGCCTCACCGGGTTCCGCCCGGCGCAGCAGCGGCTCGGCGTCGCCTGCCTCACCGATCTGCTCTGCGTACTCGGCATGGTCGGTGGCCGCGTGCAGGACGCCGCCGGGCCGCAACCGGTCGGCCATGAGACTCAGCGTCGCCGGTTGCAGCAGGCGCCGCTTGTGATGACGGGCCTTGGGCCACGGGTCGGGGAAGAAAACCCGGATTCCGGTCAGGGATCCGGGGGTGAGCAGATGTTCCAGGACGTCGGTTCCGTCACCGCGGATCAGCCGGATGTTGTTGACGCCCTCGCGGTCGATCCCACTGAGCAACTGGGCCAGACCGCGCCGGTAGACCTCCACGGCGATCACGTCGAGGTCGGGCTCGGCCTGGGCCATCGCCAGGGTTGAGGTTCCGGTGCCGCAACCGATCTCGAGCACCAGTGGGGCGCAGCGCCCGAACCAGGCCGCAGCGTCGAGCGGATCCTCGGTGTCGGCAAGCCGGCCCATGGTCGGCCACAGAAGGTCCCAAACCGCCTGCTGACCCTCGCTCAACGCGGATCGCCGGGACCGGAAGCTGGACACCCGGCGGGGCCGGTGCGCTGCCGCCCCAGGCATGGCGGAGCCCGAAACAGACCGCGGAACAGGCATTGATCCATGGTGGCCCATCAAGCTGCGGACGCCGATATCGCAGATCAGATTGATACCCAACAGTTGCCTTCGGCGGTGACTGGCCGCTCCCGGGCTCAACTGCCACCATTGCGCGATGGCCGGCTGTCCCCTCGCCGACGTGTTCAGCACCGCTGCGCTGGCATGGGGACACCCGGGATTGGCGAGGGTGGCGGCGGATCTGAACGCACCGTTGCCTGCGAGTGCCGCCGCGCCGGTCCGCTACCGGCGCATCCTCGCCGCCTGGCCGTCGCTGACCGCGATGGCGGCCGAGCCCGGCGGCGAGCGACTGGCCGGGTTGCTGGCATCCGACGAGGTGGTGCTGGCAAGGATGGACGTCGCCGCCGAGGTGCTGCGCCAGGCCGGGATGCCCGTGCCGCTGCCGCTGCCCGCCCAGCGACTGCGTGCCGCGATCGGCTGGCAGCGGTATGCCCGCGGGCCGGTCTCGGAACTGCACGCCTCCTGCGCCGCGGATCTGGCCCGCGGTGCGCTCCGGCTGGCGGCGGCCGCCACCGGGACCCCGCCACCCGCCGCGTCACACCCTGGGTCGCCTCCCGTTGTCCGCACGCAACGGCTGCGCCTGCAACAGACCCGCCTGCAGGCGGCCGGTGCAGTCCGTTCGGCCTGCGTCGCGCTACGCGCCGAACTGCAGACCGCGGCGGCGGGGCTCACCAGGGCCGACGACTTCGTGCGGTACGCCCGTCGCAAGATCGCCCTTGCCGCCGCCGAGATCGACGCTGAACTCACCGTTGAGCTCGGGGTCGGCTGCCGGGAGCCGATCCGGCTGCCGGACGGAGCCGCGCCGCGCGGGACAGGACTCGAGCGCCGGCTGTCGGCTCTCGTCGCTCTGGCGTTCGGAACCGGGGTCGCGCTGACCCTCGGACGGGCACTCGGTGACCTGCTGCCGGGGTCTGCTCCGGCGCTTGCCGCCGGGTGCGGGGCGCTGGGTCTGGCTTCGGGTGTGTGGATGGTTCGAGCCCGTCGGTTGTTGTCTGAACGGGCCGCGGCCGACCGGTGGGCGGTCGAGATCACGGCAGGCTTGAGATCGACGCTGGAGGAGCGGGTTTTCACCCGGGTGCTGGCCGCGGAAGTGGCTTTGCTGACGTCTGGGCCGTTCGGGGGTCCTCCGCCCGTTTGATCGGCCATACTCCCGTTAACAGCGGGCTCGCAGCCCGCGTTAATCTTCCAGACAGGTGAACGTAGGCGGGAGATACCGATGACCTCAGCGACCATCCCAGGTCTGGACAGGGCGCCGACCAAGCACGCCGGGCTGCTGGCCTGGGTGAGGGAGATCGCCGAACTCACCCAACCCGACCGGGTCGTCTTCGCCGACGGCTCGGCCGAGGAGTCCGCGCGCCTGAGTCAGCAGCTGGTCGATGCCGGCACTTTCATCCATCTCAGTGAAAGCTCCGAGCCGCACTCGTACCTGGCCCGCTCGACCCCGTCGGACGTAGCCCGGGTCGAGTCGCGCACGTTCATCTGCTCGGAGCGAGAGATCGACGCCGGCCCCACCAACAACTGGATGGCCCCGGCCGAGATGCGCTCGATCATGACCGACCTCTACCGCGGGTGTATGCGCGGACGCACCATGTATGTGGTGCCGTTCTGCATGGGGCCACTCGGTGCGGAGGATCCCAAGCTCGGCGTCGAGATCACCGACTCCGAATACGTTGTCGTCTCGATGCGCACCATGACCCGGATGGGCACCGCGGCGCTGGAACTGCTCGGCGACGACGGTTTCTTCGTCAAGGCGCTGCACTCACTCGGCGCACCGCTGGAGCCCGGTCAGAAGGATGTGCCGTGGCCCTGCAACGAGACCAAGTACATCAGCCACTTTCCGGAGACCCGGGAGATCTGGAGCTACGGATCGGGTTACGGCGGCAACGCCCTGCTCGGTAAGAAGTGTTACTCGCTGCGAATCGCGTCGGTGATGGCACGCGACGAGGGCTGGCTCGCCGAGCACATGCTGATCGTGAAGCTCATCTCCCCTGAGAACAAGTCGTATTTCATCGCCGCTGCCTTCCCCTCGGCGTGCGGCAAGACCAATCTCGCGATGCTGCAGCCGACCATTCCCGGTTGGCGGGCGGAGACCATCGGTGACGACATCGCCTGGATGCGATTCGGCAAGGACGGCCGTCTCTACGCGGTCAACCCGGAGTTCGGGTTCTTCGGTGTGGCGCCGGGCACCAACTGGAGTTCCAACCCGAATGCGATGAAGACCGTCGCCGCCGGCAACACCGTGTTCACCAACGTCGCGATGACAGACGGTGGCGGCGTGTGGTGGGAGGGCCTGGAAGGCGACCCTCAGCACCTGATCGACTGGAAGGGCAACGACTGGACGCCTGAATCCAAAGAGCCTGCGGCGCATCCGAATTCGCGCTACTGCACCCCGATGTCGCAGTGCCCGACCCTGGCTCCGGAGTGGGACGATCCGCAGGGCGTCCCGATCTCGGCGATCCTCTTCGGCGGCCGTCGCAAGACCACGGTCCCGTTGGTCACCCAGGCTCGCGACTGGCACCACGGAGTGTTCATCGGAGCCACCCTGGGCAGTGAGCAGACCGCTGCGGCCGAGGGCAAGGTCGGTGCCATCCGCCGTGACCCGATGGCGATGTTGCCGTTCCTGGGATACAACGCCGGCGACTACTGCCAGCACTGGTTGGATCTGGCCAAGAACGCCGACGAGTCCAAGATGCCGAAGATCTTCTTCGTGAACTGGTTCCGCCGCGGTGATGACGGACGCTTCCTGTGGCCGGGCTTCGGTGAGAACAGCCGGGTGCTGAAGTGGATCGTCAACCGGGTCGATGGAACGGCAAATGGGGTGTCCACCGCCATCGGTACGGTTCCGGCCGTCGACGACCTCGATCTCGACGGGCTGGATGTCACCAAGGATGACGTCACCGAGGCGCTTGCGGTGAATGCCGACGAGTGGCGTGCCGAACTGCCGCAGATCGAGGAGTGGTTCTCCTTCATCGGCGAGCGGTTGCCCACCGGTGTGCGTGACGAGTTCGAGGCGCTCAAGCAGCGACTGTCCGAATCGGACTGACTGTATGCAGATCCGCGAGCATTCGGAGGCGACTCCGGACAAGCCCGCCGTCATCATGTATCCGTCGGGGACGGTCGTCACCTTCGGCGATCTCGAGGCGCGGGCGAACCAGTTGGCCCATCTGTTCCGGTCGCACGGCCTGCGCGAGGGCGATGCCATCGCCATCCTGATGGAGAACAATGAGCACTACCACATGGTGATGTGGGCGGCTCGGCGTTCGGGTTTGTACTACGTCCCGATCAACAGCCACCTGACCGCCGCCGAGGCCGCGTACATCATCGACAACAGTTCGGCCAAGGCCATCATCGGCTCGGCCGCACTGAGCCCTGTTCTGACCGAACTGAGCGAGCACCTGCCCAACGGTCTGCCGGATCTGCTGATCGTCACCAACGGCGCCCTCGAAGGCTGGCTGAGCTACCCGGATTGCGTCGCCGGCCAGCCGACCACGCCGATCGCCGACGAGATCGAGGGCGACCTGCTGCAGTACTCGTCGGGCACCACCGGACGGCCCAAGGGCATCAAAAGGGAACTGCCCCACCTGTCACCGGCGGTGGCACCGGGACTCATGACGGCTCTGGTGTCGTTCTGGGCGGACCCCGACGGGGTCTACCTGAGCCCCGCGCCGCTCTACCACACCGCGCCCTCGGTCTGGTCGATGACGTTTCAGGCCGCCGGTATCCCGGTCGTGGTGATGGAGAAGTTCGACGCCGAGGGCACCTTGGACGCCATCGCGCGACATCGTGTCACTCACGGGCAGTTCGTCCCGGTGATGTTCACCCGGATGCTCAAACTGCCGGAGAGCGTTCGCGATTCCTACGACGTGTCGAGTCTCAAGCGGGTCATGCACGCAGCCGCACCATGCCCGGTGGAGATCAAGAAGCAGATGATGCAGTGGTGGGGACCGATCGTCGACGAGTACTACGCC
Source organism: Mycobacteriaceae bacterium (assembly GCA_029977845.1). Lineage (GTDB taxonomy): Bacteria > Actinomycetota > Actinomycetes > Mycobacteriales > Mycobacteriaceae > Mycobacterium. The sequence continues at coordinate 42,416 of JAPOKC010000005.1, read as the reverse complement.
TCGTCGGAGGCGCACGGTTCGACGCTCATCACGGCCGAGGATTGGCTGGCGCATCCCGGATCGGTGGGCCGGGTCCTGGTCGGCGGCATCCACATCCTCGACGAGGACGGAAATGAACTTCCTGCCGGCGAAGCCGGCGAGATCTACTTCGAGAGCGCAACGACCTTCGAGTATCTCAACGATCCGGAGAAGACCGCTGCCTCGATGAGCAGGCAGGGGTGGCGCACCGTCGGCGACATCGGTTACCTCGACGACGAGGGTTATCTCTACCTCACCGACCGCCGCCACCACATGATCATCTCCGGCGGAGTCAATATCTACCCGCAGGAAGCGGAGAACATGCTCGTCACTCACCCGCGGGTGATGGATGCCGCGGTGTTCGGCATCCCGGATGAGGAGATGGGCCAGTCGGTCAAGGCGGTGGTGCAGCTCGTCGACCACAACGAGGCCGGCGAAGAATTCGCCGAGGAGCTGTCGACATGGCTGCGGGAACGCCTTGCGCACTACAAGTGTCCCCGCTCGATCTCCTTCGAGGAGTCCCTGCCGCGCACCGACACCGGCAAGCTCTACAAGCAGGGCCTCATCGCGAAGTACTCTGCGCCATAACGGCTACTCGTCGAAAAGTCCCGACTGCAACAGGGCCGTGTCAACGAAATTCTGTACCGGCCGGGATCTGAAGAACCCGGTGTGCGCGCCTGCGTACCAGTGCACCTCCGGTTTGCCCCAGTGCTCCCACAATCGCAGGACCTGATCCCGCGGGTTCACCAGCCGGTCGGCCAGTCCGCCGTAGATGAATCTTCCCCGCATCGGCACCTTCGGGGTCAGTGACAGCGGTGAGACCATCCTGCCCAGCGGTAAGGCCCGTTGCAGGGTGTGCTTGCGCGGATCGTCGTCGCGCAACCCGCCGTGGCCGCCGAGAACCGCGATCAGATCCGCCACCGGGACACCCAGCACCGCACAGGTGAGCCCGTCCTCAACGCTGGCAACCAGCGACGAGACGTAACCACCCAGCGACATCCCGTTCAGACCGATCTTCGCGCCGGGTTCCTGAGTGCGGATCCAGGAGATGAGCCGCCGGATGTCCCACACCGCCTGCGCCGCGGCATGAACGTCGTCGAGGAGGTCCTGCCCCGGAAAGGCCGCGCCCTTGTTCTTGCGCGGACCGTGCAGTGGAAGTACCGGTAGTACGACGTTGAGCCCGAGGTCCTCATGCAGGTGACGGGCCCGGAACAGCCGCAGATCCACCGAGCCCCGGCCCATCATCGCCCCGTGCACGCACACCACCCAGGGACGAGGTTGATGGTGCCTCAGCAGCAGTGCGTGCTCGCGCCGGTTCGCGGTGTATCCCTGCCAGCGCTGAGCCCCGGGTTCACCGGTATGCGGTTGGTAGCCGCTGTCGAAGATGATCCGTTGCAGTGCCTGACCGCGGATTGTCATCGGTGCCGCCGCTACACCGGTCAGGGCCGGCGGTCCGGTGAAGTAACCGGCTGGGTCGTCGAGCCAGCCGCGCTCGCCGTAGAACTCCAGCGCCTCGGTGACCTCACGGTCGACACGCTCCACGGCCCCGTGCTCGCCGACCGGCATGAACATCCGCATGCCGAGCAGAACCAGTTCGTCGTGGAAGACCTGCCGGGCCACCGCGATGGTCGGACGCGCGATGGGAAGCTCGCCGGGGTGATCGCTGCCGGGGGCCCTCTGGTCGAGGAACTCCCGGGCTCGGACGAACGGGATGGCCACGTCGCCCGGCTTGGCGAGCCGACGCGGTCGACTGTCGCCGGGCATGGGTGCGGCCATACCCGACGGTAGCGCGAGAAGGGTTTTCCCGGCGAAAACCCTATGTGACCGTCGTCACAGCGTTACGTTCTGCGCCATGGCTGCAGGGGACTTCGACGAATCGGAACTCGCCGAGTGGGATCCGAGTTCGATCGACAAGGCCATCAAGGGACTCGGCGCGTTCGCAAAGTTCTGGTTCCGGGCCGAGGTGCGGGGTTTGGACAACGTTCCGACCGAAGGCGGTGTGCTGATGGTCTCCAACCATTCCGGTGGCGCCTTCACCCCTGACGTCGCGGTCTTCGGTCCGGCTTTTTACGAGGCGTTGGGGTACGCCCGCCGGCTGTACACGTTGGGGCACTACGGACTGTTCAAATCGCCGCTGGCCGGTTGGCTGCGTCGGATCGGCGTCATCGGAGCCAGCCAGGACAACGCTGCCAAGGCGCTGCGCTCCGGTGGCGTGGTGCTGGTGTTCCCGGGCGGCGATTACGACTCCTACCGCTCGACATTCGAACAGAACACCATCGACTTCAATGGACGCAAGGGCTACGTGCGCGCTGCCATCGCCGCTGACGTCCCGCTGGTCCCGGTGGTGTCCATTGGCGGGCAGGAAACCCAACTCTTCCTCGGCCGTGGTAGTCGGATAGCCAAAGCCCTTGGCCTGCACAGGATCCGGATGGATATCGTGCCGTTGGGGATCGGTTTCCCGTTTGGTTTGACCTCGACCATCCCGGCGAATTTCCCGCTGCCGTCGAAGATCATCTTCGAAGTACTCGAGCCCGTCCACATCACCGCGATGTTCGGAGAGGACCCCGATATCGACGAGGTCGACGCACACGTGCGCGCGGCGATGCAGACCGCTCTGGACCGGTTGGCCAAGCAGCGACGGTTTCCGATCATCGGCTGACTTCAGATCCCACCGCGTGACACCAGTTGGGACGCAATGACATTGCGCTGGATCTCGTTGGTGCCCTCTCCGACGATCATCAGCGGGGCATCCCGGAAGTACCGTTCGGCGTCATACTCGGTGGAGTAGCCGTAGCCGCCATGGATCCGCACGGCGTTCAGCGCGATCTCCATCGCCGTCTCGGAGGAGAAGAGCTTGGCCATGCCCGCTTCCATATCGCAACGCTGGCCGCTGTCGTAACGTTCGGCGGCATAGCGGGTCAACTGGCGGGCCGCGGTGAGCTTGGTGGCCATATCGGCCAGGTAATTGCCGATCGACTGATGTCGCCAGATCGGCTGACCGAAACTCTCCCGGGTCTGCGCGTAGGAGAGCGCGTCCTCCAACGCGGCCGTCGCCACTCCCAGTGCCCTGGCGGCCACCTGAATGCGCCCTGTCTCAAGCCCTTTCATCATCTGGGCGAATCCCCTACCCGGTTCGCCGCCAAGCACCGCGGTGGCCGGCACCCGGCAGTCGGTGAAGACGAGCTCGCAGGATTCGACGCCCTTGTAGCCGAGCTTGGGCAGGTCGCGGGAGATCTCCAGGCCGGCAACCGGCGACTCGATCAGCAGCACCGAGATCCCGGCATGACGCGGCTGTGCCTGCGGATCGGTCTTGCACAGCAGGGCTATCAGGCCGGATCGGCGCGCGTTGCTGATCCAGGTTTTCGCGCCGTTGATCACCAGGTCGTCGCCGTCCCGGCGAGCCGTCGTGGTCATGTTCTGCAGATCGGATCCGCCGCCCGGTTCGGTGAGCGCCATGGTGGCGCGCAGTTCGCCGGTGGCCATTGCCGGTAGATAGCGCTGTTTCTGGCCGTCGGTGCCGAAGGTCTCCAGCAGTTTGGCCACCACGGTATGACCGCCCATCGCGCCGGCCAGACTCATCCAGCCGCGGGCCAGTTGCTCGGTCACCTCGACGTAGCACGGCATCGAGACCGGCGATCCGCCGTGCTGCTCGCTGATCGCCAGGCCGAAGATGCCGATTCGTTTCATCTGCTCGATCCACGCATCCGGGTAGGCGTTGGCGTGTTCGATGTCGCGCACCGACGGTTTGACCTCGCGGTCCACGAACGACCGCACGGTCGCCACCAGGAGCGCTTCTTCGTCGTTGAGTTCCGGCATGGGCATTACGTTGTCATAGTGACCCCCTCCGGCCCATATTTCGACGACCTGGTCGTCGGTCAGGTATTCGACTGGGCGCCTTCGATGACCCTGACCTCCGGCGCCGCCGCCACCCACCAGGCGATCCTCGGCGACCGGTTACGGCTGGCGCTGGACGGTGAACTCGCGCATGCCGTCACCGGGGTGCCGGGGGCGATGGCCCATCCGGCGCTGGTCTGCGATGTGGCGATCGGACAGTCCACCCTGGTCACCCAGCGGGTGCGGGCGAACCTGTTCTATCGCGGTCTGACGTTCCACCGGTTCCCGGTGATCGGTGACACGCTGTTCACCCGGACCGAAGTCGTGGGCTTGAAGCAGAACAACAGTTCTGCGACCGGTCTGGCCGCGTTGCGGATGACCACGATCGACCAGGTGGGCCGGCTGGTCCTGGACTTCCACCGATGCGCCATGCTCCCGCTGAGTTCCGATGCGATTGCGACCGGCCATGCCGACGACCTGACTGCGATCGGCGCGGACGCGCCTGTGGCCGATCCCACCGTGCACTGGAATGCCGATGCCTTCCGGCAGCGGGTACCCGGCCCGCACTTCGGCCCCGGCCTCGTCGGTTCGGTTCTGCACAGTACCGGCGACGTCGTCAGTTCGGCTCCCGAACTGGCAAGGCTGACCTTGAACATCGCCGCCACCCATCACGACGCGCGGGTGGGCGGCGGCCGGCGGCTCGTATACGGCGGCCACACCATCGGACTGGCACTCGCCCAGACGAGCCGGCTGTTGCCGAACCTGGTGACCGTGCTCGGATGGCGGTCGTGCGACCACCTCGGTCCGGTGTACGAGGGCGACACCCTCTTCAGCGAACTGCGTATCGAGGGCGCCGAGTCGTTGCCGGGCCGGCGTGGCGGTGTGTTGTCGTTGCGATCGCAGGTCAGCGCGGCTGGTGGCGGTGGTGACGATCGGCCGGTGCTGGACTGGCGGTTCAGCGCTTTGCTTTTCTAACCGACGCTTTGCTGGCCGCGTCCGAATTCCCCTCCTGCGCCGGTATTCTGGAAGAGGAAGGGACGCGATAACTATGGCGATCGACACACTTGTCGTCGACACCGTGCACGGTCCGGTACGGGGCAGCAGTGATGGCCGGGTCAATGTGTTCAAGGGCATCCGTTACGCGAAGCCGCCGGTCGGGGCGTTGCGATTCTGCGCGCCGGAGCCGCCGGATAAGTGGACCGAGGTGGCGGACGCCACCGAGTTCGGCTTGGCCTGCCCGCAGCCGCCGCTGCCGGGTATTCCGCTCGATCTCGGCGCGGAGCAGGGTGAGGACTGTCTGAGCCTCAACGTGTGGACGCGTGCGGGCACTGAACCCGGAGCCGGAAAGCCCGTCATGGTGTGGTTGCACGGCGGCGCCTACGTTCTTGGTTCCGGGAGTCAGCCGCTCTACGACGGAACCCGGTTGGCCCGCAGTGGCGACGTGGTGGTCGTGACACTGAACTACCGGGTCGGAGCCTTCGGATTCCTGGACATGTCCGGATTCAGCCGGAAGGGTCGCAAGTTTGACTCCAATGTCGGCATGCGCGATGTGCTGCTCGCCCTGCGATGGGTACAGGACAACATCGCCGCATTCGGGGGTGATCCGCAGCGGGTCACCCTCTTCGGTGAGTCGGCGGGCGCAGGCCTCGTCACCTCGCTGCTGTCGGTGCCGGCCGCCGATGGCCTGTTCGCCGGTGCGATCGCCCAAAGCTCGCCTGCGACATCGGTTTACGACCAGGAGCGAGGCCAGCGGGTGGCCGAACAGATGCTCGGTGAGGTGGGGCTGGCCGCTTCGGAAGCGGATCAGCTTCGTCAGGTTCCGGTTGAGAAGCTGATCACTGCGACCAAGAAGCTCTTCGATGAAGTGCCGGTCCGTCATCCTGGAACGATCGCCTTCGTTCCGATCGTCGACGGCGATCTGCTCACCGACTATCCCGTCAAGGCGGCCCGGGAGGGAAAGACGCTCCCCGTGCCGCTGATCATCGGGACGAACAAGGATGAGGCCAACCTTTTCCGGTTGATGCGATCCCCGCTGATGCCCTATACCCCGCGTGCGATCACGTCTATGTTCGACCAGATCGCCGCCGAGCAGCCGGACTTGCAGCTGCCCACCGAGGCGCAACTCGACAGCGCGTATTCCCGAAAGCGTGGCAGCGCGAAGGGATTGAGCATCGCTAGCGATGTCGGGTTCCGGATGCCCTCGGTGTGGTTCGCGGAGGGACATTGCGGGGTGGCTCCGGTCTACCTGTACCGATTCGACTTCTCAACGCCCTTCCTCAAGCTGCTTCTGGTCGGCGCCGCCCACGCGATGGAACTCGGTTACGTGTGGGGCAATCTCGGTGTCGCGAGTGATCCTTCTCTGAGGCTCGGCGGCGCGAAGTCGGCGAAGGCCGTCTCCAAGCGGATGCGGACCAGGTGGGTCAACTTCGCCACCCACACCAAGCCGATCGGGTTGCCGGGCGAACCGGAATGGATGCCCTACCAGCTGACCGACCGGCCCTGTCTGCTCATCAACGATCAGGACCGAATCGTTTACGACCTCAACAGGAATCGACGGCTGGCCTGGGGCGAGGAAGTTCTCAACTTCCGCTGACTCAGCTCCCGCCGGGCAGGTCCCGGAACGGAGTGTCCTTGAAGGGTTCCGGTTCCCTGGGCAGTCCCAGTACGCGCTCGCCGACGATATTGCGCTGGATCTGATCGGTGCCACCGCCGATCGAGGTGAAGTAGGCGTTGAGTGTCCGGAAAGTCACGGCGTCGCCGACCGGGTTGTCCGAACCGGCGAGCATCGACTCCGGCCCGATAACCGCCGTCTGCACGCGAGCGGTCTCGTGCAGAATCCGCGACATCGCGATCTTGCCCAGTGCCAGCAAAGTCGCTGCTTCGGCGCGGTCACGGGTGGCCTTGGCGCGCCGGGTGTTCCAGCGGTTGACCGCTGCGTATTCCTCGACCCGGGCGATCTCCTGACGGATGAACGCGTCGGACAGCCTTCCCGCCGAACGCGCCATGGCGATCATGCTGTCTTTGTCCGGGGTTAATTCACCGGCACTCCGCGAGGTGCGTGCCAGATCGCCCATCAGCCTGCGCTCGTAGGCGAGGGCGAGTTGCAGCACCGCCCACCCGCCGCCGGGTTCGCCGATCAGGTTGGCGTGCGGAACCCGGGCGTCGGTGATGAACACCTCGTTGAACTCCGACTCGCCGGTGATCTGATGAATCGGCCGGATCTCGACACCGGGCTGGCGCATCGGGAAGATGAAGAAACTGATGCCCTTGTGTTTGGGCACGTCCCGGTCCGTGCGGGCGATCAGCAGGCCGTAGTCCGCGGTCTTGGCGAAGGACGTCCAGACCTTCTGCCCGTTGACGATCCAATCATCCCCGTCACGCTCGGCACGGGTGCGCAAGCCCGCCAGATCGGAACCGGCGCCGGGCTCGCTGTAGAGCAGACACCACCGTGTCTCGGCCCGAACCGAGGGTGGGATCAGCCGTTGCTTCTGCTCATCGGTGCCGAGATCGTGAACGGTGCAGGCCAGTAGATCCGAGCGGTCCATACCGGTGCCGCGGGCGCCGACTGCGGCGAACTCGTGTGCCACGGCGCGGGATTCGGCGTCGCTGAGACCCCGGCCACCCCACTGTGGTTCCCAACCCGGAGCCGACCAGCCGGCATCGAAGACCCGTTGGGCCCATTCGCGGCGGTCCAGTCCGGGTTCCCAGTTCTCGGCCAGCCATTGCCGGACCTCGGTGCGGATCGACTCGGTCATCAGCACTCCGCTCGAAGCCGAACGTAGCGCTCCCGATGCCATTGCGGATCGCCGAAGATCTGGGCGTCGGTGCGCGCTCTGCGCAGATACAGATGGGCGGGGTGCTCCCAGGTGAACCCGATCCCGCCGTGCACCTGGATGTTGGTGGCGGCGACCGCGACGTACGCATCTGAGCAGTACGCCTGCGTCAGGGCGAGATCCAGGACACGGTCGGACTCCCCGGCATCGAAGGCCGCCGCGATGTGCCGGGCTGCCGACACTGCAGACTGGGCCTCGAGCAGCATGTCGACGCACATGTGCTTGACCGCCTGGAAGCTGCCGACCGCCCGGCCGAACTGGAAGCGGGTTCGCGCGTAATCGGCGCCCATCTGCATGGCGTGCATCGCCCCGCCGGCCTGTTCGGCGACGAGGGCCACCGCGGCGCGGTCGAGGGCGCCATCCAGTGCCTGCTTGGCAGCCGAGGGGTCGCCGACCGATCGGGCCGGGGTGGCCTCCATGGTGAGCCGGCCCTGTCGTCGGGTCCCGTCGATGGTGTCCAACGCGGTCACCGATAGGCCGGGCGCATCGCGGTCCACCGCGAAGATTCCGGTTCCCGAGCCGGTATCGGCATGGACGTAGATCCGGTCGGCACCGGTGGCGTCGAGTACGTAGGTCTTTTCCCCGGACAACCACCAGTGGCCGTCGTTCCTCTCGGCGACGGTCGAGGGATTGTCCGGTGGGCGTGCCGACCCCGGTTCGGCGAAGGCCACCGTGGCGATCAATTCGCCGGCAGCGATCCGCGGAAGGACGTCAGCGCACTCCGCGCTGTCGGCGAGGGCCAGCAGAAGGTACGGCGTGAGCACAGCCGTCGACAGATACGGGGCACACAGCAGGACGCGGCCCATCTGTTCGGCGACCACCGCGAGTTCGGCGGCGCCCGCGCCGGCACCGCCCAACTCGTCGGGGATGATCAGGCCGAGCAATCCCATGCCGGCCAGTTCGGACCACACGGTTCTGTCGTGACCGAGGTCATCAGCCATCAACCGGCGAACCTCTGACTCCGGCGAGCGTTTCGCCATCAGATCCGCGACGGCGTCACGCAGGTCGCTCTGTTCGCGGTTCAGCGCGGTTGACATCGGATCAACCTTTCAGAGCTCGTTGCAGGCTGGCACATGTGCTGTCGAAATATGTCTGGGCCACAGAAGATTTCGGGGCGATCCCATCGAAGCCGTGATACGCGCCCGCTACCTCGTGAACCTCGCACGGAACTCCGGCAGCGTTGAGGCGGTCGGCGTAGGCGAGGTCCTCATCATGGAACAGATCGAGGGTCCCCACTCCGATCCACGCCGGCGGCAGTCCGGCCAGATCCTCCCGGCGGGCCGGCACCGCGATCGCGGGGTCGGCTCCGCCAAGGTAGGAGGTCCAGCCGATTCGGTTGCTCGCGGCGTTCCACAACCGGAAACCTCGGTCATCGAGAGCCGGATCGACGGTGCGGTCATCGAGCATCGGATAGGACAGCACCTGCAGCACAGGTTTGACCTCGCCGCGGTCGCGGGCCAGGAAGGCCAGCGCGGCGGCCAGGCCGCCACCCGCGCTGGCGCCGCCGATCGCGATCCGATCGGCGTCCACGCCCGGAAGCCGGGACAGCCAGCTCAGTGCGCTGTAGCAGTCCTGCAGCCCAAGGGGGTACGGGTTCTCGGGGGCCAGCCGGTAGCGCACCGCGGCAACCACGATGCCGAGTCGCTCCACATAGCGCCGGCACAGCGCGTCGTCCTGCTCGGGACTGCCGATCAGATAGCCGCCACCGTGTATCCAGAGCAGCGCAGGTGTCGGAGCGGTCGGCACCGCCGGCCGGTGCAGCCGGACTCCGGCCCCGTCGGGCAACGTCAGGTCCTCGACGGCCGCGCCGGTCTTCGGCCGGGGCGAGGGCAGCCTCTTCAACAGCGGCAACGACCACGGATAGACGATCTGACGCGGAACGAACCGCGCTGCCCGGCGAAGTTCGGGATGGATGTCCGCATCTGCCATGGAAGTCATTATTACGATGACCCTCATGAGTGAAGAGTCGAGTGCGCAAGAAGCCGTCCTGACCGAGAAGCGCGGTCGGATCCTGATCATGACGATCAACCGCCCCGAGGCCAAGAACGCGGTCAATGCCGCGGTCAGCCAGGCCCTGGCCGATGCGACCGATCAACTCGATGACGATCCTGCGCTCTCGGTGGGCATCGTGACCGGGGCGGGCGGCTCGTTCTGCGCCGGTATGGATCTCAAGGCCTTCACCCGCGGGGAGCAGGTCCAGGTGGAGGGTCGCGGACTCGGGTTCACCGAGCGTCCGCCGGTCAAGCCGTTGATCGCCGCGGTGGACGGTTATGCCCTAGCCGGTGGGATGGAACTGGCGCTGGCAGCGGATCTCATCGTCGCCGCAAGCAATTCCGCATTCGGTATTCCGGAGGTCAAGCGTGGTCTGGTCGCCGCCGGTGGCGGCGTGTTGCGACTTCCGCAGCGGATTCCGTATCAGATCGCGATGGAACTCGCCCTGACCGGAGAACAGCTGAGTGCGCAGCGGGCCCACGAACTCGGTCTGGTCAACGTCATCGCCGAGCCGGGCAAGGTTCTCGATGCGGCGATCGGACTGGCTGAGCGGATCACCGCCAACGGCCCGCTCGCGGTGGCGGCCACCAAGCGGGTGATCGTCGAGTCGCGCGGATGGAGCCCGGAGCAGATGTGGCGCGAGCAGATGAAGATCATCATGCCGGTGTTCACCTCGAAGGACGCCCAGGAGGGTGCGATCGCGTTCGCCGAGAAGCGCACGCCGAACTGGACCGGGAGCTGATCACCGAATCTCAGGCGAAGGGCTCCTCGCCCTCCAGCTTCGTTCTGACCAGCAGCCGCCCGGCATTCGGGTCGTACGGCGTCGCGCGGTGCATGGTCCCGGTGTTGTCCCACATCACCAGATCGCCGACAGACCAGTTGTGCCGATAGACGAATTGCGGCTGAGTCGCCCAATCCCTGAGTCGAACAAGGAGTTCCGCACTCCGGCGGAAGTCCATGTCGATGACATGGCGTGCGGTGCATCCCAGCACCAGTGATTTTCGGCCGGATCGGTGAGTCCACACCAGCGGCAACTCACGATCGCCGATCGCCATCATGCGGCGCAGCGTCTTATGGCTCGGCTCCGGTTCGTAGTAGAACAGGGTGTTCCAGGCCGAGTGCATTACGCGTAGTGCCGCCAGCTCCTGCTTGTCCGCATCGGGAAGGTCGTCATAGGCGGCGTAGGTGTTGCAGAACTCGGTGTCGCCGCGACCGTCGTCGCCCAGTCTCCGGCTAGACAGCAGTGAGGCGAGGATCGGCACCTCGTTCATGGTGCCGTCGATATGCCAGTACAGCGAACCCTTCAGATAATCGGCACCGGCGTTGAGTTTGGTGTCGAGACTGACGTTGTAGAGCTCTTCGCCAGTACGCTCCGGGGCGAACCGGCCGAGCGTCTTGGTGAAGGCGATCTGCTCCTCGTCGCCGAGATCGAGTCCGCGGAAGACCAGAACGCCGCGCCTCTCTAGCAGGTCGCGTAGCTGGGCGGCATGGGTTCCACCGAGCAGCTCTGATTTCCCGGCCACGATCTCGGTGCCGATGCGATCGGTGAGATCCCGTGTATCCAATGCCGTCACTGTCGCTCCCCAGCTATCACGTCCCAAGGATCCGAATCCAGCGCGAGCCGTCCGAGCCGGCAGGCGTGCCAGGCGGTGTCACCGAACTCGCCGATCCAGCTGCGCGCCCGCATGGTCGCCAACCACAGCCTATGCTCGACGGTCACTCCGATCGCACCGTGCAGCTGATGCGCGGCGGTCACCACCGACGGCACAACTCTCCCGAGGGTGACTTTGGCCACGGTCACGGCGTAATCCGTTGCTGCACTGTCAAAACCGTGGTCCGCAGCAGCTGCTACCGCCAGGTTGGTCACGGCGCGCGCTCGCTCGACTTCACCCGCCATGGAGGCGAGAGTGTGCTGCACAACCTGAAACGAGCTCAGTGGCCGTCCGAACTGCTCACGTTCCTGGGTGTGGGCGACTGAATACTCGACGGCGGCGTCCAGTGCACCGATCACCTGGACGCATCGTGCCCACGCACCGCGCCGGAGGAGTTCGGCGCCGGCGTTGACAGCCGTCCAGGAATCCTCCGGCAGGTCGGCGAGGACCGCGTCTCGAGGTTCACCGCCGGCGTTGTGTCCCCTGGAAATCGAGAGCTCGGCGGGCGTGCGGACCGCCACCCGCAGCCGGTCACCGGCGGGAATCGCAAGCACCACGGCGGCGGCGTCGGTTGCGTACGGGACCGCATCGAGCGTGGTGGCGATGGAGACCGCACCGGAATCCGGCACCTCAAGGCCGGCCTCGCCGGCTAGCCACCCGGCCAGCACGTCGTTCTCCGCCACTGGCACGGACACCGCATGGCGGGCCAATCCCCGAAGCACCACCGCTAGCTCGGCGGGGCCGCCACCGGACTCGGCGATGCTGGTGAGCCGGGTGAGCCCGGCGTCCTCGAGATGGCCCCATGCGGTGGCGTCGAACGGGTCGGGGAGTGAGCGGGTGCCGATCCTTGCGTCGAAGGAGCGCGAGCCGATGTCGTCGACGAGATTGCGCAGCTCGGTGAGATCGTCTGGGGCGCTGGGGAACACCCCGCCGGCGAGAGTGCTCATGAGCGCAACCCCATGCCCTTGGCCACCATGCCGCGCAGCACCTCGTTGGTGCCGCCCCGCAACGTGAAGAGCGGCGCGTGCAACTGCCCCGCCGCAAGAAGCGCAGCGACCGTCTCCCGTCCGGCTGTTGCCGGATCGACGTAGGACAGCAGATCAGCGGCCAGTTCGACCGATTCCTGCTCGAAACGGGTTCCGAGATCTTTCACCAGCGCGGCCTGATTCACCGCCGATTGGCCCTCGGCCAGTGCGCGTGCCACCGAGATCGAGAGCTGGCGCAGCGAGATCAACTGGGCCAGGAGATGGCCGACTCCGGCTGCGGTGTGGTCGCTCACATCGTTCTGGGCGGAGAGCACCCGGATAAGTGCGGTCAGCAGTGGCGCCGTGGTCAGAATCCGTTCCGGTCCGCTGCGCTCGAAGGACAGTTCCGCGGTGACCTGGTGCCAGCCGTCCCCTTCCTTGCCCAGGAGGTTGGTGTCATCGACGAACACCTCGTTGAAGGTGATCTCGTTGAAGTGGTGTTCCCCGGACATCAGCACAATCGGACTGATCGATATCCCTTCCGATTCGGCCGGAACGATGAACTGACTGAATCCGGCGTGCCTGCGTTGGGGATCCAGGGGGCTGGTTCGCGCCAGTACCACGATCTGATGCGACAGATGCGCGCCGCTCGTCCACACCTTGGTTCCAGACAAGACCCAGCCGCCTTCGGTACGGGTGGCACGGGCGGCGGCGGCGGCGAGATCCGAGCCGGCTTGCGGCTCACTCATCCCGATCGCCGAGAAGTACTTTCCGAGAGCGATTCTCGGCAGTATCCGCTGTCGCTGCTCTTCGGTGCCGTAGGACAGCAGTCCGGGACCGACCTGGCGGTCGGCAATCCAGTGCGCGGCGACCGGAGCCCCGGCGGCAAGCAGTTCCTCGGTGACGACATATCGGTGCAGATGTCCAAGACCCTGACCGCCGTATTCCTTGGGAATGGTCAGGCCCAGGAATCCGGCGGAACCCAACCGGGCGCTGAATCCCTCATCCCAACAGGAGAGCCATGCGTCAACCGAAGGCTCCCAGCCGTGCTCGGCCCGATCGGAGGTGAGGAATTCGCGGATTCGTGTCCGCAGTGGGGCCAGTTCGGGCCCGTTGGCGCACAGTGCTGCGTAGGTGTCAGCCACGGCACTCACCGGTAGGCGGTGATGCGGGCGACGAGTGCCGTCTTGCCGTCCGCTCCGACCGCACGCGCGTCACCGACGGCCGTTGATCGGCCGATGCGCAACGCCGTGCCTTCATACACCGATTCTGCACCTGCGAAGAACGGCCGCAGGAAGTTGACCCGGATCGATGCGGTTCGCAGCGGTTCGTCCTGCCCATGGTTGATCGCCGCGGAGGCGACGAGTTCCAGCCCCGCCGTACTCACCCCGCCGTGGACGATCCCGGCCATGTTGTTGATCAGCGGGTCGGCGTTCTGGAGCAGGCGATGCCTGCCGTCCTCGGTCGGCATCGGGCTGACCGCCATCAAGTCGGCGAGCGTGCAATCGGGGTTGCCGGCCAGGGGATCATTGCCGCGCCGCCGCGTACCGTCAGGTGCACCGCCGCCGAGTGGCATGGTGTGAACGGATCCGCTCCCGATCTCGGTGCCGTGGTGGGACAGCGAGCAGACCGCCAGCATGGGTGCTTCGGGATCCCCGATCGGATGCGCGTGCGCGATGACCGGCTCGTCGGGAAACCTCAGCAGACTGTCGGCCGCGCCTGCGGACAGGTCGACGGTCAACTCACTCGAGACCGTCCAGCCCTGGCGGCGTCGGAAGAAATTCGCGCGACCGGCGGCATCGTCGACCAGGATCGCCAGACCCGCCATCGAGGGAAGGCCGGTCAGCGGATTGCGCATCCCGCCGACCGACATCGCAGTGACGACCACAGCGGTGTCGAAGTCCTGCTCGACGGTCGTGATGCCGAATCTGGTCAGGACGCTGGGCGGGGTCTCCGGATCGTCGCCGAGCATGGGAGGGGGAGGGTTTTTCACGGATTCCCCCTCGCCACGAATTCCCTTGCCTTGATGAGGAATTCGATTTCGCGGGCAACGTCGTTGAGTGGTTCCAGGCTGCGCATGGAACGGCTCAGAACCACCGCGCCCTCCAGTGCTGCGATGGTGGTGTGTGCCAGCGCGGTCGCATCGGCAAGATCGAATCCCTGCCGCTGGTAGGCGTCACGGGCGGCATCACGCCAATGGCCGAAAATCTCCCGGGATACTGCGCTGAGCTCCTGCTCGTCGGCACCGGAACCGACCGCCGCCGCGAGTACGGGGCTCCCGGCGCTGTAGCCACTGTTCACCAGAACCTCGCTCCAGAGCGTGACGATCTGGCGCAGGAGTGCACTCGCGCTGACGTCTGCGGCTTCATCGATCTTCGCGGTGATGTCATCTCCGGCGAACCGCAGGGCTTCCCGGAGGATCTGACTGCGGCCGCCGGGGAAGTGGTGATACACCGAACCCCGCGGCGCACCACTGCGGGCAAGCACCGAGTCGATGGTCAGTGCGGCCGCTCCGTGTTCGCGCAGTAACTCGACCGCACTCACCAGCATGGTGGTCCGTGTCGTGCCCCGAGTGCGGGTGCTCAAAGTGGGGCCGTCAGGAAGCCGCGCGCGCGTGACCGGCCGCGTCGAATTCGCGTGGGATGAACGAGCGAGGATCGGGCGCGATCAGATGCCGACGTTTCTCGGCCCAGCGGCTGATGCGGTAACCGGCGAAGTTGAACTCGACCAACCACATCAGATGCCTCCTCAGCCGGTGAAACTATGTCTATAACCATAGTTATGTTCCCGTGCGGCGGCAAGCGCGGACACAGTCAGACCGGTCACAGCCCAGTGAGGTCCCGTTTGTATGATCCATCTCATATTTCCTACCGGGAGGCAGTCGAAAATGCAGGTGATCACGTCAATCGAGGGCGCGAACGCGTTGGTGGGCCAGGAACTCGGGGTCAGCGACTGGCTCGAGATCGACCAGAAGCGGGTCAACGACTTCGCCGACGTGACCGGCGACCACCAGTGGATCCACGTCGACGTGGAGCGGGCCAAGAAGGAGAGCCCCTACAAGACCCCGATAGCCCACGGCTTCCTCACGCTCTCGCTCATCCCGTTCCTGAGCAAGGACAACTTCCGCGTCGAGAACGCGAAGCTGGCCATCAACTACGGACTGAACAAGGTCCGGTTCCTCAACGCGGTGCCGGTCGGCAGCCGCGTGCGGGTGCGTTCGGAACTGGCCGAGGTCAACGCCAAGGAGGGCGTCGCGGATTTGACCGTCCGGCACACCTTCGAGATCGACGGGGTCGAGAAGCCGGCCGCGGTGGCCGAGATGATCGTCCGGATCGTCTTCTAGCGCTACAACTTCGGCGTGTAGCCGAAGGGCAACAGCACGCTCTTGTGCTCGACGTACTCCTCGATGCCCTCGGTCCCGTTCTCGCGGCCGATTCCGGAGTTCTTGTAACCGCCGAACGGAGCGCACGGGTCGAAGGCGTACATGTTCACCGCGTACGTGCCGGTGCGGATCTTCGAGGCTATCTCGATCGCCTTGTCGAAATCGGTCGTCCACACACTGCCGGCCAGGCCGTAGTCCGAGTCGTTGGCGATGCGCACGGCATCGTCTTCGGTCTCGTACGGGATCACCGACAGCACCGGCCCGAAGATCTCCTCGCGGGCGATGGTCATGGAGTTGTCGACGTCGGCGAACACCGTGGGCTGAACGAAGTAACCCTGATCCAGGCCCTCCGGCCGGCCACCGCCGGTGACCAGGCGGGCACCTTCCTCCTTGCCTTTCTTGATGTAGCCCTCGACGCGCTCGCGCTGCTTCTCGGTGATCAGTGCGCCGATCACCGCACCCGGGTCGTCCGGAAGACCGACCGGCATGGCGGCCACGGCGGCGCCGATCTTCTCGACGATCTCGTCGTAGCGTGAGCGCGGGGCCAGGATGCGGGTCTGCGCCACGCAGGCCTGCCCGGTGTTCATCAGACCGGCGAACAGAAGCATCGGCAGCGTCGAATCCAGATCGGCGTCCTCGAGGATGATCGCCGCTGATTTGCCGCCCAGTTCCAGCGTGCACGGCTTGAGCTTCTCGGCGGCAAGCTTGCCGACCTCCTTACCGACCGCCGAGCTACCGGTGAAGGTGTACTTGTCGATGTTCGGGTTGGCGGTTAGCGCGCGGCCGGTCTCCGCACCGCCGGGAACCACCGAGAGCACTCCTTCGGGCAGTCCGGCTTCGGCGAACACCTCGGCTAATGCGTTGACGCTCAGCGGTGTTTCACTCGCCGGCTTGAGCACCACGGTGCAGCCGGCCAGCAGCGCGGGGCCGAGCTTGTTGCACGCGAGGAACATCGGCACGTTCCACGCGGCCACCGCGCCGACCACACCGATCGGCTCACGCAGCACCATGGTCTGGCCGTAGATGCCATCGCGGATGTCCGACCAGGTGAACTTGTCGGCTGCGGTGGCGAAGAACTGCAGGCTCGACAGCGCCGCGCCGTACTGCATCATGTCGACGATCATCTGCGGCTGACCGGTCTCGCCCTTGAGCAGGAACTTGAACAGATCGTCTCGGTCCTCGATCAGCTTGACCGCGTTGGAGATCACCGCCTGGCGTTCCTGCGGGGTCATTCGCGGCCACGGGCCCTCGTCGAACGCCTTACGGGCGGCCGCGCAGGCGGCATCGACATCGGCCTTCGCCGCCATGGGCACTTTGCCCACGTACTCACCGGTGGCCGGCGAGTGCACCTCGATGACCTCCGAGGTCGACGGCGCGACCCATTTGCCGCCGATGAAGAGCTTGTCGTATTCGGTCTTGTACGCAGTCTGTGCCATGTCAGTCACATTAGGTGACGAGCGCCGACGAGAACAGGTTTCAGTTTCGCGGTGAGAGTACCGGCGACAGGACTAAGACCAGGTTGCTCACCAGGAACTCCCGAACCCCCGGAACCGATGTCAGCGGCCAGGCCCAACGCGGGTGGTAGCGGGGGAAAGCCGCCACCAGAGCACCGGTGGACTCAGCCCAGCGCAGACCCTCGGCGGCCGAGACCGCGAACAACGACGCACCGTAGTCGTTTTTCGGCCGGTGGCCGTGCCGGCGGGTGTAGCGCTCGGCCGCCAGCGCGCCGCCGAGGTAGTGCCACAGCCCGGTCTCGTGACCGCCGAACGGACCCAGCCACACCGTGTAGGACAGGATCGCCAGCCCGCCTGGGCGGGTCACCCGCAGCATCTCCTCGCCGAGCCGCCACGGTTGCGACACGTGTTCGGCGACGTTCGAGGACAGGCATACCTCAACGCTGTCGTCGGCGAACGGCAACGCCATACCGGACGCCCGGACGAAGCTGCCGGGGCCGTCGCGTTCGACCGGTTCGGGCTCGACGCCGACGTAGCTCCAGCCGGCGTCGGTGAACGCCGACGCGAAATAACCGGGTCCGCCGCCGACGTCGAGCACCGTGCCGGCTGGGCGCGCGCCCCACAGATCGCCCACCATCGCCACGGTGTCATCGGCGAGCGCGCCGTAGAAACGGGCTGGATCGGACTGCTCGTAGCGGAACTCCGACAGCAGGCGCACCGACCTCCGCAGCGTCGCACGCTGGGCGAACAGGTCGGTGGCGGCCATCACTGAAACCCTAGGGGATACGCTGGCCCACGATGTCTGGACCCGTGCGCTCCGTGCTGCTGTTGTGCTGGCGTGACACCGGCCACCCCCAGGGCGGTGGCAGTGAGACCTATCTGCAGCGCATCGGCTCCCAGTTGGCCGCCTCCGGCATCGACGTCACGCTCCGCACCGCCCGGTACGAGGGAGCCGCCGGCAGTGAGACGGTCGATGGAGTCCGGATCAGCCGCGGCGGCGGGCGGCACACCGTCTACATCCGGGCCGGACTGGCCATGGTCGCGGCCCGGATCGGGATCGGACCGCTGCGACACGTCCGCCCCGACGTCGTGATCGACAGCCAGAACGGACTGCCGTTCCTGGCCCGGCTCGCGTTCGGCCGCCGGGTGGTCGTGCTGGTGCACCACTGCCATCGCGAACAGTGGCCGGTCGCGGGACGGTTCCTCAGCCGATTCGGCTGGTTCGTCGAATCCCGGCTCTCACCATGGCTGCACCGGGGCAATCAGTACGTCACCGTCTCGCTGCCCTCGGTACGTGACCTGACCGATCTGGGCGTCGACGCCGATCGGGTCGCGGTGGTGCGCAACGGTCTCGATGAGGCGCCGGCTTCGACGTTGGCAGGGGACCGGTCGCCGACGCCCCGCGCGGTGGTGCTGTCCCGGCTGGTGCCGCACAAGCAGATCGAGGACGCCCTCGACGCCGTCGCGCTGCTGCGCACCCGGATTCCCGATCTGCACCTGGATGTGGTCGGTGGTGGCTGGTGGCAGGACCGGTTGGTTGCGTATGCCGAGAGTCTCGGTATAGGCGACGCGGTCACCTTCCACGGGCATGTGAACGATGCGGCGAAACACGCTGTGGTGCAACGATCTTGGGTACACGTGCTGCCTTCCCGCAAGGAGGGCTGGGGGCTGGCCGTCATCGAGGCGGCCCAGCACGGGGTGCCCACGATCGGCTACCGGTCCTCGGGCGGTCTGACTGATTCGGTGGTCGACGGTGTGACCGGGGTTCTGGTCGACGATCACGGCGAACTGGTGGAGTCCCTCGAGCGGCTGCTCGACGACCGGGTGTACCGGGAGGAACTCGGCGCCAAGGCCGAGGCTCGCAGCGCCGAGTTCTCCTGGCCGCAGAGTGCGACGGCGATGCGGACGGTGCTGGAGTCGGTGCATGCCGGCCGGCGCGTCGGTGGGATCCTCTGACTCCGGCGAGATCTGTCGGAGGGCGCACCTACACTCGAACATATGTTCGATAGTCATGCGGTCTTCATCGACGCGATGGGTGCGGCTGCGCGGGAGGAGTCGGCGGCGATCGCGCGCCGGCTGGCGGCGGTGGGTGAGCTGTATGCACGCCGCTGTGTGGAGTGGGCTGATCGGGAGTTGTGGTGTGCCGACCCGTTTGAGGCGGTGGCGGCTGAGGTCTCCGCGGCGCAGAACATCAGTCGTGGCCGGGCCGGCGCCCAGATCCGGTACGCGCGCGAGTTGCGCGAGCGACTGCCGAAGATCGCCGCGGTGTTCGCGACCGGAGACATCGACTTCCGGGTGGTCTCGGTGATCATCAACCGCACGTCCAATGTCGATGACGGCGCCATCGGTGAGGTGGATGCAGCGCTGGCCCGCCTCGCTCCTACCTGGATGAAACTGTCGAGTCCGAAACTGGCCGACCGGATCGACCTGTGGATCGCGAAGTTCGACGCCAACGGTGTGCGGGTGCCGCCGGAGATCGAGCAGAGCCGCTATGTCGAGGTCGGTCCGACGGTTCCGGGCATGGGCGGTATCTGGGCCAATGTCCATGCCGCCGATGCTGCGGCGTTCGATGCCCGCTTGGACGCCCTGGCGGCGACGGTGTGCAAGGACGATCCGCGCACGATGATGCAACGGCGCAGCGATGCGGTGGGGGCGATGGCGGCCGGGGCGGAGAAGCTGTTGTGCGCCTGCGGTTCTGCCGAGTGCCCGGCACAGGGGGCCGGGGGTGCTGCGGCGGTGGTCATCCACGTGCTGGCCGAGCAGGCCACCGTCGACGGCCGCGGGTCCACGCCAGGGTATCTGCCGGGATTCGGTGTTCAGCCCGCCGAGTCCATCAGGAATCAGGCCGCGACCGCCAAGCTCACGCCACTGACATTGCCCGACAACAAATCTCAGCCCGGGTATCGGCCATCAGCGGCCCTCGCCGAATTCATCCGGCGGCGGGATTTGACCTGCCGGTGGCCCGGATGCGACGCGAAGGTCCATGACATCGACCACACGACGCCCTATCCGGCCGGGCCGACGCATCCGTCGAACCTCAAGGGGTACTGCCGCGTTCACCACTTGATCAAAACGTTCTATTGCGGCCCCGGCGGCTGGAAGGAACGTCAATCTCCGGACGGCACTGTGGTATTCACCGCGCCTACCGGGCATAGGTACACGACCGAGCCGGCCGGTGCGGCGATGTTCCCGACCCTGTCCACGCCGACCGGGACGCTGAATATCCCAGCCGACACCGGACCACCGGATGGACACCGCGGCTTGGCCGTGCCGTTGCGGCAGCGGACCCGGGAGCAGGACCGCAAAGCCCGCATCGACCGGGAACGCGCACTACGCGCGGAGATCAACGCTGAACGGGCCGCGGCCCGAGCCGCTGCCGAGGCCGAGATAGCCGCCGCCCACCCGCCGCCATTCTGATCGCACCGCCGATCAGCAAGCCGGCCCACACCAGATGGGCCAGGATCCCCGCGCTTCGCTTCCACTGTGGCGCAACGGGAGTCGTGCCGCCGATGCGACGCAACGTCATGACATCCTCATCGAGCAGCCAGCCGACTCCGGCGACGGCAAGCTGTGCGTCATCGGCCCCGGAGGCCAGCAGTCGTTGCACCTCGCGAGCGTGTGAACCTTCGCCGGACACGGTCCGGCCGCCGACGATGAGGTCGCCGGTGGTGAGGACGTCGGCACGCACCCAGCGCGGCAGCGGATCGAGCACCGGTGCCGGCCCAGCCCAACTGAACCGGCGCATGCTGTCCGGTGGCAATGCCACAACGGTCCGCGGATCGGCGTTGATCTCGGCAGCCGCGGCAGCCCACTGCGGCGGGTAGTGCACCGGCGCGATCCGGCCGCCGACACCCCAGGCAAGATCGGGCAGCACTGCGATCATCGCCGCCACGCACACCAGCGAGCTGACGCCCGGGCGAACCCAGCGCCGCAGCGTCAGCACCGCCCCCGCGCCCGCCAAGGCGTAACCGGGCATGGCCAGCGCCACCCATTTCTGGCCGTCGCGTAACACCGCGAGTCCGGGCAGGGAATCGACCATCGTCCGCAGTGCGGTCAGGCCCGGACCGGTCGCCATCGCCGCGGGCAGCAGCACCGCCGCGACGGCAAGGATCAGCAGGGGCCTGGCGGCCGGCTTGCGCACAACCACGACCGCTCCGAGCGCGACGACACCCAGCAACACCGCGGTGCCCGCGATCGCGAAAGCCGTTGTCCGGGAGGGCGGTACGGCGTCGGCATTCCACAGTCCACCCAGTCCGGCCAGGCTGCCGAGTGTCCCAAGACCGGGTTCGGCGCGGGCGGCGAAGGGTGTCAGTCCGGCGGACTGGGAGGCGCTCAGCGCGGTGCCGAGC
Source organism: Mycobacteriaceae bacterium (assembly GCA_029977845.1). Taxonomy (GTDB): domain Bacteria; phylum Actinomycetota; class Actinomycetes; order Mycobacteriales; family Mycobacteriaceae; genus Mycobacterium. Next base: position 20,937 of record JAPOKC010000005.1, on the reverse strand, counting down.
AGCGATGCCGTCAGCCACGGCAGCGCCGCGGCGACGGCGATACCCATCGCCGCGGCAGCAGACCGGAGTGTTCGCGCGCACACCAGGGCGAGCACCGCCGCGAGCATCAGACCGGTGGGTGTCAGTCCGGCCAGTGCCATCCAGAACACCAGCGCCGCCCAGTCCGTCCGCAACATCGCCGCCGCCACCCACGGCAGCGCGCCATAGCCCAGCAGCAGACTCCAATGCCCCTGCAGAAGCCTTTCGGCGACATAGGGATTCCACACCGCCAGCGTCACGGCGACCAATTGCCCGGGCACACCGGCCTCCGGCAGTAGTTGCGCCGCCAGTCGGCCCGCCCCCCATCCGGCGAGCAGCAGGGCGACGATCAGGATCGTCTTGACCACGACTCCGCCGTCGAGGACAGCCGACAGCGTGGCAACCGCGAGATCCTGCGGTACCGCCCGTGGTGCAGTCTCACCCAGTCCGAGAGCGCTGTCTGTCGGGTATGACCGTGGTGTGGACACCGCGTCGCGCACCAGCAGGTAGCCGGGTGCCAGCAGGGGAGCGGTCACCGCGAGGCTCAACGCCGAGGCGTAGCCCGGCAGCGCCCAGCGGCTAGCGGTCGGGTGCAGGGGGCTCCTGCCGTCGGGCGGTGGGAATCTTCTCGGTGACGGCCTGCGCGGCGGGCATCGGCCCGGTCTCGTCCTTGCCGAACAATCCGAGGTCGAGATCGCTGTCGTGCACATCGGGATCTGCCATGGCCGTCTCGGTGCGAATCGCGAAGGCACCCAGGAGTGCTCCGCCGATCAGCGCGATCAGACCTGCGGAACCGAGGCTGATCGGCAGGATTCGCGACCACAGCGCAACCCGGTCCCGCTCGCTGCGCGCAGCGGCGACCTGATCCTCGACGGTCTGCTCGGTGGAGGTCACCTTGTAATCGGCCAGCGCCATCTCCGGCCTGACCGCATCGCGGGCGTAGTAGTGGTTGGCGTGCTCCTGGGCCTTGACGATGGTGCCTGTGACCGGGTCGACCCAGAAGGTGCGCTGCGCCGCGTAATAGCGGGTCATCGTGACGGGTTCGTATGGGTCACCGGGCAGGCCCCACAGGCCGGCCCGCGCGGTGACCTCACCGTCCTCGTTCTTGTCGTAGAGCGAGGCGTACTTGATGGGGTCGGCGAGCTTGCCGTCGGCGTCGTAACCGACGTTCTGGGTGAATCGATAGGTGCCCAGCCCGTTGACGTCATCCTCGCCGTCGTAGTTCGCATCGAACGCCTTCTGGGCGATCGGATCGAACATCGGATACGACTTCTTCTCGGTCTCGAACGGGAAGCGATAGGACAGTCCATCGTGCGGCAGCGCGATATTGGTCGCCGGCTTCTCGTCCTCGATGGTGCGCGGCTTCTGTATCGATCCGCCCGGGCGTTCATCGTCGGACACCGCCTCGGCCGTGCTGCGGTTCATCGTCACGGTGTCGACCATCGCCAGCAGCAGTCCATTGTCCTGCTGCCGGTCGGTGCGGCGGACGGTGGTGCCGACCTGGAAGGTCACCACATTGGCGTTGGCCGGGGTCTCGACGGTGATGGCCTGCTGGGAGACCAGCGGCACATCCTTGTCGACGATGAATCTCTCGCCCGACAGCGAGGCCGGATCCAGCGCGGTGCCGGTGCCGTCGGACACCAGCGTCTCGTCGATGTCGAGTGGAACCTTGCGGATCTTGCCGGCCGTATAGGTGGACAACAGCACCGCGGCGATCAGCAGGGCGGCTCCCAAGCCGATGATGCCGGCCGCGGCGAGTCGCAACATGCTTGCGCGATTCACGCTGTCCACGCCTCCTGCTGTCTTCCGGTGAGCCGGTCTGACCCTAACAGCCGGGTACCCCCTTAGGCTGGCGGGATGAGGGCCGCGCCTGAGCAGGTCGGTGGGACACGAAGCTTCCTGCCGGCGGTCGAGGGGATGCGGGCCTGTGCCGCCATGGGTGTGGTCCTGACCCACGTCGCCTTCCAGACCGGCACCTCGAACGGGGTTCTCGGGCGGCTTCTGCACCGTTTCGATCTGGCGGTCGCGGTCTTCTTCGCACTGTCGGGCTTTCTGCTCTGGCGCGGCCACGCAGCGGCCGCACGCCAGATGCGGCACCGGCCGCCGACCGCGCACTACCTGCGCTCGCGGCTGGTCCGGATCCTGCCGGGCTATCTGGTGGCGGTGGTGATCATCCTGCTGCTGCTACCGGAGGCAAGGCATGCCAGCCTCACCGTCTGGCTGTCCAACCTCACACTGACCCAGGTGTATGTGCCGCTGACGCTGACCGCCGGTCTCACCCAGATGTGGAGTCTGTCGGTTGAAGTCAGCTTTTATCTGGCGTTGCCGATCCTGGCCGCGCTGGCTTATCGGCTTCCGGTGCGGGCCAGGATCCCGACGATCGCAGCGGTGGGCTTGATCAGCTTCGGTTGGGGACTGCTGCCGATCCACACGCCTCAGTACGTCAACTTCCTCAACTGGCCGCCGGCGTATGCGTCCTGGTTCGCCGCCGGCATGCTGCTGGCCGAGTTGACCGTCAGCCCGATCGGCTGGGCGCACCGGTTGGCCCGCAATCCCATCGCCGTCACCGCCATCGTGCTGGTCGCCTACGGCATCTCGGCTTCCCCGCTGGCCGGACCCAAGGACCTGGTGCCCGCGACGCTGGCGCAGTTCGTGGTGCGCACCTCGATGGGGGCGATCGTCGCCGGTGCCCTGCTGGCGCCTTTCGTGCTCGACCGACCGGACACGCCGCACCCGATCATGGGCAGTCCGGTGATGGTGACCCTGGGCCGATGGTCCTACGGACTTTTCATCTGGCACCTCGCCGCGCTGGTGATGGTCTTCCCGATGGTGGGCAAGTTCATGTTCAACGGGAACCTGATCGTCGTCTTCGTTCTGACGACAGTGCTCGGTTTCGCGATGGCGGCGGTCAGTTACGCGCTGATCGAGTCACCGTGCCGGAATGCCCTGCGGCGCTGGGAATACCGAAGGGCCGACATCCCGCCGCTGGACAGTTCGGTTACGGACTCCCCGGAGCCTGCCGTCGCGCGATGACCTCATCGCGGATCGCGCTGCGACGGGCCTTGCCGGCATCGTCGCGCAGCGCGTAGTCGACGAACTCGACACTGCGGGGCACCTTGTATTCGGCCAGACGTTCCGCGATGAACGCGGTCACCGCTGCCTGGTCGAGTCGGGCGTCCTCGATGTGCACCAGGGCGTGCGGCACCTGGCCGAGATCCTCGTGCGGAACCCCAACTACCAGACATGACAGCACCGCCGGGTGTTCGGACAGTGCGTTCTCGATCTCAGCGGGATAGACGTTGCGCCCCCCGACGGTGAACATGTCCACGCGGCGGTCGGCCAGATACAGATACCCCTCGGCATCGAACCAGCCGAGGTCGCCGAGGGAGTCCCAACCGTCACGGCTCTTGGCCGTGCTGCCGATATAGCGATAGGTCGGCTTGCTGCCCTCACGTGGGCGCATGTAGATCTCACCGATCACTCCGGGCAGGCATTCGTCGCCGTCGTCGTCGAGCACCTTCATCTCGCCGGCCACCACCCGTCCGACCGAACCGCGGTGCGTCAGCCATTCGGTGCCGCTGATGAACGTCAGCGCCTGGAGTTCGGTGCCGCCGTACAGTTCCCATACCGCATCTGGACCGAGGATCTCGATCCACGCCTCCTTGATATTCGGTGGACACGGTGCGGCCAGATGCCACCAGCGTGTCACCGAGGACAGGTCATAGGAGCCGGCGCGGTACACCGGCAGCAGTCGCTGCATGATCGTCGGAACGGTCGCCAGATAGTTCACCCGGTATTCGGTGATCAGCCGAAGGAACTCGTGCGGGTCGAAACGGTCCATCAGCACCAGATGCTGGCCGGTCGCCAGTGCCGTTGTGGCCGAGGTGAATCCGGTGTTGTGGCTCAGCGGCACGGAGATGAGCTGGGTGTCAGTCGGCAGGTTCCCCATCATCGCAGCTACGAGATTTCCGGCGAACCTTCCGTCGACGCCGGCTTCGATCAGTTTCGGACGCCCGGTGCTGCCACCGGATGCCATCGACTTGATCGACGGTGACAGTGCCTCCGGCACAGCGGCATCCGACAGGTCGCCGGGATCGAAGTCGCCGGGAACCGATGGCACCTGGCCGCGAGGATCCGGCCTGCCGACCAGAAGTGCGCGCTCCCGTAGGTCGAGCAGATGGCCGTACTCGGCGTCGGGCAGCCGCGATGACAGCGGTTGCGGAATCGCGCCCAGCTTCCAGGTGGCGACGACGGCCTGTACCCACTCGATCGAGTTGGGCAACGCGATCGTGACGTAATCGCCCTGCCGCACACCGAGTTCGGCATAGGCCCGTGCCAGCCGATTGGTCGTCGAATCGAGTTCGCGGCGGGTGATGGTGCGCCCGTTGTGGCTGACCGCCGGGGAATCGGGATCCTCGGCGGCCAGACGGCTCAGCTGTGTGCCGATCGGCGGTATCGGGTTCTCGTCGGCCATCTAGTACGCCCCGCCATGACTGAAGATCGCACGTGGGTTGTCGACCAGCATGGTGGCGATCTGCCGCTCGCTCACACCACGCTGCCGCAGGGCGGGCAGCACGTCGTTGTGGATGTGCAGGTAATGCCAGTTCGGCAACACCACCGGAAGGGCGGCCTCCGGCAGCCAGTCGATATAACAGGAAGCGTCGTGCGCCAGCACCATCTTGCCGGCGTGGCCGCGCTCGCACATCCGGGCCACCGTATCGACCCGGTCGGAGAAGCTCAGGATGTTGTCCAAGCCGAAGCGATCCATCCCGAGATAGGAACCCGCGGCGATCATCTCCTCGAGATAATCCAGATCGGTGGTGTCGCCGCTGTGCCCGATGATGACCCGGGTCAGATCCACACCCTCCTCGGCGAAGATCCGTTGCTGTTCCAAACCGCGGCGGCTGTGCGCGTGGGTGTGTGTGGTGATGGGCACCCCGGTGGCCCGGTGAGCCTGTGCCACCGCGCGCAGCACACGTTCGACATCGGGCGTCATCCCCTTCTCATCGGTGGCGCACTTGAGGATTGCAGCCTTGACCCCGGTGCCGGCGATCCCCTCGGTGATGTCCCGGACGAACATGTCGACCATCGGCTCCGGACCGCCCAGTGCGGTGCCCGGTCCGGTGAAGTGAAAGTACATCGGCACATCGCCATAGGTGTAGACGCCCGTCGCGGCCACGATCCGCAGATCGGTTCGGGCTGCGACCCGTTGAATCCGCGGTATGTAGCGGCCCAATCCGATCACGGTCGGATCGACGATGGTGTCCACGCCGGCGGCCTTGAGGGCGTTGAGTTTCTCCACGGCCGCGTCCTCGCGGGCCTGTTCGTCCCCCCACCCCTCCGGATAGTTCGCGATGATCTCCGGTGACAGCACGAACACGTGCTCATGCATCAGGGTGACGCCCAGTTCGTCGGTCGAGATCGTGCCGCGGACGGTTTCGACTTCAGCTGTCATGTTCAGACCATACGGCCGAGGCGGCCAGAACGGCCACGGCGATCAGCGCCGGAAACTGGACCCAGGGGGAGTGGCCGAGATAGCCGTCCACCGAGCGCCAGGGATATCGCGAGAGCAGCGCACCGGCCAGGATCAGCCCGACCGGAACCACGACGAGTGTGATGCGATCGCGCGACCGTACCCGGTCGCGCAGCAGATGGCCCACACCCAGTGCCGCCGCGACCATCACGGCACCGGCGACACCGCCGATCAGCCACAGGGCCGTCAGTGCGCCGGCGGCGGCGGTGAGACCGGGTGCCCACGGACGGACAGCCGCGCGCGGCCGGCCCGGGCGGCGGGCCGGCAGCAGCGCGAGCAACAGCAGTAGCGGCAAGAGCACCAGACCGGCGATCAGTCCCGTGCGATAGGGACCGTTGGACGGGAAGCTCAGCGTGATCACACCCTGCTGGCCGGCCGGCAGCACCCAGCCCTGCTGCCAGCCGTTGACCGTCACCGCCGTCAGAGCGGCACCGTCCGGGGTGTGCGCCACCCAACCCGGGTTGACGCTCTCGGGTATCACCAGCACCCGGGCGTTCGGCGAGCGGGCCGCGCCGATCTCCCGGCGGTCGGATTTCCAGGACAGGATCCGGGCGGGCTCGACCGGCGCCGTGGTGAGCCGGGCCGCCAGCGGACCGTTGAGGTCGATCCCGTCGACGACGAAGGCCGGGCCCGGTGAGATCAGTAGTTCCTGGGTTCCGGAGCGCAGCGACAGCGGCGTCGGATCGCACGGACTGGCCGCAATCGGCCTGCCGTCGAGGAGGGCGGCGACGGTGCTGGACACCGATGTCTGGACGAACCGGCCGGACACCGCGATCACCGGTCCCTGACCGCAGGGGAGTTCGATGCGGCGGGTCCGGTTGAGGTTCGCATCGGCCGCCGCGATCGGAACGCCCTGCAGGGACAGGGCGACCACCTCGGCCAGACCCGGTGGCTTGAGCTGGTCGAAACCCAGTGCGGTGCGGTCGATCACGTCGTCCCAGTCCAGCAGGCTCAGCCGGACCGTCTGAGTCACCCGGGGATGCAGTGTCACGGTCTGCGAGCCGGCATCGGGGTCCAGCGTGAAAGCCTGCGGTCCGTCCCCGAGATCGACCGCCACCATCGTCGGATGGGTGGGAAGCACCGAGGCGCTCGGTGTCAGGCGCAATGCAGCCACCTCGGTCGGACGCGGCAGAGTCAGCGTCAGTGTCGGCGCCGAGCGGTGCTGCACCGCATTCTGCGGCGCTGTCCACGTCGTGCGTGGATCGCCGTCGGCGGCGGCATACGCCGACCCCTGGACGTCGATCAGGTCGGCGTCGCCGCTCGCCCGGGCCGCCCCGGGTGTGGCGATGAGATCGGCCAGCCGCGGACCCTGGCGGGCGCGCACCCATACCGTCGGCGAGACGTCGATCGGTGCGGCAAGGGTCAACGTGCGACTCATCGTCACCGGCTCCTCGGGGGCCACCGACATCGACGCAGCGCAGTGCACACCGTCGGGAGAATCCGCGCAGCCGGTACGGCCGAGCAGTTCCGAACCCAGATCCCAAGCGGCGATGGGGGTTCCGGGTGCGGGCGACGGCACTGTGACGGTGTGCCGCAGATCGACCGGGTGGGCGAATCCGGAGGCGTCGTACTGCGTCACGGACAACTCGGTGATTCCGAACTGCACGCCGGAGGATCCATCGTCGGTGCCCACCGCGGTGACCCGCACCCACGGCGTCTCGCCGTAGGGCAGTGCGACGGTGAGCGGCCTACCCGGGGTGTCGAAGCTCAGCGTGCTGGTGCCGCCGGTGGTGGAGATCTGAATGCGGCGCACCTGTGCGCCGACCGCTGTCGCGCTCGGCGTGACCGTCAGCACCGCGTTGGTGACGGGGTGGTCGAAATCGATCTGCAACCACTGTCCCCGCGCCGGTTCCAGTGAGTTCGACACCCATGCGGTGGCGGGATCGTTGTCTACCGCGGCCACCGGACCACTCGACGGTGACACGTTGGGCAACGTGGTGGCGTCCGAGGACGAACTCGAGGCACTCAGTCTCCCTCCGGACCACTGGCCCTGCGCCAGAGGCGCTCCCGGGGCCGGATAGTCGGGCACCCGGTTGTAGGTGGTGCGCCGGTCACCGACGGCCCGGGTCGCCGACGAGTGATCGTCGACCCGGCCGTAGTCGGTCTCCCGGTTGACCGGGGTGTCGGTGACGATCACGCCGCGGCCGGGCGGTGCGGACATCCCGGCGCGTGCGGCATCCGAACTCAGCAGCATCGGTCCCAGCGGTGCGGCACCGATCAGCCGGCGACGTTCGTCGATACGCAGTAGCGACTCGGGTCCACCGGCCACCCGCACCATGGCGTTGGCATCGGTCAGGTAGGGGGCACCCGGATTCTGCTGTCCGGCAACGCGATAGATCTCGACGGCCGGAAACAGCGGCCGCAATCCGCTGTCGCTGATGAAGCCCTCCACGGTGCCCGGGCCCACTTTCTCGCCGAACTCGGCGACCTTCTGCAGTCCCGGTGAGCCGTCGATCGCGCGATGGGCCAGCAACGGCCGGGCCGACCGGGAGGTGTCCGGATCGAGGTCATTGCGCAGCACCAGATAGGCGATCCCCTGGCGGGCCAGCGTGTCGGCCAAGCCGGCCGATGGTCGCCCGGCAGCGATCAACCGCTGCACGGAATCCAGGGCACGGATGGTCTGTGGCGGAGTCAGCGGGATGGAATCTCTGACTCCCCAGGGGAATTCACCGAGAACCTGGAGCGGCTCGTCGTGGGTGCTGCCCCACACCTGGTCGGCGAACGGGGCGCCGGGGACCACCAGTACCCGACCCGGAACCGGGCCGTCCGCCTTGTGTTCGGTGAGCCAGTCCGCGGTCTGGCGCCAGTAGTCCGGGATGGCCCGGAAGGCGCCCGGCGGTGTGAGCCGGCCGGTCCAGGCCAGCGATGTCGCGACCAGCAGTGCCGTCATGACGACAATCCCCACCGCAACCCGCTTATCCCGCTCCGGATGGGCGTACGCGCGCACCCAGACCGGACGCGGGACGCTGCCCGGCATCGGAATCCGGCTCAGCAGGTGCGCGATTCCCAATATCAGCGGGATCCGGATGACCGGTTCGAGCTTGTGCACATTGCGCAACGGCGCGCCCGCGGCATCCAGGAAGATCCGAACCTGTTGTGCCACTGGGGATCCGAGCCCGCCGGCGTAGCCTACCGTCAGCAGCACCAGTCCGACGAGCAGCATGGTCACCAGCCGGCCCCGGGCCGGCATTGACCGCAATGCCAATCCGGCCAGTCCGCCCGCCGTGACCAGCGTGGTCGCCAGGATCATCGACGGCTGGGTCACCAGCGATGAGGCTGCGGTGGCATTGGGTGCCACGAACGGTGTCCACGCCGACGTGCCGCGCAGCACCTCGGTCAGTGAGGTCCATTGGTTGGTGACGCTGGAGGACTCGATGAAATCGAGGAAGGGCGGGCTGACCCGGCGTAGCTGCAGCAGTGCGACCACCCACCAGGCGATCGCCAGCGCGGAACTCAACAGCCACCATCCGGTGAACCGCCACCACTGCCGGGACGGGCGGTGGCATGCCCACCAGATCAGCGCGGGCAGGCAGGCGGCCAGACTGGCCACCGCATTGACCGCACCCATCAACGCCAGCGCGATTCCGGCCCGGGCGGCCAGCACGCGCGGCGGGTGACGGTCACTTCCGTCCAGCGCGAGGATGACCGGGAGCAGCACCCAGGGCGCCAGCATCATCGGCAGCGTCTCCGAGGAGATCGAACCGATGGTGGCCAGCACGCGCGGCGCCAGTGCGAACGCGACCGCGGCCACCAGGCGCGACGGCCGGTTGCCGATCCCCAGCGCCTCGGCCACCCGGATCAGCCCCCAGCAGCCGGCCGTCAGCAGCAGCGCCCACCACAGCCGCTGGATCACCCAGCCCGGCATCCCGATCTCATCGCCGATCAGGAAGAAGGCGCCGTGTGGAAAGAGATAGCCGTACGCCTGGTTCTGGGCCTGACCGAACGGCAGGTCGCTGTTCCACAGTGTCGCCGCGCGGGACAGGAAGCGGAGCGGGTTGGCGGTGAGGTCGAGTTTGGTGTCCGGGGAGGTCATTCCGGGGCGCTGGGCGAAGCACAGCACCAGCGCGACGGCGAAGATCCCGGCCAGCCAGCGACCCGGCAGCGGGTCCTGCGCGGTGAGGGTGCTCCGGCTAGCCGCGGTTGCCGTACTCAACGCGGTTGAGCACCGACGACGCCGGATCCCCGGGCTGCAGCGGCGGCTTGGTGTCCTGCTGGATCATCAGCGTCACCCCGAAGACCGACGCGGCTCCGAGCAGTAGTCCGACCAGGACACTGGCGGCGGCCGGCACGACGAAGCGGTTCACGCTGGTCAACCTAGCATGTGCCGGTCGTCGTACCGGATGTGCGAGCATGTGCGGATGGTTGATTTCCGCATCATCGCGGCGTGCGCGGCGGTCCCCCTCGTCATTGCCGGGTGCTCGGCGCCCGCGACCAGTTCCCAGTCGGCGTCTTCGGACACGGTGAGCCAGGAGAGCCCGGCGCAGAGTCCGGCGACGCCGATGGCGGGACCGGTCCAGGCGCCCGCCGCACCGGCGAAGCCGTTCTGTGGTGACCTCACCGCGTTGTCCACCCGGGATAAGCTCGCCCAGCTGCTCATGGTCGGCGTGCGCAACGCCGCCGATGCCCGCGCCGTGGTGGGCAACTCCCACGTCGGCGGCATCATGATCGGCAGCTGGACCGACCTGTCCATGCTGACCGACGGAACCCTGGCCGATATCGCCAACGTCGGGCCGCTGCCGCTGGCGGTCAGCGTCGACGAGGAGGGCGGCCGGGTCTCCCGGCTCTCCTCGATGATCGGCCCGTCGCCATCGGCGCGGACGTTGGCGCAGACCCAGACACCCGACCAGGTGTACGCACTCGCCAAGGCTCGCGGCCTGCAGATGCGCGGGCTTGGTATCACCATCGACTTCGCCCCGGTGGTCGATGTGTCCGATCAGGGCGCCAACACCGTCATCGGAGACCGGTCGTTCTCGGCCGACCCCGCGACCGTCACCGCCTACGCCGGGGCGTTCGCCCGCGGTCTGCGTGACGCCGGCGTGCTTCCGGTCCTCAAGCACTTTCCCGGTCACGGACACGGCTCGGGTGACTCGCACACCGCCGGTGCGGTGACCACACCGCCGCTGTCCGCCATGATGAACAGCGATCTGGTTCCCTATCGCACCCTGACCACCGAGGCTCCGGTCGCGGTGATGGTCGGCCACCTCGAGGTGCCCGGTCTGACCGGTGACACCCCGGCCAGCCTCAGCGGGGCCGCGGTCAACCTGCTGCGCAGCGGCGGCTACGGCGGCCCGGGCTTCAACGGGCCGATCTTCTCCGACGATCTGTCCAGCATGGCTGCGATCTCCTCGCGCTACGGCGTCGCCGAGGCGGTGCTGCGTTCGCTGCAGGCCGGTATCGACCAGGCGCTGTGGATCACCACCGACGAAGTGCCCGCGGTTCTCGACCGCCTCGAGAAGGCGGTCAGCGGCGGCGAGTTGTCGATGGCGGCGGTGGAGGGTTCGGTGCTGCGGTTGGCCGGTATCAAGGGCACCAGCGCACGCTGCGGCGGGTAGCCCGTGGTCGGCGGGGGCACCAAGCGACTGCCGAGGGCGGTCCGTGAGCAGCAGATGCTCGACGCCGCCGTCCAGATGTTCTCGGTCAACGGGTATCACGAGACCTCGATGGACGTCATCGCCGCGCAGGCGCAGATCTCCAAGCCGATGCTCTACCTCTACTACGGCTCCAAGGAGGAGTTGTTCGCCGCCTGCCTGAGTCGCGAGCTCACCCGCTTCATCGAGGCTGTGCGGGCTGATATCGATCTCAAGCTAAGTCCGCGGGAGTTGTTGCGCCGCACCATCATTTCGGTGCTGCAGTACATCGATGCCAACCGCGCCTCGTGGATCGTGCTCTATACCCAGGCCACCAGCTCGCAGGCTTTCGCCCACACTGTTCGGGAGGGCCGCGAGAGGATCATCGACATGGTCGCCCGGCTGCTGGAGTCGGGAACCCGGAATCCCTCGCCGGACAGTGATTTCCACATGATGGCGGTCGCACTGGTGGGCGCCGGCGAGGCCGTCGCGGCGCGGGTCAGCGTGGGTGACGCCGATGTTGACGAAGCCTCCGAACTGTTGATCAACCTGTTCTGGCGCGGCCTCAAAGGAGCGCCCGCACCGACCCGGTGAGGTGCGGATACCCCTTGGCCATGTTGCGGGCGGTGACATCCCAACCGCCCTCGGCCCGGTCGATGTAGACGCCGAGGGCGGCAGGAAGTAGGACCGGTTTGCCGAACTTCACCTGATAGCTGACGGCCTCAGGCAGCTGACCTTCGATATTGGCCAGAACCGCTGCGGCAGTGAACATCCCGTGCGCGATCGGCTTGGGGAAGCCGAACAACCGGGCGCCGATCAGGCTGGTATGGATCGGGTTGTGGTCGCCGCCGATCGAGGCGTAGCGGCGGATCTGCTTGGGCGTGATGCGCAGAATCACGTTGGGCGGCGGCAGTTTCGGAACCTTGGGCGCTTCGGGTTTGGGTTCTTCGGACAGGCTGGTGCGCTGCTGGTGCAGGAATGTGGTGATCTGATGCCAGGCCGGTTCGACGCCGATATTCAATTCGGTGATGACGTCTACGAGCAGTCCCTTGCGGTGATCCCGAAGGTTTTCCGCATGAACCGCCACCCGGACGGTGTCGGTGCACGCGATCTGCCGGTAACGGGTGATCCGGTTCTCCACGTGTACGGAGCCCACTGCGGCGAAGGGGAAGTCGAACCCGCTGATCAGTTCCATCACCGTCGGGAACGTCAGCGCGAACGGATAGGTCAGCGGTACGGCGTCGCCGTAGCGCAGACCGGTGACGGCGGCGTAGGCGGCCACGTCGGCACGGTCGATCGGAAGTTCCTCGACCACGATCCGCCGGTCCGGCAACCGGTCATTGCGGGGGATCAGCGGCAGTGATCCGACCGCCGCGCGGAACATGTTGGCCAGTCCGGACATCAGGCCCCCAGCCAGGCCTGGCCGCACGCCCGGATCACATTGCCGGTCACCGCGGTCGAGGCCGGACTGGCGAAATAGGCGATGGTCTCGGCGACATCGACCGGCTGGCCACCCTGATGAAGGGAGTTGATCCGCCGGCCCACCTCGCGGGTGGCCAACGGTATCGCCGCCGTCATCGCGGTCTCGATGAAACCGGGTGCCACCGCGTTGATCGTGATGCCGCGTTCGGCGAGAGAGGGCGCGAGCGCCTCGGTGATACCGATCATCCCGGCCTTGGTGGCGGCGTAGTTGGTCTGGCCGCGATTACCGGCGATACCGGCCATCGAGGACAGCCCGATGATCCGGCCGCCCGCGCCGATACTGCCGTTGGCCACCAGCTCCTCGGTGAGGCGAAGCGGGGCGAGCAGATTCACCGCGATCACCGCATCCCAGCGGGCGTCGTCCATATTGGCCAGCATCTTGTCGCGGGTGATTCCGGCGTTGTTCACCAGGATGTCGGCCTTGCCGCCGTAGTGCTCGCTCAGGTGCGCGGTGATGCGCCCGACGGCGTCCGGGGTGGTGACGTCCAGCGGCAGTGCGGTGCCGTCGACCCGTGCCGCCGTTTCGGCGAGCGCTTCGGCTGACTGGTCGACGTCGATGGCGACGACCCGCGCCCCGTCGCGGGCGAACACCTCGGCGATGGTGGCGCCGATTCCGCGCGCGGCGCCGGTGACGATGCCCACCTTGCCGGCCAACGGCTTGTCCCAGTCCGCGGGCGCAGTGGAATCGGACGGGCCGATGCGGAACACCTGTCCGTCGACATAAGCGGACTTGCCGGACAGCAGGAACCGCAGTGTCGATTCGCAGCCGCCGGCATCGGGTTTCGCGTCGGGAGAGACGTAGACCAGTGCGACGGTGGCGCCATGGCGCAGTTCCTTGCCCAGTGAGCGGGTGAAGCCCTCCAGCGCACGCTGGGCGATGTGCTCGTCGGCGCTGCCGGCCTGCTCGGGCGTCGTGCCGAGCACGACCACCCGCGCCGACGGGCCGAGGTTGCGCAGCACCGGGGTGAAGAATTCGTAGAGCGCACGCAGTCCCGCCGGTTCGGTGATGCCCGTGGCGTCGAACACCAGCCCGCCGAAGGTGTCGGCCCAGCGCCCGCCGAGATTGTTGCCGACGATGTCGTAATCCTCAGCAAGTAACGCGCGTACCGGTTCGGCCAACCGTCCCGTGCCACCGATCAGTAGCGAGCCGGCCAGTGGCGGCTCCCCTGCGCGGTACCGGCGCAGCGTCTCCGGTGTGGGCACCCCGAATTGCTTGGCGAGTTGGGACAACAGATGGGAAGCCATACAACGAATTTAGTATGGGGAGGTGAATACCCGCAGGGCCGCCATTCTTGGCGGCAACCGAATTCCGTTCGCCCGGTCGGACAGCGCTTATGCCGAGGCGTCCAATCAGGACATGTTCACCGCCGCCCTGGACGGTCTGGCGGATCGGTTCGGGTTGGACGGCCAACGCCTGGACATGGTGATCGGCGGCGCGGTGCTCAAGCACAGTCGTGACTTCAACCTCATGCGTGAGTGTGTGCTCGGAAGTTCGCTGTCGCCCTACACCCCGGCCTTCGATCTTCAGCAGGCCTGCGGGACGGGGCTGCAGTCCGCCATCGCCGCGGCGGACGGGATCGCGCGCGGACGCTACGAGGTGGCCGCAGCCGGCGGGGTGGACACCACCTCCGATGCCCCGATCGGGTTGGGAGACAACCTGCGGCGTTCGCTGCTGTCGGTGCGCCGCGCGAAATCCACTGTGGATCGGTTGAAGCTGGTCGGACGACTCCCTGCCGCCATCGGTGTGGAGATCCCGACCAACGGCGAGCCGCGCACCGGACTGTCGATGGGTGAACACGCCGCGATCACCGCGCGACAGATGGGTGTCAAGCGTGTCGATCAGGACGAACTGGCCGTAGCAAGTCACCGCAACATGGCGGCCGCCTACGACCGCGGATTCTTCGACGATCTGGTGACACCGTTCCTGGGCCTGTACCGCGACAACAACCTCCGAGCCGATTCCACTGTCGAGAAGCTGGCGTCCCTCAGGCCGGTGTTCGGAGTCAAGGGCGGTGACGCCACCATGACGCCGGGCAACTCGACCCCGCTGACCGACGGCGCATCGGTGGCGCTGCTCTCCAGCGACGAATGGGCGGCGGCTCGCGGGCTGACCCCGCTGGCGTACTTCGTCGACTCCGAGACCGCGGCGGTGGACTACGTCAACGGGACGGACGGACTGCTGATGGCTCCGACCTACGCGGTGCCCCGCCTGCTGGCCCGCAACGGATTGTCCTTGCAGGACTTTGATTTCTACGAGATCCACGAGGCGTTCGCCTCGGTGGTGCTGACGCATCTGCAGGCCTGGGAATCCGATGAGTACTGCCGGCAGCGGCTGGGTCTGGCATCCGCGCTCGGGCCGATCGACCGCACCCGGCTCAATGTCAACGGCTCCTCGCTGGCCGCCGGGCATCCGTTCGCGGCGACCGGCGGGCGGATCGTCGCCCAACTCGCCAAGCAACTCGCGGAGAAGAGGGCCGACACCGGCCGTCCGGTGCGCGGACTGATCTCGATCTGCGCCGCCGGCGGTCAGGGTGTCACCGCCATCCTGGAGGCCTGAGCGGGTTTGGCCGGACGTGCCTGGGGGTAATCCTCGGATGAGATAGCTCCGTGCTGCCGTTCGACCCCCGACCCAGCGGCGGCACGGGGCTATTTCGTCATCGCGCCCGATATCAGACCGGACTGCATCAAGGCGGCATCCACGTAGCGCTGAACCGGCCGGGATTCGAAGAATCCGGTGTGGCCACCGTGGTACCAGCCGATGTCCGGGCGTCCCCAGTGCTCCCACAACTGCATCACCTGCTGGCGGGGATGAACGATGCGATCGGCCACACCGGCGTAGATGAACCGGCCCTCGGGGGCCACCCTGGGTTGCATCGACAGCGGCGAGACCATCTGCCCGATGGGTTTGGCCAGTTCCAGCGTCGCGTGCCGCGGATCGTTCTTGTCCAATCCGGAATGGCGACCGAGCAACTCGACGAGGTTCGACGGCGGCACTCCGAGGATCGCGCAGGTGAGATCGTCCTCGAGACTGGCGACCAGAGCAGCGACGAAACCTCCGAGCGAGATGCTGTTCAGACCGATCGGCGCATCGGGTTGTTCGCTGCGGATCCAGGCCAGCACGCGCCGGATGTCCCACACCGCCTGCGCGGTGCCGTGTACGTCATCCATCACGTCCTCGCCCGGGAACACCGCACCCTTGGGCAACCCCTTGGCGCGCGGTCCGTGCATCGGCAGCACCGGCAGGATGACGTTGAGCCCGAGATCGGCGTGCAGATGCCAGGCCCGGAAGAGCGCCAGATCGAGTCCGGCGCGGCCCATCTCGGTTCCATGGACGCACACCAGCCACGGCCGCGGTTCGGGATGACCGTCTTTGGTGTGCCTGAGCATCAGCGCGTACTCGCGATGGTTTCCGGCGTAGTCCATCCAGCGCTGCGCGCCGGGCTCGCCGGGATGCGGCGCATAGCCGCTGTCGAAGGACAGCCGCTCGTGAGTGCGGTTGCGGGTGCTGAACTTCCGGATGGACACCTCACGCGGTACCGGTGGCGCGGTGAAGAAGCCCTGCGGCTTCTCCAGCCAGCCGTTGCGGCGGTACAACGCGATCGCCTCGGCGACTTCGCCGTCGATGCGTTCATAGGCGGCCGGATCGCTCAGCGGCCTCTTCCACAGCAGCCCGACCAGGACGAGTTCGTCCCGCAACGCGTGGGTGGCCAATGACAGCGTCGGGCGTGCCACCGGAACCTCGTTGCGCGCGCCACCCAGGTAGGCACTCCAGGATCGGGCGTAATAGCCGCCGGCCTTGGTGAACGGTCCCACGATGCCGGCCAGTGGGCCCCTGCTCTGTGGTGAGGTCACCTATCCAACGTAGCAAAATCCAGGTCGCGGTGAAGGGCCTAAGATCACCGGCAATAAAATGGGCTACTAGCAGGGATTATGTGGTAATCACTAGTTGCATTCGAGAAAATTCAGCTAATGGTCGGAAAAGCGAACGGCCCCGGGACGGGGAGTCCCGGGGCCGTTCGCTTTCGTCGCTGTCTAGAAGGCGGACTCGTCGAGTTCCATGACCTCGTTGTCCAGCGTCTCGAGCACCTGACGCGTGCTGGTCAGCAGCGGCAGGTAGTTCTTGGCGAAGAACGAAGCCGCCGCGACCTTGCCCTCGTAGAAGGAGCGGTCCTCGCCCGCGGCTCCGGCGTCGAGTGCCGCCATCGCCACGGTGGACTGGCGCAGCAGCAGCCAGCCCATCATCAGGTCGCCCACGCTCATCAGGAAGCGCACCGAACCCAGTCCCACCTTGTAGATGGCCTTCGGATCCTCCTGGGCCGCCATCAGGTAGCCGGTCAAGGTGGCCGCCATGGCCTGAACGTCCTCGAGGGCCTTGGCCAGCAGGGCGCGTTCGGTCTTGAGCCGGCCGTTGCCGGACTCGTTCTTCACGAACTCATCGATCTGACCGGCGACGTGGGCCAGTGCCTGTCCCTTGTCCCGGATGATCTTGCGGAAGAAGAAGTCCTGCGCCTGGATGGCCGTCGTGCCCTCGTAGAGCGAGTCGATCTTGGCGTCGCGGATGTACTGCTCGATCGGGTAGTCCTGAAGGAAGCCCGAACCGCCGAAGGTCTGCAGGCTCTCGGTGAGCTTGGCGTACGCCTGCTCCGAACCCACACCCTTGACGATCGGCAGCATCAGGTCGTTGACCCGCATGGCCAGATCGGCGTCGACGTCGTGCAGCGCCTTGGCCACCTGCGCGTCCTGATAGGTGGAGGTGAACATGTACAGCGCACGCAGACCCTCGGCGTAGGCCTTCTGGGTCATCAGGCTGCGCCGAACGTCAGGGTGATGCGTGATGGTGACGCGCGGAGCGGTCTTGTCCATCATCTGGGTCAGATCAGCACCCTGGACACGCGACTTGGCGTACTCGAGCGCATGAAGGTAGCCCGTCGACAGCGTGGCAATCGCCTTGGTGCCCACCATCATCCGGGCCTGCTCGATGACATCGAACATCTGCGCGATGCCCTCGTGGACCTCACCCACCAGCCAACCCACGGCCGGGGTGCCGTGCTGACCGAAGGTCACCTCGCAGGTGGCCGAGACCTTCAGACCCATCTTGTGCTCGACGTTGGTGACGAAGACGCCGTTGCGCTCAAGCGGCGCGCCGGTCTCGAAGTCGAACAGATACTTCGGCACGATGAACAGCGACAGACCCTTGGTACCCGGGCCGGCGCCCTCGGGGCGGGCCAGCACCAGATGCATGATGTTCTCGAACAGGTCGTCGGAGTCGGCGGAGGTGATGAACCGCTTCACGCCGTCGATGTGCCACGAGCCGTCGGGCTGCTGGGCGGCCTTGGTGCGCCCGGCGCCCACGTCTGAGCCGGCATCCGGCTCGGTCAGCACCATGGTGGCGCCCCAGCCGCGCTCAGCGGCCAGCACTGCCCACTTCTTCTGCTCTTCGGTGCCGAGGTGGTGGACGATCGCGGCGAAACCGGCGCCGCCGCCGTACATCCACACCGCCGGGTTGGAGCCGAGCACATGTTCGTGCAGCGCCCACAGCAGCGCCTTGGGGGCCGGTACGCCGCCGAGCTCCTCGCTCAGTCCGACCTTGTCCCAGCCGCCGTCGATGAATGCCTTCACCGACTTCTTGAAGTTCTCCGGCAGCGTCACCGTGTGCTTCTCGGGATCGAACACCGGCGGATTGCGGTCACCCTCGACGAAGGAGTCGCCGATCGGGCCCTCGCACAGCCGGGCGAATTCGCCGAGCATCTCGACGGCGGTCTCCTTGTCGAGGTCGGTGAAGTCGCCCTCACCGAGTGCCTTGTCCACCTCGAAGACCTCGAACAGGTTGAACACCTGATCGCGAACGTTGCTCTTGTAGTGGCTCACAATTCCTCCTCGTGGAAACGCCACCTATAGGGGTTGGGTACTCATCCAAGTTACCCACCAGTAACCTCTTCGACTATACCGATCGGTGATTGGAACGCAAAGCCGGTGTGATGCAGGTCAAACTGTGGAATTCGGGCCGGATGCCGGGCCGGGCGCGGCATCCGATTCGGGCAGCTGGGAGACCAGATGTTCGGCCAGCTCACCGATCGTCGGATAGTCGAAGATCGCCGTCGGGCTGATGTCGAACTTCCCGCCGAACTGGCCGAACAGCCGGTTACGCAGCTCCACCGCCATCAGCGAGTCGGTCCCGAGGTCGAGGAATCGGCTGGTGGCGGCCGGGGGTGAAGCCAGCCGCAGGAATCCCTGCACCTCGCGCTGCAGGAATTCGGTGATGAAGCCGGCCCGGGCCGCAACCGGAATCTCCTGGAGCTGGCGCAGCAACTCGCTGTCACCCGACACCGCGGCGTCATCGGTGGGAAGCACATTGTCCAGCAGCGGCGGGCGCGCGCCGGAGAACATCTTGGCGGCGCGCTGCCAGTTGGCCTTGAGCACTGTCGCCTGCGGTGTCCCGTGCCGGATGATCTCGCCGAGAGCGGCGAGTGCCGCCGAAGGATCCAGCGGCATCATGCCCTGGGCGCCGAGATTGGCGATGACCACCTGCGAGCTGGCCATGCCACCGCGTCCCCACGGACCGAAGTTGATCGCCGTCGCCGGCAGTCCTTGCGCCCGGCGCTGGGCGGCCAGTCCGTCGAGCAGCGCGTTGGCCGTTGCGTAATTGGCCTGGGCGGGGGAGCCCAGCACTGCCGACGCCGAGGAGTACAGGATGAAGAACTCCAGATCGTCATCGCGGGTCAGCTGATCGAGCTGATGGGCGGCGAAGGCCTTGGGCGCCAACGTGGTTCGGAATCGCTCCAGGGTCTGCTGTGGCAGCAACGCGTCGTCGAGCACACCCGCCAGGTGCGCCACTCCGCCCAGCGGTGGCAGCTCGGTTCGGATCCGGGTCAGCAGAGCGGTCAGTTCCGAGGGGTCGCCGACGTCGGCGCAGAAGACGTGCACCCGGCAGTGGAACCGCTCGGTGATCGCCGCGATCGCGCGTTCGGCGTCGGCGTCGGGAGCCCGACGGCTGGTCAGCACGATGTCACCGGCCCCGAGCTGAGCCAGATAGGCGGCGGTGTGCAGCCCGAGCGCACCCAGACCACCGGTGATCAGATAACTCCGATCAGCCCGCGGTGCAAGGGGTTTGGGCATCTGCACGACGATCTTGCCGATGTGCCGGGCCTGCTGCATCCGGCGGAACGCCGACTTCGCCTCGGTCAGCGGATAGACCTCGGCAGGTACCGGGGTCCAGACGCCGGCGGCCATCCCGTCGGACACCTCGTTCATCAGGCGCTGGATGTGATGCGGGTCGTTCACGGTCGTGGCATCGAGCGCGATGATGCCGTAGTCGATATCGGGACGCGCCGCAGCCATCTGCTCGGGTGACCAGATATCGCGCTTGGCGATCTCGGCGAACCGGCCGCCCCTGGCGGTGGCCCGCACCGTCGCCTCGACGAAGCCTTCGTTGGTCAGGCTGTTGAGCACTACATCGACACCCGCGCCGCCGGTGTCGGCGAGGATCTGATCGGCGAAATCCGTTGTCCTCGAGTCGTAGACATACTCCACGCCCATCTTGCGCAGTGTCGCGCGCTTGTAGGCGCTCGCGGTGGCGAAGACGGTCGCTCCGCAGTGCCGGGCCCACTGGATGGCAGCCAGCCCGACACCGCCACTGGCGGCGTGGATGAGGACCTTGTCCCCGGCCTTCAGGTTCGCCCAGTCGAACGCCAGGCGTGCGGTCAGGGCCGCGGCCGGGATGGTGGCCGCACCCACCGGATCGACACCGTCGGGGACCGGGGCCAGCAGCAGGGCCGGCACATTGATCCGGCTGGCGAAGGCACCCTGCATGAAGCCCATCACCCGCTGACCGATCTCGAATCCGCTCACCTCGGAGCCGATCTCGGTGACAACGCCGCAGAGGTCGCCGCCGATCGGGCCGGGATCGCCCGGGTAGAGGCCGAGCACGTTGAGCACGTCGCGGAAGTTCAGGCCGGCGGCCTCCATCCGCACCTGCACCTCGTGGGCGGCCGGCGGGGACACCTCGGCCTCGAAGATGCGCAGGTTGTCGATCGCGCCACGCTCGGTGGGCGCCAGCACGTAATCGTCGGTTCGCGGCATCGGCAACTGGCCGCTGCGCGCCCAGTGCAGCAGGCGGGGCACCAGGAATTTGCCCTGCCGCACCGCGAGTTCCGGCTCGATGACCGGCGTTCCGAGCGCAGCGGGGATCCAGGAGGTCGACTCCTCGAAGGAATCACAGTCCACCAGCCGGCAGCGCAGCGTCGGCTGTTCGGCGATGACGGTCCGCCCGAGTCCCCACAGTGCGGCCTGCACAGGGTCGACCGGTTCGCCGGGCTCGGTCGCCACCGCGCGCTCGGT